>CAWBAJ010000019.1:0-255820 GCA_963786765.1 uncultured Actinomycetota bacterium | reverse complement strand
AAGGGCGGGGGTGCGTCGGGGTCGTTGTCGTGCCAGGCGGCCTGGGTGCGGGCGCCGCGGTGGTTGCGGCGGGCTTCGCGGAGTGCTTCGCGTTCCAGCAGTCTGCGGCGGGTGCGGTCCCAGTGGGCGAGGGCGCCGTCCTCGGTGCCGAGCACCTGACCGCTCTCTTGATCGCGGTCGGCTTGGCGGCTGAGGGTGGCGCAGCGGGCGACGAGTTCGGGGTCGGCGGGTGCCGGGGTGGCGCGGGGTGGCCGGTAGTCGTAGCGGCGCCCGGTCCAGGTGCGCCACTCCAGGGAGCCGGGCGGGAGCTCGCCGGGGATCTCGCCGAGGACCACGGGAACCTCGTCGCGCACGTTCGCCTGGGCGGCGTCGCCGCTGCGGCGGTCGTCGTCTGCCTCGGGCGCAGGCTCGGTCTCCTCGTGCGCGAGGAGGTGCGCAGTGGTGAGGCCGGCGGTCTTGAGGCGGTGGTGCCGTCGGCACAGCGCGTGCAGGTTGCAGGTGCAGGTGGGACCGCCCTCGGCGGGATTGTCGTGGTCGTAGGGGCGCCGGTGGTCGATGTCGCAGCGCCAGGATTGGGCGCGGCAGCCGGGGAAGACGCAGAAGGTGTCGGCGGTCCGCACGAACGTCTTCTGCCGCCCGGTCGGACGGTAACGAGGGGTCGGGAGAATGTCCCCGACACCCAGCACGGTGGCGTGCCGGTCGTGGACGACCACGCACCGCCAGGTGGTGGTGGTGGGGTGGTCGCGGGCGGCTTCGGAGGCGATCTGGCGGGCCAGGGCGGCCGGCAGCGGGCCGTACCCGTCCAGGACTGCGGGGTCCTCGGCCAAGCCCAGCCACGTCCCCAACGGCACCGTCAGGCGCACCTGCAGGCCTCGTCGCCCGTACCGTCCCCGCCGCTTCCGCCGCCGCCCGCTCCCGCCGGCCCGGCTCCTCGGGTCGGCGGCTCTTGTCGCGCTGTCACGGTGGTCCTCGGACAGGTCGGCCTCGGGTGGGTCGTCGTTGTCGACGTCCTCCGGATCGTCGTACTCGATGTCGGGGTCGCCGGGGTAGGCGTCCAAGCCGTGAGCGCCGTCGGTGAGCAGGTGGATGGCGTGATCGGTCCGGATCTGGTCGGCCGTGCGGGTGTCGCCGGCGTGCTTGGCGGCGGCGACCGCGTGGTCAAGGCCGGCCAAGACGGCGACGACCTCTTCCTGCCGGGTGGTGATCTCGATCCGGCCCATCGCATCCGGCAGCGGCTTGCCCGCCACGTACCGATCGCGGCGGGCCTTGGCGGCCCGGCGGGCGGCGGCCTCGGCGTCTATCGCGGTGATCGCTTCGGCCAGTGCGGCCTGCAGCGCCGGGTTGGTCAGGCGGGCTACGCCCGGCAGGTCCCGGCCCGGCCGGGCGGGGTCGGCGAGGGTGTCCAACGGGTCGGCGACCACCAGGTCGGCGTCCGGGATCACCCGGGCCTCGACCAGCCCGCAGACCCGGTCATCCAGGCTCTGCGTGGCGGTCAGGATGGTGCGCAGCTTGGTCCAGTCCAGCAGGCCGGCGCGCAGCACCTGGCGGGTTCGGGGCAGCCGGTCGGTCATGAACAACGTCCTCGCGGCGTCCACCACGTTCTTCGCCCCGTAGTGGCTCAGCCCGGCCGCGGCGCTGATCTCCGCAGCCACGAACTCCTCCGCGAGGTCACCGGTGTCGACCGGCCCCCAGATGTCCAACTGATCCACCACCCGCCAAAGCCGACCGGCCAGCGCACCCGCGGGACTGCAGCCCGCGTCGGCCTCCTCGGCCAGGTCGGGCAGGGCGCCGTCCACGATCGGCGGGCTGGACTGCCACCGACCGACCAGGTGCGCCGCTGCGGCCAACTGCAACCACAGGGCCCAGTCCGCCAGGCGCCGCGCCCCCACGAACACGTCGACAATCTGCCCCAGTAGAGCCGCGCCCTGCTCGGCCCGCTCGCCGGGACACGACACCGCCTCAGGCAGGTCCCGATCGTCCAGGAGCTCGTCGCCCAGGACCTCCGCGGCGAGATCCCGCAGCGCCTCCCGGCTCGCCTCCGACGGCATCCCCCGCACGAACCGAACCGGGTCGTGCGTCGCTGTACGTTCACCGTCGCGTCCCCCGCCCATTCGATCCCCCTTCGAACGTATGTTCGAATTCTATCCCTCCGTGCGGACGCGCGCTACCCCTCGATCTTCGATGCTGGCACGCCAGGGTCAGGTCGCCACGATCATGTGGCGAGCCCGGGAGTGATCATGATCTCGCCCGCTCGGCTAGCCGGGATGGGACCGAGCGGGCGCAGCGGCGAACCACGTCTCGTCCGGAGTCAGCCACCTGGTTCGGCGCAGGTCTGCCGCAGCGAGTTCGGCGTCCAGGGCGGCGACGTCCAGCCTGGCGGCCCGGAACCACTGCTCCCACCGGAGGCCGTCGACCGAGTACCGGACGACGGCCTCGACGGCCTCAGGCGTCAGGGAGAGCACTTCGAGCTCGGTGCCGACCTCTCCCAGGGCGCTGGCGTACCGGCCACCCGGGCGCAGCCGGGCGAACCAGGCGGGCGGGTTCCACTGCGCCACGAGCGCGCCGTGCGCCGTCAGGTGCCGGGCGGCGGCGCCGAGCAGGCCGGCCCGCGCACCGGCGTCGGGCGTGTTGACCAGGTGGCTGGCCAGCAGCACTCCCCCGAATCGGGTCGACAGCCGGAGGTCCTCGATGCGCGAGCGGAGGGCTGCGACGCCGGCGGGGAGCAGCGCCAGCATCCCCGCGGACTCGTCGACGCCCACGACGCGGTGGCCGAGAGCGGCCAGCGGTCCGGCGATCCGTCCGACGCCGCAGCCGAGGTCCAGCACGTCCGCGCCCACGGGCACTGCGGCATGGACGAGCTCCGCCTCGCCGCCCGGAGGCAGGCGACGGTAGACCTCGACGGCGCACCCGTCGGGGGTGATGACGCCGGTGCCCGCGCCGGGGCGGGCGGGGCCGGCGTGATCCCCAAGTTTTCCTTGATCCCCAAGTTTTCCTTGATCGCCGCTGGGTGGGGAGGGGGTCATCGGCCGCGCAGGACCGGGGTGAGGGCCTCGAGGACGGCAGGATCCTCGATGGTGCTCGGGACGGCAGGGTCGCCGCCGTCTGCGATCTCGCGCATCGTCCGGCGAAGGATCTTGCCCGAGCGCGTCTTCGGGAGGGCCGGCACGACGTCGACCTGTCGCAGGCCGGCGACGGGGCCGATCCCGTCGCGCACTGCCCGCACGAGCTCGGCCTGCAGCTCGCCGGGGTCGGCGTCCACACCCGCCTTGAGCACGACGAAACCCCGAGGCACCTGGCCCTTCAGCTCGTCGTGGACCCCGACTACCGCGCACTCGGCAACCGCGGGATGGGCCGCCAGGACCGCCTCCATGGATCCCGTCGAGAGCCGGTGCCCCGCGACGTTGATCACGTCATCGGTGCGCCCCATGACGTAGAGGTAGCCGTCCTCGTCCCGGTAGCCGCCGTCACCGGAGAGGTAGTGGCCGGGGAAGGCCGACAGGTAGCTGGAGACATAGCGGTCGTCGTCCTGCCACAGCGTCGGCAGGGTCCCGGGCGGCAGCGGGAGCCGGAGGCAGATGGCGCCCTCGGTGCCGGGCGGCACCTGTTCCCCGTCCGGACCGATCACACGCACGTCGTACCCCGGCACCGGGACGGACGGCGAGCCCGGCTTCACAGGCATCGGTTCCAGCCCGCGCAGGTTGGCCGCGATCGGCCAGCCGGTCTCGGTCTGCCACCAGTTGTCGATCACCGGGATGCCGAGCACCTCGGCGGCCCACGCATAGGTGTCGGGGTCGAGCCGCTCCCCGGCGAGGAACAAGGTGCGCAGCGAGGAGGTGTCGTACCGGCCGAGCAGCTCGGCGGTCGGGTCCTGCTTCTTGATCGCCCGGAAGGCCGTCGGTGCGGTGAAGAGAGCGTTGACGCGGTGTTGCTCGACCACCCGCCAGAACGCCCCCGCGTCGGGCGTGCCGACCGGCTTGCCCTCGTAGAGCACGGTCGTGGCACCCGCGAGCAGCGGGGCGTAGACGATGTAGGAGTGGCCGACCACCCAGCCCACGTCGCTGGCGGCCCAGAACACGTCCCCCGGCTCCGTGCCGAAGACGTTCCCCATCGACCAGCGCAGCGCCACGGCGTGCCCGCCGTTGTCGCGCACGATCCCCTTCGGACGCCCGGTCGTCCCGGACGTGTACAGGATGTACAGCGGGTCGGTCGCGGCCACGGGGACGGCGGGCGCGGGGTCGACGGCGTCCGGCCGCATCACGGTGGCCCAGTCCACGTCGCGCTCCCCCGGTTCCGCTGTCACCTGCGGCCGCTGGAGGACGACGACCCGCTGGGGGGTGTGGCGTGCCAGGTCGATTGCGGCGTCCACCAGGGGTTTGTAGGGGATCACCCGGGTCGGCTCGATCCCGCAGGACGCCGTGACCACGACGGTGGGCTGGGCGTCGTCCAGCCGGACGGCGAGCTCGGCAGGGGCGAAGCCGCCGAAGACGACGGAGTGCACGGCGCCGAGCCGCGCGCAGGCCAGCATCGCCACGACCGCCTCGGGGACCATCGGCATGTAGATGACCACGCGGTCGCCCTGCTCGACGCCCAGCGCGCGCAGTACGCCGGCGAAGCGGGCGACCAGCTCGAGCAGCTGGGCGTACGTGTACATGCGCACGGTGGACGTGACCGGCGAGTCGTAGATCAGCGCGGGCTGGTCGGCCCGGCCGGCGACGACGTGCCGGTCGAGCGCGTTGTAGCAGGTGTTGAGAACGCCACCGGGGAACCACCGGTAGAACGGCGGGGTGTCGTCGTCGAGGACCCGGGCCGGAGGAGTGATCCAGTCCACGGCCTGCGCCGCTTCGCCCCAGAAACCCTGCGGGTCCTCCATGCTCCGCCGGTAGGCGCGCGCATACGGGCCCTCGTCGGCCGTGTCGGCGGATTGCGTCGTCGTCCCCGCGCTCGTCATGGCGCCATCCTGGTCCCGGCGAGGATGCGTGAGAAGGCAGCGACCGATGTCCGCATCGCGAACATGGTTCTTGCGACACGGGACCTAGGAAGAGCAGTGTTCGCGTTCTGGGCCGTCCCGCCTCGTAGGCTGCCGCCATGTCCGCTCAGCCCGCTGCTCCGACCCTTCGGGTACGCCGCCGGGAGGAGACGCTGCGGGCCATCCTCGACGCCGCCCACGCCCAGCTCGTCGCGGAAGGCGCAGCTGCGCTCTCACTGCGGGCCGTGGCCCGGGACGTCGGCATGGCCGTGTCCGCCCTGTACCGCTACGTCCCCAGCCGGGAGGACCTGCTCACCGAGCTCGTCGTCACGGGCTTCACCGACCAGGCCGGCGCGGTGGAGTGCGCATTGCACGAGGCCACCGACCCGGTCGCGGCGCTCGGGGCCGGGCTGTGGGCCTACCGCACGTGGAGCGTCGAGCACCCGGCCGAGTTCGGGCTGCTCTACGGCGCACCGGTCCCGGGCTACGTGCCCCCGGCCCGCACCGTGGCGGCGGGAGCGCGCGCCGGGGACCTGCTCGCCCACGCTGTGGAGGAGCTCTGCCGGCACGGCCTCGTCGACGAGCGCGGGGCCGAGCACCGAGTGCGGCGACTGGACCGGGCCACCCGGGCCGAGTTCGCCCGGAGCGCGCAGCGCCGGGGCTACAACCTGCCGGACGCCGTCTCGGCGCTGCTCCTCGACGGCATCGTGCGCCTGCACGGCGTCACGGTCATGGAGGTGTTCGGGCAGCTGGGGCGGCTCACCGACCGCCCCGAGGACTACGCCGCGTGCCTCGTCGACGGTCTCATCGCCGACCTGCTCGGCGACACCACCCGTCAAACGGTGGCGACGACCAGCAACTCCACGACCCGGTCGAGGAACGCGTCCACCGAGGCCTCCCGATAGCCCCGGCCGCCGCGGCGGCTCTTGAAGACCGCCAGGCGGACCGTGTCCGGCGCGAGGGCCCGGCCGCTGACGAAGGCCTCCTCGATCCGCCGGCAGAGCTCGTCGACCTGCTTGATGTCGTACGTCAGCTCCATGCCGCTCCCGCGCGGGAAGCGCTCGCCGTCGGGACGTGCGAGCTGGGCCCGCAGCGACTGCTCCTGGGTACGCAGCTGCGTCTGCCAGCCGCCGCTCCCGGCCCGCTCCTCGCCGCGCTGCTTCTCGCGGCGGGCGAACGCGTCCTCGATCCGGTCCAGCGCCGCGTCCACGGCCTCGACGTCGTAGCCGCCACGGACGAGGTCGAAGCCCACCGTCCGCACGTGCCAGGACGTCATCGCGGGCCCACGGGTCGCGTCCTCGTAGGCGGAGCGGGCGCGGGTGAGGAACGCCTCGACCTGCTCGACGTCGTAGCCCTTCACGAGGCGGCTGGCGCGCGGGAACGTATCGCTCACGGGGCGATTGTGCCACGGCGCTCTCCACGATCACCTCGCCGCGCCGGGCCCGGTGATCAGCTGATCAGCTGGTCAGGTCGCGGCGGCCAGCTGCCCGCAGGCCCCGTCGATCTCGCGGCCGCGCGTGTCGCGAACCGTGACGGGGATTCCCCGCGCCCGCAGCCGGGCGACGAACTCGTCCTGCACGCGTGGATCGCTGGCGGTCCATCGCGACCCTGGGGTCGGGTTGAGCGGGATGGGGTTCACGTGCACCCAGCCGGAGCCACGGCGGGCGAGCTCGCGACCGAGCAGGTCCGCGCGCCAGGCGTGATCGTTGATGTCCCGGATCAGTGCGTACTCGATGCTGACACGCCGCCCGGTGGTGGCGGCGTAGGCGCGGGCGGCGTCCAGGGCCTGGGCCACCGTGAACCTGGTGTTGATGGGGACCAGCTCGTCGCGCAGCTCGTCGTCCGGGGCGTGCAGCGAGAGCGCGAGGGTGACCGGCAGCTGTTCGGCGGCCAGCCGCTCGATCGCCGGCACCAGGCCGACGGTCGAGACGGTGACGCCCCGCGCGGAGATGCCGAATCCGGCCGGGGAGGGTTCCGTGAGACGACGGACGGCGCCCACCACGGCCTTGTAGTTGGCGAGCGGCTCCCCCATCCCCATGAACACGACGTTGCCGACCCGGTCCGCCGCGCCGGGACGCCCGCCCGGCACGCGACCGGTGCGCAGGGCCCGGCCGGCGGCCGCGACCTGCTCGACGATCTCGGCGGTCGACAGGTTGCGGGTCAGGCCTGCCTGCCCCGTCGCGCAGAACGGGCAGTTCATGCCGCAGCCGGCCTGGCTGGAGACGCACACCGTCACCCGGTCGGGGTAACGCATCAGGACGCTCTCGACGAGCGCGCCGTCGAAGAGCCGCCAGACCGTCTTGATCGTGGTGCCGCCGTCGCAGTCCAGGGCGCGGACCGGGGTCGCCAGGGTGGGCAGCAGGTCGGCGACGAGCCGCTCGCGGACGGTCGAGGGCAGGTCGGTCATGGCTGCCGGGTCGTCGACGAGCCTGTCGAAGTAGTGCACGGACAGCTGCCGGGCGCGGAAGGGCTTCTCCCCCAGCGCCGCGACTGCGTCCGCGCGCTCCTGCGGGGTGAGGTCCGCGAGATGGCGCGGGCGGCTTCGCCCGGCGAGGCGGCGCCAGCGTGAGCTGCCCGGGGCGGACGGCCGCAGGCGGGGCGGTGGGTGCCGGGAGCGGGGTCAGCGCGGGTCGGGAGTTCGTCATGGCACACGGGCCAACGCACGGCCGGGGCGAATGATGCCCGACGCCGTCAGCCCGTTGCGGCCGGGACCAGCAGGGCTAGCAGGAGCGCGACGGCGGGCGCGGTCAGCAACAGCGAGTCCAGCCGATCCATGATCCCGCCATGGCCCGGCAGCAGGTTGCCCATGTCCTTGATGCCGAGGTCGCGCTTCAGGAGCGATTCCGAGAGGTCGCCCAGGGTCGCCGTGAAGGCGGCGGCCGCGCCGACGGCCAACCCCGCGAGCACCGATCCGTTCAGCAGGAAGTGGACGCTCGCCGCGCCCACGACCATGCAGAGCAGGAACGAGCCGGCCAGGCCCTCCCAGGACTTCTTGGGGCTGATCGAGGGCGACATCGGGTGCCGGCCGAACAGGACGCCCGCCGCGTAGCCCCCGACGTCGTTCGCCACGGTCACCAGGATGAAGACGATCACCCGGTACGCGCCGTCGTCCGCCGCCAGCATCAGCGTGGCGAAGCCCGCCAGGAACGGCACGTAGGCCGCGACGAAGACCGCGGCCGCGACGTCCCGCGCCGCCCCCTGGGTCCCGTCGATGATCCGCCAGAGCAGGACGCCGAACGCGGTGAGCGTGAACGACACCAGCAGCCCGTCCTCGCCGGCGAGGTAGGCCGAGACGAGCATCCCGACGGCGCCGACCCCCAGGGGGACGACCGGCACAGTGATCGACTTCTTCGCCAGCGCCGCGGTGAGTTCCCAGAGCGCCGTGACGACGGCCAGCGCCACCAGGACGACGAAGGCCTCCTTGCGCCACAGCAGGGAGGCCAGGACGACCACCCCGAGGCCGAGGCCGACGCCGATGGCGGCCGGGAAGGTTCCGCCCGGCCCGCCCTGTGGCCGGCGCGGGGACGGCGCTCAGCGCGGCGGTGGAACCGGACGAACGTCGTGATCCACCTGCCCGGCGCGATCGTGCGCCTGCCAGGGGGACGTCGGGCGCCCGCTCCGGAAGCGGCGAGCTCTCGGGAGCGTCCGCGCGGCCAGGCGGGCGGCCTGGGACGCCGGGTCGGCAGGTACGGGGCGCAGCAGGCTGGTCGCCTCGCCGTCGGGAGCGTCGGGAGCGTCGGGAGGCGTGTCGACCGCGCGCAGGGGCGGCCAGGACGAGTGGGCGCCTCGTGACCGCACCGCCGGCTGCTCGGCAGCGCGGGCCTGCGCGTCCTCCGACGCGGCGCGGCGGCGGGAGGCCCGCCCCGCGGCGCCGATCCCCGCCACGACGTCGAGGGCGTCAGCAGCCGCGGCGTCGGCGACGCCCGCCGGGGGTGTGAGGCTGCCCGTTCCGAGGATGCCCCTGGCGGGTCCGGACACCGCCGGCGCCTCGGGCACGCCGCGGGCTGGCGTGGTCCCCCGGCGACGGGAGCGTGCGGGGGTTCCGGGGGTGGAACGCGGAGCTGTCCGCGCGGCTGCCGCTGGCGCGGCCTCCGCGAGGCTCGCCGGCCTCGAGGGGCGGGCCGGCGGGGCTCAGGTCGGGGAAACGGAGGGGCGCAGCTCCGAGACGTCGCCTCGACGGCGTGGGGCGCGGAGCGCGCCGCCCGGGAGGCCTTGTCCGCGGCGTCGGCGGCGACGTCGCGGACGAGCCGAGGTCGAGCTCCCCGGTCGTCGCCGCCCCGCCTGCCACCGAGGGCATCTGGAGAGCACCACTGGCCGGTGCGGGACGACGGGGCGGCGCCTCCTGGTCGGGGTGCACGAACGGCTCGACACCTGGCAGCACGGGCCCGGGCAGAGCGGCTGACGGCAGCACGGGGCGGCCGAGGACGGGGCCGCCGGCCGACTCCCGCCCGGCGGTTGCAGCGGCGTCCTGCGGCAGCTGCACCTCCGGGGCCGGCCGTTCCTGCGCGTGAGCGCGGCCCTCCCGCGGCAGTTCGATCTCGGCGGGCCTGAGCGGCGCGCCCAGCAGCACGCCGGGCTCGTGGACCATCGGATCGGGGTCGGGGAGGACGTCGGAGGTGCGGCCGGAGGCACGCCGGCCGCTGACCGCACCGGGTACCGGCAACGCGGGCCGCACCTTTCCGGGCCACGGGTTCACCTGCGGCTGCTCCCGCACGGGCTGCCGTGCCAATGGCTGGTCCCGGACGGGCCGGGGCGGCTCCGGTGTGACGTCCGGCAGAACCGCTCCGGCCCCAGGGCGGCGGAACGCCGGCGGAACCGCGGGGACGGACTCGGCGGGGGGCTCCGCGGGTGAAGCCCACCACGGCCGCAGGGGGAGGCCGCCCGACGCCGTCAGCGAGCCACCGGGGGGCGGCGGACCGGCCGGGGAGTCGGTGTCCGTGCGCGCCTCCCGCAGTCGGGCGGCACGGCGGCTGAGTGGCTCCGGAGTTCCGGAGCCGGCCGCCTCGTCGGGCGAACCGGGGCCGGTGGGCGGCCCGCCGTCCGCGGGGCGGCCGTCCAGCCCCACGAGGTGGGCCCAGGAGTCGACGTCGCCCGGCGCGCCCGCGGCACGGTCCCGGTCCCGCCGGCGACGGGGGGCGGAATCTGCGAAGGGAGCGTCGGTCACGGGTTCACACCTCGAGGAGTTCGGATTCCTTGTGGCGGAGCAGGTCGTCGATGGCGTCGACGTGGCGCTTCGTGACGTGCTCCAGCTCCTTCTCGGCCCGGGTCACCTCGTCCTCGCCGGCCTCGCCGTCACGGGCGATGCGGTCCAGCTCCTCCTTCGCGCGACGCCGGATGTTGCGGACGGACACCCGGGCGTCCTCCGCCTTGTTCTTCGCCAGCTTGATGTAGTCGCGCCGCCGCTCCTGGGTCAGCTGGGGAAGGACCACCCGGATGATGGTGCCGTCGTTGGTGGGGTTCACCCCGAGGTCGGAGTCGCGGATGGCCTTCTCGATGCCGCCCATCGAGCTCCGGTCGTACGGCGTGATGATCATCGTCCGCGCCTCGGGCGTCTGGAAGGACGCGAGCTGCTGCAACGGCGTCGGAGAGCCGTAGTAGTCCACGAGGAGCCTGCTGAACATCGCCGGGTTCGCCCGCCCCGTCCGAATGGCGGCGAAGTCCTCCTTGGCGACGTCCACCGCCTTCTCCATCTTCTCCTCGGCCTCGAGGAGGGTCTCGTCGATCACCGTCGCTCCTTCGTCGCGCCGGCGACAGCGCCGGCCTGCCAGAACCGCCCGCCGCGGGTGATCACCCGGCCGTCACGAGCGTGCCGATCCTCTCACCCCGCACAGCACGCGCGACGTTCCCCTCACCCTCCATCCCGAACACGATCATGGGCAGCTTGTTGTCCATGCACAAGCTGAAGGCGGTGGCGTCGACGACCTTGAGGCTGCGGCGCAGGGCGTCCCCGTAGGTGACCTGCTCGAGCTTGCGGGCGTCCGGGTCCACGTGCGGGTCGGCCGTGTAGACGCCGTCGACGCCGTTCTTGCTCATCAGGACGACGTCCGCCTTGATCTCCAGAGCTCTCTGCGCCGCGGTCGTGTCGGTGGAGAAGTAGGGGGCCCCGAGCCCGGCGCCGAAGATCACGACCCGGCCCTTCTCGAGGTGACGGATGGCCCGGCGGGGCACGTACGGCTCAGCCACCTGGCCCATCGTGATCGCGGTCTGCACCCGGGTGTCGACCCCGAGCTGCTCGAGGAAGTCCTGCAGGGCCAGGCAGTTCATGACGGTTCCGAGCATTCCCATGTAATCCGCGCGCGCCCGGTCCATGCCCCGCTGAGACAGCTCGGCGCCGCGGAAGAAGTTGCCGCCGCCGACGACGACGGACACCTGTACTCCCTCGCGCACGACCTCGGCGATCTGGGCGGCGAGTGGGGCGACCACGTCGGGGTCGACCCCCAGCTTTCCGGCGCCGAACACCTCGCCGGACAGCTTCAGGAGCACCCTGCGGTACCGGGGGCGTCCGGACCCGGCGGCGTCCGCCTCGGGGGCGAGTTCGTCCCCCATCTCTGGTCCGCGTCCCGTCGAGGTCGATGGCCAGCTCCGGCTCGGTCGTCGTGTCCACCCTGGCGTCTCCCCTCGCCGGCGGGTGCCCGCCGGCCGCTACCGTGCCAGCCACTTGTGATCAGTCTGCCGCACGCTGTCGGCGTCCGTCTGTGCCTGCGGCGAGCGGGACCCACCCGGCTCAACCCGAGCGGGCCTGCCGGCTGCCGCCCCGGGCAGGCCCCGCGGCACCCGGACCGTTGGCCCGGGTGCCGCGGCGGGCCCCTTGGTCAGCTGCCCTGCGTCAGGCGCCGACCTTGAACCGCGCGAAGCCGGTGGCGTTGACCCCGGCCTCCTTCAGCACCTGCGAGACCGTCTTGCTCTGGTCCTTCGCGAACTTCTGCTCCAGGAGCACGTTGTCCTTGAAGAACGCGTCGACGCGGCCCTCGACGATCCGAGGCAGTGCCTGCTCGGGCTTGCCCTCCTCGCGGGACTTCTCCTCCGCGATCCGCCGCTCCGACTCGACGATCTCGGCCGGGACGGCGTCACGGGTGAGGTACCCGGGCGCCATCGCCGCGGCGTGCATCGCGACGTCCTTCGCGACCTCGCTGGGGCCGTCGGTGGCCACCAGCACCCCGATCTGCGGCGGCAGGTCGGGGCTGGTGCGGTGCAGGTAGCTGGCCACGAACGGGGCCTCGAGGCGCGCCACGTTGCGGATCTCGATCTTCTCGCCGATCGTCGCGTTGGCCTCGACGAGCAGCTCCGTGACCGTCTTGCCCGGCTCGATCTCGCTGTCGAGCAGGGACTGGACGTCCGTCGCCTGGATCTTCACCGCCTGGTCCAGCACCCGCTGCGCGAGCTGGGCGAAGACCTCGCCCTTCGCGACGAAGTCGGTCTCGCAGTTGATCTCGACGAGGGTGCCGACGCCGTCGGCCACATGGGCCGCGACCAGCCCGTTCGACGCCGTGCGTCCCTCCCGCTTCTGCGCGCTCGCCTGGCCCTTGACCCGCAGGAACTCGATCGGCCTTGTCGAAGTCGCCGTCGCTGGACTCCAGGGCGCGCTTCGCGTCCATCATCCCCGCGCCGGTGCTGTCACGAAGCCGCCTTGACGTCGGCGGCCGTGATGTTCGCCATGGTGGTTCTTCTCCTTCACATCCTCGAGCTCGGACGGCTCGTGTCAGGCGCTCGGTCGTCCACGTTCAGGGCCTCGCCGGCCGGGACGCCGTCAGCGGTGGTGGCGTCGGTCGCGACCGGCTCCGTCAAGGCCCCGATCTCCTGGTCGGCGGTGGTCTCGACGCCCACGCCCGCCAGTGCGGCCGGCGTCGTCGCCGGCGGGGCTCTGCGGCTCGATCGCAGGCGCGACTGGAGCCTCGTCGGCGCTCGTCTCGGCGGCGGTCCCCTCCTCGGCCGCACCCCGGGCGGCGGGAACGGTGGCGGCCTGGCCCTCGAGGAGCTCCCGCTCCCACTCCGCCAGCGGCTCGTCACCGGCCACGGCGCCGGCCTCGGGCTTGACGTCCCCGCCACGCGAGCGGGCCATCAGGCCCTCGGCGACGGCGTCGGCGACCACGCGGGTCAGCAGCGTGACCGAGCGGATGGCGTCGTCGTTGCCCGGGATCTTGTAGTCGACCTCGTCGGGGTCGCAGTTCGTGTCGAGGATCGCGACGACCGGGATGCCGAGCTTGCGCGCCTCGTCGACGGCGAGGTGCTCCTTCTTCGTGTCCACGATCCACACCGCACTGGGCACGCGGGCCATGTCGCGGATGCCGCCGAGGGTCTTCTCGAGCTTGTCCTTCTCGCGGCGCAGGACGAGGAGCTCCTTCTTCGTCATGCCGCTCTTCGCGACGTCCTCGAAGTCGATCTCCTCGAGCTCCTTGAGCCGCTGGAGCCGCTTGTGCACCGTCTGGAAGTTCGTGAGCATCCCGCCGAGCCAGCGCTGGTTGACGTACGGCATGCCGACGCGGGCGGCCTGCTCGGCCACCGGCTCCTGGGCCTGCTTCTTGGTGCCGACGAAGAGGATCGTGCCGCCGTGCGCCACGGTCTCCTTGACGAAGTCGTAGGCGCGGTCGATGAACGACAGCGACTGCTGCAGGTCGATGATGTAGATGCCGTTGCGCTCGGTGAAGATGAAGCGCTTCATCTTGGGGTTCCAGCGCCGGGTCTGATGCCCGAAGTGCACGCCGCTCTCGAGGAGCTGGCGCATCGTGACGACGGCCATGCCGTGTTCCTCCTGGTGACCGCGTCGGCCCGTCTGGCGGGCGGCCGCGGTTCTCTCGGTTCTTCGCGCCGGCCGGTCGGCCGGTGCGCCTGGTGCCTCCGGCATCCGCACCGGCTCTTCTGGAAGGGCCGGACCGAGCGGAGCGCCCCGCCGCGGGTGGGCGGTAGGAGGGCACGCGAAGTCGGCCGGACGCGCCGGCCGCGAACCAAGGGTACGCGCTGGAGCACTCCCCGGCCCAATCGTCGCCCGGTCGCGCCCGCGCGTGCCCGCCGAGCGGCGGCGAGCGAGGATGTGGACGTGGACATCGCGCCTGCACCCGTGTCGACCCAGACCTCGGGGACGGCCCCGGCCCTGGCCGCACCTGATGCCGCCGCAGCGGCCGGCATCCCCGGGCGCTGGCGGGACGTCGCCCGGGCCGCCAACCTCCTGGACGCGGCGGGGACGGTGGCGCCCACCGTGTTCGCGACCATGAGCGCGCTCGCCGCCCGGACGGGAGCGATCAACCTGGGGCAGGGCTTCCCCGACACAGACGGCCCCCAGAGCCTGCTGGAGGACGCCGTCGCCGCGGTCCGCGGCGGCGTGAACCAGTACCCGCCGGGCCGGGGCATCCCCGTGCTGCGGGAGGCGATCGCGGAGCACCAGCGGCGCTTCTACGGCCTGGACGTCGACCCCGAGACAGAGGTCCTCGTGACCGCGGGGGCCACCGAGGCGCTCGCCGCCGCCCTGCTCGCGCTCGTCAGCCCGGGCGACGAGGTCGTCGTCCTGGAGCCCTACTACGACGCCTACGCAGCCAGCATCGAGCTGGCAGGGGCGACTCGTCGCACGGTCCCCCTGCGCTTCCCGGAGTACACGCTCGAGCCCGGCGCCCTGGCGGCGGCCGTCGGTCCCCGGACCCGGCTGATCCTGCTCAACAGCCCGCACAACCCGACAGGTCATGTGCTCAGCGAGGCAGAGCTGGCCGAGGTGGCGCGGGTCGCGCGGGAGCACGACCTGCTGGTGCTGACCGACGAGGTGTACGAGCACCTGGTCTTCGACGGACGCCGTCATGTGCCGCTGGCGACGCTGCCCGGCATGGCCGAGCGCACCCTGACGATCTCGAGCGCCGGCAAGACCTTCTCCGTGACCGGCTGGAAGATCGGCTGGATCCACGGACCGGCCGAGCTGGTCGAGGCGGTCACGACGGTCAAGCAGTTCCTCACGTACGTCAACGGCGCTCCGTTCCAGCCGGCCGTGGCGAACGCCCTGCACCTGCCGGAGGAGCACTTCGCCGAGACGGCGAGCCGGATGCAGGCCGGGCGCGACCTGCTGACGGAGGGCCTGGTGGAGGCGGGGTTCACGGTCAGCAGGCCCGGCGGGACGTATTTCGTCGTCGCCGACGCGGCACCGCTCGGGTACGACGACGGCATGGCCCTGTGCCTCGACCTGCCGCGCCTCGCAGGCGTGGTCGGCGTCCCCGTCCGGGTGTTCCACGACGACCAGGCCGCAGGCGCCTCCCTGATCCGGTTCGCCGTCTGCAAGCGGCCGGAAGTCCTCGCCGAGGCCGCCCGCCGCCTGCGCTCCTTGACCCGGCCCTGATCTCACCCAGCCCTGAGCCCGGCCCTGACCCTTGACCCGGCCACGACCCTTGACCCGGCCACGAGCCTTGACCCGGCCACGACCCTTACCCGCCACGAGCCCGGCCGTCCACACCTGGCTGCCGGCGCCCCGTCGTGCACAACCCCCGGACGCCGTCGAGCGCTCGCCCTGCCCCAGGGCCAGGCTCCCGGCATGTCCCCGCACCCGTGGTCGTCGCGCTCGCTGCCGTCCTCACCGGCACGGCTCTCGTGGCCCTGCCCGCCGCGCGGGTCCGCATCGCCGCCCCGCGTCACCGGCGCCGCCGTCCGTCAGGTCCCCGGCGCCCGCAGCGCCCTCCGCGATCTCCCGCCGCCGCCGAGTGCTGCCGCCCGGAGCGGAGGCGTCGCGAGCGGCGGCGTCATGCAGTCCCGCGCGCCCGGCGCCCGGTTCCGCTGGCCGCTGTCTCCGCAACCCCAGGTGCTGCGGCGGTTCGCCGTCGGGCCGCGGCCGTGGTCGCCGGGGCACCGCGGTGTTGACCTCGATCGGCAGCCCGGGCGAGCGGGTGCTGTCGGCCGGCGCGGGCACTGTCACGTTCGCCGGCGCAGTCGCGGGTCGCGGCGTCGTCGCGGTCGGGCACGAGGGTGGGCTCAGGACCACCTACGAGCCGGTGACCGCCGAGGTCAGGGCCGGAGACGCGGTCGGCGCCGGCGCTCCGCTCGGGGTGCTCACGACGGGGAGCCACTGCCCGACGACCTGCCTGCACTGGGGTGCTCTGCGGGGCGACCTCTACGTCGACCCGCTGACGCTGCTGCGTCCGCCCGCGCCTCCGATCTTGCTGCCGCTGGGCGCGGGGGGCTAGGGCGCATCCCGGCACGAGCGGCCCTGTCCTGTCGACCCGCTGCGGAGTTCCCTGTTCACCGCCTGACCAAGAAGCCGCTGCGTCCCAGTTCTACTGCCGGTACCGGTCACGTCACTCCCGTTCGGGCCTGTATCGGGTCACGTCACTCGCGCTCCGGCCGGTTCAGGTCACGTCACTCGCGTTCCGGCCGCTTCCCGGCGCCGAGGGCCCTCGAAAAGCGGCCGGAACGCCAGCAACGTCGTGTCGAGCGGCCCGCAAGATCATGATCGCTGAATACGTGGCCCTCATGATCGACGGTGCGCGATCGACGATGCGTCCCTGCGCACGCATCTCGCGTACATGATCCTGTCCAGGGGTGCGTAGAGCGCTATCAAGATCATGCTCACGAGATATGCGGAAAGTGATCGACAACGGCCGCCAGGGCGCACATGTCGTGAGCATGATCTTGAGGACGAAAGGAGCGGCAGTGTGTGCGTGCGGCCACCGTGGCGGTTGCGCCTCGCGCCGACGTCCGTTGTCAGTACCGGCTGGTCAGCTGACCTCGGCCAGCTTCGCCCGCAGCTGGAGCACGGCCTTCGTGTGCATCTGGCAGATCCGCGACTCGGTCACGCCGAGCACCCGGCCGATCTCGGCGAGCGTCAGGCCCTCGTAGTAGTAGAGCGTGACGACGATCTTCTCGCGTTCCGGCAGCTGGTTGATCGCCCGCGCCAGGAGGAACTTCGTCTCCTCCGCCTCGAACGCGGTCACCGGGTCCTCGGCCTTGGTGTCCTCGAGGGTGTCGACGAGCGAGAGCTTGTCGCCCTTCTCACCGCCGACGGTGAGGAGCTCGTCGAGGGCCACGACGTTCACGTACGAGACCTGCGAGAAGATCTGGTGCAGGTCGTCCAGGCCGATTCCCAGGCGCTCCGCGACCTCGGGCTCGGTCGGCGTCCGGCGCAGCTCCGCCTCCAGCGCGGCGTAGGCGCGCTCGACCTCGCGCGCCTTGTACCGGACCGACCGCGGGATCCAGTCGATCGCCCGCAGTTCGTCGATGATGGCGCCGCGGATCCGCGAGATCGCGTAGGTCTCGAACTTGATCGCGCGATGGATGTCGAACTTCTCGATCGCGTCGATCAGGCCGAAGATCCCGTAGCTGACGAGGTCGGCCTGCTCGATGTTCGGCGGCAGCCCGACGCCGACCCGGCCGGCGACGTACTTGACCAGCGGCGCGTAGTGCAGGATCAGCCGCTCGCGCGTCGCTGCGTCGCCGGTCTCCTTGAACTTCTCCCAGAGCGCCCGCAGGGCGGCCTCGTTCGCGGCGACTTCATCGACGTCGTCCAGGGGCGTGTCGGCCTCGACCGCGGGGTCGACGTCGACGTCGGACGGGCGGCGGCTGTCACGCGCGGGGGTGCGCCTGTCGGTAGCTTGCACGGAGCCTCTCCACTGAGACGTGGGTGTAGAGCTGGGTAGTCGACAGCGTAGCGTGACCGAGCAACTCCTGTACGCTACGTAAGTCGGCTCCCCCGTCCAGCAGGTGGGTGGCGGCCGAGTGGCGGAGGGCGTGGGGGCCGATCGCGGGTGCGTCGTCGACGCGGGCCGCGAGCTCGGCGACCGCGGCCCGGACCTGGCGCTGCCCGAGCCGCCCGCCGCGGCGGCCGAGGAACAGGGCCGGTTGCCGCGGATCCGCCAGCAGCACGGGGCGGCCCTCCGTCAGGTACTCCTCGAAGGCGCTGACCTGCGGGGACGCCGTACGGCACGACCCGCTCCCGGTCGCCCTTGCCGCGCACCCTGAGCAGCCGGCGGCCGCGCGTCGACGGACGTCACGTCGAGCGCGACGAGCTCCCCGACGCGAGCGCCGGTGGCGTACAGCAGCTCGACGACGGCGAGGTCTCGCAGCGCGACAGCGGCCGGAACGCGATCGTCGCCGTCCTGCGCCGCGGCCGCGAGGACCACCCGTTCGGCGGCGGCGTCCAGCAGCCCACCGGCCTGGTCCTGGGTCAGCACGTGCGGGAGCGTGCGGGCGAGCCGGGGGGACCGCAGCCGGAGCCCAGGGTCTGCGGGCATCCGGCCGCTGCGGTGGGCCCAGGCGCTGAAGGCCCGGGCCCCCGCGGCCCGCCGGGCGATCGTGGCGCGGGCGGCTCCTCCCGGCCATCAGGTCGGGCCAGCCACGCACGCAGCAGCTCGAGATCGATCTCGGCCAGCCGGCCGGCCCCGTCGCGACGGCGAAGGACAGCAGGTCGCGGGCGTCCCCGAGGTAGGCGCGCCGGGTGTTGGGCCCGTGCCCCCGTTCGGCCCCCAGGTGACGCTCGTAGGCGAGGAGGGCGTCGGTGAACTCCTCCGGGAGCTCCGCCCCCGCCGTGTCCCCGTTCGCCGCGGCCGCCACCCGTTCACGGTCACCTGGCGCGCACATCGCCGACAAGCCGACGCGCCGCTCCCGTGGAGCCCAGGCGCCGGATCCGCGGCCGAGCCGCGCTCGCCCGGGCCTTGCGCGGCGGTCCTCGGGTGTGGGCGGCAGACTGCCCGGATGGACCGCGGCGGGGATGAGCTCGTGATCCGCAGGGCGACCGCTGCGGACGCCGAGGCGGCGGCTCGGCTCGTCCACGCGGCGTACCAGCACTACGTCGCCCGGATCGGCAGGCCGCCGGTGCCCATGACGCTCGACTACGCCCGGATCGTGGCTGCGGGCCACACCTGGCTGGCGGAGCGGGACGGGCACCTCGTCGGGGTGCTCGTCCTGGAGCATTTCGTCGACCATGTCCTCGTCGAGAACCTGGCCGTCCGGCCGGACACGCAGGGCACGGGCGTGGGCAGCCGCTTGTTGCGGCACGCCGAGGACGAAGCCCTGGCCCGCGGCGTGCGCGAGATGCGCCTGTACACCCACGAGCTCATGACCGAGAACCGCGCGTACTACCCCCGCCGGGGATACCGGGAGACGCATCTGTCCGGAGACCCGCCCTGGCGTCGGGCGTTCTTCGCCAAGGAGCTCCGCGGCTGAGCCTTCTCGTAGGGGTCATGTCCCTCCGCTCGTGAGGGCGCGGCGCCAGCCGCCGCCCGCGCGCTCGGCCAGACCTGCCAGCTCCAGCCGTCCCAGCCCGGCGGTGAGCGTGGGCAGGTCGAGCCCGGCCACCCGGGCGAGCGAGTGCAGGCCGGCGGTACTGCCGAGCGGCAAGGCGTCCAGGACGCGCAGGTCGAGAGGCGTCAGCTCGTCCATCGACGTCAGCGGAAGCGGCTGCTCCGCCGGGGCGGCGCTCAGCGGGTCGACCAGTTCGGCCAGCTCCTCGGCGCTCGTGACGCATATGCACCCGTCGCGGAGGAGCCGGTGACACCCGGCAGACGCCGGTGACGTGATGGGGCCCGGGACCGCGCCGACCGGGCGGTTGAGCTTGTTCGCGTGCCTGGCGGTGATCGACGCGCCCGACCGCACGCCGGCCTCGACGACGAGCGTGGCGTCAGCGAGGGCGGCGATCAGGCGGTTGCGGTGGACGAAGCGCGTCCTTGTGGGCGCCGAACGCGGCGGCACCTCGCTCACGACGAGCCCCTCGGCCGCGATCCGGTCCAGCAGCGGCTCGTTACCACGCGGGTAGGCCCTGTCCACGCCTGAGGCCAGGACGGCGACCGTGGCACCGCGTGCGACCAGGGCTCCGGCGTGGGCCGCGGCGTCGATGCCGTACGCAGCACCGGACACGACCGTGATGCCGAGTTCCGCGGACCTCCGGGCGAACTCGGCAGCCACCCTGACGCCGTACTCCGTGCTGGCGCGGGCCCCCACGATCGCGGCCGCCCGGTTGCAGGCGGCATCGAGCCGGAGCGGACCGCGCACCCAGAGGCAGAGGGGCGGGACCTCGAGGTCGCCCAGCCGCAGCGGCCACTCCTCGTCGGCCGGCACGACCAGGCGTCCGCCGACCGCCGCGAGATCCGCCAGGTCCCGGTGAGGGTCGAGGTCGGGCAGGCGGGCCCGCCAGCGGGAGGCGACCGCCAGTCCCGCACCGCCGCCGCGCAGGACGTACCCGAGGGCTTCCGCCGCCCCGACCCGCCGGACGAAGGCGCCGGCCGCGTCGTCGACGGGCTCCGTCAGGCGGCTCCATGCGGCCAGCGCCGTCCGGTCGTCGTCCGGGTCGTACCACGTCGGGTAGCCGTTCACGCCGCCGCCCGCTCCCTGCTGCGCAGGAGCAGGGCGCGGGCGACGTGGTCCCGGTCGGGGACGGCCACACCGTCGAGGTCGGCCTCCGTCCACGCGACGCGCAGCACCCGGTCATAGCCGCGGATCGAGAGGCGACCTGCGTCCAGAGCCCGGTCCAGGTCCCGGGTGACGCCGGCAGGCAGGGCGAGCGGCCCACGCAGGTACGGCCCGGGCACCTCGGCGTTGCTGGACCACCCGGTGCCCCGCAACCGCCGCCGCTGCGCCCACCGAGCGCGGCCAACCCTCGCCCCGACCGTCGCCGTGGTCTCGGGCTCACCCGCGAGCTCGAGCTCGGCGCGGGAGACGATGGCCACCTCGACCTGGATGTCCACCCGGTCGAGCAGCGGACCGGAGAGCCGCTGCAGGTAGCGCCGCCGCGCCATCGGGCTGCAGGTGCAGTCCACGCCGGTGCCGGTCGCGCGCCCGCAGGGGCAGGGGTTGGCCGCCAGGACCAGCTGGAACCGGGCGGGGAACCGGGCCGCACCCCGGGCCCGATGGATGACCAGCTCCCCCTGCTCGAGCGGCTGGCGCAGCGCCTGCAGTGCGCCGGGCGAGAACTCCGGCGCCTCGTCGAGGAAGAGCACCCCGCGGTGGGCGCGGGACGCCGCGCCGGGGCGCGGCAGCCCACTGCCCCCACCGACGAGCGCCGGCACGGTCGCCGAGTGGTGCGGGTCCTCGTAAGGCGGCCTGTGCAGCAGGCCGGCGGCCGGGTCGAGCGTGCCGGCCACCGAGTGGACGGCGGTCACCTCGAGCGCCTGCTGCTCGTCCAGGTCGGGCAGCAAGCCGGGCAGCCGAGCGGCCAGCATCGTCTTGCCGACGCCCGGCGGCCCCTGGAGGAGCAGGTGGTGACCTCCGGCGGCGGCGACCTCGAGGGCGCGCCGGGCCTCGACCTGACCCACGACGTCGCGGAGGTCGGGCGGGACGGCCCTCTCGTCGGGCAGCGACCGTCCCAGCGACGCGTCGTCCAGCGGCGTGCTCTCCGGCTCCATGCCGCGGTGGAGCGCCACGACGTCGGCGAGGCGGCGCACCGCGACCACGTCGGCGCCCGGCACGAGCCGCGCCTCGACGGCGTTCGCCTGGGGCACGACCACCCGGGGGCTGCCCGAGCGGACCGCCGCCAGCACGGCGGGCAGCACACCGTGGACCGGACCCACCCGGCCGTCGAGGGCGAGCTCGCCCAGGTGCACGGCTCGGGCGGGTGCGCCGGCCGGAACGGCCCCGGTCGCTGCGAGGAGCGCGGCGGCCACCGCCAAGTCGAAGGACGTGCCGGCCTTGGGAAGCGCGGCGGGCGACAGGTTCACCGTGATGCGCCGCGAGGGCAGCGCGAGCCCGCAGTTCGCCAGCGCCGTCCGGACGCGGTCGCGCGCCTCCCCCAGGGCCGCGTCGGGCAGCCCGACCAGCAGGAACGCGGGCACCCCGGGCGTCACGTCGGCCTGTACCTCGACGACATGACCCTCCAGCCCGAGCAGGGCCACTGCGAGGGCGCGACCCAGGCCCACCTACGCCACCCCCCGCAGGTGCTCGACCCGGGCGGCGCCCCGGCGCGGCAACACCACGCAGACGACGTCGATCCGGACCTCGGGGAACCAACGGGGCTGCTGCGCGAGCCACGCGGCGGCCAGACGTCGCAGGCGCGCCAGCTTGACGGGCGTCACGGCCTCGGCGGGGGTGCCGGCCAGTTGGGACCGGCGGGTCTTGACCTCGCAGACGACGAGGCACTGGCCGTCGAGCGCCACGATGTCGATCTCGCCTTGGCGGCACCTCCATCGCCGCTCCAGCACCGTCATCCCCTGGCCGACGAGAAGCCGCTCGGCGAGCCGCTCCCCGTAGTCGCCCACCGCGTCGATCGCCCGCACCCGGACCACCCCCTCGGGGACGACCCTGGCGGGGACGAGGCCGCCGGCGCCTCAGCAGGAAGCGGGGCTGTGGACGACGGGACGGCGAGGGCGGTCTGTGGACGACGGACGCAGCGTCAGCTGCTAGGGAAACCGCCGTTCTTCGGCAGCTCGAGCTCGCTCTTGGCCAGCTCTTCCACGTTCACGTCCTTGAACGTCACGACCCGGACGGACTTCACGAACCGGGCAGGACGGTAGACGTCCCAGACCCAGGCGTCGCTCATCGTGACGTCGAAATAGACCTCTCCATCGGCCGATCGGACCTGCAGGTCGACCTGGTTGGCCAGGTAGAACCTCCGCTCCGTCTCGACCACGTAGGAGAAGAGGCCGACGACGTCCCGGTACTCCCGATAGAGCTGCAGCTCCATCTCGGTCTCGTAGTTCTCGAGGTCCTCGGCGCTCATCGGCGGCGGTGCTCCGGGTCGGGGTGGGCCGTGCGGCGGGCACGGCGTCCGGTGCCCTCCATCATGGCGCAGCGGGCATCGCTGCCGGACGGGGCCGCTCGGGTGGCACCGAGGAGGCCGCCGGTTCGGCCAGGACGAACACGGTCGCGGCGTCCAGCTCCGCGGCGTCCAGCTCCCGAACCCCGGCTGACAGGGCGAGCAAAGGGTCACCCGCCTGTCCGGGCAAGCTCCAGCTGCGGCGGTGCTGCGCGCAGGCGCCGAGCCGCCGCAGCGCATCACCGTGTTCGGGAGCGGAGTAGCCCTTGTTCTCCTCCCACCCGTAGCCGGGGAAGTCCCGGGCCCGATCGACCATGATCCCGTCGCGTTCGACCTTGGCGAGCACGCTGGCGGCCGCCACCGCAGCACACCGCAGATCCGCTTTGATCATCGTGTGTACGACGGGCTCGGCGGCCAGGGGGACGTGGGGAGCGGGGACCCGCGGCGGCACCCCGGGCGGACCGGCCTGCTCGACCGGGAAGAGCCCGTCCTCGTCGGTGGGCGGCGGCGCGGACGGGCGCGGGCTCAGCCAGTTGTGGTTGCCGTCCAGCAGCACGCACTCCGGGAGAGCCGGCAGCTGCGCGAGGGCGCGGCGCCCAGCCAGGCGCAGGGCCGCGATGATCCCGTGGGCGTCGATCTCCTCCGGCTCGGCGTGGCCCACCGCCCACGCCCTGGCCCACCGGCGCAGCCGCGGGACGAGCGCCTGGCGGGCTGCCGGCACGAGGAGCTTGGAATCGCGCACGCCCGTGGGGGCGGTGCCGACGGCGAGGTCGACGACGACGACGCCGACCGTGACGGGCCCGGCCAGAGCGCCGCGCCCGACCTCGTCCATGCCGGCGACCAGGACGTGTCCCGACCGCAGCAGCCGCCGCTCCTCCCGGAGCGTCGGCACTCCCGCCAGAGGGCCTCGCTCCGCCCGCCGGCCGTCCCGCTGGTTCCCGCCCACGTCTCGCTCCCCGTCGTGTCCGTCCCGCCGACCCGAGCCCCGCTACTGCGACGGCGGATCCGGGACGCCCCCGAACACCGAGGCGGGCACGCCGAGCCCGCCCGCCCGGTCGAAGGGCCAGACGATCACGAAGGCCTTTCCGACGACGTCGTGCACGGGGACCATCCCGTTGTTCAGCTTCCGGTGGAGGCGCGAGTCGGCGGACACCGGCCGGTTGTCGCCCATCACCCACAGGTAGCCGCGTGGGACGACCACGTCGAACGTCTTGTCGGAGGGGGCGGCCCCGGGCACCAGGTACGGCGTCTCGTCGATGGCCACCCCGTTGACCGTGATCTTGCCGCTGGCGTCGCAGCAGACCACGTGGTCGCCCCCCATCCCGATGATGCGCTTGATCAGGTGCTCGCCGGCGTCCTGCGGCAGGAGTCCGACGAACGACAACGTCCTGCGGACGGTCCCGCCGAGTCCCTCGTCGGTGTCGCCAGGCGTGATCTGCTCGGCCCCCAGCCAGCCGCCGGGGTCCTTGAACACGACGACATCGCCCCTGTGCAGGTCGAAGATCCCCGGCGTGAGCTTGCTGACGAGAACGCGGTCCCCGACCAGCAGCGTGTTCTCCATCGAGGGGGACGGGATGAAGAACGCCTGCACGAGGAAGGTCTTGATCAGCAGCGAGAGCAGCAGCGCCATGCCGAGCACGACGGCGATCTCGCTCACGGCCCCGAGAGCCGCCCGCAGAGGGGACTTCGGGGCGCGCTCGGAATCGTTGCGCTCGCCGGCTCCGTGCCGCGGCCCCACCCGCAGCCGGCTTCCGGGCTGCAGGTCGAGGTCGAGCGGCGGACCGGCGAAGAGCGTCGAGGGCGCGGCGCGCGGGTCGTCCGCGGCCAGCGGGCCGGCCATCGGCGTCAGATGAGGGTCGAAGCTCGACGGGTCGGGACGGCGGCGCCCGGGCAGGCGCGTCTGGCCGCCGGTGTCGCCGTCCATGGGCAGGGCGGCGGGCAGGGGGGCGTCAGGGCCGTCGCGGAAACCCGGTTCCGGGAATCCCAGGTCGTCCGCGTCGCGGGGCTGGCTGTGCCGGCGCAGCGACGACCGCGGCGACTGGGCAGCGGTGCGGCCGGAGCCCCAGCCGTCCCAGTCGTCGCCGCCGTTCGGGCCGGCGTCCCAGCGCTCGCTCACGAGGTGGCCTCTCGTCCAGGGCTTCCGGCCCGTTCCGCCGGTGCAGTCTGCGCGGCGCCCACCGACGCCCCGGGAGCCAGGGGGTCCTGCGCCGCGGTCCGCCCGACCCCCGTCGCACGGCTCCACGGCCACCATACGGCGACGACCCGCCCGACGACTCGGCCGACCGGCACCATGCCGCCGCCGGGGTCGCCCAGGTGCTCGCGCGAGTCGGCGCTGCTGCTGCGGTGGTCACCCATCACCCACAGGTGCCCCGGGGGCACGACCTGGTCGAAGTCGACGTCGCTCGGATCGTCGCCGGGATAGACGTACGGCTCGTCGAGCGGGCGATCGTTGACGCTGATCCGCCCCTGCGCGTCGCAGCAGACCACGTGGTCCCCACCGAGGCCGATGACCCGTTTGACGAAGTCGGACTCGCCGACGGGTGCGCCGAGCGCCTGCGCCACGGTCCGGCCGGCCTCGGCGAGCGCGGAGCGCGGCGGGGCGGCGGCGGTGAAGACACCGTCGCCGTCGAACACCACGACGTCGCCGCGCCGGATCGGGCCGAACCGGTAGTCGAGCCGGCTCACCACGACCCGGTCGCCGACCTGCAGCCCCGGCTCCATCGACCCCGAGGGGATGACGAAGGTCTGCACCAGGAACACCCGGACGAGGACGACCACCACTGCGGCCGCCAGCAACGTGAGGAGGAGCCGGCGGTACGACGAGGACGCGGGGCCGGTCAGCGGGGCCGAGGGAGGGTCCTGACCACTGTCCGTCTCCCCCTCGACGCGCTGTGCTGACACGACGACGAGGGTACGGGACCCGGCTGGAAGTGCGAGGCTGCGATACCGGCGCGCCTCAGCGGCCCGGGATGTTGTCGCGCTTCTCCTTGATCTTGGCGGCCTTCCCCCGCAGCGAGCGCAGGTAGTAGAGCTTGGCGCGCCGCACGTCGCCGCGGGTGACCACCTCGATGTGGTCGACCACCGGGGTGTGCACCGGGAAGGTGCGCTCGACGCCCACGCCGAAACTCACCTTGCGAACGGTGAACGTCTCGCGGATGCCCCCGCCGGAGCGCCGGATGACGATGCCCTGGAACACCTGGATCCGGGACCGGTTGCCCTCGACCACCTTGACGTGCACCTTCACGGTGTCGCCGGCGCGGAAGGGGGGGATGTCGCTGCGCAGTGACGCGGCGTCGAGGGTGTCCAGCGTGTGCATCGGGTATCGCTCTCCGGCGGGTGCCACAGGTCATCCGCACAGCTCGAAGGAAAGGCCGTCTCAGAGGTGCCGTCCGCCGGACGAAGGATCGTCGACGGTTCCGGTGCAGGCGCCTCGCCCCCCTGTGGCAGGGCGCGGCCGGCCGGCGGCACAGCAGGTCAGTCTGCCACAGCGGGGCCGCCCGGACCCAACCGCGGGGTCAGGCCGCCCTCCTCCCCCGGCACCCAGCCCAGCTCGCCGAGCACCTCGAGGTCCCCCGGATCGAGGGTGGCGGGATCGAGCGCGGCGACCAGGTCCGGACGGCGCCGGGCCGTCCGTCGCAACTGCTCGTCGCGGCGCCACCGGCGGACCTGGCCGTGGTGCCCCGACAGGAGCACGGGCGGGACGTCGAGTCCGCGCCACGTCGCCGGCCGGGTGTAGACGGGGTACTCGAGCAGTCCGCCCTCGTGGCTCTCCTCCTCCAGGCTGCCGGCGTTGCCGAGTACCCCGGGCAGCAGCCGGCCGACGGCCTCGACGACGACCAGCGCCGCCACCTCGCCACCGTTCAGCACGTAGTCGCCGAGGCTGATCGGGCGCACCGGCATGACGCGGGCGGCGTCGACCAGCACACGCTCGTCGATGCCCTCGTAGCGGCCGCATGCGACGACGAGCCACTCACCCGCGGCGAGCTCGCGCGCGGTGGCCTGCCGGAACGGCTCGCCGGCCGGCGCGGGCACGACGAGGACCGGTGTCGCCTCCTCGCCCAGCGCCGCGCGCCCGGCGGTGAGGACCCCCTCGAGCGCCTCGCCCCAGGGCTCGGGCCTCATCACCATCCCGGCCCCGCCGCCCATGGGTGCGTCGTCCACCGTGCGGTGCCGGTCGTGGGTGAAGTCGCGCAGGTCGTGGACCACGACGTCGAGCAGCCCGGCCCGCCGTGCCCGGCCGATCAGCGACAGCTCGAGCGGGGCGAGGTACTCCGGGAAGATGGTGACGACGTCGACCCGCACGGGTCACCCCTCGCCGGGTGGCTCGTCGGGCGACGGATCAGGGAGTTCGTCGAGCAGGCCGGGAGGCGCATCCACGACGACCGTCCCCCCCGGGACGTCGATGGTGGGGACGATGGCCGTGACGAACGGCACCATGCGCCGCGCCCCGCCGGGCCGGCGCAGCACGAGGAGGTCCTGCGCGGGCAGATGCTCGACGGCGACGACCTCGCCCAGCTCGGCCCCTGCGGGATCGAGGGCCCGCAGGCCGACCAGCTGGTGGTCGTACCAGGCGTCGGGCTCGTCGACCTCGTCCGGGACATCGGCCTCGAGCACCGCGCCGCGCAGGGCCTCCGCGGCGCTGCGGTCGAGCACCTCGTCGAAACCGAGCAGCAGGGTGCCGTTGTGGTCGCGCACGCTCGCGACGGTCAGCGCGTCGACGCCGGCCAGCGCGTGGTTCCCCGTGACGTGGAGACGAACTCGAGGGACGAAGCGCTCCTCGGGAGCGTCCGTCCGGACGTCGACCGTGACCTCCCCGCGGATGCCGTGAGCCTTCCCGACACGGGCGACGACGAGACGCACGAGACCTCCCGGAGGTAGGGGATGCAGGTGGCCGGCACGACGACGCCCTGCGGTCCCGGGGTGCCAGGACCGCAGGGCGCCAGTAGTGCGGAACCGCGGTGATCAGCGGCCCCGGTCGACGTCGACGACGTCGACCCGGACGGGCTTGCCGTCGGCGAGGGCCTTGACGACGGTTCGCAGCGCGGTGGCGGTGCGGCCGGAGCGGCCGATGACCCGGCCGAGGTCCTCGGGGTGCACCCGCACCTCGAGCAGGCTGCCCCGGCGCAGCGGCTTGCTACGGACCTGGACGTCGTCCGGGTGCGCGACGATGCCGCGGACGAGGTGCTCCAGGGCGTCGACGAGCACGGTCAGCCCTCGGCCTGCGCCGTCTCGCCGGCGCCCTCGACCTGGGCCGAGGTCTCGCTGCCGCCGGGAGCGCCCTCGTCCGCGGCGTCCGCGGGCTGGTCACTCGCCGGCTGCTCGGCGGGCTGCTCGGCGGGCTGCTCGGCGGGCTGCTCGGCGGGCTGCTCGGAGGCCTGCGGCGTGGCCGGCTGCTCGGCCTGGGGCTCCGCGACCTGGGGCTCGACCGGCTGCGGCGCAGCGGGCTGCTCCGGCTGGGGCTGAGCGGCAGCCTCCGGCTTCGGCTCGGCGGCGGCCTTCGGCTCGGCGGCGGCCTTCGGCTCGGCGGCGGCCTTCGGCTCGGCCTTCTTGCGGCCGCCCCTGGGTGTGGTCGCCCCCTCCGCGCCCGAGTCCCCGAGGGTCTCCCTGGCGGCGGCGGCGAAGACGGCCTTCTTGTCGGGGCGCGGTGTAGCCGTCCGCAGGGTGCCCTCGGCGCCGGGCAGGCCCTTGAACTTCTGCCAGTCGCCGGTCACCTTGAGGATCGCGAGCACCTGCTCGGTCGGCTGCGCGCCGACGCCGAGCCAGTACTGGGCCCGGGGCGAGTCGACCTCGATGTACGAGGGGTCCTCGGTGGGGTGGTACTTGCCGATCTCCTCGATGGCGCGGCCGTCGCGCTTGGTGCGGGAGTCGGCGACGACGATGCGGTAGTACGGGGCACGGATCTTGCCCATGCGCTTGAGGCGGATCTTGACGGACACGGGGGAGGCTCTCCTGGCTTCGTGGGGGTGAGGCACCGCTGCGCCGGGTGGGGACCGGGCGCCGGGCGACTCGTCAGGACACGACGGGAGCGGAGAGAGGGGCCACCACCGTCGGGTACGGCAACCCATTCTGCCAGACCTCGGGCACCCCGATGACAGGCATGACCTGCACGACCCGGTCCGTTCCGTCAGCCCAGCCGGTAGACCACGGCGTCTCCCAGGTCGAGCCGTCGGATCCCGAGGCCGTTGACGGGCTTGTCGGCCGCGCCTTCCCACTCGGAACCGGCAGCCCGGGAGCGGACGAGCACCACCGTGCGGACCCCTCGCGCGCGCAGGGCGGCGACGCTGCCGGCGTCCGGGAAGGTCTTGACGGCCTTGCGCAACTGCGCCTGCCAGGGTGGGTCGAAGCCGCTGCTGCCGTTGGCCAGCGTCGGCCATCCGTCGGTGCTCCAGAGCATGAGGTGGTAGTCGCCGACCAGGTCCGTGGGCAGGAACATCAACGGCGCCGGCACCGTCGCGACGACCACCGGTGCCTGGGCGACCGGCCAGTGCAGCGGTCCGCCCCAGTCGTCCGCTCCCACCAGCAGGGCGGGCACGGCCAGGAGGTAGACCCCGACGGTGAGGCGTACGGCGCTGATCGGGCGGACCTCGCGGTCCGCGGCACGACGCAGCAGCAGTTCTGCGAGCCGCCCGACGAGCCCCGCGGCGAGCAGCGCGAGGCCCATGGTGACCCACAGGACCAGCCGGCCAGGGGTGCGCAGCGCGTCCCACCCGGGCAGGTGCCGGTACAGCAGCAGGTAGCTCCACTCGCCGCCACCGGGCGCCTGCGTGCCCAGTGTCAGGATCGTCGCCACTGCGGTCGCGAGGCCGAGCAGCAGGCGGCGGCGCAGGGGCCAGACCGAGACGACCAGCCCGAGGACGGCCAGCACGGCGAGCACGTGCCCGGGCGAAATGATCATCTCCGGTGGCCAGAAGAGCTTCGCGCGGTCGGCTGCCTGCCGGTCCCCCCAGAACCAGGAGGTGGCCGACGTGAGGTCGAGGCCTCTGGGCGGCGGTGAGAAGAGGCCGAGCATCGCCTCGCTGCGGCGGGCGCCGGGGTTGGCCGCGAGCACCCGCAGGTACGGCCTGACGAGCAGCAACGTGACCACGCCGAACGCCACGGCACCGGCGCCGTCCGCGACGAGCAGGCTCCGCGGAAGCCGCGGACGGCCTGCTCGCAGCCATCCGGCTGCCCAGAGCACGCAGATGCCCGCGAGCACGTACCCGAACACGATGCCGGTGGCGAACCCGAGGGTGATCTGCCAGCAGGCGACGGCCCAGCCGGCCGCGACGGCCCAGGGCCGCAACAGGTCGGGCTCCCACCCGTAGCGCAGCGACCAGCCGTGCCCGTAGCAGAGCAACGCCAGCGTGAAGGCGATGCCGCCGGTGGACACGACGTTGAGATGGATGACCTGTTCGATCCGCCAGGGCGCGAGCCCGAAGCCCGCGCCCGCGACCAGCGCGCCGGCAGGGCCGGCTCCGAGGGCACGTGCCAGCGCGTACCCACCGCAGAGGGCGAGCACCGCGGCCAGGAAACCCGCGATGTTGAGGGCCGCCAGTGCTGCTCCCTGCCCGCCGTCCGCCGCGCCGGTGGCCAGGTCGATCGGCAGGTATCCGAGGATCGTGTCGGTGTAGGCGAGGTTGTCCGGAGCCCTGGAGAACGCATTCGTCGTCCACAACGAGCCGGGGTCGGTGGTGACGGCGTGCGCCACCCAGGCCAGCTGCCAGGCGAAGTACAGCGGGTCGCCGAGGTTGCCCGCGACCGTGCCGGAGACGTCCTTGAGGACGCCCGCGTCGTTCTTCAGCACGGTGACCACGGCGGCGACCAGGACGAGCAGCCCCTCGAGCAGGGCTGGAACCACTGCGGAGGGCCGGGGGGCGACCGTCCCGGTGTCGTCCGGCGGCGTGCTCGTCCGGACCGTCACGGGTCGGTCATGGAACGGGCCGGCCGCGCAGCACGACCAGCCGGGGGGCGGCCAGGACGGCGACGTCCTCGCGCGGGTCGGCGTCGTAGACCACCAGGTCGGCGGGGGCGCCCTCCTCCAGCGCCGCCTGGCGCAGCCACCAGCGGGCGCCCCAGCAGGCCGCGTCGAGGGCGGACGTGGGCGGCAGGCCGGCCCGGACGAGCTCGGCCACCTCCTGGGCGACGAGGCCGTGCGGCAGCGCGCCGCCGGCGTCCGTGCCCACGAACACCGGGACGCCGGCCTCGTAGGCCGCGGCCACCGTCTCGTAGCGCTGCTCGTGCAGCCGGCGCATGTGGGCCGCGTACACGGGGTAGCGCTCCTCGCCGGCCGCGGCGTAGTTGGGGAAGTTGGCCGTGTTCACCAGCGTCGGCACGATCGGGACGCCCCGCGCCGCGGCGGTCGCCCTGGTCTCGTCGGTCAGCCCGGTGCCGTGCTCGATGCAGTCGATGCCGGCCTCGAGCAGATCGTGCAGGCAGTCCTCGCCGATGCAGTGGGCGGTGACCCGCGCCCCCTCGTCGTGCGCCGCCTTGATGCCCTCGCGCAGGGCGTCCAGGGGCCAGCACGGGGCGAGGTCGCCCACCTCGCGGTCGATCCAGTCCCCGACGAGCTTCACCCAGCCGTCGCCGCGACGGGCCTCGGCGCGGACGTACTGGACCAGCTCCGCAGGCTCGATCTCGTGCGCATAGTTGCGGATGTACCGCTTGCTCCGGGCGATGTGGCGGCCGGCCCGGACGATCCGGGGCAGGTCCTGGCGTTCGTCGATCCACCGGGTGTCGGCGGCCGATCCGGCGTCGCGCAGCAGCAGTGCCCCGGCGTCGCGGTCCGCGCCCGCCTGCTCCACCTGCGTGTCGCGGTCGACCGCTCCCCCGGCGTCGATGCCGACGTGGCAGTGCGCGTCGACCAGGCCGGGCAGCACGAAGCCCTCGACGTCGACGGCCTCGTCGGCGTGCGCGAGCGGCGCCTGGTAGGTGATCCGGCCGCCGACCACCCACGCCTCGGGGCGCTCCTCGTCCGGGCCGATCAGTACGTGGCCGCGCAGGTGCAGGACGGGCGAGGGCGAAGCGGTGTCGGGCACGGGCAGAACCTAGTCCAGACTCTCGTCGTTCCTCCCTCGGCTCAGCGGCCGAGGAACTTCTCGAAGCCGGGCGGCAACTGCAGGTCGGCGAGCTCGGCCGGGTCCGGGGCGTCCGCGCCGAGGCCGAAGGCGCCGCCGGGCACGGCCGGCCCGGTGGCGCCTCGCTGCGCCGCCTCCCGCTCCTGCTGGGCGCGTTTGGCCGGATTGCCGGACTTCGCCTTGCCCTTGCGGGGCGGGGGCGCGGTGCGGCCCTTGGACTTCTTGCCGCCGCCGCCGAGGCCCGGCATCCCGGGCATCCCCGGCATGCCGCCGCGGCGCAGCTGGCGCATCATCTTCTGCGCCTCGGTGAAGCGCTCCAGCAGCTGGTTCACGTCCTGGACCTGGACACCGGAGCCCTTGGCGACGCGCAGCTTGCGGGACCCGTTGAGCACGCTCGGCCGGCGCCGCTCCAGCGGGGTCATCGACTTGATGATCGCCTCGACGCGGTCCATCTCGCGCTCGTCGAAGTTCTCGAGCTGGTCGCGCAGCTCCCCCATGCCCGGGAGCATCCCGAGCATCTTCTTCAGCGAGCCCATGTTCTTCAGGGCCGCCATCTGCTGCAGGAAGTCGTCGAACGTGAAGTCCTCGTCGGCGGCGAACTTCGCCGCCATCGCCTCTGCCTGCTCGGCGTCGAAGGCGCGCTGCGCCTGCTCGATCAGGGTGAGCACGTCGCCCATGTCGAGGATGCGCGACGCCATCCGGTCCGGGTGGAACAGCTCGAACTCGTCGAGTTTCTCGCCCGTGCTCGCGAACATGATCGGCCGGCCGGTGATCCCGGCGACGGACAGCGCAGCGCCCCCACGGGCGTCACCGTCGAGCTTCGACAGCACGACGCCGCTGAAGCCGACCCCGTCCTGGAAGGCTCGGGCGGTCGTGACGGCGTCCTGACCGATCATCGCGTCCAGGACGAAGAGGATCTCGTCCGGCTGGACGGCGTCCCGGATGTCGGCGGCCTGCTGCATCATGTCGGCGTCCACGCCGAGCCGGCCGGCGGTGTCGACGATCACGACGTCGTAGTGCTTCTCACGGGCGAACCGGACGCCGTCGCGGGCGACCGCGACCGGGTCGCCAGGGCCCGCCACAGTCGAACCGGTGGACGAGGTGCCGGGGTGGGGGGCGAAGACGGCGACCCCGGCGCGCTCGCCGACGACCTGGAGCTGGTCGACCGCGTTCGGACGCTGGAGATCGCTCGCGACCAGCACCGGGGTGTGCCCCTGCTCCTTCAGCCAGCGGCCCAGCTTGCCCGCGAGGGTGGTCTTGCCGGCGCCCTGCAGGCCGGCGAGGAGGATCACCGTGGGGGGCGTCTTCGCCAGTTCGATCCTGCGGGCCTGGCCGCCGAGCACCCTGACCAGCTCGTCGTGGACGATCTGGACGACCTGCTGGGCCGGGTTGAGCGCCTGGGAGACCTCGGCCGAGAGCGCGCGCTCGCGCACCGTCGCGGTGAACTCGCGGACGACCGGCAGCGCGACGTCGGCATCGAGCAGAGCGCGACGGATCTCGCGGACGGTGGCATCGACGTCGGACGGCGAGAGCCTGCCCTTCCCCCGCAGCGACTTGAAGGTCGCGGTGAGGCGGTCTGACAGCGTGGCGAACACGGGCACGTCCTTGTCGATCGGTGCGCGGAAGGAACGGAAGCATCCTCGGGGAGGTCCTGGCGACCCTGACAAGACTAAAGCGTAGGCACGGGCCGCCCCTGTTCCGCGCCGGCGGGAGGGTCAGATCGCGAAGTGGTATCCCACGAGGGCGTACCCGGAGAACCAGGCGCCGGTCAGCACCCACAGGAGCAGGACGGCGATCCTGCTCGACGACCGCCACCGTGTCATCCCGGCCGCCACGAGGACGGCGGTGACGACCAGCGCCGGCAGCAGGAACCGGAACTTGCTCCCCCACATGCCGCTCGTCCCGAGGGCGATCCCGGTCACGGCGAGCACGTACACCGCGGCGTGCGGCGCGAGGCGCTCCCGCAGCAGCCACCCCGCGGTGAGCACCGCGGCCACCGCGCCGGCGACGATGAACGCGTCCATCGGGCCGCCACCGAACTGGAACAAGGCGCGCAGCCACGTCCACGTGAACCGCCCGTAGTCGAACCGGGAGTCCCAGCCCTTGCGCTCGGACTCGCTCCACGCCGTGAGGCTCCCGGTCGTCGCGAGGGCGACGTAGACCAGGTAGGCGGCCATCCCGAGCGGCGCGACGGCGGCCGCGGCCAGTGCCCGCCGGCCGCCGAACCTCCCGCGGCGCCAGGCGAGCGCAGCGCCCACCCAGACGGCGAGCACGACGGCGGCCGCGGTCGGCCGGACGAGCCCCGCGCAGGCGGCCAGCACCGCGGCGGCGAGCCAGCGGTCCCGCGCCCCGCAGACCAGGGCCCACAGGGCCAGGGCGCAGAACATCGCCTCGGTGTAGGGCATGAGGAACACCACCGACAGCGGGAGCGTCGCGACCAGCAGCACCGCGCGCACCCGGCCCGGTTCGTCCGCTCCGAGCACACCGGCCGCGAAGGCGTCGGCGGCGTAGGCCAAGGCGATCCCGCACGCGAGCGACACGAGGACACCGGCGACCTCCGGCGAGAGGCCGGACAGGGCCGACGTCCAGCGGGCCGCCAGCGGGAACGCGGGGAAGAACGCGAACGAGTTCAGGCCCGCCGGCTCGATGCTGTCGGGGTAGCCCAGCTGGGACACGGCGAGCAGCTGGCGCGCGTCCCAGGACTGCAGCACATCCCACAGGCGCTTGCCGGCGAGGTTCGTCGACACCCAGACGACGGCGAGCACGACGACCTGCCCGTTGAGGTACACCAGGGCCGGACGCACCAGGGAGGGCAGGGTCCCGGGGCGGCGCAGGAGCGAACGCTCAGGCGCCTGCTGGAGCAGGTCCGCCCGCGCCTCCATGACCAGCGAGCCTAACCGCGGCGCTCAGCCCGTCCCGCCGTGGTCGTCCTCCGGCAGCGCCCCCGCGTCCACCAGTGCGGCCACGGTCGCGGCGACCCGGGCAGGCGCGAGCGGCAGGCCGCCGGGTTCGGCGACGTAGAGCACGTCCACGGCCTGGCCGGCGTGAGTGGCCACGTGCGCGGACCGCAGGTCCACCCCGACCGCGGCGAGCGCGGACCCGATCGCGTGCAGCAGCCCCGGCCGGTCGGCGGCGCGGACCTCCAGGACGGTGACGTCGGCCGACGCGCCCGGGACGAGCACGACCCGAGGGCGGGAGGGCGCCCCCGCGGGCAGGCGGTAGCCGGCATCGCGGCGTGCCAGGCGGTCGAGCACGCCCCGGTCGCCGGCCGCCAGGCGGCGCAGAGCCGTCTCGAGCGTGGCCGGGGCGGGGATCTCGGCGCTGCCGGCGTCCACCCACCAGGTGTCGACAGCGACCTGCCGGCCCGCCGGCCCGGCCGGCACGGTGCGGACCAGCGCCGACTTCACACTGAGCCGGTGCGCGGCCAGGGTGCCGGCGATGTCGGCGAGGAGACCGGGGCGGTCCCCGGCGACGACCGTCACCGCGTGCAGTTCGTCCAGTGCCGAGACGCCGACCCGCGGCCGCCCGTCTGCGGCCACCGCGGCGACGAGCGCCCGCTCGGCGTCCGTGACCGGCGCGGGCCCCGGTGGCGCGTCGCCCCGCAGGGCCGTCCTGGCCCGGGCGACGAGGTCGTCGACGAGACGCGCGCGCCAGGCCGACCAGGCCGCCGGGCCGGCGGCGCGGGCGTCGGCCTCGGTGAGGGCTCGCAGCAGGTCGAGCACGTCGGCGCGCCCGTCCACCGCGGTGACGAGCTCCTCGACCGTCCGCGGGTCGTCGGGGTCCCGGCGGGTGGCGAGCTCGACCAGGGTGAGGTGCTCGCGGACGAGCCGCTCGACGACGGCGGCGTCCGCGGCCGGCAGTCCCGTCCGCGTGACGGCCCGCAGTGCCAGCGGCGCGCCCGTCCGGGAGTGGTCGGCGCTGCCGGGCACCTTGCCGATGTCGTGGAACAGGGCTGCGAGCAGGAGCAGATCCGGCCGGGCCACGTCGCGCAGGAACCGCCCGGCAAGGACGACGGTCTCGACGAGATGCCGGTCGACGGTGTGCCGGTGGACGGCGTTGCGCTGGGGCCGGTTGCGCACACCGAGCCATTCCGGCAGCCATGCGGGCACGAGTCCCGCGAGGTCGAGTGCCTCCCACACGCCGACGAGCGGAGGTCCGCCGCCGAGCATGTCGACGAACCCCTCGCGGGCCGCGGCCGGCCAGGGGACGGGCAGCGACGGACAGCGCCGGGCCAGGTGCTCGACGGTCACCGGCGAGAGCGGGAGGCCGGCCCGGACCGCGGTGCGGGCCGCCCGCAGCGGCAGCACCGGGTCGTCCTCGGGCCGGACGCCGCCACCGAGCACCACCTCGCCGTCGTGCTCGACCAGCCCGTGACCGAGCGGGCGCAGCCGGGGGCGCCGCGGGCCGCGGGCGCGCCGGGAGGGCACCGCTTGGCGGGCGCGGCGCACGGTGGTGTCGACGGCGTGAGCGACGGCGCGGGCCGCCGCCGACACGACGGCCAGCAGCTCGTCGGCGTCGACCAGGCCGCACGCGACGGCCACGGCGTCCTGCTCGGCGAGCAGGAGGCGCTCGACGGGCCGCCCCGTCACGGCGTGCAGCGCGTCCCGGACGTCGAGCAGGCGCTCGTGTGCGGCGTCGACCTCCCCGTGGGGCCGGTCGGTGACCCAGCTGGCGGCGAGCGCCCGCAGCGTCGTGATGTCGCGCAGGCCTCCGCGGCTCTCCTTGAGGTCCGGTTCGAGCAGGTGCGCGGCCTCGCCGAAGCGCGCCCTGCGGTCCGCGAGCTCGTCGAGCAGCTGGGGGATGCGGCGGCGGATCCCCCCGCGCCAGTCGGTCAGCAGGCTGGCCCGGGCCCGGACGACGAGCGAGGTGTCACCGGCCAGCGGACGCAGGTCCAGCAGGCCGATGGCGGCGGCGAGGTCGGCGGCGGCGACGTCCCGGCACTGCGGGATCGTGCGGACGGAGTGGTCGAGCCGCAGGCCGGCGTCCCAGAGCGGGTACCAGAGCCGGTCGGCGAGGACGGTGACCCGCTCCCCGCGCCGGCCATCGTGCACGAGCACGAGGTCGAGATCGCTGGCGGGGCCGGCGTCCCGCCGGGCGACGCTCCCCACCGCGGCGAGGGCCACTCCCTGCACGTCGGCACCGAGAGCGCTGCCGGCCAGGGCGTCCTGCCAGGCGCGGGCGAGGGCCTGCTCGACGAGATCGGCGAGTGCCTCCCGCCGGGCCGCCCCGTTGGAACGGACGGCGAGCGTGAGGCGCTCACGGCGCAGGTTCCGCGGCGGCGCCGCGGGACGGGTGTCCTCGATCACGCGTCGCTCCTCCCCTCGCCGACGTGTCGTGGCCGGACCCCGCCGTCTTGTGTGCGCTCTTCGTGGTCATCTCGCGGCAGGAGGCCACGAGAAGCGCACACAAGACGTCGGCGGGGTCCGGCCCTCAGGACCTACAGCGCGTCGATGCCGCGCTCGCCGGTCCGGACCCGGACGACGTCCTCGATCGGCACCACCCAGACCTTGCCGTCACCGATGCGCCCGGTCTGCGCGGCCTTGACGACGACCTCGACCACGTCCGACGCGTCGGCGTCGTCCACGAGGACCTCGACGCGGACCTTGGGCACGAGGTCGACGGTGTACTCGGCGCCGCGGTAGACCTCGGTGTGGCCCTTCTGCCGGCCGTAGCCGCTGGCCTCCGACACGGTCAGCCCCTGGACGCCGAAGGCCTCCAGCGCCGTCTTCACCTCGTCGAGCTTGTGCGGTTTGATCACCGCGGTGACGAGCTTCACGCGGGCACCTCCTCGGTCTTCGGCGCGGCGACGAGGGTGCCGCTCGGGCGGAAGCCGCCGCCCGTCAGGGTCTCGTACGCGGTCTCGAGGTGCTGGTCGAGGTCGATGCCGGTCTCCTCGGCGTCGCGGTCGAGGCGGAAGCCGACGACCTTGTTGATGACGTAGCCGAGGCCGAACGCGATCACGAAGGAGTAAAGGAGCACCGACCCGGCCGCCAGCGCCTGGATCCCCAGCAGGTGGAACCCGCCGCCGTAGAGCAGGCCGTCGACGGCCGTTCCGCCGGTGCCGTTCACGTTCGCCCTCGTGGTGCTGAAGAACCCGAGGAAGAGGCATCCGACGATGCCGCCCACCAGGTGGACCCCGACGACGTCGAGCGAGTCGTCGAAACCGAGCCGGTACTTCATCCCGACGGCGAAGGCGCAGACCACGCCGGCGACCAGGCCGAGCAGGATCGCCGACCACGGCACGAGGAAGGCGCAGGCCGGCGTGATCGCCACCAGGCCCGCCACCGCGCCGGAGGCGAAGCCGAGCGTCGTGGCGTGCCCGTCCCGCAGCCGCTCGACGAGGATCCAGCCGAGAGCTGCGGTGGCGGTCGCGACCTGGGTGTTGGTGAACGCCAGGCCGGCGAGGCCGTTCGCCGCGAGCGCCGAGCCGGCGTTGAAGCCGAACCAGCCGAACCACAGCAGGCCGGCCCCGAGCATCACGAACGGCAGGTTGTGCGGCTTGAACTGCGCCTTCGGCCAGCCGTTGCGCTTGCCGAGCACGAGCGCGAGCGCCAGCCCGGCGGCGCCCGCGTTGATGTGGACCGCGGTGCCACCCGCGAAGTCCTCGACGCCGAGCTTCGCGAGCCAGCCGGCGCCGTTCCCGTTCGCGTCACCGAAGCTGAAGACCCAGTGGGCCACCGGGAAGTACACCAGCGTCGCCCAGAAGGTCACGAACACCGACCAGCCGAGGAACTTCGCGCGGTCCGCGATGGCGCCGGAGATGAGCGCCGGAGTGATGATCGCGAACATGAGCTGGAACATCGAGAAGGCGGTGTTCGGGATGGTGAGCTGGGTGCCGTTGACGGCGAGCGTCTTCAGCGCCTCGCCCATCCCCAACCATCCGAGGCCGCCCCAGAAGCCGTTGCCCTTCTGGCCGAACGCGACCGAGAAGCCGTAGAGCGTCCAGAGCACGCTGACGACGCCGATCGTGACGAACGACATCATCAGCATGTTCAGGACGCTCTTGGCGCGCACCATGCCGCCGTAGAAGAACGCCAGGCCCGGGGTCATGAGCAACACGAGCGCTGCGCTCGCGAGCACCCAGGCGGTGTCTCCGCTGTTCATCCGCACCCCTTGCGGTAACGCCCACCGGTTTCTCCGGCGGGGGGACGTGTGGAACACGTCGGGGCCACGACGCCGGGGCACCCGTTCGTCACGACGGTCGCGGAGACGTGTTTCCGGGGCGGATGGTGCGTGTTACAGGGTTGTGTCGCGGGCCCGGGGGCCGTGAAACCTTCGTTTCAGACCCGTTCGCGCAGCAGGCGGACGAGCGGCCACGCCCCCTCACTGGTGTTCGAGATCACGGTCCAGGTCGTGCGGCGAGCCCGGTCGTGCACGGAGTGGAAGGACGCCCCCGCGTCGTACCCGTGGAGCTCGAGCACGCGGTCGTCGTCGGGCTGCAGCCACACGCCCAGCCCGTAGCGGTCCCTCCCGGGGCCGCTGCTGCCGCGCGGCCTCGTCATCTCCTCGACCAGCTCCGGTGAGATCACCCGCCCCGCCGTCACGGCGTCCCAGAGGCGGTGGACGTCGGCCACGGTGGAGTACGCGCCGCCGTCCCCGCTGCCGCGGACCGGCAGGTGCAGCACGTTGGTCCGCAGGCCCGTCGCGTACAGATAACCGGTGGCGACGCCCGGGGGCAGCTCGTCGTTGCGCAGGAACGCCGTCGCGGTGAGGCCGGCGGGCCGGGTGACGAGCTCCTCGACGAGGTCGGGGAACGGCGCGGCCGCCGCGCGCTCGGCCAAGAGTGCCAGGACGACGAACCCGCCGTTGTTGTAGGCGAAACGCTGCCCCGGCGACGAGACCTGCGGATGCCCGTCGAGCACCCGCAGGTAGTCCTCGGTGGTGGCGAGGCGGTGCACGGGCACGGGCATGACGTACTCGTCGACCGACCCGACGGCGTCCTCGTCGAGGTAGTCCCCGATCCCGGAGCGGTGCGCGAGCAGGTGCTCGACGGTCACGGCGTCGTCCACCAGGGGCAGGTCCGGGCCCAGCAGGGACCGCGCGGGGGTGCCGAGCGCGAGCGTGCCGCGCTCGACCAGGGCGAGCACCGTCAACGCGGTCATGCCTTTGCTCCCGCTGGCCAGCCCGAACCGGTTGCCGGCCGTGACCGGGACCTCCCAGCGCCGGTCGGCGAGGCCGTACGCCGCTTCCAGCAGCACCTCGCCGCCGGCGTCGAGCCGGACGACCCCTGAGAACGCCGCGTCCCGGGCGAGGTCGCCGACCGCCGCGGCGAGCGCGCTGTCCGTCACACCACGATCGTGCCGGGTCTAGACGACCTTCGTCCCGTACATTTCACCGAGGGGGTCGCTGATGAGCTCGAGCCGCGCGCCGTCAGGGTCGCGGAAGTACAGCGAGGTCCCGCTGATGTGCTCGTAGGGGACGCCGGCGGCGTCGAGCCGGTCCTTGGCCGCGGCCCACGCAGCGGGCTCCACGGACAGCGCGCAATGGTGCAGGCCGCCCAGCACCTCGGCGTAGGGGCCGAGGTCGAGACCGGGCAGGTCGAAGAAGGCGATGGCGTTGCCGTTCCCCACGTCGAAGAAGAAGTGCGTCGAGCCCGGGTAGTCGCGGTTCTCGAACATGTCGGTCAGCGGGAAGCCGAGGACGCCCTGGTAGAACTCCACCGTCCTCCGGACGTCGCTGCTGATCAAGGCGGTGTGGTGGATCCCGCGCCCGGCCGTTGCCGGACGCCGCTCGGGGGGCAGCAGCAGGTCGGCGACGACGCACTCCCGCTGGGCATGCAGCTCGGCGACGGTGTCGGGATCGAGCACGGCTCCTCCTCGGGGTCGGATCGTTGAACCCTGTACTACTCCTGCCCGTCCGCGCAAGGACTGCTGGCGCGTGCCTCCGACCCGATCGGCACGCTCTGCGGCCAGGAACGACGAGAGCCGTTGTCATGATCGCCACTCATACCGCGACACCCCAAGCTGCTGACCGCCCGCCTGCGAGGACGCGTTGCACAGAGGGCTCGCGCGGTACAGCCGGCGATCATCGAGCGGCGCACCCGCAGCGCGGCGCGGCGCGCCCTGATGCAGATCTGAATCACGGCAACGGTTGTCAGAAGGCCCCCCGCTCCCCCACCGACACGCCCTTCGGACACGACACGCCGGCCCAGCGGCGCCTGTCTCAGACCCGCTCGACGAGCAGGCTCGCGCCCTGGCCCACCCCGACGCACAGCGTCACGAGCCCCCGCCGGCCGCCCTCGCGCTCCAGCCTCCCCAGCACCGTGACGAGCAGCCGGCATCCGCTGGAGCCCAGTGCGTGACCGAGGGCGATGGCGCACTCCTCCCGGGTGATCCCGTCGAGCAGCGCGACCTCCTCGGCCGTGTCGCCGAGAGGAATCGTCGCCTGCCCGCCGTCCAGTTCGCGCATCCGAGGGTTGGTCAGGCGCCAGCCCAGAGCCGTGTCCGCGACCTCACCGGGACGTGCCCAGGGCGTGCCCGGGTTCGCCATCACCCACGGCGCCCGCGTCATGGACTCGACCCCGCCCGCGACGACGACGTCCGCGGCGCCCGTCTGCACTGCCTGGGCCGCCGACGTCACCGCCTGCAGGCCGCTCGCGCAGAGCCGGTTGACGGTGAATCCGGGGACGGCGTCGGGCAGGCCGGCCAGCAGCACGGCCATCCGGGCCACGTTGCGGTTGTCCTCGCCGGCCTGGTTGGCGGCGCCGAGCACCACCTCGTCGACGGCGTCCGCGGGCACCCGGGCGCGGTCGACCGCCTCCCGCACGACCAGGGCCGCCAGGTCGTCGGGCCGCACGGACGCGAGCGCGCCGCCCGTCAGCTCAGCAGGGCGTCGACGAACGCCTCGGGTTCGAAGGGCGCGAGGTCGTCGGGGCCCTCCCCGAGCCCGACCAGCTTGACCGGGACGCCCAGGGCCCGCTGCACTGCGAGGACGATGCCGCCCTTGGCCGTGCCGTCCAGCTTCGTCAGGACGATGCCGGTGACGTCCACCACCTCGGAGAAGACCTTCGCCTGCTGCATGCCGTTCTGACCCGTGGTCGCGTCGAGCACGAGCAGCACCTCGTCGACCGGTGCCTGCTTCTCGATCACGCGCTTCACCTTGCCCAGCTCGTCCATGAGCCCGACCTTGTTCTGCAGCCGGCCCGCCGTGTCGACCAGGACGACGTCGACCTCCTGCTCGATGCCGTCCTTGACCGCCTGGAACGCCACCGCGGCCGGGTCCGCACCGTCCCGGTCACTGCGCACGGTCGGGACGCCGACGCGTTCGCCCCAGGTCTGCAGCTGGTCCGCGGCTGCTGCCCGGAACGTGTCGGCCGCGCCGAGCAGGACGTCCTTGTCCTCTGCGACCAGCACCCGGGCGAGCTTGCCGATGGTGGTGGTCTTGCCGGTGCCGTTGACGCCGACGACGAGCACGACGGCCGGCCGCCCGTCCACCCGGTGCACGGCGAGCGAGCGGTCCATCGCGGGGTCGAGGGCCTCCAGCAGCTCGGAGCGCAGCATCGCCCGCACGGCCTCCGGCGAGCGGACCCCCTGGACGGCGACGTCCCGGCGGAGCCGTTCCACCAGCTCGGCCGTCGGGCCGGCGCCGACGTCGGCGACGAGCAGCGTCTCCTCGATCTCGTCCCAGGTGTCCTCGTCGAGGTGGTCCCGCGAGAGCAGGGCGAGCAGCCCCTGCCCGAGGGAGCTGTTGGAGCGGGCGAGCCGTGCCCGCAGGCGAGCCAGCCGCCCGGCGACGGGCTCCGGGATCTCGACGGCCGGCGCGGTGGCGGCGCTCGGCGGTTCCTCGACGAGGACGGGATCGCCCGGCAGATCGACGCTCTCCACCGTGCGGGTGGCACTGTCCCGCGGGACCTCGGCGTCGTCACCCACCCCCGGGGCGTAGTCGACCCCCGGAGTGGGCCGTCCGCGCGCCTCCGGTGGCGGAGCCGACCGCCGTCGCCGCCCGACGAGGACGGCCGCGCCGCCGCCGGCCAGGACGACGATCGCGGCGGTGATGATCTCGAGGTACTCGGTGCTGCTCACCGGACGATTCTGTCGGCTGGCTGGTAATCCACGGGAACCGGGTCGGTGCCTGCCGGTAGCGTCCGGCGGGTGACGACGGGCACCAGGGTCGGGGCGGCGGACGTGGACGTCCGCCGGCTGCGGCGGACCTTCCAGGTGGCCGAGCGCGACGCCGGCCTCGTCGCGGCACTGCGCGGTCTGGGCCGGCGGCGCACCCGGGAGGTGACCGCGGTCGACGGCGTCTCGTTCCGGGTCGAGCCCGGGGAGGTCGTGGGCTTCCTCGGCCCGAACGGCGCGGGCAAGACCACGACGCTCAAGATGCTCACCGGGCTGCTCCACCCCACAGCAGGCGAGGCGCTGGTGCTGGGCGCGGTGCCCTGGCGGCGCGAGGCCGCCTTCCTGGCCCGGATCACGCTCGTGATGGGCAACCGGAACCAGCTGCAATGGGACCTGCCCGCGCTGGACTCCTACGAGATGAACCGGTCGATCTACCGCCTGCCCCCGGCCTCGTTCCGCCGCGACCGGGACGACCTCGTCGAGCTGCTCGGGATCGGCGACCTCGTCCGCAAGCCAGTCCGGACGCTCTCCCTGGGCGAGCGGATGAAGGCCGAGATCGTCGGGGCGCTGCTGCACCAGCCGCAGGTGCTGTTCCTCGACGAGCCCACCCTCGGCCTCGACCTCGTCATGCAGCGCCGGATCCGCACGTTCCTCGCGGAGTACAACCGGCGCCGGGGCGCCACGGTCCTCCTGACCAGCCATTACATGGCCGACGTCGAGGCGCTGTGCTCCCGCGTCCTGCTGATCGACACCGGCCGGCTGCTCTTCGACGGCTCGCTGCGGGCACTCGCCGACCGGTTCCGGGCGCGGCAGACGGTCACGGTCACGCTGGCCGATCCGGTTGCCGACGCCCCTGATCAGTTGTCCGCCCAGATGTCGGGGTACGGGGAGGTCGTGCAGGCCGAGGGCGGCCGGATCGTGCTGCTGGTCGAGCGGGAGCGGACGTCCGCCGTGGCGGGGCGGATCCTCACGGAGCACCGGGTCGACGACCTGACGATCGAGGACCCGTCCATCGAGGACGTCATCGAGCGCGCCTTCGCCGGCGGGGTCGCTCCGTGACCACGCCGCCGATGACCGCGGCGCCCACCAACACGGTGCCGTGGGACGGTCCGGGCCGGCGCGGGCCCCGCCACCTGCTCGACTTCTACCTGACCACCGCGCGGACGGCGATCACCGAGCAGTTCCAGTACCGCGCTGCCAACTACGCCTACATGATCGGCATGATCGTCGAGCCCGTCGTGTACCTGGTCGTCTGGACGACGGTCGCGAGTGCGCAGGGCGGCTCGGTCGGCGGCGTCACCCGCGGCGACTTCGTGGCGTACTACATCGTCTGGACCCTCGTCCGGAACATGAACATCGTCTTCACGCCGTTCGGGTGGGAGGAGCGGATCCGCGAGGGACACCTGTCCGCTCTCCTGCTGCGGCCGATGCACCCTCTGCACTTCGACCTGGCGTACTTCGCCGGGTGGAAGGTGGTCGTGATCGTGCTGTGGCTGCCGATCGCCGCGCTGCTCTCACTGGTCTTCCACCCCACCTTCTCGCTGACCTGGGCGCGGGCCGGCGCGTTCGTCGTCGCGATCTGGGGCGCCTACCTCATTCGCTCCCTGGTGCTGTGGCTGCTCGGGATGACGACCTTCTGGACGACAAGGGTCTCCGCGCCGTTCGAGCTGTTCTTCACCCTGGAGCTGCTGCTGTCGGGCCGGCTCGTGCCGCTGACCCTGCTGCCGGACTGGGCCCAGAGCGTCGGCGCACTGACACCCTTCCCCTCGACGTTCGGCTTCCCCATCGACACCCTCGCCGGGAACCTCGACGGTCCGGCGCTGGCCCGCGGCCTCGGCGTCCAGCTCCTCTGGGTGCTGATCAGCTGGGCCGGGCTGCGCCTGGTGTGGCCCCGGGCGGTGCGTCGCTACGCCGCGGTGGGCGGCTGAGGTGGGACGCGCGCTGCGGACGGCCGGCACCTTCCTGCGGGTCGCCGTGCTGCACGAGCTGCAGTACCGCGTCAACTTCTACCTGCAACTGGTGCAGTCGCTGGTCGCGGCGGGCACGGCGCTGGCGGTGCTCGCGCTGGTGTTCGGGTACACGCCCGAGCTCGCCGGCTGGTCCCGCGACGAGCTGCTCGTCGTGCTGGGCGTTCACGTTCTGCTCGGCGGCGTGATCCAGACGGCGGTGCAGCCGAACATGACGAGGCTGCTCGAGGACATCAGGCAGGGCACCCTCGACTTCGCCCTGACCAAGCCGATGGACGCGCAGTGGCTCGTCAGCACCCGGGAGCTGCAGGTGTGGCACCTCGCCGACGTGGCCGTCGGGAGCGTCCTGGTGTTCGTGGGCGCCGTCCGGGTGGGCGGCGCGGGGCCGCTCGACGTGGCGCTCTTCGCGCTCACCCTCGTACTCGGCACCGTGATGATCTACTGCGCCTGGCTGGCGGTGACCGTGACAGGCTTCTGGGCGGTGCGCATGGACGTGCTCGTCGAGCTCTTCGACGGGCTCTACCAGGCCGGACGCTGGCCCGTGACCATCTATCCCGGCTGGCTGCGGGTCACGTTCACGTTCCTCGTGCCCCTGGCGTTCGCGGTCACGGTGCCGGCGCAGGCGCTGACACATCAGCTCGGTCCGGTCGCGGTGCTGGCCGCGGCGGGGCTGGCGGCCCTGCTGGTCGTCCTGACCCGCCTGCTCTGGCGGATCGGGCTTCGCCACTACTCCGGCGCGTCCGCCTAGCGCTGCGGCGTGTTCGTCAACCGGGCGCGGGCCTCGCGGACGACCCGTTCCCCCTCGGGCGTGAGCACCTGCCTGCCGGACCTCAGATGGGGCAGGGCGACCGTGACCACCACGGCAGCGGCGAGGACGACGAGGACGACGACGAAGAGCACGGCCCATAACACTCGCCCCACGGTGCCAACATCCGGCGGTAACGGCAAATGCTCAGGCGGGCTGCTCCTCGCGGATCCGCTGCGATATGACGGTCGTCACGCCGTCCCCTCGCATCGTGACGCCGTAGAGAGCGTCCGCGATCTCCATCGTGCGCTTCTGGTGCGTGATGACGATCAGCTGGCTGGTGCGGCGCAGGTCCTCGAAGAGTGTGATCAGCCGGCCGAGATTGGTGTCGTCGAGAGCGGCCTCGACCTCGTCCATCACGTAGAACGGGCTCGGCCGGGCCTTGAAGATGGCCACGAGCAGAGCGACGGCCGTGAGCGACCGCTCACCGCCGGACAGCAGCGACAGCCGCTTCACCTTCTTCCCCGGCGGGCGCGCCTCGACGTCCAGGCCGGTGGAGAGCATGTCGGACGGGTCGGTGAGCACGAGCCGGCCCTCGCCCCCGGGGAACAGCCGTGCGAACACCCCTTCGAACTCGCGTGCCGTGTCCTGGAACGCCTCCGTGAACAGCTGCTCGACCCGCTCGTCGACCTCCTTCACGATGTCGAGGAGGTCGCGGCGGGATGCGCGCAGGTCCTCCAGCTGGGCGGTGAGGAAGCGGTGCCGCTCCTCGAGCGCGGCGAACTCCTCCAGGGCGAGCGGGTTGACCGTGCCGAGCAGCGCGAGGGCCCGCTCGGCGGCGCGCAGCCGCTTCTCCTGCTCCGCCCGGACGAACGGACGCGGCGGCTGGTCCGCATCCTCCTCGGGCTCGCCGGGTGCCGGCGGCGAAGGCGGGACGGGCTGGTCCGGCCCGTAGTCGGCGACCAGCCCCTCCGGGTCGAGGCCCAGCTCCTCGATGCTGCGCGCCTTCAGCGCGTCGATCCGCATCCGCTGCTCCGCGCGCGCGATCTCGTCGCGGTGGACGACGTCGGTGAGCCGGGCCTGCTCCTCGACGAGTTCCTGAACGCCCGTGCGCACCTGGCTGAGCTCGCGCTCGCGTTCCACCCGTTCGGCGTCGGCCGTTGCCCGCGCCTGCTCGGCCTCGGCCAGCGCCTCCTCGAGCACGGCCAATGCGTACTGCGCGCCGGTGAGGACCGCGCGGGCGGTCTCGATCTGGCGTGCCCGCCGCTGCTCGCGGGCGACCGCGCGGGCCCGCTCCGTGCGTTCGGTCTCGGCAGCCCGCTCGAGCTGCTCGGCCCGGCCGGCCAGGGCGCGGGCCCGCTCCTCAGCCGTCCGCAGCGCGAGCCGCGCCTCCATCTCCGCCGCTCGCGCCTGCGTCGCCTGCGCCGCGAGGCGGTCCCGCAGCTCGGTCGAGGGCTCCTCGTCGTCGCCGTCCTGCTCCTGGGCCGCCTCGAGTCGCTCGACGAGCTCCGCCAGCGCCGCCCGGTCGTCGCCGAGGGAGGACTGCGCGACGCCCAGTGCCGTGCGCAGCCGGCCCGCCTCGGCCTCCGCGGCGCGCGCCGCCGAACCGAGCTGCCCCAGCTGTTCCCCCACCGCGGCCAACCTGGCGTCGGAGTCGTGCAGCCGTTCCAGCGCGGCCTCGACCCGCTGCTCGCACGCGGCGCGGCGCTGACGGGCTGCCTCCACCCTGGCCCGCGCCTGCCCGGCCCGCCGCGAGGCCGCTGCCATCGTGTCCTCGGCCTCGTCGACCGCCGCCTGCACCTCCAGCAGCGAGGGCGCAGAGGCGGATCCGCCGCGGACGAGCCCCGCCGCGACGACGTCACCCTCGAGGGTGACCGCGGTGAGAGCGGGCTGCGCGGCCACGAGCTCCGCTGCGCTGTCGAGATCGGGGACGACGGCGACGCCGTCCAGCAACCGGTCGAGGGTGGTGGCGAGCGCCACGGGGACCCGGACGAGCGAGCGGGCCCATCGGGCGCCCGGCGCGGGCGGCGGCCCGGCGGGGTCCGCGAGCAGGGCCCGGGCGGGGGCACCTGCGACGACGACGCTCGCCTGGCCGCCGTCGTCCGCCTTCAGCAGGCGCAGGGCAGCCACGGCGGTGGACGGCGACTCGACGGCGACGGCGTCGGCGGCCACCCCGAGCGCGGCTGCGACGGCGTTCTCGTGGCCAGGCTGCACCGTGAGCAGGGCCGCGACCGAGCCGAGCAGGCCCGAGAGCTGCTCCCCCGCGGCGAGCAGGGCGCCGCCGCCGTCCCGGCGCTTGAGCCCCAGCTCGAGGGCCTCCCGCCGGGCGGCCCAGGTGGCCCGCTCCTGCTCGGCGTCGCGCTCGGCGCGGGCGGCGTCCGCCAGCTCCTCCTCGACCTGGGCCAGGTCAGCCGCAGCGGCCTCGTGCTCGGCGTCCAGGCCCTCCTCACCGGCCTCCGCGCCCTCGACCTGCGACTCCAGCGCCTCGAACTCGGCCCGCGCGACCGCCGCACGCTCCTGCGCCTCGCCGATCTGGGCGACGAGGCGGTCGACCTGCTCCTGGCCGGCCTCGACCCGGCTACGGCGGGCCGCGACCTGCCCGGCGAGCCGGGCCAGTCCCTCCCGCCGGTCCGCGGCGGCACGCAGCAGCCCCCCGAGCCGGCGCTCCTCCTCGGCCTCGGCCCGCTCGGCATCGGACCGGGTGTCGACGACGTCGGCGAGGTGGTCGCGGGCTGCGGCCACGGCCTCGGCCAGGGCCTCCTCCTGCTCCCGGACCGCCGCGGCCTGCGCCTCGAGCTCCTCGGGATCACGCCCGCTGAACCGCTCCGGGGCTCTTTCCGTCATGTCCGCGAGCAGCCGGCGGCGGTCCGCGGCAAGGGAGGCGGTGCCCCGGACCCGCTCGCGCAGGCTCGACAGCCGGTACCACGTCTCCTGCGCCCTGGCGTGCCGTGGCGACGCCTCCGCGGCGGCCAGCTCCAGCTCCCCCAGGCGCCGGCGGGCACCCGCCAGCTGCTCCTCCACCTCGACCCGGCGGGCACGCAGGGCTGTCTCGTCCGCCACCTCCTGCTCCAGGGTGGTGACCAGCGTGACGAGGTCGTCGGCGAGCAGGCGCGCCCGGGCGTCGCGAAGGTCGGCCTGCACGACCTGGGCGCGGCGGGCGACCTCGGCCTGGCGCCCGAGCGGCTTGAGCTGGCGGCGGATCTCGGCGGTGAGGTCGGCGAGCCGGGTGAGGTTCGCCTGCATCGCATCGAGCTTGCGCAGCGCCTTCTCCTTGCGCTTGCGGTGCTTGAGGACGCCGGCGGCCTCCTCGATGAAGGCGCGGCGCTCCTCGGGGCTCGCGTGCAGGACGGCGTCCAGCTGGCCCTGGCCCACGATGACGTGCATCTCACGGCCGATCCCCGAGTCGGAGAGGAGCTCGGAGATGTCCAGCAGCCGGCAGGGGCTGCCGTTGATCGCGTACTCGGAGCCACCCGAGCGGAACATCGTGCGGCTGATCGTCACTTCGGCGTAGTCGATGGGCAGGGCGCCGTCGGTGTTGTCGATCGTGAGGCTGACCTCGGCGCGACCGAGCGGAGGCCTGCCGGCGGTGCCGGCGAAGATCACGTCCTCCATCTTGCCGCCGCGCAGGCTCTTCGCGCCCTGCTCGCCCATCACCCAGCTGAGCGCGTCGACCACGTTCGACTTGCCGGAGCCGTTCGGCCCACGACGCACGTGATGCCGGGTTCGAGCCGCAGCGTGGTTGCCGACGCGAACGACTTGAAGCCTCGTAGCGTCAGGGTCTTCAGATGCACGTGGCGAGCTCCTCGAGGCGCCGTCGGTGGCGGGGGCCGCTCGCCAGCGTACGGCCACGGCAGGGCGGGACCGGTCCGATCGTCGCCCTAAGGTTGGCGAGGCTCCCCGCCGCGGAGCCGGGAAGGGAGGGTCGGTGCCTGCCCGCCCTGCACGATCGGCGTCCCCGGTGGTGCGCGATGCGCTCCTCACCTGGCTGCTCACCCGGGTGTCGGTCGTGATCCTCGCTGTCGCCGGGTCGTGGCTGCTGGCGAGGGGAACGGCCGGCCTCCAGCCCGGGTTCGTCGAACTCTGGGACCGCTGGGACGTCGCCGTGTTCGTCAAGATCGCCCGGTTCGGGTACCTGGGGTACCCGCAGGACTACCCCGACACCGGCACTGCCGCGTTCTTCCCCGGTCTGCCGGGCGCCCTGTGGATGGTCCGGCCGATCACCCAGGACTGGGTGGTCGCCGGCCTGCTCGTCTCCCTGGTGGCCGGCGGGGTGGCGGCCGTGGCACTCGCCCGCCTCGCCGCCGCCGACCACGGCGAGCTGGTGGCGGCCCGCAGCGTCCTCTACCTCGCCGTCTCCCCGTTCGCGGTGTTCCTGGCCGCCGGGTACTCCGAGGCACTGTTCCTGGCGTTCGCGCTGCCGGCCTGGCTGGCCGCGCGGCAGCGACGCTGGCTGCTGGCCGGGGTCCTGGGCGGCCTCGCGGGCACCGTCCGGGCGACGGGGTTCTTCCTGGGGGCGGCGCTGCTCGTGCAGTGGCTGACGAGTACCCGCGACGGGAACGAGCGCCGATGGCGGGACCTGCCCCCGCTGCTGCTGCCCTGGGCGGCCGTCGCGGGCTACGTCGTCTACCTGCACGCGATCACCGGCGACTGGCTGGCGTGGCAGCACGTCCAGGCCCAGGAGTTCGGCCGCCTGCTCGTCCTCCCCTGGCAGGGGCTGCTGACGACCCTGCACGCCGCGCTGGACCCGCGCCAGCCCGCCCCCTTCGCCTGGTCATTCGCCGCCGAGATCGCCGCCATGGCCGTGGGCCTCGCCCTGACCGTCGTCCTGCTCCTGCGCCGCAGCTGGGGCGAGGCCGTGTACGTCGGCGGGCAGCTCGCCGCTCTTGCCACCTCCTCGTTCTACGCGTCGACCGCTCGGGCGACGCTGCTGTGGTGGCCCCTGTGGGTGCTGCTGGCCGCGGCGGCGGCCCGGTGGCGGTGGGTGCACGCCGGCCTACCTGACGCTCGCCGTCCCGCTCTGCGCGGCCGGCGTGATCGCTTTCACCACCGGGCAGTGGGTGGGCTGAGGCCGCCCGGCGAGGCTGCGGCAACCCAGAGGATCTTTCCGGCATCCTGGGTCTGTGAGGCAGGCGCGCCTTCGGGGCTGGGCCGTGCTCCTCGCCGTGGTCGCGGTGCCGGTCGCGGCGTCGGTTGCCGGGGGGCCGACCACGGACGCCGACGCGTCGGCGGCCTCCGCGTCGTCCGCGTCGCCGGTGAACCCCCGGCATCCGCGCCGTCCCGCGTCCCCGAGCCCGTCCGGCGCGCTCGCTCCGGTCCGCTCGCTGGACCGCTGGGCCGCCCTGTCACCGGGCCTCACCACGAGCGCGTCGCCCGCAGTTCGCCGGCGGGTCCACCAGCCGTCCCGCGGCGCCCTCCGCCGCGCCGCCGTCCGCCGCGCCGCCGTCCGCCGCGCCGCCGTCATCCGCTGAGCCCATCCGGCGCGTTCACCCTGGTCGCGACAGGGGACTTGCTCGTCCACGGACCATTGGCGGACCGGGCGCTGGCGAACGGCCACGGCAGGCGCTACGACTTCCGTCCCGTCCTCCGCAAGGTCCTGGCCGATCGTCGCGGCTGCCGACCTCGCTCTCTGCCACGTCGAGACGCCGCTGTCCGCCGACGACGCCGACATCAGTGACTACCCCGTCTTCAACACCCCGCACGAGGTCGCCGACGCCGACGCCTGGGCCGGGTACGACGGCTGCTCGACCGCGTCGAACCATGCGGTCGACCGCGGCCTCACCGGCGTCCGAGACACCCTCCGGGCGCTCGACGCCGAGCATCTCGGGCACGCCGGCACGGCGCGCTCCGTGACCGAGGCGAAGCGCGTCGCGCTGTACCGGGTCAAGGGCGCGGTGATCGCGCACCTGTCCTACACCGTACGGGACCAACGGCATGCCCGTTCCGTCCGGGGCGCCCTGGGCGGTCAACCTGCACCTCGGTGCGCCGGATCCTCGCCGACGCGCGGCGGGCCAGGGCGGCCGGCGCCACGCTTCGTCGTCGTCTCCCTGCACTGGGGCCAGGAGTTCCGGTCGGCTCCCACCGCGGCCCAGCTGTCCCAGGCGAAGGCGCTGCTGGCCTCACCGGACGTCGACCTCATCCTGGGTGGTCACGTGCACGTGCAGCAGCCCGTCGCGCGGTTCGGCGACAAGTACGTCGTCTTCGGCATGGGCAACCTGCGTCCAACCAGTCCCCGGCCGTGGGGCTGGCGCCGCAGACGCAGGACGGCGCGATCGTCGGGTGTGCACGTGGTCCGGCAGGGCAGGCGATGGATCGCCGACCGCGTGACGATCACCGCGACGTACTGCGACATCGGGTCGTACACGGTGCTGCCGGTGACGACCTCGCTGGCGGACCCCTCGACGCCGGCGTCCTTGCGCGCCCGGCTCACGGCGTCCCTGCGCCGGACGAAGGCGATCTACGCGAGCCTGCGAGGCCACCGGCGGGACGCCGTCGGTGATCTGATCCCCTGCCGGTCACCGCTCCCGGAAGCCCTTGAAGGCGCCGGCGGGCGCCGACCAGCGATACTCCACCCCCGTGACGGCGCCGGGACGCGCCTTGGTCGACGGCTGCTCCTGGAGCCAGGCCAGCAGCTTGTCGCACGCCGTCCGTGGACCCTCGGCCACGACCTCGACCCGGCCGTCGCGCAGGTTGCTCGCCGTGCCCACGAGACCGAGCTCGAGCCCCCGCGACCGCGTCCACCAGCGGAAGCCCACCCCCTGCACCGTGCCCCGCACCCATACGGTCAGCCGGACCGCCTTCGCCGCGGAGGAGGCCCACAGCGGGGGTGCGGGCAGCGGTCGGCGGGTCCATTGCGAAACGGTAACCAACCACGAGGCGCACGGCGAGGGATCATGTGGGTGGTCTCTGGGACCCTGGGGGTGGCGACGGACGGCGACGAGCTCGCGGTTCACCCCTGCCGGAGCCTGTGCCGCTGGGTGCGGACGCGGCGCGCGCCCAGCGAGCTCTTCGCCTGTCAGGGCTGCGGGTCCCAGTGGCGCCCGGGCGAGGCCTGGACGCCGATCGACGCGGACGGACGGATCCCCGCGGCCGTCCTGCGGGCCAGGACCGCTCACCAGCGGCCGGCGCGCGGGCGCGGCTGGCAGCGGGGGCAGGTGAACGACGAGCGGTTCATGAAGGCGTCGCGGCGCACCGGGGTCCCGCAGCGGGGGCAGGGGCGCCCCTCCTGGCCGTAGACGGCGAGCGACCGCTCGAAGTACCCGCTCTCGCCGTTCACGTTCACGTAGAGGGCGTCGAAGCTCGTGCCGCCCTGCCGCAGGGCCTCCCCATCACCTCGCGGACCGCCCCGAGCAGCCGCCGTACGGCCGGCCCCGTCATGGCCTCCGTGGGGCGGGCGTAGTGCAGCTTCACCCGCCACAGCGCCTCGTCCGCGTAGATGTTGCCCACGCCGGAGATCAGCGTCTGGTCGAGCAGGGCCCTCTTGACGCCGGTCCGGCGCAGCCGCCAGCGGGCGCACGAGGCGCGCTCGTCGAGCGTCGGGTCGAGCGGGTCCCGGGCGATGTGCGCCACCTGGGGCGGCAGCCAGGGCCCGGACGGCGTCCACACGTCGCACCAGCGTCGGCGTCGGCGTCGCGGCGATGCCGCACCGCCCCGGCCGCCGGGGCCGCCGTCCGGAGTGGGCACGAGCGGCACGACCGCGAGGCCCCCGAACATCCGCTGGTCGACGAACCGCAGCTCCCGCCCCTCGCCTGCGCGTCGAGGGCGCCGCCGTCGAGGGCGAGACGCACGCGCAGGTGCCGCTCGCGGTCGGCGTCCGGGGGGCGCAGGAGCACCTGGCCGCTCATGCCGAGGTGCGCCAGCAGCGCCTCCCCGCTGTCGAGCTCGAGCCAGCAGAACTTGCCACGCCGGACGACGTCCGTGACGACGGCGCCGCGAAGCCGGGCCGCGAAGTCCTCGGGCCCGGCCTCGTGCCGGCGGACGGGGCGCGGGTGAAGGACCTCGACGTCGCCGAGCCGGGCGCCGGTCACCCAGCGGGCGAGGCCGCGGCGCACCACCTCGACCTCGGGCAGCTCGGGCACGCCTCAGGGCCCGAGGGCCGGAGCGCCGCCGAGGGAGCCGTCGAGGGAGCCGTCGGCAGCACGGAGCCGTCGACGGCGCGTCAGCGTCGCTCTCGCGCAGCGCCGTGAAGGCCGCGACGCCGCGCCCTGCTCCGCCTCCTTCTTGCTGCGCCCGCTGCCGGCGCCGGGACCTCCCCGTGGACCAGCACGTCCGCGTGGAACGTCTTGGCGTGGTCAGGGCCCTCCTCGCTGCACCCGGTACTCGGGCACGCCGAGGGCGAGCTCGGCGGTGAGCTCCTGCAGGCTGGTCTTCCAGTCGAGGCCCGCGCCGAGCGCGGCGGACGACGCCATCAGCGGGTCGACCAGCCGGTGCACGAAGGCGTTGGAGACGTCGATGCCGTGCTCGACGTAGACGGCGCCGATCAGCGCCTCGAGGGTGTCGGCGAGGATCGAGGACTTGTCGCGGCCCGCCCGGTCCCTCCTCGCCCTTGCCGAGCAGGACGTGGTCCCCGACGCCGAGGGCGCGGGCGACGTGCGCGAGCGCGCGCATGTTGACGACGGCCGCCCGGAGCTTGGCCAGGCGGCCCTCGGCCAGGTCGGGGTGGCGGTGGTAGAGGGCGTCGGTGACGACGAGGCTCAGGACGGCGTCACCGAGGAACTCCAGCCGCTCGTTCGTCGGCAGGTTGCCGTTCTCGTACGCGAACGACCGGTGCGTCAGGGCACGCTCGAGCAGGCTCGGGCGCGATCTTGACGCCGAGCGCGTCGAGCAGCTCGCCGGGATCGTGCCGCCCGTTCGATCCCGCAGAGGTGACGCCACAGCGGTGCCGTCAGGAGCGCTCAGAGGTCCTTGACCTTGCGGCCCTTGTACTCCAGGTACAGCGGGGTGCCGGCGGAGTCGGTGACGACGCGCGCCTGGTGCGGCCGCGAGTAGGTGACCTGACCGCCCTCGACCCGGGTCGTCAGGGTGGCCGCCGTCGCCTTCCACTGGGAGCGGCGGGACCGCGTGTTGCTGCGGGACATCTTCCGCTTGGGGACGGCCACGGTCAGCTCTCCTTGGGTTCGGGCTCGGCGCCGGGGCCGTGCTCGTTCTGTGTCAGCAGTTCCTGCAGCGCGTCCCAGCGGGGGTCCGCGCTCTCGTGCGTGTGTCCCGGGGCGTCCGCGAGCCGTGCCCCGCACTCGGAGCACAGGCCCGGGCAGTCGTCCCGGCACACCGGCTGGAACGGCAGGGCCGGCACCAGCGTGTCGTACAGCACGGGCTCGAGGTCGATCATCTCGTCCACCAGCTCGCGCAACTCGTCCTCGTCCTCACCCTCGGGCGTGCGCCCGGGGTAGACGAACAGCTCCTGGACGTCGGTCTCGATCTCGTCCTCGACCGGGTCCAGGCAGCGCACGCACTCGCCTTCCGTACGGCCACGGATGGTGCCGGAGACGAGGATCCCCTCCATCACCGCCTCGAGCCGCAGGTCGAGCTCGAGGTCGGAGCCCTCGGGGATGCCGGATCACGTCGGTGCCGAGGCCCGCCGGGGCCGCGATCGTTCGGTGCAGCTTTCCGCATGGTCCCCGGACGGCGCCCCAGCTCTCGCGTGTCGACGACGAGCGGGGACCGGGGGTCCAGGCGGATCATGACTCCTCGATGCGGCCTAGCGGGCGACGGCGCCGCCGCGAACCGCGACGAGGCCAAAGGAGAGATTACTGCAGGCCGCTGCCCGCGCCCAAACCGGCCGCCCTCTCTCCGCTCGACCGCAGCCGAGCCGGGCGAGCAGCCGGGGCAGCACGGCGTCGGGGACGAGGCCGGTGACGTCGCCGCCATGGCCCGCCACCTCCTTGACCAGGGAGCTCGAGACGTGCTCGAAGCGCGGGTCCCCGGGGATGAACACCGTCTCGATGCCGGTGAGATGCCGGTTCATCAGCGCCATGGGCAGCTCGTAGGCGAAGTCGTTGCCCGACCGCAGTCCCTTGACGATCGCGGACGCGCCGACCGACCGGCAGTAGTCGACGAGCAGCCCCCCGGCCACGGACTCCACCCGCATGCCGTCGATGCCGTCGACGGCCGCCCGCAGCAGCTCGACGCGTTCGTCGAGCGGGAACAGGCCGCTCTTCGCGGGGTTGCCGAGCACCGCGACGACGACCTCGTCGAACAGCGCCGCGCCGCCCGCCGGACCACATCCACGTGCCCGTTCGTCACGGGGTCGAAGCTGCCGGGGCAGACAGCGAGGTGGCTCACGGGCGCAACCTAGCAGCGGCCGTCCAGAGCACCGTGTCGCCGTAGCGGCGCGCTCCCTCCGGCTCCCAGCCCTTCGGCCACGCCGGCTCGGGGCTTCGCCCGTCGCGCTCGGCCACGACGAGGGCGCCGGGCGCGAGGCCGCCGTCCACGGCCCGCGAGCACCGCCGGCCAGCGCGTCCTCGTCGAGCGCCGTAGGGCGGGTCGAGCAGGACGAGGTCCGCCGCCGGGCACGCCGGGCCCGGCCAGCCAGCGCAGCACCGGCGCCTGCACCACCCGGACGCCGGCCAGCCCGAGCGCCGCGGCGTTGCGGCGGGCCACGGCGACGGCCTCGCGGGCGGAGTCGACGAGGACGACCTCCTCGGCGCCCCGGCTGGCAGCCTCGAGCCCGAGGGCGCCGGAGCCGGCGAAGAGGTCGAGGACGACGGCGCCGTCGAGCACGCCGCGGGCGTCGAGGGAGCCGAAGAGCGCCTCGCGGACGCGGTCGCTGGTCGGCCGGGTGGCCGCGCCTCGCGGGGTCTCGAGCCGGCGCCCCCGCGCGACGCCCGCGATGATCCTCGTCACGGCGCCATCGTCCCGCAGCGGTCGGCGCGGCCGCCTGCCGCGCCGGCCCCCTACAAGATCATGCTCGCGAGTCGACCGGGCAGCGAGGCCGTTTTCGATCCCTGGACCCGGGCAGCTCGTGAGCATGATCTTGCGCTACGGACCGCGGCGGGGACGATGCCGAGGCAGCCGGACGCGGCGCGGTGGCGCACCACGGCCGCGGGCCGTTGACGGAACCAGCCGTGCGCTCGTCGTCCACACCGGGCCGCACCGTCCCGTTGTCCACAGCCTCCGCCTGGAGCGCTGCTTCGGCATGCGCTCCTCGCCGACGCTCGCACCGTGTCCCGCCCAGACCCCGATCTCCCTCCCGCCTTCAGTCGCGCGGAGGCCGCGGCCGCAGGGCTGACCAACGGCCAGGTCTCACGGCGTCTGCAGTCGGGGTCGTGGACGAAGCTGCGGCACGGCTGGTTCTCGTCCGGAAAGGGCCTCGACGAGCAACGCCGGTGGCACGCAGAGCTCGTCGCTCACGCGGCGGAACATCGTCGCGACTTGGTGCTCAGCCATGCCCACGCCGCTCGCGCCTGGCAGTGGCCCTCGCCGCTCGGCGGATGGGGCGCGATGAGCTTCACGGCCACCGCGAGGCCCGACCCGAGCCGGCACCGTGCGGATCCTCGTGGCGCCGCTCGGACGCCGACGAGTACGTCGGGTCCGGGCGTCTCCTCGTCACGTCGCCCGCCCGCACGGTCGTGGACTGCGCCCGGACGCTGCCCCCGCGGGACGCCCTCGCCATCGCGGATGCGGCACTCGCCTCTGGTCGTGTCACGCCGGCGGCACTGGCCAGGGCCGTGGCTCGCGCCAAGGGCTGGCCGGGCGCGCCGCGGGCGCGTCGCGTCGTGGCGCTCGCCGACGGCCGGCGGGAGTCGCCCCTCGAGTCCTGGTCGGCCTGGACGTTCGACGAGCAGGGACTGCCGTCACCGCAGTGGCAGGTCGAGGTCGCCGACCCGGCGGGCCTGCTGATCGGCAGGGGCGACTGCTGGTGGCACGAGGGCCTGCTCGGCGAGGCCGACGGGCGGGCGAAGTACCGCATGAGGGCCCTGGAACGCGGGATCCGCGTCGCTCGAGGACTACGAGTCGGTTCTGCACGAGGAGCGGACCCGGGAGATGCGGCTGCGTCGAACGGGCCTGCTCGTGGTGCGCTGGGAGGCGCGCGACGTCCTCGTGCCTGTGCGGGCGGTCGCACTCGCCGCCTACATCACCACGCAGCTGTCAGTGGCGGCCGCCCTGCCCTTCGAGGGATCGATCCGTCTCCTGTGATGATCTGCAAGATCATGCTCGCCAGACGTCCGCGCCAAGGCCCCCTGTCGATCACCGAGCCGGTCGGCTCGCGAGCATGATCTCGGCCGCCGGGCTCAGGTGCGTTCGAGGAAGGCGTCCTTGCCCTCCTCGAGCAGCTCGTCGAGAGCAGCGCGCAGGCCCGGTGAACCTTCGACCTCGGGGTCCTGCGCCACCAGCGCCATCGCGTCGTGCCGCGCCGCGTCGATGAGCATCCTCGTCCCGCAGCACCCGCAGCAGCTTCAGCGAAGACCGGCCACCTGACTGCGCCTTGCCGAGGACGTCGCCCTCCCGCCGCTGCTCGAGGTCGACGCCGGCGAGCTCGAAGCCGTCCAGGGTGGCCGCGACTGCGGCGAGCCTCTCGTACGCGGGGGTCCCGTCCTCGACCCGGGTCACGAGCAGGCAGAGCGAGGCGGCGCTGCCCCGCCCGACGCGACCGCGGAGCTGGTGCAGCTGGGAGATGCCGAAGCGATCGGCGTCGAGGATGACCATGAGGGTGGCGTTCGGCACGTCGACGCCGACCTCGACGACGGTGGTGGCGACCAGTACGTCGACGTCCCCGGCGGCGAACGCCTGCATCGTCGACTCCCGCTCCTCCACCGGAATCCGGCCGTGCAGCGGCTCGATGCGCAGGCCCTCGAGCTCCGGCCGCCCGCGGAGCTCCTCGAGGACCTCGACCACAGCACGCGACGGCGGCCGTGCATCGTCCGTCTCCGGCGAGGCGCCGGAGTCCACGTCCGGCTCGTCCGTCTCGGGACCGTCGCCGATCCGGGGACAGACCACGAACACCTGGTGGCCCGCCGCCGCCTCCTCGCGGATGCGCTGCCAGATGCGGTCCTGCCACGTGGGCTGCTTGATCAGCGGCACGAGGTGCGTCGCGATCGGGGTCCGCCCCTTCGGCAGCTCGCGCAGCGTGGAGGTCTCCAGGTCGCCGAAGACGGTCATGGCCACGGTGCGCGGGATCGGGGTCGCGGTCATCACGAGGACGTGCGGCGCCACCGTGCCCTTCTCGCGCAGGGCGTCCCGCTGCTCGACCCCGAACCGGTGCTGCTCGTCGACGACCACGAGACCGAGGTCGTGGAACGCCACCTTGTCCTGCAGCAACGCGTGAGTGCCGACGACGATCCCGGCGTCGCCGCTGACGACGTCCAACAGGGCCTTGCGCCGAGTGGCCGTGGACTGCGAGCCGGTGAGGAGCACGACCTCGGTCGCGTTGTCGGCGCCACCGAGCATGCCCGCCTCGGCCAGCGGACCGAGGAGCGCCGAGATCGACCGGTGGTGCTGAGCCGCGAGCACCTCGGTGGGCGCGAGCAGAGCTGCCTGCGCGCCGGCGTCGACCACGGACAGCATGGCGCGCAGCGCGACGACGGTCTTGCCCGAGCCGACCTCGCCCTGCAGGAGCCGCTGCATCGGCCAGTCCCGGGCCATGTCCTCTGCGATCTGCGCTGCGACCTGTCGCTGGCCGCCGGTCAGCTCGAACGGCAGCTGCGCGTCGAAGGACTCGAGCAGGCCGCCGGCCATCGGACGTCTCGGCGTGGCGGTGACGAGCCGGTCGGCCGCCCGCCGCTGGGCCAGGGCCACCTGCAGGACCAACGCCTCCTCGAACCGGAACCTGCGACGCGCCTGCTGCCAGTCCGCGTCCTCGCGGGGCCGGTGGATGGCACGCAGAGCGGGGACCAGGCCCAGCACGCCCCGCCGCGACCGGACGTCGTGCGGGATCGGGTCGGGAAGCTCGGGCAGCACGTCGAGGAAGATCCGCACCGCGTTGACGACGACGTGGTTCTTCAGGCCCTTGGTCAGCGGGTACACCGGGTAGGGCGATCTGGCGAACTCCTCCGCCTCGTCGCGCGACCCGAGCGGGAAGAAGTCGGGGTGCGTCAGCTGCGGCTTCCTGTTGAATTCGCCCACTTCACAGCTGAAGACCGCGCGGGTGCCCTCGTGCAGGGTGTGGATGAGCTTGCGGGGGTTGAAGAACGTGATGTCGTGCTGCGTCGCGCCGTCGTCGACGGTCACCTTGTAGATCTGGGTGCCGGTGCGCTTCGCCGTGAAGAGCGAGGTCTTCACGACGAGACCCACGAACGTCACCTGCTCGCCGATCGTCAGGTCGGTCAGCGGCGTCAGGTCCCCCAGGTCGATGTACCGCCGGGGGAAGTGCCAGAGCAGATCACGCACGGTGGCGAGGCCGAGCTGCTCGAGCCCTTTCAGGGTCCGTGCGTCGACGCTGCGCTTGAGCGGCTCGTCCAGCCAGCTGCCCGTCGTCATTCCACCCCCATCAGCAGCGGGTAGCGCTCCTGGCCGCCGTCCAGGACGGCGACCTCGAGATCACGCCGCGTCCGGCGAAGGTGCCCAGTGACGGCCGCGACGAGAGCGTCGTCGCCATCGGCGCCACGCACCAGGGTCACCAGCTCGCCGCCGGTGGCGAGTAGCCGGTCGACGACCTCGACGGCCACGGCGGCCAGGTCCGACCCCACCACCGCGAAGTCGCCCTGGACGACGCCGAGCGCATCACCGGGCCGGCAGAGCCCGGCGGTGGTGATGGCCTCGCGGACGGCGACGGTCACCGCCCCATCCCGAGCGGCCCCGGCTGCTGCGCTCATCGCGACGACGTCGGCGTCCGCGGCATGGGTGGGATCGTGCACCGCGGCGGCGGCCAGCCCCTGCACCTGGGCACGCGTCGGCAGGACGGCGACGCGGATGCCCTCGTCACGAGCGGCTCCGGCGGCGGCCCGCGCGACCGCGACGGTGTCACCGTCGTTGGGCAGCACCACGACGAACGGCGCAGCGGTGCACCGCACGGCGTCCAGGATCTCCCCCGTGGAGGGGCGTCGGCCGGGCGCCGTGCGGACGACGACTGCCCCCGACTCCTCGAAGAGCGTGGCCAGGCCGGGGCCGGCGGCGCACGCCACGAGACCGACCCCCGTGCGCGGCCGGGCGCTGCGCCGCGCGATCTGCTCCGCGAAGTGGGCGACCCGGATCCGACGTGGCCGGCCGATGTCGAGCGCGCGCTCGACGGCTGCGCCGGGGTCGTCCACGTGGACGTGCACGTGCCACAGCCCGCCTCCGCCCACGACCACGAGGGAGTCGCCCAGAGCGGAGAGGGCCGAGCGCAGCGTCCCGACACGTTCCTCCGGCGCCTCCAGCAGGTACATCACCTCGTACGCCGGGCCGTCGGCGTCGAGGTCGTCGCAGTGCGTCAGGTCGACCACGGGGAGGGCAGGAGGCCGCCCTCGGCGGGGACGGTACGCATCGCCCGCGAGGAAGCCCTCCAGGGTCTCGAGCAGGACGACGAAGCCGCAGCCGCCGGCGTCGACGACCCCGGCGCGGCGCAGGGCGGGCAGTTGCTCGGGCGTGCGGGCGAGGGCCTCGCGGGCTGCGACCACGGCTGCCGTCACGACGGCCGGCAGCCCGTCCCCCGGCACTTGCGCCGCGGCCCGCGCCGCGGCCCGGCTGACCGACAGGATGGTGCCCTCGACGGGCGCAGCGACGGCAGTCCATGCCTGCTGGTCGGCGAGGTGCATCGCTTGCTTGGCGGCGACGCCGTCCATGACCTCGTGCTCCGCGAGCACGTCGGCCCAGCCCCGCAGCAGTTGCGCGAGGATGATCCCGGAGTTGCCCCGCGCCCCGAGCAGGGCGCCCCTGGCGAACGCCTCGAGCACCGCGCGCAGCTCGGTGTCGCGAGGCAATGCCGTGACCGCCGAGCAGGCCGCCTCGAACGTGAGGTAGAGGTTGGTGCCCGTGTCGCCGTCGGGCACCGGATAGACGTTGAGGGCGTCGAGCTCCTCGCGGGCATCTCCCAGCGCGGCGAGGGCCGAGCGCGCCCAGCGGCGCGACGCGGGGCCGTCCAGGACGTCGAGCACGCCCCACCTCCTCCCGCACGGCATCCCGCCTGCATCCCGTCTGGCGAGTGCCCGTCAGGGTAACCGCGACCGGCGACACTCCCCCGCGCGGCCTCCCGCCGGTTTGGGGACGGCCGTCGGCGTCGGATACCCTGTCGTGGTTGCCCGGGCGCGTGCCCGGGTCCACCGAATCCGACCCACCACTCCTGAGGAGCACTTCCCGTGGCTGCCACCTGTGACGTCTGCGGCAAGGGGCCGGGCTTCGGTCACAACATCTCGCACTCGCACCGCCGTACCAAGCGCCGCTGGAACCCCAACATCCAGCGCGTGCGTACGCTCGTCGGCGCCACGCCGAAGCGGCTCAACGTGTGCACGTCGTGCCTGAAGGCCGGCAAGGTCGTCCGCTCGGCCTGAGCCCCCGCGCCGCCCGGTCCCGCCCAGGGGCCGGGCGGCCCATTTTGCGCGCGGTGTCGCGCCACTTGTGTGCGCTCGTCGTGCCCTCGACCGGCGTGACGACCACGTCGAGCGCACACAAGTGCCGGGGGGTCAGCGGAAGTGGTGCCAGCCGTCCGGCCGGTCCAGCGGGCTCCCTCCACCAGTACCCCGGTTCGTCGCGCGTCGCCTGCACCCGCCCGATGACGGCGAACGCCGCCGGCAGGTCCGCGTCCGGGGGGAAGCAGGCGAGCAGCGCGTGGTCCTCCCCGCCGGTGAGGACCCATTCGAGGGCGAGCGCGGTGGTGCCGAGCGCCCCGGCGGCGGCCACCAGGTCGCCCGCCGGTGCGAGCGCGGCCGGGTCGAGGTCGACGAGGACGCCGGAGTGCCTCGCGACCCGGCCGGCGTCGCGCAGCAGGCCGTCGCTGACGTCGATCAGCGCGGTGGCCCCGGCGCCGGCGGCGTCCGGACCCGCGGGTAGCCCGGCCGCGGCGCCAGGTGGGCCTGGACCAGGGCGGACGCCGACGGCGCCAGGTCGGCCGCGGCCGCGCGCGACCCGGCGGCCAGCAGCAGCGCGAGCCCGGCCGCCGAGGGCCCGGTGCGCCCGGCAGGGCGACGACATCCCCGGGGCGCGCGCCCGAGCGCAGGACGGGCCGCCCCTCGAGGATGCCGAGCGCCGTCCCGGTGAGGACGAGCTGCGCGGACTGCGACACGTCCCCGCCCGCCACGGCGGCCCCGGCCCGGGCGGTCTCGTCGTCGAGCCCGTCCGCGAGGGCGGTCGCCCAGTCCAGGCGCACGGTCGGGAGGCGCCGCCAGGCTCACGACGAGCGCCACCGGGCGGGCGCCCATCGCGGCGATGTCGGCGAAGTTCTGCGCCGCCAGCTTGACCCCGACGTCGCGCCCTCCGGACCAGTCCTGGCGGAAGTCGGCGCCTTCGACGAGCGTGTCCGTCGAGACCACGAGGCGGCTGCCGGACGACCGAGGGATCTCGAGCACGGCGGCGTCGTCACCGGCGGGCACCAGCAGGACGCCGGGCGCTGGGCGGTAGCGACCGAGTACCGCCCGGACCAGGGCGTCCTCGCCGACGTCGCCCGAGAGTCGGGCCCGGAGGCGGCGCGCCGCCCGGTCCTGCGCCGCTCACGGGCTTCACGGTAGCGTGATCCGACCCGGGACGATCCTCGCGGGGGCACGCCACCCGGGCGTGAGGCGCAGAGAAGGAGGACCCGTGGTGGTGCAGGCGTACATCCTCATCCAGACCGAGGTGGGCCGGGCGGCGGACGTGGCGCGGTCCATCGCCGAGATCCCCGGCGTCACCCTCGCCGAGGACGTCACCGGCCCCTATGACGTCATCGCCCGGGTCGAGGCGCCGAGCGTGGACGAGCTCGGCCAGCTCGTGATCGCCCGCATCCAGGACGTCAAGGGCATCACCCGCACGCTGACGTGCACCGTCGTCCACGTCTGACTCTCGCCGCCGGCGCGGTGCTCGCTCGCCGCCTGCAGTTCCGCGCCGAGTCCGGCCCCGCGTGCGTCCGATCCCGCCTGCACAAGGCTCTGGGGCCGCGCCTGGCACGGTGCTCGGCAAGGGCCGCTCGCCGCTCGGGTCCATGGCGCGCTCGCCTGGGGCGACCCTCACATCGTGATGCGCTGCGGCCTCGAGCCGCTGGGCCCGACGACCGCCCAGTGCATCAGCGTCAACGGCCACGACTGGGTCCTGGCCGACCCGGACGCCGACCCCGTCGTGTTCACGACGTTCGGCACGGATCCTGCCGTCGACGTGGCCGTCCCGAGGTCCTACGACCAGCCAACCGGCGCCCTGGTCGACCTCGCCCCGTCGCCGCAGCCCTGCCGAAGAACGGCCGCAGCTGCAGCTGAGGCGCGGCCGCTCGTCGCTCCACGGTAGTCGTGAGGTGTCCGCGGGCGTGGCCGCCGCAGCGGGTGTGTCAGCGCAGGCCGGTACGACGGTGCAGGGCGAGCTGCACCAGCCGGTCGACGAGCGCGGGGTACTCCAGGCCCGTCGCCTGCCACATCCGCGGGTACATCGAGATCGGCGTGAAGCCCGGCATCGTGTTGATCTCGTTGACGAGCACCTCCCCGTCGGGGCGCAGGAAGAAGTCGACGCGCGCCAGACCCTCGCATCCGAGCGCCTCGAAGGTCCGGGCCGCCAGGTCGCGGACCCGGTGCACCACGGCCTCGGGCAGGTCGGCGGGGCAGCGCAGCCCCACCGCGTCCCCCGACAGGTACTTCGCCTCGAAGTCGTAGAACTCGTAGGCCGCGCCGACCTCGATCTCGCCGGGCAGGCTCGTGGCGGGCGCGCCGCCGTCGATCGACTCGAGCACCGCGCACTCGATCTCGCGGCCCTCGATCTCGGCCTCGACGACGATCCGCGGGTCGTGCCGGCGGGCCTCCTCGATGGCGACGTCCAGGTCGGCAGGGCCCTTGACCCGGCTGATGCCCAGACTCGACCCGGCCCGTGACGGCTTGACGTAGACGGGGTACCCGAGCTCTTCGACGTCCGCGCGCACGCCCTCGGCGTCGCGCTCCCACGCGCCGGGCGGTGACCAGCAGGTGGCCACCCACCGGGATGCCCTGGGCCGACAGCAGCAGCTTCATGACGTGCTTGTCCATGCCGGCCGCGCTGGCGAGGACGCCGCTGCCGACGTACCGGACGTCGGCGAGCTCGAGCAGCCCCTGCAGCGTCCCGTCCTCGCCGAACGGCCCGTGCAGCAGGGGGAACACGACGTCGACCTCGCCGAGCGCCCGCGGCACCTGGCCCGGCTCGAGCACCGTCAGGACCCGCTCGCCGGTCTCGAGCGGCACGAGCACCGTGGGCCCCTCGTCCTCCGCCACCTCGGGCAGCCGGCCGTCGGTGAGCTCCCAGCGGCCCGGCTCGGCACCGGCGAGCACCCACCGGCCCGAGGGGGTGATGCCGATCGGCACGATGTCGTAGCCGGACTGCGCGAGCGCGTGCATGACGCTCGCGGCGGTCATGCAGCTGACGGCGTGCTCCCCGGAGCGGCCGCCGAAGACGAGGGCGACGCGGGGGCGGGCGGGCTGCTCGGGCGTGGCGTTCATCGCGGGGCAGGCTACCGCTGTCGGCGGCGGCCTCGTACGCTGCACCGGTGCCCGACCCCTCTCCTGTCCGCTGTCCCCCGCCACTCGTGGCCGTGACCGCGGGCCGGCCGCCGCCGAGCCCGACGCGCCGTTGAACACCCCGCTGGTGTTCACGTCGACGTACGTCGCCTCCCCGGGCGCGCCCCGGCCGGGGGATCTCGGCTACGGGCGGTGGACCAACCCGACGTGGGAGGCGTTCGAGGCGGCGCTCGGGGCGCTGGAGGGCGGGCGCGCGCTGCTCTTCTCCGCCGGGATGGCCGCCGTCGCCGCGGTGGTCGACCTGGTTCCGGACGGAGCGCGCGTCGTCGTCCCCACGGCCGCCTACAACGGCACCCTGACGCTGCTGGCGGAGCTGGTGGAGCGCGGCGGGTGCGGGTGGTCCCGGTCGACGTCGCCGACACGGACGCCGTCCGCGCCGCCCTGGCCCCCGGGGCCGAGCTGCTCTGGCTCGAGACGCCGACCAATCCCCTGCTCGAGGTCGCGGACCTGCCCGCGCTCGTCGCCGCGGGGCACGACGCGGGTGCGCTGGTCGCCGTCGACAACACGTTCGCGACGCCGCTCGTGCAGCGGCCGCTCGAGCACGGGGCGGACGTGGTCGTGCACTCGGTGACGAAGTACCTCGCGGGGCACAGCGACGTGGTGCTCGGCGCCGCCGTCACCGCGGACGACGGCCTGCGCGACCGGCTGCACCGGCACCGCACCGTGCACGGCGCCGTGCCGGGGCCCGCCGAGGCGTGGCTGGCGCTGCGCGGCCTGCGGACCCTGCACCTGCGCGTCGAGCGGGCCGGCGCCAACGCCGCCGAGCTCGCCGCCCGGCTGGCCGTCCACCCCGCGGTCGCCGGGTCCGGCACCCGTCGCTGCCGGACGACCCCGGGCACGCCGCGCCGCCGAGCAGATGCGCGGCTTCGGGGCGATCGTCGCGCTCGAGCTGGCCGGCGGCGCGGACGCCGCGGAGGAGCTGCGCCCGGACCCGGCTGTGGGTGCACGCCACGAGCCTGGGCGGGGTGGAGTCGACGATCGAGCGGCGGCGGCGGCACGCCGGGGAGCCCGCGGCCGTGCCGGAGTCCCTGGTGCGGCTGTCGGTCGGCGTCGAGGACGTCGAGGATCTCTGGGCGGACCTCGGCGGCCGTGCTCGACGCGCTGCCCCGGCTGAAGGGCGCCCTCGGGCTTGCGCGGCCGCCCCAGCAGCCGCGCTCCCATCTCGTGCACGTCGCCCCGCCGTGCACGAGCTCGACGACCTGCTCCGTGATCGGCATCTCGACGCCGTGCGCGCGGGCCAGCTCGAGGATCGGCCGGCAGGACTTCACGGCCTCGGCGGTGTGCCGCGCCGCCGCGAGTGCCTGGTCCAGCGTCAGCCCCTGACCGAGGGCGACTCCGAGGGTGCGGTTGCGCGAGAGCGGGGATGCGCAGGTCGCGACGAGGTCGCCGAGACCGGCGAGTCCCGCGAGCGTGGCGGGCTCGGCGCCGAGCGCGGCCCCGAGCCGGGCGGTCTCCGCGAGGCCGCGGGTGATGATGGTCGCCTTGGTGTTGTCGCCGAGCCCCATGCCCTCGGCGATGCCGACGGCGAGCGCGATCACGTTCTTGACGGCGCCGCCGAGCTCGACACCGACGACGTCGGTGTTCGTGTAGGGGCGGAAGTAGGGCGTTGAGCAGGCCTGCGCGACGAGCTCGGCGGCGTCCTCGTCCTCGCAGGCCACGACGGTGGCGGTCGGCTGGCGCACGGCGATCTCGCGGGCGAGGTTCGGGCCGGAGACGACGGCCACCCGGTCCGGCGCCGACGGCCGCGACATCGGCCACCACCTGGCTCATCCGCAGCGTGGTGCCGGCCTCGACGCCCTTCATCAGGCTGACGAGCACGGCCTCGCGGGGCAGGGGCGGCCGCCAGCGCGCCGAGGTTGTCGCGCAGGTCTGGGACGGGACGGCGAGCACGACGACCTCGGCGCCGTCCAGGACGGCGGCGTGGTCGGTGGACGCCTCGAGCGATTCGGGCAGCGGGGTCTCACCGAGGTAGCGGGCGTTGTGTGCCGCTCGTTCACCTCCGCGCAACCGCCGCGTCGCGGCCCCAGAGCCGCACCTTGCGCGCCGGCGTCGGCGAGCACCACGGCGAAGGTGGTGCCCCACGAGCCGAGCCCGAGCACCGCCGTCCGCGTCACCGCGTCTCCCCGCCGCCGGCACGCCCGCTGGCGGCTGCCTCGGCGCCAGTCGCCGGTCAGCGGCTGGTCGTGCCGGCGCGGGTCCCACCGTTGCTCGGGAGCCTTCTCGCCGCGGATCTGCTCGAGCAGACCTGTCACGGCGCCGACGATCGCGTCCGTCGCCTGCCTCAGCGTGGCGGCGTCCAGGGGCGCGTCCTGCCACGGCGACAGGTCGACGGGCGGCCCGGCCCAGACGTGGACGGTGGGGTGGCGCAGCAGGTGGGGCCGCTTGCTGTAGGGCGCGAGCAGCTCCTGGGGGCCCCACTGGGCGATCGGGATGACTGGCGCGCCGGTGGTGAGGGCGATGCGAGCGGCACCGGTCTTGCCCGTCATCGGCCAGAGGCCGGGGTCGCGGGTGAGGGTGCCGTCGGAGTAGACCGCGACGCACTCCCCGGCACGTACCGCGTCGACGGCGGCCTGCAGGGCTCTGGCGGCGTCCTTGGTGTTCCTGCGGACGGGGATCTGGCCGGCGCCGCGGACGATGCGGCCGGCGAGCGGCAGCTCGAAGAGGCCCTCCTTCGCCAGGTAGCGCGGCGGGATGCCGTGGTCGACGAGGAAGTGCGCCAGGGTGAACGGGTCGCTGTAGGAGAGGTGATTGCTCACCGCCACGAAACCGCCCGCCGGGAGGTGCTCGGCTCCGCGCCAGTCGCGCCGGGTCGCCACCTGCAGCACCGGACGCACCAGCCGCACGGCGAACCGGTACGAGGCGCTGAACTCCCGGGGCATCGGTCGCTCCTGACGGCGGGGAGGGGCGGGGCGGCGGTTCATCCTCCCCGGCGGGTCGCGCGCTGTCGAGGAGAGGTCCGCCCCGCGCCCGTCGCCGCGGACGCCGTCCGTGTCCGGCTGGCGGAACCCGGCGTGGCGGGCCGGCGGGCGGGCGTCAGAATCGGGGCGTGACTTCGTGGACCCTGGTGCTGCCGGTCAAGGGCGGCCCGCGGGCGAAGACCCGGCTCGGGCGCCCCGCCGGCCGTCGCCGCGGCCCTCGCCCTGGACTGCCTCGACGCGGTGCTGGCCTGCGCCCCGGTCGGGAACTGTGTCGTCGTGTCGGCGGACATCGCCGTGCAGCGGTCCGCGCGGCTCGCCGGCGCGACGGTCGTGGCGAGTCGCGGCCGGGGTCGGGGCTGGTCCCCGCCGTCGGCGACGGCGCTGGCGGCCGCGTCGCGGCGGCCCTGGTGCGCGAGGCCGGCGGCCGTGCTGCTCGCCGACCTGCCCGCGCTGCGGCCGGAGGACCTGCAGGTCGCCCTCGAAGCGGCCCGGACCGCGCTGGACGACGGCCGGCTGCCGATGGCTGCCGTCCCGGACGCCGACGGCACCGGGACAGTACTCCTGGCGGCGCGGACGCCGGCGCGGCTGGACCCCGCGTTCGGCCCGGGGTCGTTCGCGGAGCACCTGCGCCGGGGCGCCGTCCCGCTGCGCTGGACCTGCCCCGGCTGCGCCGAGACGTCGACACCCCTGGCGACCTCGATGCCGCCCTCGCCCTCGGCGTGGGCCCGCGGACCGCATCGGCCCTCGCCGAGCGCACCGCCTGACGCCGCCGCCCCCGGCTCGTGAGGGCGCGTCCGACGATCAAGGAAAGTTTGGGGATCAAGGAAAAGTTGGGGATCAAGAACGGGTGGTCGACGACCCCGGATCTGCTCGGTCAGGGACGGGACGGCCGGGCAGGCGGAAGCCCGACGGTGCCGAGGGCGAGCGCGACGACGGCGGCGTCCGGCCCCTCCCCTGCCACGTCCACGGTGAGGCGCTGACCCGTCCGGAGGTGGCGCAGCCGGCTGGCCGCGAATGCCTCCGCATCGAAGGGCAGCACGAGGCCCTCGTCGGTCACCACCGTCCCCGCGCCCGTGGTGGGGTCGAACCGGTGGACTGTGGCCTGCACAGTCTCAGGCTATCCGCCGATCCCGCGGCTGGGTCGACGGCGGAGTGCGGCCAAGATCCCCAACTTTTCCTTGATCCCCAACTTTTCCTTGATCGCCGCTGCCGCTCGGCGGGCCAAGGGGGGGTCAGTCGCGCTCGTAGATGGCGCCGAGGGTGTCGAGCTTGGACTGGAAGTGCTCGTAGCCGCGGTCGATGAGGCCGATGCCGCGCACCCGCGAGGTGCCCTCGGCGGCGAGCGCGGCGATGAGGTGGCTGAAGCCGCCGCGCAGGTCAGGGACGGTGATGTCCGCGCCGTGCAGCTTCGTCGGGCCCGAGACGACCGCGGAGTGCTTGAAGTTGCGCTGCCCGAACCGGCAGGGCAGGCCACCGAGGCACTCCCGGTACAGCTGGATCTGGGCGCCCATCTCGCGCAGCGCCTGGGTGAACCCGAACCGGTTCTCGTACACCGTCTCGTGCACGATCGACAGGCCGCCCGCCTGCGTCAGAGCGACGACCAGCGGCTGCTGCCAGTCCGTCATGAAGCCGGGGTGCACGGCGGTCTCGAGCACGAGCGAGTTCAGCCCGCTGCCGGGGTGGGAGAAGCGGATCCCGTCGTCCGCGATGTCGAGCTGCCCCCCGACCTTCCGGAAGACGTTGAGGAACGTCATCATCTCGAGCTGCCGGGCGCCCTTGACCGTGATGTCGCCCTTCGTCGCCAGGGCGGCGCAGGCCCAGGACGCCGCCTCGATCCGGTCGGGCAGCGCGCGGTGGGTGTAGCCCCCGAGCCGGTCGACCCCCTCGACCCGCAGCACGCGGTCCGTGTCGACGCTGATGATCGCGCCCATCTTCTGCAGGACGGCGATGAGGTCCATGATCTCGGGCTCGATCGCGGCATTCCGCAGCTCTGTCACGCCCTCGGCACGTACCGCGGTCAGCAGCACCTGCTCGGTCGTGCCGACACTCGGGTAGGGCAGCTCGAGCTTGGTCCCCTGGAGGCGCTGCGGAGCCGAGAGGTGGATGCCCTGGGGCCGCTTGTCGACGACGGCGCCGAACTGGCGAAGGACGTCCAGGTGGTAGTTGATCGGGCGGTCGCCGATCCGGCAGCCGCCGAGGTCGGGGATGAACGCCTCGCCAAGCCTGTGCAGCAGCGGCCCGCAGAACAGGATCGGGATCCGGCTCGACCCGGCGTGCGCGTCGATGTCCGCGACGTGGGCGCGTTCGACGTTGCTGGGGTCGAGCTCGAGGACGCCCTGGGCGGGGCTCGACTCGGCGACCTGGACCCCGTGCAGCTCGAGCAGGCCGGTCACCACGGTCACGTCGCGGATCTGCGGGACGTTCGCGAGGCGGCTCGGCTCCTCGCCGAGCAGTGCGGCGACCATCGCCTTGGAGACGAAATTCTTCGCGCCGCGGACGGTGATCGTTCCGGTCAGAGGGGTGCCGCCGTGGACTGTCAGGACGTCGCTCACGGCGTACATCTTGGCGCACGACGGGCGTCCGTCCCGTTGAGGTACGACTCGGACACGCCTCTCAGGCGTCCGGAGTGCCCTCCGGGGTGCCGTCCGGAGTGCCCTCCGGGGCCGTGTCGGGCACTCGCCGCCGTCTCCGTCGCGGAGGGCTGTCCGACCGGGCTCTCGGCGGGAGCAGGCGGCTTCGCGGCGCTCTCGGCGGGAGCCGGCCCTGCTTCGCGCCGCGCTTCGGCAGGCAGCCGCCTTCTTCGTGGCGGCCTTCTTCGCGGGAGCCTTCTTCGCCGCGTCCGTCGTGGGCGCCTTCGTCGCGGGAACCCTGGTGGCGGGAGCCTTCGTCGCGGGGGCCTTCTTCGCCGCCTTCGTCGCGGCCTTCTTCGCGCCGGCCGGCCTGTCGCCGGCGACGTCCGCCGCCCCGGCCGCGCCCTTGACGGGAGCCGCCTGCTCCGGCGGCTCCACCGGACGCAGGTTCGGCGGCAGCGACTTCGCGGTGGCCCGCTTCGCGGGGCGCGGGCCGGGGGCCGTCCTGGCGGCCGCGGCCGCCGACGAGCGCCGGATGGCCGAGCGCGAGGGCCGGGCCGGCGGGGTGACGCCGTCCGCCGGCTCGAACGCCGGCTCGGACAGCGACGCGAAGCCCGTGCTGCTGTCGTCGTCCGCTTCGGTGAGGTCCTCGCCGGAGCGCCGGCCGGCCCGCAACGGGCCGCTGTCGCTGCTGACGGCGGAGGTCACCTCGCCGGCGCGAAGGGCGTTCTCGAGCGTGCCCAGCCCCGCGGCCATCAGCCGTCCGCCGAGCACCAGCGCCTTGGCGACGGTGCTCGCGACCACACCGACCACGGCCAGGCTCGCCGACGTCACGTCGTCCCTGTCCACCGCTGCCTCCGCTCCCGCTGCCGGCGTCCACCGGGCCACGCTGAACTGAACCAGAACGGTAAGGCCGCGCCCGCGGCGGGTCCACGCCACGGGATGAGCGCCGCCCCCCTCAGCGCCTCGCGAGCACGTCCAGGCGGACGTAGTCCTGGTCGTAGCTGCCGTCGTCCCGACGCAGCCGGCCCAGGCCCTCCCGCACGCACTCGGCCGCGAACGCCTCACGCCGGTCCGCCGGGACGCCGGGCAGGTAGGCCGGCAGCACCTGGCTGCGCAGCCAGCCTTCGAAGGCGCCGGCGTCCGGGAACGCGCGGCGCTGGTGCACCAGCTCCGCCCGCTCGACGGCCAGTCCCGCGACCCGCAGCAGGTCGCTGTACCCCGCGGGCCCGGGGAAGCACCAGGGGGACGCCGGCCCCCCGTGGCGCCCGGAGATCTCGTCGAGCACCGCACGGGCGGCCGCGATCTGCCCCTCGCCGCCCATGTCGACCCGCAGGACGCCGCCCGGCCGCAGCACCCGCGCGACGCCTTCGAGCACGACGCGCTGCTCGTGCAGCGGGCACCCAGTGCAGGGTCGCGACGCTCACGACGACGCCGAACGACGCCGGCGGGAACAGCGAACCGACGTCCTGCGCCCGGCCGGCCAGGAACTCCGCGCCCGGGTGATGGGCGCGGGCGTGGGCGACCTGGCTGGGCGAGACGTCGACGCCGACGACGCGCCCGGGCGCGACGAGCGGGACGAGCCGGGCCGTGAAGTCGCCGCTGCCGCAGCCGAGGTCGAGCACGTGCGTCCCTGGCCCGAGCGGCACTCCGGCCAGGACGTCGTCGTCGTGCGCCCGGTGGTGCCGGGTGTTGGCGGCGTACAGGTCGCCGTCGAAGCAGCCCGGCTCAGTGCTCACCGTGGCTCACGGCACGGGCAGGGTCGACGGGAGCCGGTGCGGGCGGCGGGCCTCGTAGGCGTCGATGTCGTCCGCGTGGCGCAGCGTGAGCCCGATGTCGTCCAGGCCCTCCATGAGCCGCCAGCGGGTGTAGTCGTCGACGGTGAACGGCACCACGACGTCCCCGACCGACGCGGTGCGGGCGACGAGGTCGACGGTCACCTCGCTGCCGGGCGCGGCCTCGAGCGCGCTCCAGAGCCGTTCGACGTCCGCCTGCTCGACCACGCCCGCCAGCAGGCCCTGCTTGCCGGCGTTGCCCCGGAAGATGTCGCCGAATCGAGCCGCGAGGACCGCCCGGAAGCCGTAGTCCTTCAGCGCCCACACGGCGTGCTCACGGGAGGAGCCGGTGCCGAAGTCGGGGCCGGCGACGAGTACTGACCCGGCGCGGTACGGCTCCTGGTTCAGCACGAACTCCGGGTCCGCCCGCCATGCGGCGAACAGGCCGTCCTCGAAGCCCGTGCGGCTGACCCGCTTCAGGTAGACGGCCGGGATGATCTGATCGGTGTCGACGTCCGAGCGCCGCAGCGGGACCCCGACGCCGGTGTGCGCGGTGAACTTCTCCATGTCTCGGTCCTCCTCAGCGGGTCAGACGGGAACGGACTCGAACGAGGACGAGACCGGCTCGAGGTCCGCGGGGCTCGAGAGCGTGCCCCGGACAGCGGTCGCGGCGGCCACGAGGGGCGAGACGAGGTGCGTGCGTCCGCCCTTGCCCTGGCGGCCCTCGAAGTTGCGGTTGGACGTCGACGCGCTGCGCTCCCCCGGCGCCAGCTGGTCGGGGTTCATCCCCAGGCACATCGAGCACCCCGCGTTGCGCCATTCCGCGCCGAAGTCGGCGAAGACCTTGTCGAGCCCCTCCGCCTCGGCCTGCAGGCGCACCCGTGCGCTGCCCGGGACGACGAGCACGCGCACGCTGTCGGCCTTGCGCCGCCCATGCACCACGGACGCCGCCGCGCGCAGGTCCTCGATCCGGCCGTTCGTGCACGAGCCGATGAACACGGTGTCCACGGCGACCTCGCGCAGCGGCGTGCCGGGGACCAGGTCCATGTAGGCCAGCGCACGCTCTGCCGCCGTCCGGGCGCTGGGGTCGGTGAACCGTGCCGGGTCGGGGACGCTGCCGGACAGCGGCAACCCCTGGCCGGGGTTGGTGCCCCAGGTGACGAAGGGCTCGATGGCCGCAGCGTCGAGCACGACCTCGGCGTCGAAGACGGCGTCGTCGTCGGTGTGCAGCGTCCGCCAGTACTCGACGGCGGCGTTCCAGTCGGCGCCTTGCGGGGCGTGCGGCCGGCCGCGGAGGTACTCGAACGTCGTCTCGTCGGGAGCGATCATGCCGGCCCGCGCGCCGGCCTCGATCGACATGTTGCAGATCGTCATCCGGGCCTCCATGGAGAGCTTCCGGATGGCAGGGCCGCGGTACTCGAGCACGTACCCCTGCCCGCCGCCGGTCCCGATCCGGGCGATGACGGCGAGGATGACGTCCTTGGCGGTGGACCCCTCGGGCAGCTCGCCCTCGAGGGTGATCGCCATCGTCTTGAACGGGGTCAACGGCAGCGTCTGGGTGGCGAGCACGTGCTCCACCTCGCTGGTGCCGATGCCGAAGGCCAGGGCACCGAAGGCTCCGTGGGTGGAGGTGTGCGAGTCACCGCAGACGACGGTCAGCCCCGGCTGGGTGAGCCCGAGCTGCGGGCCGACGACGTGCACGATGCCCTGCTCGACGTCGCCGAGGGAGTGCAGCCGGACGCCGAACTCGGCGCAGTTGCGCCGAAGGGTCTCGATCTGGGTGCGGCTCACCGGGTCGGCGATGGGCTTGTCGATCTCGAGGGTCGGCGTGTTGTGGTCCTCGGTGGCGATGGTGAGGTCCGGGCGCCGGACGGGCCGGCCGGCGAGGCGCAGCCCGTCGAACGCCTGCGGGCTCGTCACCTCGTGGACGAGGTGGAGATCGATGTAGAGCAGGTCCGGCTCGCCGGCGCCGCCCTTGCGGACGACGTGCGCGTCCCACACCTTCTCCGCCAGGGTTCGTCCCACGCCTGATCCCTCCTTGCTTCTGGTGAGGCCGGTGGTTGCTCCCGAAACGAATGTTTGCGTCTCGCCCTCCGAGACGGCAGTATCAGGACCTGGACTCAGTGTCGTGCAACGGCACTGTAGTGACGCGGGCCCGTCGCTGTGCTCGCGTCTCACATGCCGGTATGGGAGTCCCGGATGATGGACAAGTCAAGCGGCGTGGGCGTTCTCGACAAGGCCGCGATCGTGCTCAGCGCGCTGGAGGCCGGCCCCTCGACCCTGGCCCAGCTCGTCGCCGCCACCGGGCTGGCCCGCCCCACCGCGCACCGGCTCGCCGTGGCGCTCGAGCACCACCGCCTGGTCGCCCGCGACCTGCAGGGACGGTTCGTCCTCGGGCCGCGGCTCGCCGAGCTCGCAACGGCGGCCGGGGAGGACCGACTGCTGGGCGCCGCGGGCCCAGTGCTCGTCGCCCTGAGGGACCACACCGGCGAGTCGGCCCAGCTGTACCGCCGCCAGGGCGACCAGCGGATCTGCGTCGCCGCGGCGGAGCGCCCGATGGGCCTGCGCGACTCCATCCCCGTGGGCTCGGCGCTGACGATGCGGGCCGGCTCCGCGGCGCAGATCCTGCTCGCGTGGGAGGAGCCGGACCGGCTGCACCGTGGTCTGCAGGGGGCGCGCTTCACGGCGACGACCCTCTCGGCGGTGCGCCGGCGCGGCTGGGCCCAGAGCATCGGGGAGCGCGAACCGGGGGTGGCCTCGGTGTCCGCACCCGTCCGCGCGCCGTCCGGCAAGGTCGTTGCCGCGGTCTCGATCTCCGGCCCGGTCGAGCGGTTCACCCGCCAGCCGGGGCGAGTGCACGCGGCCGCCGTCGTGTCGGCCGCCGGCCGCCTCACCGAGGTCCTGCGGCGCGCCCAGGCCGAGACTCCGCCCGCCCCTCTCGCGGCACACGCCTGACCCTCGCCCCTGCGTGGGGGCATGGGCGCAGGTCAGGCGAGGAGCAGCGCCAGGCCGAGCGTGCCGGCGCCTGCGGCCAACGAGAGCGCCCCGACCGCTACCAGAGCCAGACCGGCCGGGCGCGGCCGGGTGCGGCCGCGCCCGCCGGCGGCCAGGAAGAACCCCGCGGACATCAGGATGGCGGCGACCGGAACGCCGCTGCGTGCGACCTGGGCGAGCAGTCCTCCCAGACCGGTCGCCTCTGTGAACAGCACGGTCAGCAGCCCGAGGGTCACCAGGACGCCGGCATGCGCGTGTCCCGCCCGGTACAGCCGGCGCTGCAGGTCGGTGGCCTCGACGTCCCCCTGCGCGACGCGAAGCAGGAACGCCCCGCCCCACTCGACCGCGAGCAGGGAGAGCAGGAGCACCCCGGCGGTGGAGGTCGCCTCCGGCGAGAGCTCGAGGCTCATGCGGCCGACCCGAGCCGTTCCCGGCTGCTGTTGCGGTGGACGTCCACCGGTTCCGCACCCAACGCGCGCGGCAGGCCCTGGGCGGGCATGTCGACGTAGATCGTCTCCGAGGCGCGGGGCGCGACGACGAAGGTCTCGTGCCAGATCCCCACCGCACCCCTGGCATCGCGCACCCGGCGGTTGAACTCGCGCCAGGCGGGGCGGTGCTCGTGGTCGCTCCCCTGCGCGTACGCAAGCAGGCTCTCCAGGTCGCGCCAGTACTGGACGGCGAGCGCGCCCCTGCCGTGCACGCAGTTCGTGACGCCGAGCAGTCCGAGGTCGGGCTCGCGCTGGAGCTCCATCAGCATCTTCGGCATGGCCGTGACGACGGGCAGCCACGACCGGACGGCGGCGGGCTTGTTGACCCGTGCACCGATGAGGAAGACGACGAACCCCTGGTCGCTGCGTGTGTTGGTCCATCTGCCTTCGTTGATCGCCCGCATCAGGTCCTCTTCCGGTGACTGGATAGTTGTGCTGTCCATTATTGGGGAGTGGTACTATCGAGTCAAGATGAAGATGTCCGAGCTGTCCCGGGCCAGTGGCGTCCCGATCCCGACGATCAAGTTCTACCTGCGGGAGAAGCTGCTCCCCGCGGGCCGCGCCACGGCGGCGACCCAGGCGCAGTACGACGAGGAACACCTGGCCCGGCTGCGCCTCATCCGGGCGCTCGTCGACGTCGGCCGGCTCCCCCTCGCCGCCGTCCGCGACGTCCTGACGGTCGTCGACGACGGCGCAGAGGCGACACCGGCCGCCATCGGGACCGCCCACGACGCGCTGCCACCGCTCATCCCGCCGGGGTACCGGCCCGAGCCGCCGCACCGCGCCCTCGCCGTGCTCCGCGAGCTCCAGTGGAACGTGGAGCCCGACTCCTCGGCCGTGCACCAGCTCGATGCGGCCCTCGCCGCCGTCGACGCCGTGGGTCTCGGCCCCAGCGATGAGCGGATGGAGGCCTACGCGCGGGCGGCGCTCGAGGTCGCCCGGGTCGACGTGGCCGGCATCCCCCGGGAGACGTCCGGGGACGCGGTGCAGTACGTCGTCGTCGGGACGGTGCTCTACGAGCCCGTCCTGCTCGCGCTGCGCCGGCTCGCGCAGCAGCACGTCTTCAGTACGACCACTGATCAGGCGCCCTCGGCGCAGTAGGCGGACCAGAACTCCGCGAGGTCGAACCCGGCCGGACCGCTGCCCGAGGGCCCCAGCAGAACGACCTCGCGGAGCGCGTCGAGCGATGAGACTGCGGCGCGGCTGGCCGATGGCTGCTCGTCCAGCGGGTCATGGACGAGCAGCCACCGGCCGGCCGCGAGGACCAGACCCAGGGGCCGGACCACGCGTTCCGGCTCGTCGCCCAGGACGAGCCTGACCCGCAGGCCCTCCCGAGTCGCCCGGGCGAGACGCGGCAGAGCGCCCGCTGCCGGCCGGGAGGCGGCGGAGTCGTCGAGGTCATGGAGGACGTCATGGAGGAACCACCGCTCGACGTCCGTCGCCTCCCGCCAGGCGACCGGCGCAAGAGCCGAGGCGAGGACCGCACGGGCCGCCGCCGCCGGCGCGGCCAGGCCCAGTGCCGCCGCCAGCTGCGGCTGACCGGCGAGCAGGAGTCCGGCTGCCTCGTCCCGGGACACCTCCGCCAGGACGTCCCGGAAGCCGGGCAGAAGCGCGACACCGCCACCGGCGCCCTGCGTCGCGACGACCGGGACGCCGGCCTCGCTCAGCGCGGCGATGTCTCGCAGCACCGTGCGGCGTGACACCTCGAGCAGGACGGCGAGCTGGCCCGCCGTCATCGGGCCGCGCTGCTGCAGCGCCAGCACGAGGGCCAGGAGCCGGCTCGCCCGCACGGAGAAAACCTAGAGGATCGGTGACCGAAGATGTCACCTTCCTTCTGGCACGCTGTCGGCGCCAGCTGCGCCGCGGGGCCCACCGCGCGGCGCTGTCCCAGCGAGAGGACGCCGATGAGCAGCGAGGCCGGCACGCCGGAGAACCCGTGGACGTTGAAGACGCCCCCCTTGAGCTCGACCTTCCAGGCCTGGTTCGACACGGTCCAGGGTGTCGACGTCGTCGTCGTCCGGGTGGGGTCGACGGTGCTGCACTACGACCGGCGGTGCCTGGACGACCTGCAGGCGATGCTCGCGGAGCGGAAGGACTGGGTGGAGCTCGGCTCGGCGGACGAGCAGAAGGAGGCGAAGCCCGGCACGGTGGAGGCGTGGGGCCGCTCGCCCGGACAATCCGGTCGGCGGGTGGTACGGGCTCAAGAAGGGCTTGCGCGGCCGGTTCGCCATGTACGTCCCGCCGCTGATGGAACAGCTCGGCCTGGCGGAGGTCGAACACAACGCCCGGAACAACCGGATGCGCGCACTCTGACGCCATTCGGGAACGACGAAGGCCCCCGACCATGTGGCCGGGGGCCTTCTCGACGTAGCCCCGACGGGATTCGAACCCGCGCTACCGCCTTGAGAGGGCGGCGTGCTAGGCCACTACACAACGGGGCCGTGCGGACCCGGGAAGCCTACCGTGCAGGCTCGGAGGAGTCGCGCTGGGGTACCAGGACTCGAACCTAGACTAACTGAACCAGAATCAGTCGTGCTGCCAATTACACCATACCCCATGGGGGTACGAGCGCCGGTAGGAGCCGGTCCCGTCCCGCCGCAGAACTGTACCGGTGCCCGATGGCCGTTCCCAAATCAGCTGTGGGGCGGCACGAACCCCAGCAGGGCGGGTAGCTCGGCGAGGGTGCGCACCACCGGCACGTCTCCCGGCTCCAGCCCCGTGCCGTGCCGGTCCAGCCAGACACCGGTCAGCCCGGCATCCCGGGCGGCGCGGGCGTCGACGTCCAGCTCATCGCCGACGTAGGCGGCCTCCCCCGGCTCGACGCCGAGCAGCCCGCACCCGTGCAGGAACGGCCGCGGGTCGGGCTTGCCGACGCCGACGACGTCGAGCCCGACGACCGCTCGCACATACCGCGCCAGCCCGACGGCTTCGAGCTTGACCTGCTGGTAGCTGGTCAGCATGTTCGTCACCGCGACCACGGGCAGCCCGGCGGCACGGACGGCGACGAGCAGCGGGAGCGCGTCCGGACAGGGCCGCCACGCGTGCCGGAATGCGTCCTCGTACGCGTCCTCCCAGCGCTCCGCGGCCGCGTCGTCCAGCGCGGGACCGGCGAAGGCCTCGTGCAGGTCCGCGGCACGCCGCCGGCGCTGGGTCTCGAAGTCGACCTCGCCCCGCGTATAGGCCCGGAAGTGCCCACCCGGGTCCAGCGCCCAGCCGCTGGACGGCGGCCTCGCGGCCGTCGGCGTCCAGGTGCGGCAGCCAGGTCCCGACGACGGCCGTGATCGCCGCGCGGAACGCGCCGCGGGTGTCGACGAGGGTGTCGTCGACGTCGAGCAGCAGGGCCCGCAACGCCACGCCGGACCGCCTAGCGCCGGACCGCCGTGTTCGCCAGGACGCCGATTCCCTCGATCTCGACCTCTACGCGGCTGCCGGGAGTCATCGGCCCCACGCCGGCCGGCGTGCCCGTGAGCAGGACGTCGCCCGGCAGCAGCGTCATCGCCGACGACACGAACGCCACCAGCGCCGGCACGTCGTGGATCATCTGTGACGTCCGACCGTCCTGCACGGTCTCGCCGTCCAGCCGGGTGGTGACCCTCAGGTCGGAGGCGTCGATCCCGGTCGCGAGCCACGGCCCGAGCGGGCAGAACGAGTCGTAGCCCTTCGCCCGCCACCACTGCCCGTCGCTCTTCTGCAGGTCGCGAGCGGTGACGTCGTTCGCGCACGTGTACCCGAGCACCACCTCACCGACGCGCTCGCGGGGGACGTCGCGGCAGACCCGCCCGATGACGACGGCCAGCTCCCCCTCGTAGTGCACGTTCGCCGACGCCGACGGCAGCACGACCGGGTCACCCGGGCCGATCACCGACGTGTTCGGCTTGAGGAAGACCAGCGGCTCGGCGGGCACCTCGTTGCCGAGTTCGGCGGCGTGCTCCGCGTAGTTGCGGCCGATGCCGATCACCTTGCTGCGCGGGATGACCGGTGCCAGCAGGCGCGCGTCGTCGAGCGCCACGCGCTCCCCGGTGAACTGGATTGGCGTGTACAAGGGGTCGCCGGTGACGACGGCGAGCTGCTCGCCCTCGACCACGCCGAACCGCGGGTCCTCGCCGGTGGTGAACCTCGCGATGAGCACCCCGAGACTCTAGCCCTGGGCAATCGTGCCCGGTTGGTGCCAGTCTGTGACCATGTCGATCAAGCGTTCAACGATCACTGCCGTGGCGGTCGGGCTGCTCGCCGCCGCGCTCGGCGCCGCGCCCGCGCTCGCGGCCCCGGCTCCCGAGGCCGCTCCCGTTGCCACGACCACCAGCGCTCACCACCGGCTGGACCAGGTCTTCCTGCCCGACGGGTTCCAGCCCGAAGGCATCGCGTCGATCAGCCGGACCTTCTTCAGCGGCTCGGTGGCCGACGGCCGGATCTGGCGCGGGGACCTGATCACGGGCAACGGCGCCGTGCTCGTGCCGTCGGTGCCCGGCCGCTCGCTGCGCGGGATGCAGGTCGACCGCCGCACCGGCCTGCTGTGGACGACGGGAAGCGAGGGCGCCACCGGGATCGTGCTCGCCGTCGACAGCCGCACGGGCACCGTCGTCCGGCGAATCGAGGTCCCCGGCGCCGGGTTCCTCAACGACCTGGTCCTCACCCGCCGGACGGTCTGGGTGACCGACTCGAACGTCGACCGGCTGACCGCCGTGCCGCTCGGGCGGCACGGCCTGCCCACGGCCGGGTCCGTGCGTTTCCTCCCGCTCACCGGGGACTGGCCGGCGACGCCTGCGGGACAGCTCGGCGCGAACGGGATCCGTGCACTCCGGGACGGATCACTCGTGCTGAACAACACCTCGGCGGGTGGTCTGTACACCGTCGACCCCTGCACCGGACGGGTCCGTCGCATCCCGGTCAGCGGCACTCCGGCGATCCGCAGCGGTGACGGGCTCGAGCTCGTCGGCAACCGGCTGTACGTGGTGCGCGGCACGGGCGGGAGCGACGTCACCGTCGTCAAGCTCCACGCCGCCCGGCACCGCTGGACCGGCACGGTGACCGGCGTCCTCACCGACCCACGGCTGGACGTGCCGTCGACCGCCACCGTCGCGCTCGGCCGCCTCTGGGCCGTCAACGCGCGGTTCGGGGTCCCCTCGCCCGCGACGGCCACGTACTCGGCGGTGGCGCTGCCGCTGAAGCCCCGCTGAGGCGCTTCCCGCGGGGGACCCCGCCTATCGTGGAGCGGTGAGCACGCCGGTTGCGCTCGCGCGCACGCGAGTGGCGTCCCCTCGAGGCGGCGCACCATGCGCGGGTCGACGCCCTGCTCGCCGGGCACCTCGCCCGGGCCCGCCGCGGCGAGAAGCACCCGGTCGAGGACTTCCTCTTCACCTACTACTCCCACCGCCCGGCGCAGCTGCGCCGCTGGCACCCCGGTGCCGGCGTCGTGCTGGCCGACCCGGGTGAGCGGGCGTCCTGGCGCGACCACGTCGAGGTCGACCTCGGCGACGACGGCCGGGGCGTCACCGTCGACGTCCCGGCCTTCCTCACCCGCCGCGGGGAGGCCCTCGAGCACGTGCGCGCCCTGCTCGCCGCCACCTCGTCACGACCCGCCCAGCTCGGCTGCTTCGGGATGCACGAGTGGGCCATGGTCTACCGGCAGACCCCGGACGCCGTCCGGCACGCGGCCTGGCCGCTGCGGCTCGGGGCCGCCGGCACCGATGCGGTGGTCGAGGGGCATCGGGTCCGCTGCTCGCACTACGACGCGTACCGCTTCTTCACCCCTGCCGCCGCTCCCCGGAACGCGCTCCGGCCGACCCGGGCGGACACCGTCGCGCTCGAACAGCCGGGCTGCCTGCACGTCACGATGGATCTGTACAAGTGGGCCTACAAGCTCGTGCCGCGCGGTGCCGTCCGACCTGGTGCTGACGGCGTTCGAGCTCGCCCGCGACGTCCGCGAGCTCGACATGCGGGCATCGCCGTACGACCTCGGCGCGCTCGGGTACCGACCCGTCCGCGTCGAGACGCCCGAGGGCAAGGCCGAGTACGTCGCCGCGCAGCGCGCCTTCGCCGAGCGCGGAGGCGCACTGCGCGCCCGGCTGCTCGCCGTCCTCGACCGGCTGGCACCCTGACCAGGTGGGGTACTTCCAGCGGGTCGGCTCCTCGGCCTTCCGCGCGACCTCGCACGTGGGTGGGGCGTGGGCCACCCACGAGCAGCACATCGCGCCCGCCCTCGGCCTGCTCGTCCACGCCGTCGAGCGCGACCGCGACGCCCGTCGCGGGGACGGGCTGGTGGTCGGGCGCCTCTCGTTCGACATCCTGGGCACGATCCCGATCGACGTCGTCGACACCGAGGTCACGGTGATCCGGCGCGGCCGGACCGTCGAACTCGTCGAGGCGACGCTCTCGCACGCCGGCCGCACCGCTGTCCTGGCGCGGGTGTGGCTCCTGCAGCCCGGGATCACGGACCGCCTCGCCGGCACCGCCTTGCCGCGAATCTCCCCGCCGGCAGAGATGACGCCGTGGGACGGGACCGCCGTGTGGTCGGGCGGGTTCATCGCCTCCGTCGAGATCCGTCGCCGCGCGATCGAGCCCGGCCGGGCGACGTCGTGGGTCCGGACTCCCGTGTGCCTGATCGACGGTGAGGACGCCAGCGGGCTGGCGAGCGCTGCCGGACTCCTCGACATCGCGAACGGCCTTGCCGTGCGGGTCAGCCCGCAGGAGGTCGCGTTCCCCAACCTCGACCTGACCGCGCACCTCTTCCGGCAGCCGGCCGGGGGCTGGCTCGGCTTCGACACGACGGTGTCCTTCGGGGCTCATGGTCTCGGGCTGACCAGCAGCGTGCTCCACGACACCGACGGGCCGATCGGCACCATGTCCCAGAGCCTCACCGTCCGGCCCGGCGAGGCAGATCGCTGACGCGCCGCTGGGCGGCGGCATACCCAGGGTCTAGCCTGCGGGATCGTGGCGGCGGGCGAGGCGGAGCAGACGTTGGCCCTGGTACGGACGTTCCTCGACCGCGCCCACCTGGCCACAGCGGGGCAGCTGCCGGAGGTGGTCCTGGAGGCCGCACGCACCCTGGAGTGGACCGCCGCGCTGTACCTGGCGGACTTCGAGCAACGGCTGCTGGTGCCGGCTCCGGTGACCGGCGTCCCCGTCCGTGGCCCGCAGGGGATCGACACCACCATGGCGGGCCGGTGCTTCCGGACCGTCGAGCCAATCCCCTCCCCCGGCCTCGAGCCGGTCCTGTGGCTGCCCGTCGTGGACGGCGCGCACCGCCTCGGGGTCCTCGAGGTCCGGGTTCCTGCCGGCACGGACCTGGCGGACGCGACGTTGCGGGAACGCGGGCGGCTGCTGGCGCACGTCACGGGGCATCTGATCGCGGCGAAGACGCCGTACGGCGACGGCCTCGACCAGGTGATGCGACTGCGCCCGCGCAGCGTCGCCTCCGAACTGCTGCACCAGATCCTGCCGCCGTTGACGTTCGCCTGCGAGGGATTCGTCGTGTCCGGCCTGCTCCAGCCGGCCTACGACGTGGCGGCGGACGCGTTCGACTACAGCGTCCTTGACGACGTCGCCCACCTCGCCGTCCTCGACGCCACGGGGCACGACCTCGACGGCACCCTCCTGGCGGCGGTCGGGCTGACCGGATACCGCAACAGCCGGCGCGAGGGCCACGGCCTGTACGACATCGCCGGCGTGATGGACGAGCTCATCGGCGCCCACGGAGGCGGCGAGCGCTTCGCCACCGGGATCCTCGCGGAGCTCGACCTGTCGACCGGGCGGCTGCGCTACCTCAACGCGGGGCACCCCGCGCCGCTGCTGATGCGCCAGGGCCACGTCGTGCGGCACCTGGAACAGGGCCGGCGCGTCCTGTTCGGTCTGGGCGACGGGCAGGCGCGGATCGCCGAGGAGTGGCTGCAGCCCGGCGACCGGATCGTCTTCTACACCGACGGCATCACCGAGGCGCGGGACACCGAAGGCCGTTTCTTCGGGGTCCACTCGCTGGTCGAACACCTGGAGCGGGCCGCGGCGGCGCGCCAGCCGGCTCCGGAGACGCTGCGCCGGATCGGCCACGACGTCCTGGACCATCAGGGCGGCACCCTCCAGGACGACGCGACCCTTCTCATCGCGGAATGGGCCACGGGTCACGAGCACAGCCTGACCGCGTCCCGGACGGGCAGCGTGCCCGCCGGCGACCTGTCTCCCTCGAAGGACGGCGACGAGAAGGTCCGCCGCCGCTGAATCAGTTGTTGCTACAACCTTCAAACTGTGCCATAGTTGACGCTACAAGCTTTCATCGATCCCACTTTGGAGCAGGCATGGCACACGTCAGCATCATCGGAACGGGGAACATGGGCTCGGCGCTGGCCGGCCTCGTCACCAAGGGCGGGAACACGGTCGAGACGTTCAACACCTCCGACGTGGACAAGCCGGTGACGGGCGACGTGGTCATCCTCGCCGTCTACTACCCCGCGGTCCGCGAGGTTCTGGCGCAGCGCGGCGACCAGCTCGCCGGCAAGGTCGTCGTCGACATCACCAACCCCGTGAACGTCGAGACGTTCGACGGGCTCGTCGTCCCTGCCGACAGCTCGGCGACCGCCGAGATCGCCGCCGCCCTGCCCTCGTCGAAGGTGCTCAAGGCGTTCAACACGACGTTCGCCGGCACCCTCGCCTCGGGCAAGGTCGGCAGCGAGACGACCACGGTGGTCATCGCCGGCGACGACGCCGACGCCAAGGCCCTCCTCGCCGGGATCGTCACCGCCGCCGGCCTTCGCGCGATCGACGCGGGCGGCGTCAAGCGGGCCCGCGAGCTCGAGGCCCTCGGCTTCCTCCAGATCACGCTCGCCGCGACAGAGAAGATCGCCTGGACCGGCGGCTTCGCGGTCGTCTCCTGACCGGCGTCCAGCGACCCACCATCGAGGAGCACCCCATGTCGCCGTCCAACGCTCCGGCCACCACGGCCGCCGCCGACGCCCGCATCCCCGGCGACCACCCGTTCGCCGCGCACCTGCGCCGCGCCGCCGCGCTCGAGGCGCGAGCAGCCCGCACCGCCCCTGGACGCCGGACGAAGGGCGCGCTGCCCGGCATGTACCTCAGCCACGGCGGTGGTCCCGATCCCCTTCGAACGCCCGGAGTGGCTGGCACCGCTGCACGACTGGGCGCGCGCCCTGCCCAAGCCGAGGGCGATCCTCGTCGTCTCGGCGCACTGGGAGGCAGCTCCCCTGTCCGTCAGTGCCGTCCGGCCCGACGACCTCGTCTACGACTTCGGCGGCTTCGCCCCGCTCTACTACTCCTTCCGCTACGACACCCCCGACGCCGGCGAGCTGGCCCGCCAGGTGACCGGGCTGCTGCCGGACTCCCAGCACGTGCACCAGCACGGCCACCGGGGGCTCGACCACGGCGCCTGGGTGCCCCTGAAGATCATGTACCCGGCCGCGGACATCCCCGTCCTGCAGCTGAGCCTTCCCACGGACGACCCCGACCGGCTCCTCGCCCTCGGGGAGCGCCTGCGCCCGCTGCGCGAGCAGGGCGTCCTGGTCGTCGGATCGGGTCACATGACTCACGGCCTGCCGTTCCTGACCCGGGAGATGTTCACGCACAACGCCGTACCCGGCTGGTCGGCGGACTTCGACGCATGGGCGGCGGAGGCCCTCGCCCGCGGCGACGTCGCCGAGCTCGCCCGGTTCCGGACCGCGGCGCCCGGGATGCCCTACGCGCACCCGACGGTGGAGCACTTCACCCCGCTGTTCGTCACCCTGGGCGCGGCGTCCGACCCGGCGGCCCCGGTCACGACGACCATCGACGGCTACGCCATCGGCCTCTCCCGGCGCTCGTTCCAGGTGGCCTGACCGGGCGGGCGCTGCGCGCGGGCGCGGGAACGTGGCAACCTCGGCGGCATGACTTCGGCCGCCGCCGACCGGCATCCCGAGGAGCCGCTCTCGACGCGCCGTCCCGTCGGCCACCCCGGGACCACGCGGCACCTCACCGTGCTGGTCGTCGCCTTCGTCGTCACCGTGACGGTCACCCGGATCTTCCTCGCCGCCACCGGCTACCCCAGGATCGGCGGGACGACCTTCCACCTGGCCCACGCGCTCTGGGGCGGGCTGCTGCTCACCGTCGCCGTCGTCGCCATGCTCTCGTGGGCCAACCGCTGGGCCCTCCAGCTGGGAGCCGTCGTCGCCGGCATCGGCATCGGGCTCTTCATGGACGAGGTGGGCAAGTTCATCACCACCTCGAACGACTACTTCTTCCCGCTCGCAGCGCCGATCGTCTACCTCGCGATGGTGCTCCTCGCGTGGATCGCCTACCGGTCGCGGCGCCGGCACGTGCTCACCGACCGGGAGCGCCTCTACGACGTGCTCGACGGCCTGCAGGACCTCGCCGACGGGCGGCTCGACACAGACCGCCGCGCCGAGATCATCGGGCACCTCGGCCACCTGCGCGACGAGTGGGACCGCCCCGAGCTGCGGGAGCTCAGCGCCCGCCTCGAGGAGTTCCTGCTCTCGCCGGTCGTCACCGTCCTGCCGCCCGCGCCCCGGCCCGCTCGAACGGTTGCACGGCCGGCTCCTGCGGGTCGAGGAGCGGCTCGCGCCGGAGCGCCGGTTCCGGCGCGCTGATCAGCCTGCTCCTCGTCGCCGGGACGGTGTTCTTCACCATCGGCATCGCCCTGGCGATCCTCGTTCTCGTCCACCCGGGCTCGCCCGGGCGCGAGCACGGCGGTGACGGTGGCAGGAGCCCACCTCGACCCGAGGGTCGTCACCGTCGTCGGCGTCGTCCACCTCGTCGGGACCGTTCTCGCCTGGGGGCTCTACCTCGCCGCGACCACGAGCTGGTTCCGCGGCGCCCGGCTGCGCGCGGTCCGGCTCGCGGTCGCCTCGCAGCTGATCTCGCTGTCGCTGATCGACGTCCTGGAGTCGTACGTCGACCAGTTCGCCGTGCTCCAGCAGTCGGTGTTCGAGCTGGTGCTGCTCGGCCTGGTGCTCCGGTACCGGGTGCGGTTCCTGCCCCGGACGCCGACGGGCACCGCCCAGGCCGCTGCCGCACCGCCCTCGTTATCGTCGGCGTCGCCGGCGCCGCCGGTCTCGTGAGCGTCTCGTCGCGGAGGTGGGCGTGTACGTCCTGATCGTCGAGTACCTGGTGCCGCTGGAGCGTGTCGACGAGCTCCGGCCCGCGCACCTGGAGTACCTGCACCGGCACTACGCCGACGGCACCTTCCTCGTCTCGGGCCGCCAGGACCCGCCCGCCGGCGGCGTCATCGTCGCCGCGGACATCGACCGGGACCGCGCTGGACGCGATCACGGCCACGGACCCGTACGTCACCGAGGGCGCTGCCCGCTACCGGATCCTGCGGTTCAACGCCACGCCAGGTCGCGGACGGCGTGCGCGACGCCCTCGCGGCCGCCGGCGTCGACCTGTCCCGCGCGGGCTGACCCGCCCGGCTGCGTGTCGCTGCTCGGCGTGTCGGCCGGGAGGGAGACCTTCTCTCGCAAAGCGTTGCTCTGATGCAGTTCTGCATCACGGCCGTTCGGGTGCAGTTCTGTGACGTCTCGGTTGCAGTTCCGCATCACGGCCGCCTGATGCAGTTCCGCATCAGAGCATCGGTTGCGAGGACAACCGCCCCTCGCCGTCGACACGCCGGGCTGGGCGACACGCCGAGCGGCCGCTCAGCGGCGGGCGACCCCGGCGCGGAGCAGGCCGTAGACGAGGCTGTCGCCGAGCGCCTGCCACGACGCCTCGACGATGTTCGCGCCCACGCCGACGGTCTGCCACGAGGTGCCCGCGTCGCTGGTCTCGATCAGCACGCGGGTCACGGCGTCCGTGCCGTGGGAGGCGTCGAGGATGCGGACCCGGTAGTCGATCAGCTCGAGCTTCTCGAGCTCGGGGTAGACGGGCAGGAGCGCCTGGCGCAGGGCGGCGTCCAGGGCATTGACCGGGCCGTTGCCCTCCCCCACCGCCACCAGCCGGCGCCCGCCGGCCGAGAGCTTGACGGTCGCCTCGCTGACGGCGTCCCCGGCCGGCCGGGACTCGGTGAGCACCCGCCAGCTCTCGACGTCGAAGTAGGCGGGCCGCGCCCCGTCGACCTCCTCCCGCAGGAGCAGCTCGAACGAGGCGTCGGCCGCCTCGAAGGTGTAGCCCGCCGCCTCCAGCGCCTTCACCCGCTCGGTGATGCGGGTGAGGAGCTCCCGGTCCTGGTCCGACCGGACCGCCAGGTCGAACCCGAGCTCGCGGCCCTTGAGCTCGATCGAGGCGCGGCCGGCCATGTCCGAGACGAGCATCCGCATGTCGTTGCCGACCTTCGTGGGGTCGGTGTGCTGGTACAGGTCGGGGTCGACCTTGATCGCACTGGCGTGCAGGCCTGCCTTGTGGGCGAAGGCGCTGGCGCCGACGTACGGCTGCCGGGAGTACGGCGGGACGTTCGTGATCTCGCTGACGGCGTGGGCGATCCGGGTCGCCTCCGCCAGCCGGCCGGCGGGCAGGACCGGCCGCCCGAGCTTGAGCTCGAGGTTCGCGACGACGGCGAGCAGGTCGGCGTTGCCGGTCCGCTCGCCGTAGCCGTTGAGGGTGCCCTGCACGTGCGCCGACGCCGGCGTCGACGGCCGCGAGGCTGTTCGCGACCGCGCAGCCGGTGTCGTTGTGGCAGTGGATCCCGAGACGCACGTCGCCAGTCGCCTCGCGGACGGCGTGGACCACGTCCGCGACCTGGGCCGGGAGCATGCCGCCGTTGGTGTCGCAGAGGGCGACGACCTCCGCGCCCGCCTCGGCGGCCACCCGCAGCGCCTCGACGGCGTAGGCGCTGTCGTTGCGGTAGCCGTCGAAGAAGTGCTCGGCGTCCAGGAACACCCGCCGCCCCTCGGCGACGAGGAACGCCACGGTGTCGCGGATCATCGCGAGGTTCTCCGCGGGGGTGGTGCGCAGCGCCTTCTCGACGTGCCGGACGTCGCTCTTGGCGACCAGGGTGACGACGCGGCGCCAGCGAGTCGAGCAGAGCCCGGACCTGCGGGTCGTCCGCGGCCCGGACGCCCGGCGCGCCGGGTGGACCCGAACGCGGCGAGGGCGGCGTTCGACAGCCTGCAGCTCGCCCGCTGCCCGGCGGAAGAACTCGGTGTCCTTGGGGATCGCGCCCGGCCACCCGCCCTCGATGAACCCGACGCCGAGCTCGTCGAGGTGACGGGCGATGGCGAGCTTGTCCTCGACCGACAGCGACAGGCCCTCCTGCTGGGCGCCGTCGCGCAGCGTCGTGTCGTAGACGTGGAACGCCGGGTCCTGGCTTCATACGGATCTCTTTCGGGGTCTGGGGCCCTGACACGAAAAAGACCCCTCGCGGGTGCGAAGGGTCTGCGCGTCGGCGGTGCCGGGCCGGTTTGCTGGCTTACTCGATCGGCCGGGCGGTGCCGACGCGCCTGCCGATGATGATCGAGCAGACGGTCATGATGGGTGGAGTCTTGCACACCTCGTGGGCCGCGCACGCCATTTGCCCGCGCCCGGGCTCACATACCGAGACGCCCCCGGCGCACGTGTGTCCCCTCATCATGATCATCTGACGGGAATGATCACGATGAGGGGACACACGTCGCGGGGCTGGAGGTGGGGCGGGCTCAGGCCGGGCCGGCGGTGAGACGGACGGCTCCCGCGCGCCCGAGCGCCCCCAGGTAGTCGGCGGTCATGAAGATCTCGCTGATCCGGTCGTCGGTCACGACGAGCAGGTCGATAACGTCGATGGTGAGGATCTCCCCCGTCGCGGGCACCTGCCCGAGGGGCGTGTCGAGTGGGCCGACGTGCCGGCCGGTCATCCGGAAGGCCACCGCGGTGCGGTTCCCGGTGGAGACCTGGGAGAGCACCTTCGTGGTGCGACCGGCGAGGGCGGCGGCCGTCCGCTGGGCCCGCTGTGCCAACTGCTCCACCGTCATGTCGGTGCCGTTGATCCGCACCGGGTCGGCGTACAGCTCCCGGAAGGCGGCGACCGCCCCCTCCCCCTCGGGCACGTGGTCCCAGAGCTGGAAGAGCCGGGTCACCAGGTCAGGCAAGGCGGCGCATCCAGCCGTGGGTGTCCTCGGCCCGGCCGTACTGGACGTCGAGCAGCGCCGACCTGATCCGTCCGGCGACGGGCCCGATCTGGTCGCCGCTGCCGTCGGCGTCCCCGGCGACCGGGGTCACCGCCTCGCCGCCGTCCCACACGAGCCGGCCGACCGGCGTGATCACGGCCGCGGTGCCGCACGCGAACACCTCGCTGATCTCCCCCGACGCCACCCCGTCGCGCCACTCGTCGATGCCGACGCGCCGCTCCTCGACCGACAGCCCCTGCTCCCCGGCCAGCGCATGGATCGAGTCGCGGGTGACGCCCTCGAGGATCGTGCCGGTCAGCTCGGGCGTGACCAGCCGGCCGTCCCGGTAGACGAGGTAGACGTTCATGCCGCCCAGCTCCTCGACCCAGCGGCGCTCCACCGCGTCGAGGAACACCACCTGGTCGCAGCCGTGCTCCCCCGCCTCGAGCTGCGCGGCGAGGCTGGCGGCGTAGTTCCCGCCGGTCTTGGCCGCGCCCATCCCGCCCACGGCCGCCCGGGTGTAGTTCTCGGACAGCCAGATCGAGACCGGCTTGATGCCACCGGCGAAGTACGCGCCGACAGGCGACGCGATGACGACGAACCGCACCTCGTTGGCGGGCCGCACGCCGAGGAACGCCTCCGAGGCGAACATGAACGGGCGCAGGTAGAGGCTCTGCTCGTGACCGGCCGGGACCCAGTCGACGTCGGTCGCCACCAGCTCGGCGACGCCGTTCACGAAGTCCTCGACCGGCAGTTCCGGCAGCGCCAGGCGCCGGGCCGAGCGCTGCATGCGGGCGGCGTTCGCCTCCGGCCGGAACGCCCAGACCGAGCCGTCCGGGTGCCGGTACGCCTTGAGTCCCTCGAAGATCTCCTGCGCGTAGTGCAGGACGGCCGAGGCGGGATCCATCGGGATCGGGCCCGTACGGCTCGACCTGGCCCGCGTGCCAGCCGGCGTCCGGGGTCCAGGTCGCCGTGACCATGTGGTCGGTGAAGAACTTGCCGAAACCGGGCGCGGCGAGGATCTCCTCGCGGCGCTCGCGCCGGCGTCCGCTCGGCGCGCAGGTGCTTGGCGAACGTCAGCCGCGGCGCGTCGACGTCCGCGGCGGCGTCGACCGCGGGGGCGTCGTCCGGCTCCGCCGGGGTGCTCGCGCCCTGGCCCGGGGTGGTACGGGTGGTGTCGATGCTCACGATGGCTCCCTTGCACTCGCCGGCGGCGCAGGCGTGCGACCGCGCCGCCGCGGTCTCCTTGGGGACGCTACCAGCGCCCAGGAGAGGGGCCTCCTGGACGCTGCGACGGCGGCTCGCGCTGCTGCGCGGGGCTCAGCCCGCGACGCGCGCGGCGATCGCGTCGCCGACGGCCGCCGTCGAGCGGGGTACTCGGCCCGGCCCTTCCGATCGACCGAGCAGATCGGCGGCGACGGCCTGCTCGACCTGGCGGGCCGGCTTGTCGAGCCCGAGGTGCTCCAGCAGCATCGCGACCGAGAGGATCGTCGCGGTCGGGTCGGCGGTGCCGGTGCCAGCGATGTCGGGGGCCGAGCCGTGGACGGGCTCGAACATGCTGGGCGCCGTCCGGTCCGGGTTGATGTTCCCGGACGCCGCCAGCCCGATGCCCCCCGTGATGGCGGCGGCGAGGTCGGTGACGATGTCGCCGAACAGGTTGTCGGTCACCACGACGTCGAACCGCGCGGGGTCGGTGACCAGGAAGATCGTGGCCGCGTCGACGTGCTGGTAGGCCACCTGCACTTCGGGGAACTCCGCGCCGACGCTGTCGACGGTGCGGCGCCACAGGTGGCCGGCATGGGTGAGGACGTTGTGCTTGTGGACCAGAGTGAGGTGCCGGCGCGGCCGGTTCGCGGCGCGCCGGAAGGCGTCCCGGACGACGCGCTCGACGCCGAAGGCCGTGTTGATGCTGACCTCGGTGGCGATCTCGTGCGGGGTCCCGGCGCGCACCGCGCCGCCGTTCCCGACGTACGGGCCCTCCGTGCCCTCCCGGACGACGACGAAGTCGACGTCCCCCGGCTCCGCCAGCGGCGACGTGACACCCGGGTAGAGCCGCGCCGGGCGCAGGTTGACGTAGTGGTCGAGCTCGAAGCGCAGCTTGAGCAGGAGCCCCCGCTCGAGCACGCCGCTCGGCACGCCCGGGTCGCCGACCGCGCCCAGGAGGATGGCGTCGTGCTCGCGGATCTCGGCCAGCACGCTGTCGGGCAGCGTCTCGCCGGTGGCGTGCCAGCGCCGGGCGCCGAGGTCGTAGTCGGTCGTCTCGACGGCGGCGACGCCGTCCACGGCCGCGCGCAGCACCTTCAGGCCCTCGGCGACGACCTCGGGACCGATGCCGTCGCCGGCGACGACGGCGAGGCGGAGAGACGGCTGCGGCATGGGACCCGACCCTAGCCGAGGGCGACGGCGCCGCTGCGGCGCGGGTCGGCGGCGCCGACGAGGGTCCCGTCGCCCTCGCGCAGCGCCGCGGCCACCCCGCCCATGAACATGGCCCTGGGCGGGTACTTCTTGATCGGCAGGTCGAGCGTCGCCGGGAGCACGACGTCGTCCTCCTGGTGCAGCACCTCGGTGCCGTCGGCGGCCCGGCTCAGGTGCACCCGGGGGCGGTCGATCGCCTGCTGCAGGTCGTACCCGCCGTGCGCGAACGACGCGAGCACCTGCGCCAGCGCCGACGTGATCCGGTCGGCACCGGGACTGCCGATGGCGAGCACCGACCCGTCCGGGCGCCGGGCCACGCTGGGGGCCATGTTCGACGCCAGCCGCTCCCCCGGGGGCAGCGTGTGCAGCCCGGCACGGTTGAGCTCGTGCTCACCGAGACAGTTGTTGAGCCACACCCCCGTGCCGGGGATGGTGACGCCCGCGCCGTAGCCCGACGACGCGGTCACCGAGCAGGCGAAGCCCTCGGCGTCGACCACGCTGACGTGCGCCGTCGACGGTGCCACCCCGAGCCACTTCTGGCCGCCGGCGAGGACGCCGTCCAGGAGTGCCTGCCCGGCGCGGGCGCGGTCGCTCGCGACGTCGAGCTCGGCGGCGCGGTGGCGAAGGACCGCGCGCTGCACGGCGACCCAGCGCACGAGGTCGTCGTCGGACCACTTGTCGGCAGGATGGCCGTCCAGAAGGATCAGCATCGCCGCGAGCACGGGGCCGCCGATCGCCGGCGGCGGGTTGGTCGCGATCGTCCAGTCCGCGACCTGCACGGTCGCCGACGGCCGGACGAGGGTCCGGTACGCGTCGAGGTCGGCCTGGGTGATCAGGCCGCCGTTCGCCGCCATGTCCTCGACCAGCACGCGTGCGACGTCGCCCCGGAAGAGCGCGTCCGAGCCCTCGGCGGCGACCAGCTCGAGGAAGTCCGCGAGATCGCGGGACGACCACCGTCTCACCGACGCCGTGGACGACGCCCCCGGAGTCGAAGACGGCGGAACGGGCCACGGCATCGTGGGCGAGCAGCTCCGGTCCGATGGTGCCCAGGTAGTAGTGGGCGGCGGCGCCGAGGGGGAATCCCGTCCGGCTGATCTCCACGGCCGGCTCGACGACGAGGCGCCACGGGACATGCCCGTAGCGGTCGTGTGCCTCCTCGAAGGCACGGAGCATGCCGGGGGTGCCGACCGCCCCGTGGCCGATCGTCATGCTGGTGCCGCCGGCGTACTCGGCGTTGTGGAGCTCGCGGGTCCCGTGCCGGAACGCGGACGGTGGCAGCCCGCGTCCCGGCATCTCGACGTAGCCGTCGACGGTCACGGCCGGCTCGCCGGGCGGCGCGACGGTGACGAAGGCGCCGCCTCCGATCGAGACGACGCCGGGCTCGGTCACACAGGTGACGAGCATGGCGGCGAGGGCCGCGTCGACGGCGCTGCCGCCCTCGGCTCCCACCCTGGCCCCGGCCTGTGCGGCGAGGCGGTTGGGAGCGGCGACCACGACGCGGGCGTCGCGGGCCGCATCAGTGGCGGATGACTGCACGGGACTGATCCTCGCAGGAAACAGGGGCCCGCCGCGCCGGGCCGGCGCGGCGGGCGGTGGGTCAGCGGCTCTCGCCCTGGTCCCGGCGATCCATCGACTCCTGGACGGCCTGGCGGGCGTCGGTGTCCTCCATGGCGAACCTTCTTCCGTACGGACGTGCTGGGCGGCGCGGACGTGCGCACCGGGGAGATCGGCGCCCCGAGACGGCTTCTCGAGGGGCGGCGACGCGAAAGAGAACCGGCAGATGGCCGGTGGGGGGTGGGAGGTCGGCACGCGCGGGTTCGCCGCGGCGGGCACCGACCGGTATCAGACCCCGCCGCGGCGGCCGAGGATGAGGGCGCGTCGCATGGTGGATTCACGGTACCTCAGGACGCGACGGCCCGCCCTCTCCCTTTCGGGCGAGGGCGGGCCGTCGGTCAGTCGTGGTAGTCGGTGGTCAGTCGGTGCAGTCGGTGGTCGTCGGTGGTCAGTCGGTGAGGTCGACCAGGCGCCCCGCGGTCGCCCCGATCTCGCGGACCAGCTCGTCGACGACGGTGCCGGGCACGGACTGGTCGAGGGTCAGGACGCCGACGGCGAGGCCGCCCTCGGCCGCACGCGCCACCTGCATGCCGCCGATGTTGACGCCGGCCGCACCGAGGAGACCGCCGACGGTGCCAACGACGCCGGGCCGGTCCGTGTACCGCAGCACGAGCATGTGCTCGGCCAGCGGCAGCTCGAGGTCGAGGCCGTCGATGCCGACCAGCTTCTCGACCTGCTTGGGACCGGTCAGGGTGCCGGCGACCGAGACCTGGGTGCCGTCCGCGAGGGTTCCGCGCAGACCGATCACGTTGCGGTACTCGGCACTCTCCCGGTCGGTGAGCAGCCGGACCTCGATGCCGCGCTCCTGCGCGAGGACCGGCGCGTTGACGTAGGAGACCTGCTCGACGACGACGTCCGTGAACAAACCCTTGAGGGCGGCGAGCCGCAGCACGGTGACGTCGTGCTCGGTGATCTCACCGCGCACCTCGACGTCGAACTGCACGGGCAGGCCGCCCGCCAGCGCCGTGAAGACCCGGCCGAGGCGCTCGACCAGGCCGATCCCGGGCCGGACGTCCTCGGCGATGACGCCGCCGGAGACGTTGACGGCGTCCGGGACCAGCTCGCCGGCCAGGGCGAGCCGCACCGACCGGGCCACCGAGATGCCGGCCCGCTCCTGCGCCTCGTCGGTCGACGCCCCCAGGTGCGGGGTGACGACGACGTTGTCGAGCTCGAACAGCGGGCTGTCCGTGCACGGCTCCTTGGCGTAGACGTCGAGGCCGGCGCCGGCGACGCGGCCCTCCTTGAGGGCGGCGAACAGCGCCGCCTCGTCGACGATGCCGCCGCGGGCTGCGTTGACGATGCGGACGGTCGGCTTGACCTTGCGCAGCGCCTCCTCGCCGATCAGCCCGACGGTCTCGGGCGTCTTGGGCAGGTGCACGGTGATGAAGTCCGAGGTCTCGAGCAGCTCGTCGAGGCTGACGAGCCGGACGCCGAGCTGCCCGGCCCGGGCGCTCGTGACGTAGGGGTCGTAGGCGACGACGTTCATCCCGAACGCCGCGAGGCGCTGGGCGACGAGGACGCCGATGCGGCCGAGGCCGACCACGCCGAGCGTCTTCTCGAAGAGCTCGGTACCGGTGTACTTCGAGCGCTTCCACGCGCCGCCCTTGAGGGCCGAGCCGGCCTGGGGCACGTGGCGCGCGGAGGCGAGCAGCAGCGCGACGGCGAGCTCGGCGGCCGAGACGATGTTGGACGTCGGCGCGTTGACGACCATGACGCCGGCCTGGGTGGCTGCCTTGACGTCGACGTTGTCGAGCCCGACGCCGGCGCGGGCCACGACCTTCAGCCGCGGTGCGGCGGCGATCGCCTCGGCGTCGACCTGGGTGGCCGAGCGGATCAGGACGGCGTCGACGTCGGCGAGAGCGGGCAGCAGCGCGGAGCGGTCGGACCCGTCGACGTTCCGGATCTCGAAGTCGGGGCCGAGGGCCTCGACGGTGGCCGGGCTGAGCTCCTCGGCGATGAGCACGACGGGCCTGGGTCGTCGCGGGCTGGGTCACAGCGGTCCTCTCGGGCAGCGGGCGGTCGTCGTCCCGGTTGGTGGGACGGCGACACTGTCCCGCCCGAGTGTAGGGGAGCTTGTGAACGACTTCACGAACGTCCGGGATCCGGACGATGCCGAGGCGTCGCCCCGTCGCGCGCCCCGATCGGCTGTCGGCGCGGAGAGGAATGTCCCCGCACGGACCGTTGCGCGTGATGCAGACTTCATCAGCGCGGCCCGCACGCCGCTGATTCAGAACGATCAGTGCAACGGTCAGACGGAGGGGTGTCCCCCGTCGTCGAGTCGGACGCCGAGCTACGACGACACGCCGCGGGGTCAGCGCGCGGCAGTGCCCTCGACGTAGTCGGAGTCCCCGCCCTTGACCCAGCTCATCAGCTTGCGCAGCTCACGCCCCGTCGCCTCGATCGGGTGCTGCTCGCCCTGGCTGCGCAGGGCTTGAACTCCGGGCGCCCGCGTCCTGGTCCGCGATGAACCGGGCCGCGAAGGTGCCGTCCTTGATGTCCGAGAGCACGTCCCGCATCCGCTGCTTGACGGACTCGTCGATGATCCGGGGCCCGGAGACGTAATCGCCGTACTCCGCGGTGTCGGAGACCGACCAGCGCTGCTTGGCGATGCCACCTTCGTACATCAGGTCGACGATGAGCTTCAGCTCGTGAAGGCACTCGAAGTACGCGACCTCGGGCTGGTAGCCCGCCTCGGTGAGCACCTCGAAGCCGGCCTGGACGAGCCGTGACATGCCCCCGCAGAGCACGGCCTGCTCGCCGAAGAGGTCGGTCTCGGTCTCCTCGGTGAACGTCGTCCTGATGCCGCCGGCCCGCAGCCCGCCGATGGCCTTCGCGTACGAGAGCGTGAGCGGCCAGGCCTTGCCCGTGGCGTCCTCCTCGACGGCGACGAGCACGGGGACCCCGCGGCCGTCCACGAACTCGCGGCGCACCAGGTGACCGGGACCCTTCGGGGCGACCATGCAGACGTCGACGCCCGTCGGGGGCTTGATGTAGCCGAAGCGGATGTTGAAGCCGTGGCCGAAGAAGAGCGCGTCGCCCTCGGCGATGTTCGGCTCGATGGCCTCCTTGTAGAGGTGGCGCTGCACGTGGTCCGGCACGAGCACCATGATCACGTCGGACTCCTCCACGGCCGTGGAGGGGTCGACGACGCGCAGGCCCTGCGCCTCCGCCTTGGCACGGCTCCGGCTGCCCTCGGCGAGGCCGACGCGCACGTCGACCCCGGAGTCGCGCAGGCTCAGGGCGTGCGCATGGCCCTGGCTCCCGTAGCCGAGGACCGCCACGTTGCGGCCCTGGATGACGGACAGGTCGGCATCGGCGTCGTACAGCATCTCGGCCACGGGAAACGTCTCCTTCGAGCGGATTTTCAGGCGATTGCGAGCGGAGTTCGAGCGGAAAGGGATTCAGGTCGACCCTAACGGTCGGCCCTCGAGCTCACTCCCACCCTGCGGTGATCATGCGACTCCATCCGATCATCGGGCTCGTGATCGGACGGAAGTACATGATCAGCGCGAGAGGGGGCGGTCAGGCCGAGCGCAGGGCCCGGTCGGTGATGGATCGGCTGCCGCGCCCGACGGCGACGAGCCCGGACTGCACGAGCTCGCGGATGCCAAAGGGCTCGAGCACGCGCAGGAACGCCTCGAGCTTGTCCGACGTGCCCGTCACCTCGATGGTCACGGCGTCGGGGGCGACGTCCACGACCTTGGCGCGGAACAGCTGGGCGGTCTCCAGCACGTGCGAGCGGTTCTGCAGGTCGGCCCTCACCTTGACCAGCAGCAGCTCGCGCTGCACAGACGCCGACGGCTCGAGCTCGACGATCTTGATGACGTTGACGAGCTTGTTGAGCTGCTTGGTCACCTGCTCGAGCGGGAGCTCCTCGACGTCCACCACGACGGTGATCCGGGAGACCTCGGGGTGCTCGGTGGGGCCGACGGCCAGGGAGTGGATGTTGAAGCCGCGGCGGGCGAAGAGCGCGGCGACCCGCGTCAGCACGCCGGGCCGGTTCTCGACCAGCACGGACAGGGTGTGCTTACTCATGCTCACTCCTCGCGGTCCCAGACCGGCGTCATGTCGCGCGCGACCTGGATCTCGTCGTTGCTCACGCCGGCGGGCACCATCGGCCACACCATGGCGTCCCGGTGCACCACGAAGTCGACGACGACCGGCACGTCGTTGATGGACATGGCCTTCTCGATCGTCGCGTCGACGTCCTCCGGGCGCTCGCACCGCAGGCCGACGCAGCCGTACGCGTCGGCAAGCTTCACGAAGTCGGGGATCCGCCGCCCACCCGCGCTCGTGTGCAGGTCGGTGTTGGAGTAGCGCTCGGAGTAGAAGAGCGTCTGCCACTGCCGGACCATGCCGAGGCTCGAGTTGTTGATGACCGCGACTTTGATCGGGATGTCGTTGACGACGCAGGTTGCCAGTTCCTGGTTCGTCATCTGGAAGCAGCCGTCGCCGTCGATGGCCCACACGGTGCTCTCGGGCCTGCCGACCTTCGCGCCCATGGCCGCCGGGACCGCGAAGCCCATCGTGCCGAGGCCGCCGGAGTTGATCCACGTGTTCGGGTGCTCGTAGCTGATGAACTGCGAGGCCCACATCTGGTGCTGGCCGACGCCCGCGACGTAGAGAGCCTCCGGCCCGGCGATCGCCCCGATCCGCGAGATGACCCGCTGCGGCGACACCTCTCCCTGGGGCGGCTCGCCGTACCCGAGCGGGTACGTCCCGCGGATGTCCTCCAGCCATGCCCACCAGGCCTCGAGGTCCGGACGCCGTCCCGCCGCGGCCTCCGCCTCGAGGACGGCGACCAGCTCGCTGATCACATCCTTGCAGTCGCCCACGATCGGGACGTCCGCGACGCGGTTCTTGGAGATCTCGGCGGGGTCGATGTCGGCGTGGACGATGAGCGCACCGGGCGCGAAGGTGGAGAGCTTGCCGGTGACCCGGTCGTCGAACCGGGCGCCCAGGCTGACGATCAGGTCCGCCTTCTGCAGGCTGGTGACCGCGGCCACGGTGCCGTGCATCCCCGGCATGCCCAGGTTGTTCGGGTGGCTGTCGGGCAGGGCGCCCCGCGCCATCAAGGTGGTGACGACGGGTGCGCCGGTGAGTTCGGTGAGGCGGCGCAGTTCGGCGGCGGCGCGCGCCCGGACGACCCCGCCGCCGACGTAGAGAACGGGGCGGCGCGACTCGAGGAGCAGCCGGGCGGCCTCCCGCACCTGCTTGCCGTGCGGGCGGGTGACGGGCCGGTACCCGGGCAGGTCGACCCGTTCGGGCATCGAGTAGCGCGTCATGGACTGCATCGCGTCCTTGCTGATGTCCACCAGAACGGGCCCGGGCCGGCCCGTGCCCGCGATGTGGAACGCCTCGGCGAGGGTGCGCGGGATCTCCGCGGGGTCCGTGACGAGGTAGTTGTGCTTGGTGATCGGCATCGTGATGCCGGAGATGTCGGCCTCCTGGAAGGCGTCCGTGCCGATCGAGGTGCTGGCCACCTGCCCGGTGATGGCGACCATGGGGACCGAGTCCATGTACGCGTCCGCGATCGGCGTGACGAGATTCGTCGCGCCGGGGCCGGAGGTCGCCATGCAGACGCCGACCCGCCCGGTGGCGTGGGCATAGCCCTCGGCGGCATGGCCGGCGCCCTGCTCGTGCCGCACCAGGATGTGGCGCACGCTGCGCGAGTCCATCAGCGGGTCGTACAGGGCAGGATCGCCCCGCCCGGGATGCCGAACACCACGTCCACGTCGAGCGCCTCGAGCGATCGGACGACGCTGCTCGCGCCCGTCATCGGCTCGCCTGTCGCGACGGGCTCGGAGCGGGGGGAACCGCTGCCGTGGCGCTGGCCTGACATGCCTGACATCGGGGGCCTTTCTGGGGTCGGGGACCTCGTGGGTGTGATGCCGCCCCCAGGGCCGCCGACCGGCTGCGACCGGTCCCCGGAGACGAGAAGACCCCTCGGCCCGTTGCGGGCAGGCGAGGGGTCGCGCGCTCGGTTGGGTCGCGGGAGGACCTCAGCCGGCGCGCCGTCCAAGTACGAGGAGCAGACGCATGTGCCCACCCTCCACGCCCTCCGCCGACGGTGTCAATCGACGCTCCCCTCGTCCCACTATTCGAGACCCCCTCCCCGGCGATCAAGGAATTGGTGGGGATCAAGGAATTGGTGGGGATCAGGCCTCGGCGTCCTCGGCTTTCGCCAGGGCGGACTTGCCCTCCACCCGCAACGGGCGAGCGCGCGCCCACACGAGGAAGAGCACGCCGAGGATCAGCATGCCGAGGCCGAGCCACAGGTTGATCATGATCCCGCCGGCCTTCGCGTTGCTCACGAAGAAGTTCGCGATGATCAGGATGACGCCGTACGCCGTGAAGAGCCCGCCGATGAGGTAGCGCAGATCGAACAGGCTGCTGGAGGCGTCCGCCTCGTCGTGGAAGGCGGTCGCGACGTCTTCGTCGGTGACCCGCCGCGCACCCCGCTCGTCCCGTCCTGCCATGAGGTCCTCCTTCCGGCCGTTCAGGGCGGCCACGACGGGCTACAGGAAGATGAGCGAGAGGACCAGCGTGATGCCGAGGGCGGTCCAGCCCAGCACTGCCGGGGACTGCCACCAGGCGTGGGTCTCCTCGGCGGCCGCGACGTCCGGCCCGTTCGGGTCGGGCAGCCCGTAGACGAGGCCACGCAACTGGTTCTCGGGTTTGCCGCGCCCGAAGGGCGTGACGATGGCCATCACCAACCAGGCCAGGAGGACCGCCACGATCGCACCGTAGAAGTTGATCATCTGGTCGTTCGCCGCTCCGGACAGCGTCTGCCCGGCGTGGAAGTAGGCGATGTGCGGGCCGATGTAGTGGAACGCGAAGGCCCCCGCGATGCCGGCCAGCTGCCCCCACACGCCGGCCCACGGCGACACCCGGCGCCAGAACAGCGCGAGGATGAAGACCGCGAACAGGGGGGCGTTGAAGTACGAGAACAGCGTCTGGATGTAGTTCATGATGTTGTTGAACTTGGACGCGATGAAGGCGCTGCCGATGCCGATGATCACGCCGATCACGGTCACGATCCGGCCGACCTGCAGGTAGTACCGGTCGGTGCGGCCCCGCACGATGTAGGCGCGCCAGATGTCGTACGTGAAGACGGTGTTGAAGCCGCTGACGTTGGCCGCCATGCCGGCCATGAAGGCAGCGAGCAGGCCCGTCAGCGCGATCCCGAGGACGCCGGTCGGCAACAGCTGACCCATCAGCAGGGGGATGGCGTAGTTGTAGTCGGCACCCGGCTGTTTCATGCTCGGGATGAGGGCGAGCGCGAGGAGCCCGGGGACGATCGTCAGGAACGGGATGAAGATCTTGGGGAAGGCGCCGATCAGCGGGGTCCTGCGGGCAGCGGACAGGTCCTTGGCCGCGAGCGCGCGCTGCACCTCCGCGAAGTTCGTCGTCCAGTAGCCGAACGAGAGCGCGAACCCGAGCCCGAAGACGATCCCGATCCAGTCCCCCAGCGGGTTCGTCCACGACCCCACCTGGGTGCCGCCCCAGGTGGAGAAGAACGCCGGGTTGTTCACGGCGGTCTTCAGGCCGCTGGCTCCCCCGACCTTGATGAGCCCGACCACGACGAGCGGGATCAGGCCGGCGAGGATGACGAAGAACTGCAGGACCTCGTTGTAGACCGCGCCGGACAGCCCGCCGAGGGTGATGTACGTGAGGACGAAGAACGCCGAGATGACGATCGCGAGCCACTGCGGCCAGCCGAGCAACGCCTGGATCACGATCGACAGGGCGTAGAGGTTCACCCCGGCGGTCAGCACCTGGGCCACCGCGAAGGAGATCCCGTTGACGAGGTGGGAGCCCTGGTTGAACCGCCGGCGCATGTACTCCGGGACGCTGTGCACCCGGGACGAGTAGTAGAAGGGCATCATGAAGAGCCCGAGGAAGACCATCGCGGGCACGGCGCCGATCCAGTAGAAGTGGACCGTCGGAGTGCCGTACTGCGCCCCGTTGGCCGCCATGCCGAGGATCTCGATGGCGCCGAGGTTCGCCGAGATGAAGGCGAGGCCGGTGACCCAGGCGGGCAGGGCCCGGCCGGAGAGGAAGAAGTCCTCGCTGGTGGCCACCGACCGCCGGGCGAGCACGCCGATCCCGATGACGATCACGAAGTAGATCGCGAGCAGCACGAAGTCGAGCGGCGCCACAGCTAGTCGCGGGATCGCCGGTCCCGCCGCGGCCAGAGTCTGCACGCGCCACCTCCCCGACAGACCGAATGGGGCGAATCGCCCCCCGATTCTGGCGAGATTAGCGCTTACTCGATCAGTCGCCACCGCTGACGACACGGGCCGCGGTCGCCTCGCGGTTCCTCCTCAGGTCGACCACGGCCGGCGCCAGCCGTTCGACCGGGACTGCCGGACCGAAGAGGAGCCCCTGCGCCATGCCGCAGCCCAGCTCGACCAGGGCCCGGGCCTGTGCGGGCTTCTCGACGCCCTCGGCCACCACGCGCAGCCCGAGGTCCGCCGCGAGCGTGAGGACGGCCCGCACCAGGGCCTCGTCCTGCGGCCGGACCCCGAGGCCGGTCACGAACCGCCGGTCGATCTTCAGCTCGTCCACGGGCAGGACGTCGAGGTAGCCGAGCGAGGAGAACCCGGTGCCGAAGTCGTCGAGCGCGACGTGCACCCCGAGCGCCCGCAGTGGCTGGAGCACCTCGCCCGCGCGGGTGAGGTCGTCGACCGCCGTCCGCTCGGTGATCTCCAAGGTGAGCCGCGCCGGCTCGACGCCGCTCGCGGCCAGCTCGCGGCGGACGAGGTCCCCGAATCCAGGGTCGGACACCTGACCGCTCGCCACGTTCACCGCCACTCCCGCGGACACGTCCGGCCACGCGGCGAGCCAGGCGAGAGCGCTGCGCAGGACCCACGTGCCGAGCGGAACCACCAGACCGGTCTCCTCCGCCAGCGGCACGAAGTCGCCGGGCCCGCGCATCCTGCCGGCATCGTCCCAGCGCACGAGGGCCTCGTAGCCGACCCGGGCTCCGCCCGGCAGGGAGACGATCGGTTGCACCTCCAGCCGCAGCGACCCGCTGTCGATCGCCGCCGCGAGCGCCGCGTGCAGGCGGGTGCGGTGCAGCACCCGCTCACGCATCCGCGGCTCGAACATCACCCAGGTGCGGCCGCCGCGCTTCTTCGCCTCGTACATCGCGAGGTCCGCGTCGCGCACCAGCCCGGCCGCGCCGCCGTCCGGCTCGTGTTCCACCGCCGCGCCCACGCTGGCGCTGACCCTCGCCCCGAGCGGCGAGGTGGGGTCGGCCCCCAGGGCCGTGAGGAGACGGGCGGCGAGGGCGCAGATGTCCGCCGTCGCCCCCGACGCCGCCAGCACCGCGAACTCGTCCCCGCCGAGGCGGGCCGCGAGGTCGCGTGAGGAGAGGGCGTTCTCGATGGCCCGCGCGGAGCGGACGAGCAGCTGGTCGCCGGCGGCGTGGCCCTCGGTGTCGTTGACGCTCTTGAACCCGTCCAGGTCGAGGAAGAGCACCGCCGCCGGCCCCTGCCGCAGCCGCTCGTCGACCGCCGCCAGGAACGCGGTCCGGTTGAGGAGCCCGGTGAGGGGGTCCGTGGTGGCCTGCAGCCGCAACTCGTTCTCGAGGCGCACCCGTTCGCTGACGTCGCGGGTCGACAGGGTGTACCCGGCTCCGCTGCGCCGCCGGCTGACCGTCGCCTCGAGGTGCCGCCATCCGCCGGCCCGCCGCACCCTGGCCGCGACGCGGACCGCCTCGACTCCCGCCCCCTCCAGCCGGAGGAGCTCGCGCAGCGCGTCGGCCCGGTCGCCGGGGTGGATGAGGTCGGTCGCCCGTTGCCCGGTGAGCTCGTGCGGTTCCCGGCCGAACACCTCCGCCGCGGCCGCGTTCGCGAACTCGACCTGACCGTGCGGGTCCAGCTGCAGGATCGCGTCGCCGCTCTCGCTGACGAGCGCGTCGAGCCGGTCCGCCTGGTCCTGCAGCGCGGTCCAGAGGCGTGCGTAGCGACGCGTCGAGAGGTGCATCTGCGCGGCCAGCGCCACCAGCAGGCTGAGGGCGACGCCCACGGTGACGAGGTCCGACCGCTTCGTCAGCACGCAGGCGAGCAGACCGGGGACCAGGGCGACCTGCGAGACCCGCGCCACCCGCGGCGGGCCGGCGGACGGGCGGGCCGTCACGAAGACGTCGAGCCGGCCGAGCAGCGTCGAGACGGCGAAGAGGATCATCACAGCGAGCCAGAGCATCGCGGCCGCGCCCACCCAGCCGGTCGCGGCCCAGGTCGCGTCCGCGGAGACGGCCGCGAGGCTCCCCACGAGCAGCAGGGACGCCGGCAGCCGCGAGCCCGCCTTCGTCCGCAGGGCGAGGCCTGCGCACACGCTGGCGGCGACCAGTTCGAACGGGACGAACACCAGCGGCGCGGCCTCCGCGACCGCGGCGGTGCGCAGGTGGGCCGTGATGCTGAGACCCCACCAGGTGATCGCGAAGGAGGAGGCGCCGATGAGCCAGCCGTCGAGCAGGAGCAATCCCCACTCGCGCAGGTCCCGGCGCACCCCGGGAGAGGCGATCAGCCCGACGGCGAACCCGGTCAGCGCGGCGGGCCGCAGCACGAGCCACACCAGCTGAGGACTCCAGCCGGACAGCGCGCCGACCAGGGCGAGGGTCTGCAGGGCGACGGCCACCCCCACCGCGCCCCAGCCGAGGCGCAACCAAGGACCGCCGCGGACGGCTGCCCACGCAAGCACGGCGGAGCAGGCGGCACCGACGAGTGCCACGGGGACGATCACGGCGGCATCCGCCGGACGGCGCGCGAGCAGGCCGGCACCCACGACCAGACCGGCGACCCCGAGCGCCACGCTGCTTCCGGCGCGAGTGGTCGCGCTCAGCGTGCCGCGGCCCACGGGCATGACCCCCGGTTCGAAACCATCTGTCGGGACCCCCGAGCCACGACGCGTCCTCCCCCGATCAGTCCTGCACCGCTCCCCCGACGGTACCTGCCGTGGGTGCACTTCTCCCGGCCACCCGGCTGCCGCCGAGTTCGCCCCTATCCGCAGACCGCTCCGGTGGAGGCCGATCCCACCAGCTTGGAGTACTTGGCCAGCACGCCGCGGGTGTAGCGGGGCGGCAGCGGCGCCCACCCCTCGCGCCGGGTCGAGAGCTCTCCCTCGTCGACGAGCAGGTCGAGGGTCTGGGCCGTGACGTCGAGGCGGATCCGGTCGCCGTCGCGGACCAGCGCCATCGGCCCGCCGTCCGCCGCCTCCGGCGCGACGTGCCCGACGCACAGCCCGGTGGTGCCGCCGGAGAATCGGCCGTCCGTCACCAGGAGCACGTCTTTGCCCAGGCCGGCGCCCTTGATCGCGCCCGTGATGGCGAGCATCTCGCGCATCCCCGGGCCGCCCTTGGGACCCTCGTACCGGATGACGACGACGTCGCCGGCGACGATCTCGCCCTTCTCCAGCGCGTCCATGGCGCCCTGTTCGCGGTCGAACACCTTCGCCGTGCCCTCGACGACGTCGTTGTCGAAACCGGCGGTCTTGACCACCGCTCCCCCGGGAGCAAGGGACCCTTCGAGCACCGTGATGCCACCGGTGGAGTGGATCGGCTGCGACAGGGCGCGAAGCACCTTGCCGTCGACGTCCGGCGGCGCGACGTCGGCGAGGTTCTCGGCGACGGTCCTGCCGGTCACGGTGAGGCAGTCCCCGTGCAGCAGGCCCGCGTCCAGCAGGGCCCGCATCACGACGGGGACACCGCCCACCCGGTCGATGTCCGTCATGACGAAGCGGCCGAAGGGCTTGACGTCGGCCAGGTGCGGGACCCGTGCACCGATCCGGCGGAAGTCCTCGAGCGACAGGTCCACGTCGGCCTCGTGCGCCATCGCCAGAAGATGCAGGACGGCGTTCGTCGAGCCGCCGAACGCCATCACCACCGAGATGGCGTTCTCGAACGCCTCCTTCGTCATGATCTGGCGGGCGGTGATGCCATGGCGGAGGAGCTCGACGACGGCCTGCCCGGACTTGCGGGCGAAACCGTCACGCCGCCGGTCGGCGCTCGGCGGGGAGGCGCTGCCGGGCAGCGACATGCCGATGGCCTCGGCGACCGCGGCCATGGTGTTCGCCGTGTACATGCCCCCGCAGGCGCCCTCGCCCGGACAGATCGCGCGCTCGATGGCGTCGACGTCCGCACGGCTCATCAGGCCGCGGGCGCACGCGCCCACCGCCTCGAAGGCGTCGATGATCGTGACCTGGCGCTCGCTCCCGTCCGAGAGGCGGGCGATGCCGGGCATGATCGTGCCCGCATAGAGGAAGACGCTTGCCAGGTCGAGCCGGGCGGCGGCCATCAGCATGCCGGGCAGGCTCTTGTCGCAGCCCGCGAGGAGCACCGAGCCGTCGAGGCGCTCGGCCATCATGACGGCCTCGACGCTGTCGGCGATGATCTCGCGGCTCACGAGGGAGAAGTGCATCCCCTCGTGGCCCATCGAGATGCCGTCGCTCACCGAGATGGTGCCGAACTCGAGCGGGTACCCGCCACCGGCGTGCACGCCCTCCTTGCTGGCCTGCGCGAGCCGGTCGAGCGAGAGGTTGCAGGGGGTGATCTCGTTCCAGGAGCTGGCGATCCCGATCTGCGGCTTGTCCCAGTCGTCGTCGGTCATGCCCACCGCGCGCAGCATGCCGCGAGCGGCGGCCCGCTCGAGACCGTCCGTCACCTCTCGGCTGCGGGGCTTGATGTCGGGGCCGGAGCGGAGGGTGTCGGAGCTGTCCGGGCTGCCGGAGATCTGGCTGGTCGTCACCCGCGCGAGTCTAGGACGCGCCCGGGATCGGGACGCAGGCCTGGGCCGCAGGAGAGCATCAGGGCTCCCTGACCGGTCCGTCCACAGCTTCCCCCCAGACGTCGGACGGGTGCCGGCTCGACACGAGCAGGATCGAGATCATGTGCCTGCTGCCGTCCAGGAGCGTGATCGCGCCCTCGCGCGCCAGGACGTCACGGGGCGCGGCCGGCATCCCCGTCGCGACGAACCGGCCGTACCCGTCGGGGTCCACCCGGGCGCGCGCCACGGTGGGAGATCCGGCAGGCGCGGCCTGGAGCTCGGCGAAGGCAGCGCCGGGGGCGTGCACCGTCACGGGGAGGTCGTTCCCTTGCGAGCCGGGGACCGGGAGCGCCGGAGCCAGGAAGGGGGTGCTCGTGCCCGCTCCACGCGGAACGGGCCAGCACTGCCGGGCCGTCTCGTAGCTGTCGTCCGGGGCCGTCCGGTCGAGCTGGTAGCACTGGATGTCCGGACCCTGGCGCGCGCCCAGGGCGAGCGCGGCCTCCCCCCGGGTGCCGTCGCGGCGGCACCACAGCATGCGCACCGAGGTGACGTCGGAGCCCGACAGGCTCGCCTCGCGGGTGGCCTCCTCGACGATCCGCGGCACGTCCTCCACCTCCCTCGCGCCCCGGCACGACGCTGCCCGGGTCACGGGCACCTGCAGCGGCGGCACGACGTCGGCGGCCACGTAGAGCGGAGGGACCACGAGCGGGCGGAGGATCGCGGCCCCACCGGCGCTGTCGACCCGCATCCGGAGGCGATCCGGGGCAGCGCTGACGAGAGCCGCCCCGACGCCGTCGGTCAGAGGCATCCGGACATAGCGGCGGGCGACGCTGGCGTCGTCCGCGAGGACCGGCGCCGGCGAATAGGAGACCGCGACACCGGCCGTGAGGGTGACCGTGAGCAGGTGCAGGCGGCCCTGCCCGTCGCGGATCGCGGCGGACACGGCCGGTGTGGCGCCGGGCCCGGCGAACAGTTCGTCACCGGCCGCGCGCCAGGTGTCGACCGGAGACCCGGGCGGACCCGCCAGCACGTGCAGCAGCGGTGCCTCGCCCGCCCCCGTGATGGCCACGGCGGCGTCGACGCCGGCGACGTCGCCCACGAACAGGATGACGGGCCCGCCGCTGATCCTTGCTCGCACGTCCGCGAGCAGCTGGGGATCTCTGGCGAGGCTGCCGCGGGTCGGCCAGCTGCTCAGGTCGGCGTCGAGCACCTGAGGGTGCAGCGCGGCGTCGACGGCCCGCTCCGCGGCGAGCTGGACGCGCTCCGCCTCGGCGCGGGAGTGCTCCCGGGCGACGCCCCCGATGCCGACCACGGGGGCGACGGCGAGGCAGGCGGCCACCAGGGCGCGGCGACGGCGGGACCGCCTGTCCATGACCAGGGCGAGGTCGACCCGCCGTGGAACGTCGTCCGCGATCGGCGACGCGGCGGCGAGCCGGGCGAAGGCCTCCCGCAGGTCGCCCGCCACGAGGTCGTGGGAGAGCAGCGCGTCGACGGCCGCCGCGCCGGACCGGTCGCCCAGGTCGAGTTCGACCAAACCGTCGGACGAGGGGACGCGCAGCGCGTCGACGGCGGCCGCCACCTCGTGCTCGGCCGCGGCCGCGGGGAGCGCGAGGAGGGCGCCCGCGGCGGACACGTCGAGCCCGTCGGCGACCGTGAGGACGAGCAGTGCGCGCTGCCGCGGCTCGAGGCTGCGGTAGCGCCCCAGCACCGACTCCGGCTCGTCCCCGGGCTCCCGGTCGAGCCCCAGGCTCCGGCGGACCCGGTTCCGCAGCCGGAAGCCCGGCGTGGCGGGCAGGGTCAGCAGTACCTGGCGTGCCCGCTCCTGCCATCCGCCGGGCCCGTCGGGGTCGGCGTCCGGCACACGCCACCGGCGGCGGATGCGCACCAGCGCCGCCTCCGCGAGGGCCCCGGCGGCCCCGGGATCGGCGGTGAGCAGGGTGGCCGTGCGCACGAGCCCGGGCCACGCGGACACCACGAAGGCGTCCCACCGCGTGGCCGTCGCCGTGTCCACCGCCCCAGTCTCACCCGAGGGGGCCGAGCAGGACACCTGGAACCTCTGTCGCCGGACCGGGCCGGCCTGGCGGCTCGTGGGCCCGCTCTCGCGGCAGCGGGTGCCGACACTGATCAGCGGCGGCGGGTGAGCAGCCCGGCGGCTCCCGAGAGTGTGCGGGAGGCGACGCGCAGCAGCGGGCCACCGGGGATGTTCGGGGCGACGTCGACCAACGGGGCGAGCGCGAGCAGCCCGGCAGCGTCCGATAGCCCGAGCTTGCGCCGGGCCAGCAGGCCGACGGGGTTCGCCCGCCCGGCGGACGCGTCGAGCAGGACGGCGGCCTCGCCGCGCACGACCGGGCCGGCCTGCTGGCAGCGCGCCGACACCCGCTCCACCCGCCACCCGTCCTCGTCCGCGTCGAACCGCCAGCCGCCCTCGGGAGTGACCAGGGCCGCCCCGCCGCGGACGCCATGGGCCGCGGCGAGCGCGCCGGTGACCTCGGCGAGCGCGGCGAGCCCGGCGTCGAGCAGGGCGGGCGGCGGGTCGCCGGCGCCGGCATCGCGCACGTCGAGCGCGTGCACGGCGAGCTCGTACGCCTCGGCGAGGATCGTCGTCAGCAGCGGCAGCACGCCCACGGGGCCAGGTGTCGGCGCGTCGTCGAGCGTCGGCGACACGTCCGTGAGGTAGGCCCGGACGGCGTCGCGGTGCCGTTCGAGCGCTGCCAGGACCTCGGCGCGAGGGGCGGCGCGGTGCGCCGACGTCACTCGGGCGTTGGCGGCGTCCACGTCAGGGAGCGGACCGGTGCCGCCCGCGCGAGCCGCGGCGACGAGCCCCTCGAGGGCCGCGTAGTCGCCCCAGGCCCCTAGATGCACGCAGACCTCCTGGGCGCGCCAGCCCGGCACCCGGGTCCGGCGCTGGAGGTCCGTGCTCTGCGCGACACCGAGGAAGGCATCCCAGGCGCCGAGGACGAGCGGGGTCACGACCTCACGCCCTGCACCCGTCAGGCCACGATGCGTCATCGTTCGGTTCATGGCTCCCACTGCACCAGGCTGGCGCCGAGGCTGCGAGCGCAGACGTCCCTAGTGCACCGGGGAGGCGTCCGTCGTCGCCTCCGGCCCGTCGATCTCCTTGGCCCACGGGTCCGCGACACGCGCGCGCATGCGGTCGACCTCCTGCTCGTGGACGTCGAGGACGACGACATCGACCGGGTGGCCGCCGCTCCAACGGCCCGCGTCTCGCCCACGGAGCACGAACCGCGCGAGGCCGTCGGCGGTGAGCTTGCGCTTGCCGGCGGCGAACGGGCCGTCCGCGTCCTCGAGTTGCACCAACACCCCGCCCGCCGCGACGACGGTCACGGTGTGGCCCGCCTGACGGTGTGCCGCGTCGACGGCCAGTTCGCGCGCCATCGGGTAGTCCGCTCCGCGACCAGGCGGCACCGGCCACACCTCGGAACTGGTGCCGTGCGCCATGGCAAGGCCCGTGGCTCGCGAGACCTGCTCCGTCAGCACCTGGAAGTCCGTCCCGTCGCTCGTCGAGACCCCGGTCAGCGCGGCTCGCTCGGTGCCGACCCGGCCGCACCAGATCAGGCGGACCCTCGTCACCTCCGATCTCCGGACCGCGCTCTCGCTCCAGGCGTTGGTCAGTCCGGCCTGCGAGAGGTGGACGTAGCTGACGTCGTTCGCGCACGCGGGTGCGAGCTCGGGCACGAGTGCGCTCGCCCCGCCGGTCGCGCCCTCCTCCGCGACCGCCTGGACCGCGGGCTGCAGCACGGCGCGGTCCCCCCGCCAGTCGGCCCGGATCGTGACGAGGCCGGCCTTCCACCGGGTCCGCCAGGTCCCCACCCCGTTCTCCAGGGTCAGGGGGACGAAGGTGCGCACCGCCTGCCCGGAGCCGTCGACGAAGGGCCGCGGCGACCACGCCACGCTGATTCCCTCGCTCAACGTGACGGCGATGCCCCGCGACCACTCGCCGCCGTCGAAGAACGTCGCGGCCAGCACCGGGAGGGATTCGGGCGGCAGGAACGCGTCCTCGGTACTCCACACGGCGACGGGGCTGGTCGGGCGTCCGTACACCAGGACGACATGGCGTCGCCCGTACGCGCCGCCGGGGACCTCGTCCGCGAGCACGAGCGCGGCCGTGACGTCGTCGACGGTGCCCAGGTACGGCACGGCGACGACGCGTAGACGTCCCCCGGCCGCAGCCCTGGCGGAGACGGCGGCAAGCAGGTCGGATCGCCCGGCCAGGTCGCCGCGGGTCGGCCAGCTGCTGATGTCGACGGCTGTCACCCTCGGCCCGGCCGGCTGCGCCTCGCGGCGAACCGGGGGGTGCACGACGGCGACGAGCGCCACCACGGCGGCAACGGCCACCCCGGCCAGGGCACCTGCCCGGCGCCGCGCCCGGCTGCGCGCCACTGCGTGCCTCGTGCGGACCCACGGGTCCGGGGTGGCGGTCAGGTCTGCGGTGGCCTCCGCGAAGGCGGCCCGCAGCTCCTTCTCGAGCCGGCCCTCGGGCAGGTCGGCGACAGGGCGGGTCATGCCGGGCTCCCGTTGGTCGTGGGGGTGTCCGCATCACTGAGGTCGGCGGTCAGCGCGGCGTCCAGGGCCCGATCGGTCGAGAGGATCGCGCGCAGGCGGTCCAGCCCGCGGCTCGTCTGGCTCTTGACCGCTCCCACCGAGATCCCGAGCGTGGCGGCCGTCTCGGCCTCGGAGAGGTCCTCGAAGTAGCGCAGTACGAGCACGGCGCGCTGGCGCGGCGGCAACCGCAGGCACGCCCGTCGCAGCTCGTCGCGCAGCGCGTGCGCCTCGGTCAGGTCGGCCCCGGCGCGTTCCGGCAGCTGGGCCGTGGGCTGCTCGCGCAGCCGCAGCCGGCGGCGCCAGAACGAGGCGTTGAGGTTGACCAGGATCCGCCGGGCGTAGACGGCGGGCGCGTCCCGCCGCTCGATGCGGCGCCAGTTGCGGTGCACGCGCACGAGGGCGGACTGCACCAGATCCTCGGCGTCCTGATGATCACCTGCGAGCAGGTAGGCCGTGCGGAGCAAGGCGTGCCACTGGCCGACGACGAAGTCGTGGAAGTCCTGCTCGTCCTGCGCGTCCATCCACCCCCCGCTCCTCGCGTCCTGCGAGGTGGACCACGTCCAGGACGGAAAGGTTGCCAGCCGGGTCCGAAAGAATCCTGCTCTCAGGAGGCTCCCGCGGCCGTCAGCACCTGCCGCACCCGCTCGGCGGCCGTCGCGTCGTCGCCGCCGGTGAGCCAGGACCCCAGCCCGCACGCGACCGCACCGGCGCCGAGCCAGGCGGGAACGCTCTCGGCCGTCACGCCGCCGGTCGGCACGACGGGCACGTTCGGGAGAGCGGCCCGGACGTCGCTCAGCCACTGCGGCCCGAAGTGCGCGGCGGGGAAGAGCTTGACGGCGGCCGCGCCCAGTCGCAGCGCCCGGCGCAGCTCCGTGACGCTCCCGACCCCGGGCATCACGGGCACGCCGTGGTGGTGGGCGGCGGCGACGACCTCCTCGGAGAGGTCCGGGGCCACCAGGAAGCGCGCCCCCGCTTCGACCGCAGCGGCAGCGTCGACCGCGCTCAGCACGGTACCGGCGCCGATCACGGCGTGCGCGGGCGCCTCGGCCGTCACCGAGCGCAAGGCCTGCACGGCCCCCGGCGTCGTGAAGGCGACCTCGACGCAGCGCAGCCCTGCGCCGAGCAGCCGCCGGGACAGCTCGACGGCCTCGTCGGCGCTGCGCGCGCGCACGATCCCCAGGACTCTCTGGTCGGCGAGCGCCGACATGACCTCCCACCGGAACACGGGCACATCCTGACGCACATCTCCCGGGCGTCTGCGTCGCCCCTCCTACGCGGGTTCAGCGCAGACGCTCGACCGCAGGTGTCACGCGCCAGGTACGCCTCCCCGCGGCCCTCGGAGGTCGACCGCGCTCGCCCCGGCGACCATCGGCTGCTGCGGCGCGGGGTGCGCGAGCGCGGACCGCAGCCCCGGAACCTGCTCCAGGGGCTGCGCCACGCCGAACAGTGACCCCTGCCCGTAGTCGGCACCCAGGTCGCGCACGATCTGCGCCGCTGCCTGGCTCTCGATGCCCTCGACGACCACGGAGAGCCCGAGCGCGGTGCCGAGCTCGGTGACCGCTTTCGTGATGGCGACGTCCCGCGGGTGGTCCGCCAGCCTGCACGTGAGCGACTTGTCGATCTTCAGCACCTGGGCAGGGAGCCGCTGCAGGTACCCGAGCGCGGAGTGGCCGGTGCCGAAGTCGTCGATGGCCACGGCGACGCCGAGCTCGACGAGCTTGTGCAGGGTCCGCACGGCGATGCCCTCCTCCTCCACCACGGCGGCCTCGGTGACCTCGACGACGACTGCGCGCGCGGGCATCCGGTGCGCGGCGAGGGCGGCCTCGACGACCCGGTGGAAGCCCGGCACCCGCAGCTGCAGCGGGCTCACGTTGCAGCTGACCCGGACGCCGGCGGCGGGCAGGCCCGGCCGTCACCGCCTGCTCGAACGCCCGGTGCAGCACGAGCTCGCCGAGCGACACGACCAGGTCGCTGTCCTCGGCGACGGCGATGAACTCCTCGGGGGGACGGAGCCGAGATCGGGATCCGTCCATCGGGCGAGGGCCTCGACGCCCGCGAGCCGCCCGCCGGCCAGCTCGATGATCGGCTGGTAGTGCAGCTGCACGGCGCCCGCTGCCACGGCGGCGCGCAGTCGCTGCTCCACGGTGAGCCGGCGGCGCCGCAGCTGAGCGGCCGTCTCGTCGAAGAGCTGGACCCGGTCCCGGCCCGCGGACTTCGCGATCCGCTGGGCCGCCCCGGCCTCGGAGAGCGCGGTCAGCGGGTCGGGCACGTCGGGTTGGCCCGAGCCGTCCCCGGACCTCGGCACCATGGCGAGGCCTACGCTCGCCGACACCCCCACATGGTCGACGCCCGGGACGTCCCCGCAGGCCAGGCGGACAGCCGCCACGAGCTGCTCCCCCAGCCGCTGCGCCTCGACGGCATCCCCCGCCAGCAGGACCGCGAACTCGTCCCCGCCCACACGGGCGACGACGGCGCCGGGCGGCACGACGTCCCGAAGCCGGGCGGCGACCGCCCTGAGCAGGTCGTCGCCGCGGCCGTGGCTGAGCACGTCGTTCACCGTCTTGAAGGAGTCGAGGTTCAGCGCGAGCACGCACCACGACTGCCGGGAACTCACCGAAGCCAGCCGCCGGGTGAGCTCGCGGCGGTTGGCCAGGCCGGTCAGCGGGTCGCGGGTCGCCTCCGAGTGCAGGCGGCGCAGGAGGGTCGTGCGCTGCCGGGTGGCGAGGATCTCTCGCACCCAGACCACCGTGACGAGCACGAGGACGAGGCACACCGAGATCGCGTCCACGGGCGGGTGCAGCAGCAGCGAGAGGATCGCCACGACGAGGACTGCCACCGTTCCGGTGGTGGTCACCGTGGTGAGGCGCGCCTCGGCGTCCAGCGGCGGGTCCTGCCGGGAGCGCGCCGGCCCGGGCGCGTGCCCGGCCAGCCCGCCGACGACGAACGGCCAGCCTGCGCAGACCAGCGCCACGCCCGAGCCAGGAGCCCGGGCCGGCCGGCGGCAGCGCGGCACGGAGGACGAGCAGGTGCCCGACGACGACGGCGCCGACGCCGACGGTCGCGCCGAGCAGGGCCGGTCCTGGCCGGCGTAGCGCGAGCAGGCCGGCCATGCACCCGACGACGAGGTCGGCGAGCACGACGAGGACGAGGAGCACGGCCACCGGGCCCTGCACGTGGTGCTGATACGTGGAGCGCCACAGCAGCAGGGTCAACGCGAGGCCGAGCAGCATGGCGTCCAGCAGCAGCCGCACGGCGGGCAGCCCGATCCCGGTCAGACCGGGGACGGCGCGGCTGAACGCGACGAGACCGCCGATGGCCAGCGGGACCACGACGATCGCCAGCAGGTCCCCGGCCGAGGGGAACGGGGCGTCCTGCCCGGGCGGGCCGCCGAGCGCGGCGGACACCCGCAGCAGCTGTGCGACGCCGGCCACGGCGAGGGCGGCGGCGAAGTAGTCGCCGGTGGTCCGGGACGAGCCGGCCCGGGGGCCACAGCACGAACGCGCCCGCGACGGGCAGGACGACGGCCAGCACGCCCCCGACGGCCACCGCGGCCGGTGAGCCGGCCAGCCCCAGGGCCACCACGACGAGCACCGACACGGCGGCAACGGGCACGGCGATGCGGAGCGGCCGATCCGCTCCTCGCTGCGGTGAAGGCATGGCACCGCCCCCGTTGTTCAGGGGCGGCAGCCGGTCCGCTGGCTCGGCTGCCCCCGGACCTATCCGTTACCGTCGTCCGCGGGGGCCAGCCGCGAGAGAACCAGGGTCCTGACCTTAGCGGCATCCGCCTGGCCGCGCATGTCCCTCATCACCGCGCCGACGAGCGCCCCTGCCGCCGCCGACCTTGCCCCCGCGGATCTTCTCCGCGACGTCCGGATTGGCGGCGATCGCGGCGTCGACGGCCGCACCGAGCGCGGCGTCGTCCGAGACCAGCCGCAGGCCGCGGGCGGCGACCACCTGCTCGGGATCGCCCTCACCCGCGAGCACGCCGTCCAGGGCCTGGCGGGCCAGGGAGTCGGTCAGGGTGCCGTCGTCCACGAGCCGCTGCAGCGCGGCCACCTGGGCCGGGGTGATGGCGAGCGACGCCAGGTCGACGCCGTCGGCGTTGGCGCGCCGGGCCAGCTCGCCCGACCACCACTTGCGCGCCGCCGCCGGGGCGGCGCCCGCCGCCGACCGTGGCCTCGATCAGCTCGACGGCCCCGGCGTTCAGCACGTCGCGCATCTCGAGGTCGCGTGAAGCCCCACTCCTGCTGGAGTCGCCGCCGGCGCTGCGCGCGGGGGCTCGGGCAGCGTGGCTCGCAGCCGGTCGACCCATGCCGGGTCGGGCGCGATCGGCACGAGGTCGGGCTCGGGGAAGTACCGGTAGTCCTCGGCCTGCTCCTTCGACCGGCCCGAGGTCGTCACGCCCGGTGTCCTCGTGCCAGTGCCGCGTCTCCTGCACCACGCGGCCGCCGGAGGACAGCACGCGCCGCCTGCCGGGAGATCTCGTAGCGCACCGCGCGCTCGACGCTGCGCAGCGAGTTGACGTTCTTGGTCTCGCTGCGCGTGCCGAACGGCGTCGTGCCGGCGAGGGCCGCAGCGACACGTTGGCGTCGCAGCGCAGGGACCCCTGCTCCATCCGGACGTCGCTGACGCCGAGCGCCCGCAGCAGGTCGCGCAGCGCGGTGACGTAGGCGCGGGCGATCTGCGGGGCGCGCTGCCCCGTGCCGGTGATCGGCTTCGTCACGATCTCGATCAGCGGGATGCCGGCCCGGTTGTAGTCGACGAGGGAGTACTCCGCGCCGTGGATGCGGCCGGTGGAGCCGCCGACGTGCAGCGACTTGCCGGTGTCCTCCTCCATGTGGGCCCGCTCGATCTCCACCCGGAAGATCTCGCCGTCGTCGAGCTCGACGTCGAGCCAGCCGTCGAAGGCGATCGGCTCGTCGTACTGCGACGTCTGGAAGTTCTTCGGCATGTCCGGGTAGAAGTAGTTCTTCCGCGCGAACCGGCACCAGTCGGCGATGCGGCAGTTGAGCGCGAGCCCGATCCGGACGGCGCTCTCGAGGGCCCGCTCGTTGAGCACGGGCAGGGCGCCGGGCAGCCCGAGGCAGACCGGGCACACCTGGCTGTTGGGCTCGGCGCCGAACTCCGTCGGGCAGCCGCAGAACATCTTCGTCGCCGTGTTGAGCTCGACGTGCACCTCGAGGCCGAGGACCGGGTCGAACCGGGCGACGGCCTCCTCGTAGGGCAGCACGGCGTCGGTCGCGTGGTCGTCATGTCGCCGGAGTCGCTCGGATCAGCCGTCGGAACAGTCGTCGGAACACTCGTCTGAACGGTCATCGGGTCACCTCCGGATACAGTCACAGTCGTCGGAACAGTCGTCCGTACAGTCATCGGGACACCTCCGGCGTCAGCGAGGGAGCGCGGCCGTCTGAAGGGTCATCGGCCGGCGTCGTGAGGGAGCGCGGTCGAGCAGCGGCCCGCCCCAGCGCTCCACGAGCAGGGCCTCGAGCGCGCCGCCCACCCGGTACAGCCGGTCGTCCGCCTGCGCGGGGGCGAGCACCTGGAAGCCGGCGGGCAGCCCGTCCTCGTCGGCGAGGCCGCTGGGCAGCGACATGCCCGGGACGCCGGCGAGGTTCGCCGGGAATCGTGGCGACGTCGTTGAGGTACATCGCGAGCGGGTCGTCGATCTTCGCGCCGATCGGGAAGGCCGTGGTCGGCGCCGTCGGCGAGACCAGGACGTCGGCCTCCTCGAAGGCGGCGGCGAAGTCGCGCTGGATCAGCGTGCGGACCTTCTGCGCGCTGCCGTAATAGGCGTCGTAGTAGCCGGACGACAGGGCGTACGTGCCGAGGATGATGCGGCGCTTGACCTCGTCGCCGAACCCGGCGGCCCGGGTGGCGGCCATCACCTGCTCCGCCGTCGGGTCCGCCACGCCCTCGGGGAGGACGCGCAGCCCGTAGCGCATCGCGTCGAACTTGGCCAGGTTGCTGCTGGCCTCGCTCGGCAGGATCAGGTAGTAGGCGGCGAGCGCCGCGGTGAAGCTCGGGCAGCTGACCTCGGTCACCTTCGCGCCGGCGTCGACGAGTGCCTCGACCGCCTCGTCGAACCTGGCCTTGACGCCCGGCTGCCAGCCGCTGCCCTCGCCGTGCAGCTCCTTGATGATCCCGATGCGCAGGCCCGCGACGTCGCCGTGCCGGGCGGCGCTGACGACGTCCGGGACCGGGGTGGGCAGGCTGGTGGAGTCGCAGCGGGTCGTGACCGGCGATGACCTCGTGCAGGAGGGCGGCGTCGAGGACGGTCCGCGCGCACGGGCCGGCCTGGTCGAGGCTGCTGGCGAGGGCCACCAGCCCGTACCGGCTGACCGCACCGTACGTCGGCTTCACGCCGACGGTGCCGGTGACGGCGGCCGGCTGCCGGATCGAGCCGCCGGTGTCGGTGCCGATCGCGAGCGGGGCCTCGAAGGAGGCGACGGCCGCGGACGAGCCGCCGCCGGAGCCGCCGGGGATCCGGCTGCGGTCCCACGGGTTGCGGGTGGGGCCGTAGGCGCTGTGCTCGGTGGAGGAGCCCATCGCGAACTCGTCCATGTTCGTCTTGCCCAGCACGACGAGGCCCGCCTCGCGCAGCCGGCGGACGACGGTCGCGTCGTAGGGCGGCACCCAGCCGCGCAGGATCCTGCTGCCGCAGGTGGTGGGCATGCCGCGGGTGGCCATCACGTCCTTGACGGCGATCGGCACGCCGGCGAGCGGCCCGAGCCGCTCCCCGCGCGCGCGGGAGGCGTCGACGCGCTCGGCGTCCGCCAGCGCCCGCTCCGCGGCGACGTGCAGGAACGCGTGGACGCCGTTGCCGCTCGCCCGCCCGTCGTCGTCCCGCTCCCCGTCGACGGCGGCGATCCGGTCGAGGTGGGCCCGGGTGACCTCGACGGCCGAGACCTCTCCGGCGGCGAGGGCGGCGCCCAGCTCGGCGGCGGTGCGGCGGGTGAGGTCGCTGCTGGTGTCGGGCACGTCAGTCCTCCTCGAGGATCCGCGGCACGCGGAACCGCTGCTCGGCCACGTCGGGCGCGCCGGCGAGGGCCTCGTCCGCGCTGAGGCACGGGCGGGGTTCGTCGGGCGCGGGTGATGTTGGTCAGCGGTATCGGGTGGGAGGTCGCGGGCACGTCGTCGCCGGGCGACCTCGCGTCACCGTGGCGACCGCGTCGAGGATGACGTCGAGCTGACCGGCGAGCCGGTCGAGCTCGTCGGGCCGCAGATCGATGCGGGCCAGGGCCGCGAGGTGCGCGACCTCGTCGCGCGAGATGGCGGACATGGAGCTCCTCTTCAGGGCCTGAGGCGACCCTTGAGTCTAGTGGCCGCTGCCGAGGGCCCCGCCGGGGATCCGCCGCTCGGCGAGGTCGGACATCACGGGGGACGCAAGCGTGCACCCGGGCCACACTGGGGTCCCTCGTGATGTTCAACGTGGGCCACCCGTCAGGGCTGCACGAGATCTCAGGGCTGCACGAGATCTCAGGGCTGCACGGATCTCAGGGCTGGACGAAGCGGAACCCGGCGTCGAGCAGCCGGGGCAGCGCGACCTTCAGCGCCGCAAGGTCTGAGAGCGGTTCCCGCCGCCGTCGTGCTCGAGGATGATCGAGCCCGGAACGGTCTTGCCGAGCAGCGTGCGGACGATGCTCGGCGTGCCCGGGCGCGACCAGTCCCGCGGGTCGACCGACCAGCCGAGCGGGCGCAGACCCTGTGCGGCGCACTCGGCGAGGACGGCGGACGTCCACTCCCCGCCGGGCGCACGGAAGAGCGTGGGGCGGTGCCCCCCGGTCGCCGCCGCCACGGCGTCGGTGGCGCGCGCGATCTCGGAGCGGATCTGCTGCTGGGTGGCCGAGGCCAGGAACCGGTGCGTATAGGTGTGGTTCGCCACGACGTGACCGGCACCCGCCACGGCCGCGACCAGCTCGGGGTGCGCGGCTGCCTGCCGGCCGATGACGCAGAAGGTGGCGCGGACGTCGAGGCGCTGCAGCAGGGCAAGCACCTTCGGGGTCCACTCCGGATCCGGTCCGTCGTCGATGGTGAGGGCCACGTCGGCGGCCGAGCAGGGGACGTGGGCCTGCGGCTCGAGGCCCGCGCGCTCGCGGGCGGACGGGGGCTCGCACTTGTGGCGCAGGGCACGGGAGGGCACGTGCCGCGACGGGGACGGGGACGGCGCGGGCGGCTTCGGCGAGCTCGCCGCCGCCGACGCGCAGCCGCTCAGCAGCGCGGCGGCGCCGAGCCCGAGCACGAGGCGTCGGTCCGGCCCCCTTCCCGGATCCTCCATGGTGGTCATGACAGCACTCGAAGTGACACAACGGAACCTCGGCACGCCGCGCCGCGCCGAATTGTCCAGCTGCTGGTGCCGGAGCGTCGTCAGCCCTCGACGGCCGCCTCCTGCTCCGCCACGGCGCGTGCCGCCTCCGGCCCCTCCTCGAGCAGCCGGCGGAAGCCCGCCTCGTCGAGGATCGGCACGCCGAGCCTGCGGGCGTTGTCGGCCTTGGTGCCCGCGTTCTCGCCGACGACGACGGAGTCGGTCTTCTTCGAGACGCTGCCCGACGCCTTGCCGCCCCGCGCGAGGATGGCCTCCTTCGCCTGGTCGCGGCTGAAGCCCTCGAGCGTGCCCGTGACGACGACGGTCAGCCCCTCGAGCGTGCGCGGGACGGACTCGTCGCGCTCGTCCTCCATCCGGACGCCGGCAGCCGCCCACTTCTCGACGATCCGCCGGTGCCAGTCGACGTCGAACCACTCCAGGACGGCCTCGGCGATGACGCGGCCCACGCCGTCGACCGCCGCGAGCTCGTCGACGGTCGCGGTCCGGATGCGCTCGACGGATCCCATCGACTGGGCGAGCGCGCGCGCCGCCGTCGGGCCGACGTGGCGGATCGACAGGGCCACGAGCACCCGCCACAGCGGCCGGTCCTTCGCGGTCCGCAGGTTGTCGATCAGCTTGACGCCGTTCGCGGAGAGCTCGCCGTCCTTGCGCGTGTACAGCGGCACCCGGCGCAGGGCGTCGGCGTCCAGGTCGAACAGGTCGCCCTCGTCCTCGACGACCCCGGCCTGCAGGAGCGCGTCGCCCCCTCGTAACCGAGGGCCTCGATGTCGAACGCCCCCCGGCCCGCCACGTGGAAGATGCGCTCACGCAGCTGGGCGGGACAGGTGCGGGCGTTGGGGCAGCGCAGGTCGGCGTCCCCTTCTTTCTCGTAGGCGAGCGTCGGTCCCGCACTCGGGGCAGTGCGTCGGCATCACGAACTCGCGCTCGGTGCCGTCGCGCGCGTCGACGACGGGCCCGACGATCTCGGGGATGACGTCCCCGGCCTTGCGGAGCACGACGGTGTCGCCGATGAGGACGCCCTTGCGCTTCACCTCCTGCGCGTTGTGCAGCGTCGCCATGCCGACCGTCGAGCCGGACACCAGCACGGGCTCCATCACGCCGAACGGCGTCACCCGGCCGGTCCGGCCCGACGTTGACCTGGATGTCGAGGAGCTTCGTGTTGACCTCTTCGGGCGGGTACTTGAAGGCGATGGCCCACCGCGGCGCCCGGCTGGTGGCGCCGAGCCTGCGCTGCAGCGTCACGTCGTCGACCTTCACGACGACGCCGTCGATCTCGTGGATCTGGTCGTGCCGGTGCTCGCGGAAGGTCTCGACGTAGTCGCAGCACCTCGTCGATCGAGCCGCACCACCCGGTACGTCGCCGGCACGGGCAGGCCCCACGCCGCGCATCAGGTCGTACGCCTGCGACTGGCGCGCCACGTCGAGCCCGCGCCGGGCGCCGATGCCGTGCACGAGCAGCCGCAGCGGCCGGGTGGCGCGTCACCCGCGGATCCTTCTGGCGCAGCGACCCGGCCGCCGCGTTCCGGGGGTTCGCGAACGGCGCCTTGCCCGCCTCGACGAGCGAGGCGTTGAGGTCGGCGAACGCCTCCACCGGGAAGAAGATCTCGCCCCGGATCTCGACGAGCTCGGGTACGCCCGCACCGGCGAGCACGTGCGGGACGCCCTCGATCGTCCGGACGTTCAGCGTGACGTCCTCGCCGGTGCGGCCGTCGCCCCGGGTCGCCGCGCGCACCAGCCGGCCGCGCTCGTACAGCAGGTTGATCGCGAGCCCGTCGATCTTGAGTTCGCAGAGGAACGTGACCGGGTGCGCCTCGTCCCCCCCGGCGTCACGCTCGGCCCGCTCTGCCCAGGCGCGCAGCTCCGCCGCGCTGAAGACGTTGTCGAGGCTGAGCATGCGCTCGAGGTGGTCGGCGGCGGCGAAGTCCGTCGAGAACGTGCCCCCGACGTTCTGCGTCGGCGAGTCGGGGGTGCGCAGCCCCGGGTGCTCGCCCTCGAGCGCCTCCAGCTCGCGCATCAGCCCGTCGTACTCGGCGTCGGAGATCGTCGGGGCGTCGCGCACGTAGTAGGCGAACTGGGCGGCCAGGATCCGCTCGGCGAGCTCCGACCAGCGGTGGCGTGCCGCGTCCGGGATCGGCGCCTGGGCGGGCGCGGTCTGATCAGGGAGGTCCTGCACGTCCACCGACTGGTCCTGGGCCACGTCGACATCCTGCCGGACGCCACCGACATGGACGGGTCGGTGGACGGAGAACGCCGTCAGGCGGGGGCGCCCCGATAGGTGCCGAAGGACCAGCGGTTGCCTTCGGGGTCGCGGACGGCGCACTCCCGCGAGCCGTAGTCGGTGTCGTACGGCTCCGTGACGACGGTGGCGCCCGCGGCCACCGCGCGGGCGAAGAGGGCGTCCGGGTCGTCGCTGACGACGTAGATGCCGGCCGTTCCGGGGGTGAGGGCCCAGGGATCCGCGGGGCCGGTCCGAGCCGAGCCGAGCATGATCCCGCCCCCGAGCGGCCAGCGGAGCTCGGCGTGGTTCACGACCTCGCCGTCGGCCACGACTTCAGCCTCCCGGAAGCCGAACCCCTCGACGAGGAAGCGGATCAGGCCCAGGGCGTCCTTCGCGCGGAGCGTGGGCCAGACCATCGGGGCCGCGGTGTCTGCCACGTGCGTCATGTCTGTCATGTCTGTCATGGGATCGAGGCTGCCAGGTGCTCGGCCGGCGGGACTTGGACGTTTCGGACCTCCTCCGCCAGCCAGCGGCTCGGCGGCGCGCCGGCGAACTGCCGGAAGTCACGGTCGAGATGCGACTGGTCGGCGTACCCGACCGCTGCGGCGACATCCGCCACGCGCGTCGGTGTGGCGGCGAGCAGTCGCCGGCGCGGAATCGAACCGGACGACGCGCGCGGCGGCCTTTGGCGAGAGCCCGAGCTCGCGCCGCAGCACGGCGCCCAGGTGGCGGGCGCTCCAGCCCGTCTCGGCAGCGAGGGTCTCGACGCGGACGGCGCCCCGCGACGCCCGCAGCCGTCGCCACACGTGCACGACCTCGGGTGGCGGCGGCGCGGCACCGTTCCCACGCAGGCGCGCGAGCAGGAGCCGGTCGAGCACGGCGAACCGTTCGGGCCACGAGGGGCGGCGAGCATCTGCTCGTGAGCGAGCCGGGCGAGCCCGCCCAGCACGGCGTCGGCGTCGACGTCGAGCTCGGCGAGCTCTCCCGCGGGGACGCCGAGCAGCGACCGCGCCGCCAGCGGATCGAGGGAGATCTGGACGCCGGACTGGGCGCCGTCGTGCCTGATGAGTGCCGGACGGGTGTGGAGGCCGCCGACCAGCGTGGTGTAGCTGCCGCCGTCCTGGGCGGGGTCGGGGTGCGCGGCGATGACGAGCGGTTCGTGCAGGCTGATGATCAGGGTGAGGAACGGCGAGGGCAGACCCGCGTGCCTCGCCGGAGGCATCCCGGCCAGGCGGTAGCCCTGGTAGCCGGCGACGAACGGGACCAGCGGCGGCGCGGGCGACGCCCCTCGTGCACGGTCCCATCGTCCGAGGATGCACCGCGTTCCATCCCCAGGCGGCGTCGGACGCGGCGGCCCGCTCGGCGGCGCCCGCGCCGTTCGGCGATCGCGCACCGCGTCGCGCACCCTCGCCCGGCCCGCGTCCGCCGGCGTGCGAACCCGCCAGTCCGCAGGCCGGCGTCAGCACGACCGAGGAGAGCCGGCCGGCGTCCAGCCCCAGGGCCCGCCACGGGGTCCAGACGGCGTCAGCGACCGCACCGGTCCCAGGGACGGCGCCGGACGCCGGAACCGCTCCCGCCCACAGGGCCACGCCGCCTTCGACGGCGTCCGCGACGGCCTCCCACCCCTCGCGTCCGAGCAGCGCGACGTCGACCGACACCCCGTCCGCGCCGCTGCGCGCGAGCACCCCGACGGGCGGCCGCTTGGCACAGCAGTGCACGACAGTTGCCAGCGCTCCGGCGTCCGCGACGGCCTCCAGCACGGTCGAGATCCCGTCGACGACGACCTGCTCCTCGACGGCCCGCAGCCGGCCGAACCCGCTCGCCGTCGGCAGGGCGCCGGTGAGCACAGCCGGCACGGACGGCTCGTCGAGCTGGACCACGACCTCCGCCCCCGGGACCAGCCGGCGCACCTCGGCGACCTGGCGCGCCAGCCCCTCGGCGAGCGAGCCCACCAGGTCGCGGCAGGCGCCGGCGTCCACGACGGCCCGCTCGAGCCGGGGCAGGTAGAGCCCCGCGGCGAGCGTCCACGGCCCGGCGCTCTGCAGCTTCAGCGGCCCCGCGTACTCGTCGGCGACCTCGGCGAGCACGTCCAGGTCCTGCCGGAGCCAGGCCTGCGCACGGGCGAGGTCGCGCCCGGGCCGGTCCACGAGCCGCCACCCCACGGGCTGCAGGTCGACGGGCATGTCCACGAGAAGGGCCGCCGCGCGGCCGATCAGATCGGCGCCGGGGCCGCGGCCGGGCAGCTCGGGCAGGTACGGCACGTGCGGCTCTGGCAGCTCGCCGAAGCTGGTCCGGACGGCGTCGACGACGTCCGTGCCGGGCCACGAGCCGACCCCGCTGGCACGCCCGGGCACGGGTTCGAGCACCGGGCGAGCGTACCGTCCCGCCGCGCGCCCCCGATGGTGTGAGCCCCGGGCAAGATCGATGTGCCCGCTCACGACCTCCGGAGGGCCGGGACAGTCGACCTCGCGTGCGTGATCGTCGCCGAGCCCACGACGCGGGTGCCGGCATACAGGGCGGCCGTCTGGCCGGGAGCGGCCGCCCGCACCGGCCGGTCGAGGCGCAGCCTCACGGTCTCGCCGGCCAGCGCCTCCACCACCCCGGGCAGCTCCTCGCCGTGGGCGCGCACCTGCACTCCGACCGCGTCCCCCTCCGGGGTGCCGGACCGCACCAGACCGGGGACGTCGGCCTCGAGCTGGTCGGCGTCCAGCTGCTCGCGGGCGCCGACGACGACGGTGTCGTCCGCGGGCCGGACCTCGAGCACGTACCGGGGCGCCCCGTCGGGAGCCGGCCGGCCGAGCCGAAGCCCGTGCCGCTGGCCCACCGTGTAGGCGTACGCGCCGTCGTGCTCACCGACGACGTCGCCGGCGGTGTCGACGACCGGCCCCGGCCGCCGGCCCAGCCGCTCCCCCAGCCAGGTCTTGGTGTCGCCGCTGGCCACGAAGCAGATGTCGTGCGAGTCGGGCTTGGCCGCCAGCTGCAGGCCGCGCTCGCCCGCCTCGCGCCGGACGTCCGCCTTTTCCGTGTCCCCCAGCGGGAAGAGCGCGTGCTCGAGCCGCTGCGGGGTGAGGACGGCGAGCACGTAGGACTGGTCCTTGCCGGGGTCGACCGCCCGGTGCAGCTCGGGAGAGCCGCCGGGTCCGCGCTCCAGGCGCGCGTAGTGGCCGGTGCAGACGGCGTCGAAGCCCAGCGCCAGCGCCTTGTCGAGCAGGGCGGAGAACTTGATCCTCTCGTTGCAGCGCACGCAGGGGTTGGGCGTGCGGCCGGCGGCGTACTCGGCGACGAAGTCCTCGATGACGTCGCGCTCGAACCGCTCCGCCAGGTCCCAGACGTAGAAGGGGATGCCGAGGACGTCGGCGGCGCGGCGGGCGTCCCGGGCGTCCTCGATCGTGCAGCATCCCCGGGCCCCGGTGCGCAGGGTGCCCGGGTTGCGGGCCAGCGCCAGGTGGACGCCGACCACGTCGTGACCGGCGTCCACGGCCCGGGCGGCGGCGACGGCGGAGTCGACGCCGCCGCTCATCGCGGCCAGCACTCTCATCCGCCGCTCCCTGCGGAGAGGCCGGCGCGACGGGCGCGCTCGACGGCCGGACCGATGGCGGCGGCGAGGGCGTCGACGTCGTCCGTGCTGGAGGTACGGCCGAGCGAGAAGCGCAGGGCGCCGCGGGCGTCGTCCGGGTCGACCCCCATGGCGAGCAGCACATGGCTGGGCTGGGGCACGCCGGCCTGGCACGCGGAGCCGGTGGAGCACTCGACCCCGCGGGCGTCGAGCAGATAGAGCAGGGAGTCGCCCTCACAGCCGGGGAACGTGAAGTGGGCGTTGCCGGGCAGCCGGCCGGCGGGGTCGGGGTCGCCGCGCAGGACGGCGTCCGGGACGGCGTCGAGCACCGCCGCGACGAGATCGTCCCGCAGGGCTGCGAGCCGGGCAGCGACCTCGGGCCGGTCCTTGGCGGCGAGCTCGGTCGCCACGGCGAACGCGCGGACGGCGGGGGCATCGAGCGTGCCCGACCGGACGCCGCGCTCCTGGCCGCCGCCGTGCAGCACCGGCACGAGGTTCAGGCCGCGGCGGGCGACCAGCGCGCCGGCCCCGACCGGGCCGCCGACCTTGTGGCCGGAGATCGTGAGGCAGTCGACGGCGGTGGCGGTCAGGTCGAGCGGCAGCTGGCCGAGGGCCTGGACGGCGTCGCTGTGCACGGGGACGCCGTGCTCGTGCGCGAGCTCGGTGACGGCCTCGACCGGCTGCACTGTGCCGACCTCGTTGTTGGCCCACATCACGGTGACGAGCGCGACGCTCTCCGGGTCGCGGGCGATGCTCTCCTCGACGGCGCCGAGATCGACCCGGCCGAGCCGGTCGACGGGCAGCAACTCGACCTCGGCACCCTCGTACGCGGCCAGCCACTCCACCGGGTCGAGGACCGCATGGTGCTCGACGGCAGCTCGCGAGGACCCGGCGGCGGCGCGGGTCCTGGCCGCGGCGCGCCCAGAACAGCCCCTTGACGGCGAGGTTGTCGGCCTCGGTGCCCCCTGCCGTGAAGACGACCTCGCTGGGGCCGGCGCCGATGGCGGCGGCGAGCTGCTCGCGGGACTCCTCGACGACACGGCGCGCCCGGCGGCCGCTGGTGTGAAGGCTGGACGCGTTGCCGGCCAGGGCCAGCTCCTCGGTCATGGCGGCGATCGCCTCCGGGAGCATCGGCGTGGTCGCCGCATGGTCCAGGTAGGCGGTCACGAGCGACGAGTCTACGTCGGCGTCCCTGACGAGCCCGTCCGCACCTCCCCCGACGATCAAGGAATTCTTAGGTGTTTGTCCGGCTACCGCGCGTGACGCCGAGGGCTGATCCCCGAACGCGATTCATCGGCAAGCCTCCTTGATCCCCAACTTTTCCTTGATCCCCAACTTTTCCTTGATCGTCGCGGGAGGTGGGTCAGCCCTTGCGCTTGGCGACCTCCTCGGCGGCCTGCGGCAGGATCGCGAACAGGTCGCCGACGACGCCGAAGTCGGCCAGCTCGAAGATCGGGGCCTCCGGGTCCTTGTTGACGGCGACGATCGTCTTGCTCGTCTGCATCCCCGCCCGGTGCTGGATCGCCCCGCTGATGCCCGCCGCCACGTAGAGCTGCGGGGACACCTGCTTGCCCGTCTGCCCGACCTGGTTGCTGTGCGGGTACCAGCCGGCGTCGACGGCCGCTCTGCTCGCGCCCACCGCGGCCCCGAGCGCGTCGGCGAACGTCTCCACGGGCCCGAAGTCGCCGCCCGTCCCCCGGCCGCCGGACACCACGATCGCCGCCTCCGACAGGTCGGGCCGCCCGCTCTTGGCCTTCGGCTTGCGCTCGACGATGCGGACCCGCTTGGCGTCGTCGCTGACCGACAGCGGCACCGTCTGCACCTGGGTCTGAGCCGGCGCCGGCTCGGGCGCGGCCGAGTTCGGCTTCACGGTGATCACCGGGGTGCCCTTGCTCACGTGCGAGCGCACGGAGTAGCCGCCGGCGAAGGCTGCCTGAGTAGCCACCGGGCCGACGTCGCCGGGCTGGACGTCGACCGCGTCGGTGAGCACGCCGCTGCCGAGGCGGACGGCGAGCCGGCCCGCGATCTCCTTGCCCTCGCTGGACGACGGGATCAGGACGGCGGCGACGTCGCCCTGCGCACCGGCGGCCGCCAGCACGGCCTGCAGCGCCTCGACCTTGGGGACGACGAGGTAGTCGTCGGCCTCGTCGGACTCGACGACGTACGCCGTCGCGGCGCCGTACTCGGCGAGGGCCGGCGCGGCGGTGTCCCACCCGCGACCGACGAAGACGGCGGCCGGGCTCGCCGAGCCGGCGCGCGATGGTCAGCAACTCGGACGTGGTCTTGCGGACGGACCCCTCGACGTGGTCGACGAGCACGAGGACCTGGCTCACGGACGGCTCCTTGTTCCTTCGGGTTCTTCCGAGTTCCTTCCGAGTTCTTCCGAAAGGGTCAGACGAGCTTGGCTGCGGCGAGGAACTCGACGAGCTTGCGGCCGCCGTCGCCGTCGTCCGTCACGATCTGCCCTGCCTGGCGCGGGGGACGCGCCGTGACGGCGTCCACGGCCGACCAGGAGGCGGCCAGGCCCACGTCCGACGGGTCGATCTCGAGATCCGCGAGCGACCAGGTCTGCACCGGCTTCTTCTTCGCCGCCATGATCCCCTTGAAGGAGGGGTACCGCGGGTCGTTGATCTGGTCGGTCACGCTCACGAGCGCAGGCAGCGTGGCCTCGACCACCTCGGTGCTGGTGTCGCCGTCGCGCTCGATCCGCACGGTGCCGCCGTCGCCTCCTGACTGAACGGTCAGCGATCCGGCGAAGGTCACCTGGGGCAGCCCCAGGCGCTCGGCGACCATGGCGGGGACCACGCTCATGCCGCCGTCCGTGCTGGCCATGCCGGTGAGCACGAGGTCGGGGCCGAGCTTGGCGATGGCCTTGGCGAGCACGAGGCTGGTGCCGAGGGCGTCCGTGCCGTGCAGGGCGTCGTCGAGGACGTGGACGGCGTCGGTGGCGCCCATCTGCAGCGACTTGCGCAGGGCGTCCGTCGCGCCGTCGGGCCCGACGGTGAGGGCGGTGACGGTGCTGTCGCCGTCCGCCTCGGCGATCTTGAGCGCCTCCTCGACGGCGTACTCGTCGAGCTCGGAGAGGATGCCGTCGGTGCCGGCGCGGTCGACCGTCCCGTCGTCGGCGAAGCGGCGGTCGCCCTGCGCGTCGGGGACGTACTTGACACAGACGACGATCTTCATGCGGTCGGTCGACCTCCTGCGCTCGTGGCGTCGCGCGGCGCCGCCGTGGTGCAGCGCCCTCGCCGGTTCTCATCGTACGGAGGGCTGCCGGTACGCCGGCCCCCGCCACTGGCGACGCCACCCTCCCTGATGTTACTCATGAGTAGCACGCGTCGGACGGCGCGGGCCGCTTGCTCCCCTTGCGCCGCGTTGCTCCCCTTCGGCCGCCTTCGTGCCCCTTCTGAGCGGCTCAAGGGGTGCAACGTAGATAAGGGGGAGCACGCCGGAGGAACGAGCCGTTCTTCTCGCGCGGGCAGTCGTCCTGGCGAGACGCGGGGGTGCGCGGTACGCGATCAGCCACGCGAGCGCCGCCGCCGTGTACGGCTTGCCTGTGCCGTGGCGCCTTGCGAGCACCTGCTGGCTCACGGTCGAACCGGGAAACGGTGCCAGGACCCATTACGACGCAGTCCTCCGTCAAGAGGTGGCCTCGCTGCCGCCCGGCGAAGTGTGCGTCGCCGGGGGCCTGGTCGTCACGTCGCTTGCACGCACGGTGGCCGACTGCCTGCGCCATCTGCCGCCCGAGGACGCCGTCGCCGTCGCGGACGCCGCCCTGCGCCGGGGTCTCGCCCCGGAACTCCTCGCGGCGACGCTGCGCAAGCAGGAGTCCTGGCCGCTCGCCGCGGCCGCCCGCGCCGCCCTGCAGCTCGTCGACGGCCGTCGGGAATCGGCACTCGAATCGCGCTCGGCCGTGGTTCTGCACCGGTTCGGAATCCCCGAGCCGCTCAGCCAGGTCGAAATCCGCAGACGGGAAGGCGTGCTCGTCGGTCGGGTCGACTGCTTCTGGCCGCGGCACGGGGTCGTCGGGGAGGCGGACGGCCGCGGCAAGTACCAGATCGACGACGGGCTCCGGGCGTTCGAGGGCGAGAAGGATCGCCAGGCCGAACTCGAGGGGCTCGGACTGGTCGTCGTCAGGTGGGGCTCCCGTCACCTCGTCGGCGATCCGCCGCAGGCCGTGGTGCGGATGCGATCCGCACTGCGGCGCTCACCGCGAGCACGATTCACGGGCTCGTTCTGTCAGGTCCCGCCCCCGCCTTACTCCCTCTGAGCCACCTTGCACCTCCAGAGCCGCTCGGCAGAGGGCCTCGAGCGGCTCAAAGCGTGCAACGTGGCGGAAGGGGAGCACCGGTAGCGTGACGCGTGAATGGGCGACGCGAGGAGGCGGCGTGGGCGAGTTCGTGCGGCTCGAGGTCGACGGCGGCATCGGGACCATCAGGCTGGACCGGCCGAAGATGAACGCCCTCGACGTCGCCGTCCAGGAGGAGATCCGCGCTGCGGCGCTGGAGGCGGCCGAGCGCGACGACGTCCGCGCCGTCATCGTCTACGGCGGCGAGCGGGTCTTCGCCGCCGGCGCCGACATCAAGGAGATGCAGGCGATGTCCTACACGGACATGGTCCGGCGCTCCGGCGCCCTGCAGAGCTCGTTCACCGCCGTGGCGCAGATCCCCAAGCCGACCGTGGCGGCCGTCACGGGATACGCCCTGGGCGGCGGCTGCGAACTGGCGCTGTGCTGCGACTTCCGGGTGGCGGGGGCGTCGGCGAAGCTCGGGCAGCCTGAGATTCTTCTCGGCGTGATCCCCGGCGCCGGTGGCACGCAGCGTCTCGCCCGGCTGATCGGCCCGGCTCGGGCGAAGGACGTCGTCTTCTCCGGCCGCTTCGTCGACGCGGGCGAGGCCCTGGCGATGGGGCTCGTCGACGAGGTCGTACCCGACGAGCAGGTGTACGGGGCCGCGCGTGCCCGGCTGGAGCCCTACGTCACCGGACCCGCGTACGCCCTCCGAGCGGCCAAGGAAGCCATCGACCGCGGGCTGGAGACCGACCTGGCGACCGGCCTCGAGATCGAGCGCATGCTCTTCGCCGGCCTCTTCGCTACCAAGGACCGCGAGATCGGGATGAGGTCCTTCGTGGAGCAGGGCCCGGGCAAGGCGGCGTTCGAGGGCGCCTGAGGCCCCGGACGCCGATCAGCTGCGACGGACAACCCTCATCGTGGACGACCGCGCCTCGCTCCGGCGTGAGACCGCGGGACCCAGGCGTCCGCACTCGCGTACTCGGGCCGACTGGCGCTGCCGGTGCGACGGGGAATCCTTGGTGTCGCACGGGGCCGACGGTCAGGGGGCACGGGATGACAGAGCCGACGAGACGTTACGAGGTCGGCTATTTCGTCGGCAGCCTGTCGTCCACGTCCATCAACCGGATCCTGTCGCGGGCGCTGATCCGGCTCGCGCCGCCGGACCTGAACTTCACCGAGATCCCGATCGGCGACCTCCCCCTCTACAGCCCGGACTACGACGCGGCGTATCCGCCGCAGGCCGTGGCGCTCAAGGAGGCCATCTCCCGATCGGACGCCGTCCTCTTCGTGACGCCCGAGTACAACCGCTCGATCCCTGGCGCGCTGAAGAACGCGATCGACTGGGCGTCGCGGCCGTGGGGCAAGAACTCGTTCCACCACCTCCCCGCGGCGGTGATCGGAGCCTCGATCGGGCCGATCGGCACCGCCGTCGGGCAACAGTCCCTCCGAGCGGTCCTCAGCTTCTGCAACGCACGCCAGATGACCTCGCCCGAGGCGTACATCCGGTACAGCCCCGAGGTGTTCCGCGAGGACGGGGAAGTCACCGACGCATCGACGGAGACGTTCCTCGCGGACTACATGGCCGAATTCCGCGACTACATGGTGCGGGTGCTGACGGTACTGCCGCGGCCCTGACCGGCCCACCTGCGTTTCCGCGCGCGTCGCCGGGCTGATCAACGACGGGCGGCGAGGTGGGCCGAGAGCACCGCGGACGCCGGCTACATCGAGGGCGGCAGGCCCTCGGACAGCTCGAGGACCGTCGAGTGCCAGGTCTGCACCGACCCCAGGACGGCGTCGAGCGTCGCCGTCAGCAGTGCCCGCAGGTCGAGCGACTCGGCCACCACGAGGTCGACGGCGATGACCAGCCGCTCGTCGAAGACGGTGGCCTTGACGAGGTTCAGCGTGCCGGTGACCGCATTCGCCGCCTGCAGCCGCAACAGCTCGTCACCAGGCACGTCGTCGCCGATCATCCACTGGCCGAAGACGCGCATGAGCGGCGGCACCGTGTCCATGCACCGGACGAACAACTGCTGACCCTGCACGCGCACGGCCACGTCGCCGTCCTCGTCGACATCGGGCCGGTAACCCTCGTCCAGCAGGGCGTCGAGCACCCGGCCCCGCAGGGGATGCTCGTCCTCGGGCGGCGGGAACGACGGCAGCGAGGTCGGGTCTGTCACGCTTCCACCGTAGACCGAGCCGAGGGCGGCGGCGCAGGGCGGCCGCGCCTGTGTCGGTCCCGTCCGGCAGACTGCGCCCCGTGCCCACCGAGCGTCCGAGCGCGTCGCGGCCGCACCCGCTCGGGGTGCGGCCGCGCGACGGAGGCGTCGAGGTGGCCGTCCTGGCGTCGCACGCCGACGGCGTCTGGTTCTGCGCGCCGGAGCCCGGCGGCGAGCGCCAGGTGGAGCTCACATCACGCACGCACGGCGTGTGGCACGGCTTCGTTCCGCACGTCCCCGTGGGCACCCGGTATGGCTACCGCACCGCCGGCCGGTGGGAACCGGTGCTCGGCTACCGGCACAACCCGGCGAAGTTCCTGCTGGACCCGTACGCCCGCGCGCTCGACGGGCCGCTGCGCCTGCGGCCCGAGGCCTTCGCGCACACCGTCGACGAACGCTTCGCCGGCGACCCGGGGCAGCGGGACGGGCGGGACTCGGTCGGCGTGGTCCCGCACGGCGTCGTGACGGGCAGGCCTTTCGACTGGCAGGGGGACGCCCCGCCACGGATCCCGATGGCCGACACCGTCGTCTACGAGGCGCACGTGCGCGGGCTGACACGCCGCATGCCCGGCGTTCCCGAGCACCTGCGGGGCACGTACGCTGGGCTCGCGTCCGACGCGGCGATCGAGCACCTGCTGAGGTTGGGCGTGACGAGCGTCGAGCTGCTGCCCGTCCACGCCATCGGCGACGAGCCGTCCCTCGTGGCGCGCGGGCGCCGCAACTACTGGGGCTACAGCGCCCTGTCGTTCTTCGCGCCCGAGCCCCGCTACGCCGCCGCCACCGACCCTCTCGACGTGCTCGACGAGGTCAAGGGCATGGTCCGCGCCCTGCACGCGGCCGGCCTGGAGGTGCTGCTCGACGTCGTCTACAACCACACCTGCGAGGGCGGCCCGGGCGGGCCCAGCCTGTCCTGGCGGGGGTTGGACGCCGCCACCTACTACCGCCTCGATCCGCACGGCGGCTACGTCGACACCACCGGCTGCGGGAACTCGCTGGACGCCCGCGAGGCCCGGGTGCTGCAGCAGGTCCTCGACTCGCTGCGCTACTGGGTCGAGGAGGTGCACGTCGACGGTTTCCGCTTCGACCTCGCGCCCACGCTCGCCCGCGGGCACGACGGGTTCGACCCCGGCCACCCCTTCCTGGTCGCAGCCCGGATCGACCCCGTCCTGGGCGACGTGAAGCTCATCGCCGAGCCGTGGGACCTCGGCGCCTACGGCTGGCGGACCGGTCAGTTCCCCGTTCCCTGGTCGGAGTGGAACGACCGGTTCCGGGACGGCGTCCGGGACTTCTGGCTCGCCGGTGGCCGGCAGGTGGCACGCGGGGAGCACGCGGGCGGTGTCCGCGATCTCGCGACCCGCCTGGCCGGCTCGGCGGACGTGTTCCCCCCGCACCGGGGCCCGCTCGCGTCGGTCAACTTCGTCACCGCCCACGACGGCTTCACCCTCGCCGACCTGACGGCGTACGACGGCAAGCACAACGAGGCGAACGGCGAGCACAACCGCGACGGCACGAACGACAACCACTCGTGGAACCACGGGGTGGAGGGGCCGAGCACGGACGCCGGCATACTCGCCGCCCGCCGCCGCACCGCCCGCAACATGCTGGGCACGCTGCTCCTCGCGACCGGCGTGCCCATGATCACGCAGGGCGACGAGTTCGGCCGCAGCCAACAGGGCAACAACAACGCCTACTGCCTCGACGACGAGACGTCCTGGGTCGACTGGGACCTGCGCCCCGACCAGCGTGACCTGCTGGCGACGACCGCCCACCTGCTGCGCCTGCGCCGTGAGCACCCCGTGCTGCGGCAGGACCGGTTCTTCGCCGGCCGGCCCGTGCACGTCGACGGGACGAAGGACCTCGCCTGGTTCGCTCCCGACGGGACCGAGATGCACCACGAGCGCTGGCACGACCCCTGGTTGCGCACGCTGCAGATGTACCTGCATGCCGTCGTGCCCGACGGCGAGGGCCGGCACGTGGACGAGTCACTGCTCATCGTCGTCCACGGGGCCGGTCACCGGATGCCGGTGCAGCTCCCCGGGCTGCCATGGGCGGCCCGCTACCGGCTGCTGTGGGACAGCGCCTTCGAGGCGCCGCCGGGCCACCTGCACGGGCCGGCGGCGGCGGTCGAGGCCGCTGGATCAGTGGTCGTGGTGGAGGCGGGCACGATCCGGGTCTACGGCGCGAGCAGCGTCGGCTGAGGCCTCGCCCTCAGCCGGGAGGCCGAGGCCGCCCAGCCACCCGGGGATAACAGCGATCAAGGAAAAGTTGGGGATCATGGATTACCCATGATCCCCAACTTTTCCTTGATCGCCGCAAAGGAGGGGGTCAGGCGACGGCGTTCGTCACGAGCGCGAGCTCGGCGGGGCCGGCAGCGCCCTCGACGTGCGGCAGCACGCGGACCGTGTACCCGAACGGGCCCGTGCGCCGCAGCCGGACCGACCCCTCGAACCGGTGCCGTCCCGGCTCGATCTCCTCGACGTGCTGCAGCGGCGCCGTGACGAGGTCCGTGAGCGTGTCGGACGGCGAGACGCGGCCGTACACGAGCTGGACGTCGACGTCCCGCGGCGCGAGCTGTGCCCCGAGCGTCACGAACGCCCGCACCCGGATCTCGTCGCCCACCTGCGGCGCCTCCCCCACGTCCACCGACTCCACGTGGTCGACCCGGACGGCGCCCCATTCGGCGCGCACGCGCTCCTTGAAGGCCGCGATGCCGCGGGCGGCGTCCACGGTGGCCGAGCGTCCGGCCGCAGCGGCCGGCACGTACAGCTTGTGCACGTAGTCGGCGACCATCCGGGTCGCGAGCACCTTGGGCCCGAGCGAGGACAGCGTGTGCCGCACCATTTCGAGCCAGCGCAGCGGCAGGCCGCGCGGGTCGCGGTCGTAGAACCGGGGCGCGACGGAGCTCTCGATGAGGTCGTACAGCGCGGCGGCCTCGAGGTCGTCGCGGTGCTCGGGGTCGTCGATGCCATCCGCCGTCGGGATCGCCCAGCCGTTCTCGCCGTCGAACCACTCGTCCCACCACCCGTCCCGGATGGACAGGTTCAGCCCGCCGTTGAGCGCGGCCTTCATGCCGGACGTGCCGCAGGCCTCGAGAGGCCGCAGCGGGTTGTTCAGCCAGACGTCGCAGCCGGGGTACAGCGTGAGCGCCATGCCGATGTCGTAGTTCGGCAGGATCGCGATCCGGTGCCGCACCTCCGGGTCGTCGGCGAACCGCACCATCTGCTGGATGAGCCGCTTGCCGTTGTCGTCGGCGGGGTGCGACTTGCCGGCGATGATGATCTGCACCGGGCGGGTGGGGTGCAGCAGCAGGCGGCGCAGCCGCTCTGGATCACGCAGCATCAGGGTGAGCCGCTTGTACGTCGGCACCCGGCGGGCGAACCCGATCGTGAGGACGTCGGGGTCGAGCACGGAGTCGACCCAGCCCAGCTCGGCCGGGCTGGCGCCGCGCTTGAGCCACGACGAGCGGACCCGGCGGCGGGCGTCCTCGACCAGGCCGGCCCGCATCTCGCGGCGCACCCGCCAGATCTCCTCGTCGGGGACCCGGTCGAGCTGCTCCCAGTGACGGCCCTCGGTGGTGAGCTCCGGCCCGATGTACTTCTCGCCCAGCCCGGCGATGCGCTGGTCCACCCACGTCGGCGCATGCACGCCGTTGGTGATCGACGTGATCGGGACCTCGGCCGTGTCGAAGCCCGGCCACAGCCCGTGGAACATCTCCCGGCTGACCGCCCCGTGCAGCCGGGACACGCCGTTGGCGCGCTGGGCCAGACGCAGGCCCATCACGGCCATGTTGAAGACGCTCGGGTCGCCGCCCGGGTAGTCCTCGGCCCCGAGCGCGAGGATCTTCTCGACGGGCACGCCGGTGGCGCCGTTGTCCCCGCCGAAGAACGTCTCCATCTGGTCGCGACCGAACCGGTCGATGCCCGCCGGGACCGGCGTGTGGGTGGTGAACACCGTCCCCGCCCGTGCCACCTCGAGCGCCTCGTCGAACGTCAGGCCCTCCGTGGCCACGAGCTCGCGGATCCGCTCGATCCCGAGGAAGCCCGCGTGCCCCTCGTTGGTGTGGTACACATCCGGCGCCGGGTCCCCGGTCAGGCGCGACCAGACGCGCAGGGCCCGGACGCCGCCGATGCCGAGCAGCATCTCCTGCTGCAGCCGGTGCTCGCCGCCGCCGCCGTACAGCCGGTCGGTGACCGCGCGGGCCGCCTCGTCGTTGGTCTCGACCTGGCTGTCGAGCAGCAGCAACGGGACGCGGCCGACCTGTGCGCGCCAGATGTGAGCCGTGAGCGTGCGCTTGCCGGGCAGTCCGACGGTGACGGTCGCGGGCCGGCCATCAGCCTCCCGCAGTAGCGACAGCGGCAGCTCGTTCGGGTCGAGCACCGGGTAGGTCTCCTGCTGCCAGCCCTCACGGGACAAGGCCTGCTTGAAGTAGCCCTGCCGGTAGAGCAGGCCGACGCCGACGATGGGCACGCCCAGGTCGCTGGCCGACTTCAGGTGGTCGCCCGCGAGGATGCCGAGGCCGCCCGAGTACTGCGGCAGCACCTCGGTGATCCCGAACTCGGGCGAGAAGTAGGCGATCGAGGCCGGTACCGACCCGCTGAGCCCCTGGTACCACCGGGGCGCGGTCAGGTACTCGTTCAGGTCCTCGGCCGCTTCGTCGACGCGCGCGACGAAGCCGTCGTCGGCGGCCAGGGCGTCGAGCTCCTCCGGCGAGAGGGCCCCGAGCAGCTTCAGCGGGTCGTGCCGGGTGGCCGCCCAGCGGGCGGGATCGACCGAGGCGAACAGTTCCTGGGTCGGGCGGTGCCAGGACCAGCGCAGGTTGATCGCCAGTTCCCCCAGCGCCGCGATCGGTTCCGGCAGCACAGTGCGCACGGTGAATCGTCGGATCGCTCTCACGTGCCGCAGAGTACGGCACCGGCTACTGCCGACACACGGCACTCTGCTCGATGCTTGCGGATCCTGCAAGCCTGTTTCAGGCCGCTCGTCCCCTCGTGGCCGCGTCCGCGCGGCGCCGCCCGCCCGGTATCGTGAACGACTGCGCCGCGTCCCCGCCGGCGTCGTCCACGACCTGGACGAACTCGGCGCGGGCCCGCCCCTGACAGCGTTGATCGATCCTGCGTCCACGACGTGGACACGGGCGCTGCTCGGGCTGCCGTGACACCTCTCGATCGCGGGCGCGGGTGAGGCTGCAGGGTCCTACGTCCAGTGGTGAGGTTGATTCATGACGACTCCGGTGACCGGTGACCTGACCGCCGAGCAGGAGGCCGCCGGGCCCGAGCCTGCGACCGCGACGTCCCAGTCGGCCTCGCCGGCGGCGGGCACGGAGCGGGTGCAGAGCCGTCCGGCCACCAGCCCGATCCTGCCGAGCACCGTCGGCCGGATCCCGGTCCTGGCCCTCTCCCCCGTCGTCGACGCCGGGCGCTTCCCGGCCAAAGCCGTCGTCGGCGAGCCGGTCCCGATCACCGCGACCGTCTTCCGCGAGGGGCACGACGCCGTCGCCGCCACCGCCGTGTTGGTCGGGCCCGACGGCGTCGACGCACAGCCGCGTCCGGATGACGCTCCTCGCCCCGGGCACCGACCGCTACGGCGCGACCGTCGTCCCCGACAGCGAGGGCCGGTGGTCGTTCCGGGTCGAGGGCTGGAGCGACCTCTACGGCACCTGGGAGCACGCGGCCCTGATCAAGGTGCCGGCCGGCCTCGACGTCGAGCTCATGTTCGAGGAGGGCGCCCAGGTGTTCGAGCAGGCCCTGCGCGTGCCCGGCCTGGAGCCGTCCGACGTCGCCGTGCTCGAGGACGTCGTCGCCACCCTGCGGGACACCCGCCGCGACCCGCAGCAGCGCCTCGCGATCGCCACCGGCCCAGCGGTGCACGACGTGCTGGCCCGGCATCCGCTGCGCGACCTGCTGACCGTCAGCGACTCCTACCCGCTGGTGGTCGAGCGCGAGCGTGCGCTCTTCAGCGCCTGGTACGAGTTCTTCCCCGCAGCGAGGGTGCCCACGTCGACGCCGAGACCGGGCGCTGGGTGTCGGGAACCTTCGCGCAGGCGGCGGAACGGCTGCCGGCGGTCCGGGACATGGGCTTCGACATCGTCTACCTGCCGCCGATCCATCCGGTCGGCAGCACCGCCCGCAAGGGCCGCAACAACACGCTGACGCCCGCCCCCGACGACCCCGGCGTCCCGTGGGCGATCGGCTCCGAGGCGGGCGGCCACGACGCCATCCACCCCGACCTCGGCACCCTCGAGGACTTCGAGGACTTCGTGTCTACCGCGCGCTCGCTCGGGCTCGAGGTCGCCCTCGACCTGGCGCTGCAGTGCTCCCCCGACCACCCCTGGGTGCGCGAGCACCCCGAGTGGTTCACCACCCGGGCCGACGGGTCCATCGCCTACGCCGAGAACCCGCCGAAGAAGTACCAGGACATCTATCCGCTGAACTTCGACAACGACCCCGAGGGCCTCTACCGCGAGGTGCTGCGCGTCGTGAACCTGTGGATCGACCGGGGGGTCACGGTCTTCCGGGTGGACAACCCGCACACCAAGCCGGTCCAGTTCTGGGAGTGGCTGTTCGCGCAGGTCGCGCCGACCGAGCACCCGGAGGTGATCTTCCTCGCGGAGGCCTTCACCCGGCCGGCGATGATGCACACGCTGGGCAAGGTCGGGCTTCACGCAGTCGTACACGTACTTCACCTGGCGGAACACGCACGGCGGAGATGCGGGAGTACCTCACCGAGCTGTCCGGCGAGGCCGCGAGCTACATGCGGCCGAACTTCTGGCCAACACCCCCGACATCCTGCACGAGTTCCTCCAGTACGGCGGCCCGGCCGGCGTTCAAGCTCCGGGCGGTGCTGGCGAGCGACGCTGTCGCCGTCCTGGGGCGTCTACTCGGGATACGAGCTGTGCGAGCACGTCGCCGTGCGCGCGGGCAGCGAGGAGTACCTCGACAGCGAGAAGTACCAGTACCGGCCGCGGGACTGGGAGCGCGACGGCCGACGGGCTCGCTCGCGCCCTACCTGACGGCGCTCAACCGGATCCGGCGCGCAGCACCCGGCACTTCATTACCTGCGGAACATCAAGTTCCACCGGGCGGACGACGACAACTTCATCGTCTACAGCCGGCGCTCGAGGGCACCTTCACCCCCGAGGGGCCGACGACATCGTGATCGTCGTCGTCAACCTGGACCCGCACGCGCACGCGGGAGACGGTCGTCCACCTGGACATGCCTGCGCTGGGCATGGGCTGGGCGGACGAGTTCGAGGTGCACGACCTGCTCAGCGGGGCGAGCTGCGCTGGGGGGAGCACGACTACGTCCGGCTCGACCCGTACCGACGACCCCGCCCACGTGCTGCACGTTCGCCCGATCAGGTAGGAGGCATCCAGGGTGCCAGGCCTCGACCTCGCCGGTCCCGGTTTCGAAGCACGACCCCGAACTGGTACCGCAAGGCCGTCTTCTACGAGGTCCTCGTGCGCGCCTTCGCCGACTCCAACGGCTCGGGCTCCGGCGACTTCACCGGCCTCATCTCCAAGTTGGACTACCTCCAGTGGCTCGGCGTCGACTGCCTCTGGCTCCCGCCGTTCTACGCCTCGCCGCTGCGCGACGGCGGGTACGACATCAGCGACTACTGCGCGGTGCTGCCCGAGTTCGGCACCCTGCCGGAGTTCACCGAGCTCGTGGCCCAGGCGCACGCCCGCGGCATCCGCGTGATCACCGACCTCGCCGTCAACCACACCAGCGACCAGCACCCGTGGTTCCAGGCGAGCCGCAGCGACCCCGAGGGCCCGTACGGCGACTTCTACGTGTGGACCGACGACCCACAGCAGTACTCCGAGGCGCGGATCATCTTCGTCGACACCGAGACCAGCAACTGGACCTTCGACCCGGTCCGGCGGCAGTACTTCTGGCACCGCTTCTTCAGCCACCAGCCGGACCTCAACTTCGACAACCCCGCCGTGCAGGACGCGATCATCGACGTGATCCGGTTCTGGCTGGACCTCGGGATCGACGGCATCCGCCTCGACGCGATCCCGTACCTGTTCGAGCGTGAGGGCACCAACTGCGAGAACCTTCCGGACACCCACGACTACATCCGCCGGGTGCGGCGGGTCGTCGACGAGGTCTACCCGGGCCGGATCCTGCTGGCCGAGGCCAACCAGTGGCCGAAGGACGTGGTCGAGTACTTCGGCACCGAGTCCGAGCCCGAGTGCCACATGGCCTTCCACTTCCCGGTGATGCCGCGCATCTACTACGCGATGCGCGAGGAGAAGGCCGCGCCGATCATCGAGATCCTGCGCGACACGCCCGGACATCCCGCGCCGGCGCGCAGTGGGGCACCTTCCTGCGCAACCACGACGAGCTGACGCTCGAGATGGTGACGCCGGAGGAGCGCGCCGCGATGTACGGCTGGTACGCGCCGGACCCGCGGATGCGCGCGAACATCGGCATCCGGCGCCGGCTGACGCGCCTGCTGGACAACTCCCGCGCCGAGATCGAGCTCATCAACGCGCTGCTGCTGTCCCTGCCGGGTTCAGCCCTTACCTGTACTACGGCGACGAGATCGGCATGGGCGACAACATCTGGCTCGCCGACCGCGACGCCGTACGGACGCCGATGCAGTGGACCCCCGACCGGAACGCGGGCTTCTCCACGGCCGACCCCGGCAAGCTCTACCTGCCCGTCGTCCAGTCGCTCACCTACCACTACGGGGCGGTCAACGTCGAGCAGCAGATGTCGACGGCGTCGTCCCTGCTGCACTGGACCAGGAGCATGCTCTCCGTCCGCAAGGAGCACCCCGTGTTCGGCCTGGGGCGCTTCGTGCAGGTGGAGGCGGACAACCCGCACGTGCTCGCGTTCCTGCGGGTGCTGCGCGCGGGTGAGGTGCCGGGCGAGCCCGCCGAGACCGTCCTCTGCGTGAACAACCTCTCCCACGTGCCGCAGGGCACGACCCTCGACCTGTCGGGGTACCGGGGGGCCGCGCTCACGGACATCTTCGGCGGCGTGGGCTTCCCGGACGTGCCCTCCGACGGGCAGCTGCGCATGACCATGGGCTCCCGCGACTTCTTCTGGCTGCGCGTCTCGGGCGGCCCGACCCGCGGGGGTGACCCGGCGTCGTGACAGTGGTGCGGCCGCGCTCGGTCCTCGACCTGCTCGCCGGGTGGCTTCCGCGTCAGCGGTGGTACGCCGGCAAGGGCGGAGGGCAACCGGAGCTGGCCAGGCTCGGGGGACTGCTGCTCGACGACGTGCTCGGCGAGGGCCGGAGGCGCTCCGCCCCCGTCGAGGTCGACGTCCTGTTCGTGCAGGTCACCACCCCGGACGGGGCGAGCGTCGTCTACCAGGTACCGCTCACCCTGCGGGCGGAACCGGCTGACGAGCTCGCCCCGGCCCTGGTGGGGATGTACGAGGACCCGGAGCACGGGGACCGGTACGTCTACGACGGCCCGCACGACCCCGCCTACCGGCGGGCCCTGCTCCGCCTGCTCGCGGAGGAGGGCGAGGCCTGGTCCGGGGAGGGGGCGGCGCTCGGGCGCGCCCGGGCGGTCCGCCCTGTCGGCGGCTGGGCGAACGACCCCGGCTCCCCGGCGAAGGTGCTGGGCGGCGAGCAGTCGAACACGTCGATCATCGTGGACGCCGACGGCGAGCGGCCGATCATCTTGAAGGTGTTCCGCGTCCTGGCGGGCGGCGACAACCCGGACGTCGTCGTCCAGACGGCGCTCGCAGCGGCCGGCTCGTCGCGGGTCGCCCGGCCCGCCGGGTGGATCGAGGGCTGGTGGCCCGTGGTCGGCGGAAAGGCGCCGGTGCACGGGCATCTCGTCTATGCCTGCGAGTTCCTGCCCGGCAGCCGCGACGCCTGGCGGGAGGCCACGGACGCCGTCGCCGCCGGGCGCCCGTTCACCTCCGAGGCGTTGGGCCTGGGGGCCGCGACCGCCGAGGTGCACACCACGCTGGCCCGCGCGCTGCCGTCCCGGCCGGTGGACAGGGCCGCGCTCGACGCCCTCGCCGACGGCCTGCTCGCCCGCGTCGACTGGGCCGTGCGCGCCGTGAAGGCTCTCGAACCGTTCACGGACGCGGCCCGCACCGCGGCGGACTCCGTCCGGCACGTCGAGTCAGCTCCCGACCTGCAGCAGGTGCACGGCGACTACCACCTCGGCCAGGTCCTGCACTCGGCCCGGCGCGGCTGGATCCTGCTGGACTTCGAGGGCGAGCCGCTGCGCCCGCTGGCCGAGCGGACGGCGCCTGATCTCGCCCTGCGGGACGTCGCCGGCATGCTGCGCTCGTTCGACTACGCAGCCCGCCACGCCACCATCGGGCTCGACACCCAGGACCCTCGGGCGCTCGCCGCGCAGCAGTGGGCCGTCGACTGCCGCGAGGCGTTCCTGGACGGCTACGCGGACGCGGGCGGGGACGACCCGCGCCGGCACGCCGTCCTGCTGCGCGCGCTCGAACTCGACAAGGCGCTGTACGAGGTGGTCTACGAGACGCGCAACCGGCCCACCTGGCTGCAGATCCCGCTCGGCGCCGTCCGCCGGCTGCTCGTCTGAGCAGCTCGGCGCCATTCGCCGAGGGGCGTCCCTTGGATCAGGACGTCGCCGGCGATCCCGTGGACGGCGCGCACACGGTGCGCTGCGCCGTTTGCAGCAGGGTCAGCCGCTGCGGGAGGAACGTCGCCAGCTGCTTGCGATAGGTCATCCGGTTCGTGAGCGTGGTCACCAACTGCGTGTCGTGCGCCGCCTGGGCGGCGTCGATCCGGTGCTGCAGGTACGCCAGGGACCCCGGCGTGTTCGCGTCCGCCGCGAGCCGCTTCTCGAGGTTCTGGGTCCGGACGATCGCCCTCGGCACACGGGCGCACATCCGCTTCCGGCCGTGGGCGACGCCGTTCGCCACGCCCGCGACATCGGCAGCGGTGCTCGCGTCGGCGGCGTCGAGCTGGGCAAGGCCGGCGTCCGAGGCGGCGAGCCGAGCCTGCGCGGGGGCGGGCGGTGACGCGTGCGCCGCGTTCCCAGCGACCACCGCTCCTGCCACGAGGGCGCACGCGCCCGCAGCGACACCCAGGGACTTCAGCACCATGTGGATCTCCCCTTCTCCGGGCCCCGGAATGGGGCCGACATGCACGAGAGTGGGGGCTGCAGGTGACCGGTACGTCGGCGCAGTGTTCGGGCAGTGTTCGGATCCGGCGTCGGGGTCAGGATCGCGTCAGGCCGCGGGGAGGGTCAGGGTGAACGCGACGCCGCCCTCAGGGGCCGGCGCTGCGGTCGCGCGGCCGCCCATCCGGCGGGCGAGGTGCGCCACGAGGGCCAGGCCGACGCCGGTCCCGACCGGCCGGTCGCCGCGGTAGCGCTCAGTGAGCCGGCCGGGTTCGAAAGCCACCGCCAGGTCGGCGGGGTCGAGGCCGGGACCGCCGTCGCGCACCTGCACCCAGGTCTGGCCGGCGTCCGCGCCCCACGCGAGCACCAGCGGCGCGCCCGCGGGCAGGACCCTCAGCGCGTTGTCGACCAGCGCGTCGACGGCTTGCCGGACGCGCTCTCCGTCGGCCCATGCCTCCACGGCCTCGTCCGGTCCCTCCGCTCGCAGGGACACGCCGGCGGCCTCGGCCCGGGGGAGCCAGGCGGCCGCTGCCGCCGCCATCAGGATCGCGAGGTCCGTCGCCGCCGTGATCACCTCGAAGTCCTCGGCCTGCACGCGCGCAAGCGCCATCAGGTCGTCGACGCGGCGCTGCAGCCGGCGCGCCTCGCTGAGGACGACTCCGCCGGCCGCCTGGGCCTCCTGCGGCGCCAGGACGCCGTCGGCGAGTGCCTCGGCGTAGCCGGTGACTGCGGTCAGCGGCGTGCGCAGCTCGTGCCCGACCGTCTCGAGGAACCGTCGCTGCCGGTCCTCGGACTCCGTCAGCCGCTCCGCCAGCCCGTCCAGCGCCGCTCCGACCTCCGCGACCTCCCGCGGGCCGCCAGGGCCGACGCGGACGTCCCGCTCCCCCGCCGTCAGCCGCAACGCGACCGCCGACACCCGGCGCAGGGGCCGGGTGATCCCCTGCGCCAGGGCGACTCCCCCGAGGACGCCGACAGCGAGCACGCCCAGCACGACGAGCACGGCCCGGCGTTGCTGCTCGGACGTCAGTCCCCTGGCCTGGGCCAGCCGGCGGCCGAGCAGCACGGTCCGGCCGTCACCGACCGGACGCGCGGCGACGAGCCACGTGACCTTCCCCGAGGCGCGCTGGACCGGCTCGCTCCCCGCCCCGGCCGAGGCGATGTCGTCCGTGGTGAAGGGTGCAGGTGGTGCCGCCCCGGGCCGGGCGACGTCGACCGCCACACCCTGCCGGGTGAGACGGGCGAGGAGCGGGCCGGCCGCGAGCGGACGGCCGGCGGCCAGCCGGCCCGCTAGGTTGTCGGCCTGCAGCGCGAGCGTGTCGGACGCCCGCTCGACGTTGGCCTCGCTCTGGGTGCGCACCAGCGCGACGCCCACGAGCAGGCTGCTCGCCAGCGTGACGAGCGCGACGAGGCCCACCACGCGGGCGGTGACGGATCTGCCGCCGGCCCCGCTCACGGCTCGACCGCGTACCCGGCGCCCCACCCCGCCCGGAGCACCCGGCGCCACCGGATGCGGCGACGGAAGCGGGGGCAGTCGCACGGCGAGCACTCCGTGCCGCGGCGGAAGTGTTCATGGGCGGCCCGGTCGTGGCCGCAGCGGCAGGGCGCGCCACGATCAGCGCCGTCCGGCTCCCCCGACGCGCGGTCCGCAGGGACCGAGCTCGGATGCTCACCCACGCGACCCCTCTCATCGGTCCGGCAGCCTCCGGCGGCGGCCGATGAGGATCGCTGCGGCGGCCAGGCGTTCTCTTGCTCGAAGTGTGAGCTTCAGACGTCGCCATCCTTCCGTGCGCGGTCATGCGGTGGGTAGTGGTGGCGGGTGGCGTCCGCCGTCACTACTGGACGACCGCCAGTAATCGTCCCTTATCAGAGCTCCTCTCCGGGCCTGCTTCAGCGTTATCGAGTAGCTACGGATAGTGCTCTCTTTGCGCCTTCCTGATGCTTGTGTAACGCCAATGCGCTGCGCACCGTTATGGCCGGGGCAACGGCAGCGCATGCTGGCCGGTGAAGAACGCCGATCTTCGCGGCCCTCGGGCCTGACAGGAGGTGCCGACCACTCAGGCAGGAACGGATCGAGAACGCACGGCCCTGGTGCTCGTGCAAGGCCGGCGGGAGCGACGGGAGCGAGCTCCTGGGCGTCCTTCAGCAATGGCCCGGACCTTTCTCAACGACGTCGATACCGCCGCGCGCGAATGCGGGCAGCGATGCGGCTGCCCCAGCGGCGCGCGGAACGCCCGAACACAGGGAGACCTTGATGGATGACCCCCGGGTCAAAGCACAGTTGACGGACTTCGTCCTGAACAACTACCTCTTCGGCGACACCACCCGGATTCCCGGCGAGGACGACGGGCTGGTCGAGGAGGGCATCATCGACTCCACCGGCGTGCTCGAGCTCATCGAGTTCCTCGAGGCCCAGTTCGACATCACCGTGTCCGAGGAGGAGACGGTTCCGGAGAACCTGGGCACCATCGCGAAGCTGACCCGGTACGTGACAGCGAAGCAGGGAGCAGCCCAGCGGGACCTCGAGTTCGGCAGGGCCAGCTGAACCACGTCACGGACTTCAGACCCGACGAGAATGCGGCCGCCGGAGGGCGCTCGCCGGCTCGCCCGCGCACGGACCTTCCAGAGGCCCAGATGAACACAGCCGACTACCTCTTGGCTGCCGGCGCCCCTGACCAGATCGCTCTGGTCGAGGGACGCCGGCGTTACACCTATGACGATCTCCGATCGGCTGCCGCCACCCTCGCCGGTCATTTGGCGGCGCTGCAACTGCCCCCGGGGTCACGGGTGGGTCTGCTGGGAGCGAATTCCCTCTTCTGGGTCGCCGGCTACCTCGCCGCCATGAAGCTGGGTCACGTCGCGGTCCCGTTCTCGACGAGCCTCGACGTGCCGGCCCTGCAACGCAACGACCGGGCAGTGGACTGCTCCGTGGTCCTCGCCGACCGGCGCAGTCAGGCCAAGGCGTACGCGGCGTTCGGCTCGCAGCGGGTTCTCACCGACGAGGCGCTGACCCGCGCCGTCGACCCCTGCTGGCCCGCGGACGGACCGGGCGACCTCGACACGGACGCGGCGCTGATGTTCACGTCCGGCACCACGGCTCGCCCGAAGGTGGTGCGGGCGACCCACCGGAACATCCAGGCGAACACCGACTCGATCGTCTCGTACCTGGAGCTGACGCCGACGGACCGTGTGCTCGTCGTCCTGCCCTTCTTCTACTGCTTCGGCGCCTCCTTGCTGCACACGCACCTGCGAGTGGGCGCACGTCTGGTGCTGTGCAACTCCTTCGCCTTTCCGGAGGTCGCCGTCGACCTGCTGGAGCGCGAGGAATGCACGGTTCTCGCCGGCGTCCCGTCGTCGTTCCAGCTCCTGCTCCGGGCGACGACCTTCGCCCGGCGCGATCTGCCGCACCTGCGGCTGGTCCAGCAGGCGGGCGGCCGGCTGGCTCCACCCCTCATCGAGGAACTCGTCGATGCCAAGCCGCGAGCCCGGCTGTTCGTGATGTACGGGCAGACGGAGGCGACAGCCCGGCTCTCCTACCTGCCCCCTGCGATGCTCCGGACCAAGCTCGGCTCGATCGGCAAGGGCGTCCCAGGGGTGCAGTTGCATGTGCTCGACGAGGCCGGCAGGCCCGTCCCCCCCGGTGTCCGCGGCGAGGTCTACGCCCGAGGGGACAGCATCTCCCCCGGCTACCTGGACGATCCGCAGGCATCGGCCGAGAAGTTCACGGACCTGGGCCTGCGGACGGGCGACCTGGCCGTGGTGGACGACGAGGGCTTCATCTACCTGGTGGGCCGCCGGGAGGACTTCATCAAGTCCTGGGGTCACCGCGTCTCGGCGCAGGACGTGGAGGCGTGTGTCCTCGGTCTCGACCGCGTCCTGGCGGCGGCGGCGATCGGGGTGCCGGACGACGAGGCCGGGGAGGCGATCGTCCTGTTAGTGCAGCCGCGGCCGGATGCAGAGATCATCGCGGCGGAGATCACGGCCCGTTGCCGGATGCACCTGCCGTCATACATGGCCCCCCGCGTGGTGCGTGTCGTCGAGCAACTCCCCTTGAACGCGAACGGGAAGGTCGACAGGAGCCGGCTTCTCGACACGCCGCCCTCCCCGAGGGACCCCGCGGTGCGACGCGAGGAGGTGGCCGATGAGGCACACGCCCACTAGGCGGAGCGCTGTGCGCCTGGCCACCGCAACCGTGCTGCTCCTGCCGCTGGCGGCCTGGGGGGCGGCCTCGTCGAAGAACCGCGACGAAGGGAAGCTCATGGGCGGGCCGGACGGGACGACCACCGAGCTGGGTGTCCCGGAGCTCGAGAAGGCCGCACGGACACGGGTCTTCTTCGGTCACCAGTCGGTGGGGATGAGTCTGCTCGCTGCCGTGCCCGGCCTGTACCAGGACGAGGGGCTCCCAGCCATCCCCGTCCAGCAGGAGAGTGCTCGGCCGGGAGCGGCCGGGGGCTTTCTCGACCACGCGTTCATCGGCAGGAACGAGGACCCGGGGCTGAAGATCGACGACTTCGCGGCGCGTCTGCGTGGGGGCCTCGGCCATCAGGTGGACGTGGCCCTGATGAAGTTCTGCTATGTCGACATCACGAGCCGGACCGATGTGGACGCATTGTTCGGGAAGTACCACGACACGGTCGCGGCCCTGGAACGGGAGTTCCCGGACGTGACCTTCGTCCACGTCACGGTGCCCCTCACCACCGAGCCCAGGCTGCCGGCCAGGGTGAGGGCCCTGCTGACCCGCAGCGACCGCTACATGCCGGCGGAGAACGTCGTCCGGGAGCGACTCAACACCCTGATCCGCCAGGAGTACGGCCGCGACCACCTCTTCGATCTGGCAGCGCTCGAGTCCACCGCGCCCGATGGCACGAGGGTCAGCGGGGAGCACGAGGGGCAGCCCTACTTCGCGCTGTACGACGGATATGCCTCGGACAACGGCCACCTCGACGACCAGGCGGCCTCGCGGGCGGCGGCGAGGCTGTTGAAGACGATCGCAGCGGCGTCTCCGGTATGACCTCCCTGGACATCACCACCGGGACGGACATCATCTCCGTGCCGAGGATCGACCTGCTCGCCCGCAATCGCGGCGGGCGTTTCCTCGGCAAGTGGTTCACCCCTGCGGAGGTCCAGTACTGCCTTTCCAAGGCGTTCCCGGCGCGGCACCTCGCGGCCCGGCTCGCCGCCAAGGAGGCAGTGCTCAAGGCCCTGCGCACCTCCTGGCAGGGGCCGCTCCCGTGGCGGCTCATCGAGATCACCAACGACGCTGACGGCCTGCCCCGCGCTCAGCTCCTGGGTGCACTCCAGGAGCTCGCCGCGCGCACGGGCCTGCAGTCCATGGACGTCTCGCTGTCCCACACCGACGAGTACGCGACCGCGACGGTGGTCGCGGTGCGATCCTCCGCGGCCGCTTCCGTCGCCGCTCACTCCGGTATCGGCACGGGACGAGAGGACCGCAAGGAGGTGGAGGCGTGAGCCCGGACCAGATCGGCCGCCTCGCAGCGGAGTTGCGGCTCGGCGGGCCCCGGCCCGCGGACGGCGAACTCGAGGCTGTCAGGACGGCGATCCTGGTCGAGGACGTCGCCGGGATCACGTTGCGCGACGAAGAGATCCTCCCCGGACTCCTCGGCGGCGCCGCCGCGCTGGAGCGCCTCGCCCTGCCGCGGGACCAGGGGATCCGCTGATGTGCGGGATCTGCGGGATCGTCCGTTTCGACCGGCCACCGGATCTCGACCTGCTGGGCAGGATGCGGCGGACCCTCGGCCACCGTGGACCGGACGGCAACGGGTTCTTCCGCGACAGTCAAGCCGCGCTGGGGCACACCCGGTTGGCCATCATCGACACCGAGGGTGGAGCCCAGCCCCTGTGCAACGAGGACGGGACGCTCTGGATCACCTTCAACGGGGAGATCTTCAACTACGTCGAGCTCGCGGACGAACTGCGGAACAAGGGCCACGTCTTCCGGACCGCCAGCGACACCGAGGTCATCGTCCACGCGTGGGAGGAGTGGGGCGAGGACTGCTTGTCGCGGTTCAACGGCCAATGGGCGTTCGCGCTGTGGGATCGGACGCGGCAGACGGCTGGTGCTCGCGCGTGACCGCCTCGGGGTGCGCCCGCTGTTCTACGTCAGGCGACCCCAGGGCCTGACGTTCGCCTCCGAGATCAAGGCCCTCTTCGCGGACCACTCCGTCTCCCGTGCCCTCGATCCGGCGGGGCTGGCAGAAGTCCTCACCTACTGGTCGGCGGTCGCACCGACGCACGCCGTTCGCCGGCGTCCAGCAGCTGGCACCCGGGCACTACGCGATCCTCGACCGCGAGGGCCTGCGCGAGAGCCGCTACTGGGCGCCGTCGTTCCCCGAGCGCGGGCTCGAGCCGCGGCAGGACATCGACGAGAACGCCCAGGCCCTGCGAGAGGCCCTCGTGACCGCGACGCGGCTGCGCTTCCTGCGCAGCGACGTGCCTGTGGCCGCGTACCTGTCCGGAGGCGTCGACTCCTCGATCACGGCCGCCGTCATCGCCCGGCTACACCCAGGCGCCCGCTGCACACCTTCTCGCTGCGGTTCGCGGATGCCGAGTTCGACGAGGGCGTCCTACCAGGCGAGGATGTCGGCGTCGCTCGGTACCGAGCACCACGAGATCGTGGTGAGCGCGGCCGACATCGCCGAGGTCTTTCCCCGACGTCGTCGGGTCACGCCGAGACGCCGATCCTGCGGGCGGCGCCGGCGCCGATGTTCCTGCTCTCCCAGGCGGTGTCGCGAGAGCGGCTTCAAGGTGGTGGTGACGGGCGAAGGCGCCGACGAGGTGCTCGCCGGGTACGACGTCTTCCGCGAGGCCCGCGTGCGCGAGTTCCTGGCGCGTGACCCAGCCTCCCCGGTGCGGCGCCGTGCCCTCGAGTTGCTCTATCCCGTGGATGAGCCGCTCCCCGGGCAGGTTCCCGGCCTTGGCCGCGCAGCTTCTTCGGCCGGGACCTCGACCCCGCGGACCCGGCGTTCTCGCACCGCCCTCGCTGGGAGTCGACCGCCGCTCTGAAGCGCCTGCTGTCCGCGGAGATGCGTCAGGAGCGTGGATGGCGCTCCGGTCGTCGACGTGGTCGACAGGGATGCCGCCCGAGGCCGCGGACTGGGACCCGCTGTCCCGTGGCCAATGGCTGGAGATGGAGACCCTCCTGCCCGGCTACATCCTCGCGTCCCAGGGCGACCGGATGCTCATGGCCAACTCCGTCGAGGGCCGGTTCCCCTTCCTCGACCGGGACGTCGTGACGCTGGCGGGCGAACTGCCCGCCCGGCACAAGCTGTTCGGGCTGGAGGAGAAGTACGCGCTCAAACTCGCGTTCGCCGACCTCGTCCCGGACGAGATCCTGCATCGCCCGAAGCAGCCGTACCGGGCGCCGGACGCCGCCAGCTTCTTCGCAGGCCGAACGCCCGAGTGGTTCGACGACGTCACGTCGGAACGCGCACTGAAAGAGGCGGGTGTGTTCGACCCGACGCTGGTGGGCGGGCTGTTGAAGAAGTGCGGAGCACGCCGGGGAAGAGGGATGAGCAACACCGACAACATGAGCGTTCTGGCGATCGTCTCGACGCAACTACTGCACCAGGGGTTCGTCGCCGACGATCCTCAGCCCGGACCGGAGCTGGCCGCCCCCACTGTGGCGGTCGACCTGGTCGGCGACGACTGGAGGGCGAGATGACCGTCACCACCCGATCCTTCGGGGCGGACAGCCTGCACATCGACGCCGCGGACAGCGTCGAGAAGATCTCGGCGGTCCTGACCGCCTGCCTCGCCGAGACCAAGCGGCGCGGCGTCGTCGTGGCTCTCTCCGGGGGGATCGACTCGAGCGTAGTGGCCGCAGCCTGCGTGGCCGCCCTCGGCAAGGACCGCGTCCTCGGCCTCCACCTGCCGGAACGGGAGTCGTCGGACGAGACCCTCAGGCTGAGCCGGCTGCTGGCCGAGACCCTGGACATCGACTCGATCACCGAGGACATCACACCCGTGCTCGAGGCGGCGGGCTGCTACCGGCGGCGCGACGATGCGATCCGCCTGGTCTACCCGGAGTACGGACCCGGCTACTCCTCCAAGATCGTCCTGCCGAGCGTCGTGGACTCCGACGCTTCCGGCTGTACTCTCTCGTCGTGCACGACCCGGCCGGGAACGAGACCAGGCACAGGCTGACGCCCGCCGCCTACTTGGGAATCGTGGCCGCGACGAACTTCAAACAGCGGGTGCGGAAGATGCTGGAGTACTACCACGCCGACCGGCTCAACTACGCCGTGACCGGCACGCCGAACCGGCTCGAGTACGACCAGGGTTTCTTCGTCAAGCTCGGCGACGGAGCCGCCGACGTGAAGCCGATCGCGCACCTGTACAAGTCGCAGGTGTACGCGCTGGCAGCGCACCTCGGGGTTCCGGAAGAGATCCGCTCGCGGCGCCCGACGACGGACACCTACTCCCTGCCTCAGTCGCAGGAGGAGTTCTATTTCTCGCTGCCCTACCAGCTGATGGACCTGTGCCTGTACGGCAGTGGACCACGGCGTCGGCGTGGACGAGGTGTCGGCCGCGACGGGGCTGACGCCCGAACAGGTGGACAGCGTCTTCCACGACATCGGTCAGAAGAGGAGGACCACCAGGTACCTGCACCTGCCGCCGCAGCTGGTCGAGCAGGTGCTGCCCGACCATCCGGGCGACGCGGCCGAGCCGGCAGGTGGATCGGCGAGCGGCTTCCCGACGGGCAGTTCCGGGCCGAGCTCGGAGGCGAGGACACGTTGAGGACTTGAGCGGGATCGCGCGTCACGCGGCCTGGCCACGTGCTTCGTCGCGCTGATGGGGGGAGAACCGGCGCGGCCCACCGAATGATCTCTCGGGGCGGAGGTCATGAGGGGGCCGTGACAGAAGAGGACCAGAAGGGTAATCTCTCGTGATCAGTTCCGGCAGCTGGAACGGCAATCTGCGCCGTCCGGCCGAGCCCTCCGTCAGTGTCGTGATCCCCGCTCTCAACGAGGCGCGCAACCTCCCGCACGTCCTGTCCAACCTCCCCGAGGGGCTCCACCAGGTCATCCTCGTGGACGGTCACTCGGTGGACGACACCGTCGCCGTCGCGCGCGCCTGCCGCCCGGACATCGAGGTCGTGACGCAGACCAGGCGCGGCAAGGGCAATGCCCTCGCCTGCGGCTTCGCGGTCGTCACCGGAGACATCATCGTGATGCTCGACGCGGACGGGTCCGCCGACCCCCGAGAGATCGAGGCCTTCGTGGCCGCGCTCGTCGAGGGGGCCGACTACGCGAAGGGCACCCGCTTCGCCGAGGGCGGGGGCAGCAAGGACATCACCCGCTTCCGCGCGCTGGGGGAACCGCCGGCTCAACAGGCTGGTCAACGTGCTGTTCGGCGCCTCGCTACACGGACCTGTGCTACGGCTACAACGCCTTCTGGACACGCCTCCTGCCGGTCCTCGACCTCCCAGCGGTGCACGCGCCCAGTCGGGTGAAGCAGGACATGTTGTGGGGCGACGGCTTCGAGATCGAGACCCTGATCAACATCCGGGTGGCCGAGGCCGGGGTGAGGATCCGCGAGATCGGCAGCGTCGAGTTGGCGCGGCTGAACGGCAGGAGCAACCTCAACGCCGTCAGCGACGGCATCCGAGTTCTGCGCACGGCCCTGCAGGAACGCAGGTTCCGGCGGATGCGGGCGACCGCCCGATCGGCGGCACAGGCTGCCGTGCAGGACGCCCTGGCCCAGTTCGTCGCCAGGTACGGGATCGCCGAGCCCGACGAGGGGGGCGCGAACTCCGCTTCCGTCAGCCCTGTCATCGATCTGCGCGCAGCACTCGCCAACCGATCGGACACCACGGGTGCGTGACGTGGACGCCTCCCGCAGCGGTGGCGTGAGCGTCGTCCTGGCGACCTACGACGAGCGCCGCTGGCCCCACCTTGCCGCCGCTGTGGACAGCGCGCTCGCGCAGCGACCGGAGCCGACCGAGGTGATCGTCGCCGTGGACCACAACCCGCGGCTGCGGGACCGCGTGATCCAGGCGTGGCCCCAGGTGCACGTGGTGGAGAACACGTGTGCGGCCGGGGCCTCGGGGACCCGCAACGCCGGGGCAGCGGCGGCGGCCACCCCCCTGGTCGCCTTTCTCGACGACGACGCCACCGCTCGGGAGGGCTGGCTGCGGCACCTCGTCCGTCCTTTCGCCGACCCCGACGTCGTGGGAGCCGGCGGTCCGATGCGCCCTGTCTGGGAGCGGGGGGGCGCGCCGCGGTGGTTTCCCCCCGAGTTCGGCTGGGTGGTGGCCGCCTCGTACCCCGGTCTGCCAACGTCAGTCGCCAGCGTGAGAAACGTCTGGAGCGCCAACATGGCGGTCCGGATGGACGCGTTCCGGGCGGTGGGCGGGTTCAGGACCGACTTCGGCAAGACCGGCGATCGCGCGCGCCCGGAGGACACACACCTCTGCATCAGCATGTCCCGGGCGTCCGGTGGCGGGCGCTGGATGTACGTCCCCGAGGCCGTCGTCGATCACCACGTGCCCCTGCCCCGCAGCAGGCCGCGGTACTTCCTGCGGCGCTCCTTCGCGGAGGGTGCCGGCAAGGTCGAGATGACCCGGCTGCTGGGCCAGCCGCAACGCCTGGACCTCGAGAAGGACTACCTGCGCCGGGTCCTGCCCATGGCGATCGCCGCCGGGCTGTCCCGGGCGGCGCGGCGCGGCGACCCGGGGGGTCTCCTGCAGGCGGCGGCGATCGTTCTCGGTCTGACGGCGGCCGGCGCCGGGGCCGTGTCGGCGACGACCAGGGGCCGTCTGCAGCGCAGGCAACGGTGGGACGCCCGAGACGTACCGGCGGAGGGCGGGGAGCCGACGGGAGGGTTCGGATGACGTTCACCGAGGCGGAGGCCACCGACCATCCCGCTGACGCCTCCGGCGCCTCGTCGCTGGTCGACGCCCCGGGCCGGCGAGATCCCCTCGACTGGATCATCTCGCCGTCCCCTGGCGAGGCGATCCCCGCGCCGGCGCCCGTCGCGGACGGCGAGGACACGTCCGACTTCGCGCGCCACGTCCTCGTCCGCACCCTCGGTGGCGGGCACGTCGTGGCCCGGCACGCGCGGGTCAAGCGCTCGAAGGGGCGCATCCGCCCGCGTCGTCGACCCGGCGCCGGCCAGGTCCCGGCAGCCCGGGCCCGGGAGGCCGTCGCCGCGCTGGCGCTGACGGCGAGCTGCGCGGTGGTGCTCATCGCTGCTCGGGGCTCGGGCCTCGCCGTGGCGGCCTCGGCCGCCTTGACGTGCCTGGTGCCCGGCCTGGGGATCCACAGCCTGCGCCGGACCCGGACCCGCGCCGACGGCGCCGCTCTGGTTCTGCTGCTCAGTCTTTCCTGGTCGACGCTCGCCGCGACGGCGTGCGCCTACGCACGTCTGACGCAGCCGGTGATGCTCTTCGGACTGATCGCGCTCCCCGGCACGGTGGGGGGGCTCATCACGGCGAGCCGGTCGGCTGTCCGTTTTCGCAGACCTGCCGGGTGGGCACCTGGACCCGGACGGAAACCGGAAGCGCTGGCCTGCGCGGTGTACGCGGCCGCCGCGAGCAGCATGCTCATCGCCTTCCTGCGCCTGGACCGGGCAGCGATCAGCGAATGGGGCCTGTTGCCGGCCCTGGGGCCTGCCTTCGTGGCCGGCGTGGTGGCGGTCATCGCGGTCGTCGTGGCGTCGGCTGTGACGCGACGCCCGGCCTGGGTCTCCGCTCTCGGGGTGGGGCTCGTGATCGGCGCCTTCACGCTCCCGCCGGCACTGGCGGCCGGTCGCCTGCTGGGTGGGTGGAACTACAAGCACCTGGGCGTCGTCGACCTTATCAGTTCCGGTGGCGCGCTCAGCGACCGAACCGACCTCTTCCAGAGCTGGCCGGGCTTCTTCGCGGCCGCGGCCGACGTGGACCAGCTGTCCGGCGCCCAGGACATCACCTACGCCAACCAGGCCGCGCTGCTCTTCCTGGCGGTGGCGGCAGTGGCGGTGTGGACGGCGACAGTGCGTCTGCTGCCCGGTCGCCGCGACGTCGCCGCGGTCGCGGTGCTGATCCTCGCGGTGACCCAGTGGGCGGGTCAGCTCTACTACTCGCCGCAGAGTCTGGGCTGGACGATGTCCATCCTTCTGATTGCGGTCTTGCTGCCGTCGCTGCCGCCACCGCAGGGGGAGATCCACAGCCGGCTGCCTCGTCCCGTCCGGCATGTCCTGTCCTGGCTCCGGCGGGGCGGGCCGCTGGAGGCTCGGGCGCAGACGGACCCTTTCGTGGTGGCCGTCGCCGCGCTCGGCGCGCTCGGCGTGATCGTCACCCATCAGCTGAGCCCCTGGATGGCGCTCTTCCAGCTGGGTGCCCTCGTAGTCGCGGGCTGGTCCACGCGGGAGATACGACTCGTCATGCTGCTTCTCGCGGGCGGCACCCTCGGATGGCTCCTCATCCACCACGCGGCTCTCGGGCACATCCTCCTGTTCAGCGGTTTCAAGCTCGCGAACGTGCGCGGCCGCGTCGCGGGGGCGACCTCGCCGCCCCAGGAGCTCGCCAGCCAGGCGGCCCGGCTGATCGCCTTGGTCGTGTGGGGCGGGGCGCTGCTGGTGGCCCTCCTGTCGCTGCGTCGGCCGGGACGTGTGGCGGTGCTCCTGGCGCTGGCTTTCGCGCCGTTTCTGCTGGTCTTCGCGCAGGACTACGGCGGCGAGGCGATCTACCGCGTGTGGCTGTTCTCGTCCCCGTGGTGCGCGGTTCTCCTCGCGGAGCGGTTGCTGGCGCTCCGGCGCAGACGGCTGGCGCTGGTGCCAGTGATCTCCCTCGCCTGTGCAGCGGCGTTCATGGGTAGCGCGACAGCCACGAACTTCGGCATGTACCGGGTGGTGAACATGCCCGCGGACGAGGTCGCGGCGAGTGAGTGGTACTACTCGTCCAGCCCGCCGGGCTCCGTGCTCGTCCTCGCGTCGGCGAGCTTCCCGGAGCGCGGCTCGGCCGGCTACGCGACGCACAACCCCTTGCACATCCTCAACGAGCCGAACCTCAGCGACGACCCGACGCGGATGGGCGACCGGCTCGATTCGAGGTCGGCGAGCGAGCTGGCGAGGTACGCGCGCGGCTGGGGGCCTTCGGTCTACCTGGCCGTGGCCCAGACGATGAAACAGGAGAGCCTCTACTACAACCTCTTCCTGCCAGGGGCGCTGGATCGGTTGGTGACGCGCCTGCGGGCATCGGACGAGTGGCAGCTCGTCTACGAGAACCCGGATGTGGTCATCTTCCGGGTTCGCTGATCACTGCAGGGCGCCCGCGTCCGGGGCGCTGGGCAGCGCTTCCACGCCGTCACGGGCCTTGCCGTGATCGAGAGCCCGCCTGAGCCACGGCACGGCGCCTGGGTCGGCCAGCCGGAAGGTGCCGCCTGCGGGGGCGGCGGTCGCGGGGTCGGCCACCTTCTCCGTGGCTCCGAGCGCGTAGGTCGTCGCACCGCGGGCCATGTAGAAGAGGTTGCCGGTGTGGACCGCGGGCAGCGTGTCCATGTTGATCGCGCTGTAGAAGATGTTGTCGCGTACGGCCAGGCCGTCCGTGGGTGCGATCAGCGCGGAGTTGTTGCCATTGGCCGGCCCATGGGTGTTGACGTAGGTGTTGTGGTCGAAGGACAGCGACGCGGGCATGGCGTACACGTTGCCCGCGCCGTGGTTGATGAGAACCGCGTGGCCGTTGGAGTCCGCGAAGGCCATGAGGTTGTAGCTGATCCTCACGTTGTAGGCATGGTTGCCCGGGCTGGACGGCGAACCACCGACCTCGATCATCCCGTTGGTGTTCAGGGCGTAGTTGTGGTGGACATACAGGTTGTCACCGTGGCCGAAGGCCTCGACGAATCCGCCGTCCGTGCCGTAGTCGTAGCTCGGGGCCCGGCAGTTCTCACCCAGGTTGTACGCGATCTCTGCGTCGTCCGAGCCGATGTTGAAGCAGACGGCCCCGTAGTCGTCGTCCGGGTGGACGCTCTTGGGGGTGTTGACAACCATGTGCAGGTCGTGGACGTAGTTCCCGAGCATGCGGGCGTGCGTACCCGACTCGGCCGTCTCCACCCCGATACCGGAGGAGCTGATCTCGTTGTTGCGGACGACGGCGTAGGCGCCCTCGACCTTGACGGCCGCGGCCCGGCCGTCCGTGATCAGCAGGTTCTGCACGATCTGGTAGCTGCCTGCGAGGGTGAGCACACTGCTCGAGGCGCCCCCGTCGGGGTTGGCGACGTGCGGCGGCTCGCCCGCGCCGTACGCGTCGAGGACGATCGGGGCGTCGGCCGTGCCGTCCCCGGACAACCAGATCCCGCCCTGCCAGGAACACCCGCGAGCGAGATAGATGGCCGTGCTCGGGGAGAAGGCCCGGCTGAGGTTGCCGAGGGAGCGCCAGGCTTCACCCGGGCTGGTACCTGCGGCGCTGTCGCTCCCCGTGTCGCAGCTCACGTAGTAGGCCGTCCTGGTCGGCACGCTCGCCGCGGTGTCCGGCCGGAGTGCGGGCACGCGGAAGACGAGGGCGGCGACGACGGCGGCCACGACGACGAGGGCGAGGGCAGCAACGAGCGGGCGCGGTCTCGCGCCGAAGATCCGCCGCGGCCTGCGGCGGACCGGACGAGAAGCGTCGCGATGCCGGCCATGAGGGGTGCCGGGGCGGACGGCGGTCATCAGGCTGCGTGGTTCACGTACCAGTCGTAGGCGTCCTCGATGCCTTGGGAGAACGGGATGCGGGCGCGCCAGCCGAGTGCGTTGATGCGCGTGACGTCGAGGACCTTGCGAGGGGTGCCGTCCGGCTTCGACGGGTCCCACTCGATCCTGCCGGTGTACCCGACCGCGTCGGCGACGGCCTTGGCGGTCTGCGCGATCGTCAGGTCCGTGCCGGTGCCGATGTTGATCGTCTGCGCGTCGTCGTAGTGCTCGAGAAGGTGGAGCACCGCGTTCGCGAGGTCGGCGCTGTGGAGGAACTCCCGTCGCGGTCTGCCGGTGCCCCAGTTCGTCACGACGGGCGCGCGGGCAGTCTTGGCTTCATGGAAGCGCCGGATGAGAGCCGGCACGACATGGGAGTGCTCGGGGTGGAAGTTGTCCCGGGGCCCGTACAGGTTCGTGGGCATCGCGGATATCCACGCCAGGCCGTACTCGCGGCGCACGGCTTGGACCTGCAGAATTCCCGCGATCTTCGCGATGGCGTAGGCGTCGTTCGTGGGCTCCAGCGGGCCGGTGAGCAGGGAGTCCTCACGGATCGGTTGCGGGGCGTGCTTGGGGTAGATGCAGCTGGAGCCGAGGAAGATCAGGCGGGGCACCCGGGTGGACAGTGCCGCGTCCAGCAGGTTGACCTGGATCCGAAGGTTCTCGCTGAGAAACTCGGCGGGGTAGGTGCTGTTGGCGACGATACCGCCGACCTTGGCCGCGGCGATGACGACGATCTGGGGATCCGTCCGGCGGAAGAAGGCGAAGACCTTGTCGCGGTCACGCAGGTCGAGCTCGGCCGAACGCTTGCCCACGAGATCCGTGAAGCCCTCGGCCTCGAACTTCTGCCACACCGCGGAGCCGACCAAACCGTGGTGACCCGCGACGTACGTCGTGGCGGCACGGTCCAGCGGCGCAGGTGTCGTCGTCACGGACACGAGCATAACCGCGGCGCACTCCGCCCGCGCTTACCCGGCGCGGCTCCTCATTCACCTGCTGGTAGGTGTTCGCGGAACTCCCGGCGTCATTCGGGTGCATTCCGTCACCCGGGGTAGCCGCGTCGTCGCAAGGGCGACGAGCCGGCGACCACTTCTGGAACACCCACAGCCGCAGAAGTCGTCCCGGGTATCATCGGGAAATCGGCGCAACGACTCGGAGAGGTGCATGTCGAAAACCGCGCTCATCACCGGGATCACGGGGCAGGACGGCTCCTACCTGACCGAACTGCTGCTCGAGAAGGGGTATGCCGTACACGGCCTGATCCGCCGGGCGAGCACGTTCAACACGGGCCGGATCGACCATCTGTACCAGGACCCGCACGAGGGCGACGTCCGGCTGTTCCTGCACTACGGGGACATGACGGACGGCAGTCGGCTGGTGACCCTCTTGGAGCGGATCCAGCCCGACGAGGTGTACAACCTGGCGGCGCAGTCGCATGTGCGCGTGTCGTTCGACGAACCCGAGTTCACCGGGATCACGACCGGCCTGGGAACCACTCGGTTGCTCGAGGCGATCCGGATGGTCGGCCTGACGTGCAGGTTCTACCAGGCGTCCAGCTCGGAGATGTTCGGCGCGACGCCGCCGCCGCAGAACGAGCAGACGCCCTTCTATCCGCGCAGCCCGTACGGGGCCGCCAAGCTCTACTCGTACTGGATGACCCGCAACTACCGCGAGGCCTACGGCATCTTCGCCACCAACGGGATCTTGTTCAATCACGAGTCACCCCGGCGCGGCGAGACCTTCGTGACGCGCAAGATCGCCATCGCCGCGGCGCGGATCGCGGCGGGCAAGCAGGACCTGCTCTACCTGGGCAATCTCGACGCGGTCCGGGACTGGGGCTACGCGAAGGAGTACGTGGAGGGGATGTGGCGCATGCTCCAGGCCGAGGAGCCGGCGGACTACGTACTCGCCACCGGCACCGCCCACTCGGTGCGCGACTTCACCCGGTTCTGCTTCGAGGAGGTCGGGCTCGACTGGGAGCGGTACGTGCGATTCGACGAGCGGTACGTGCGCCCGACCGAGGTCGACGCGCTGATCGGAGACTGTTCCAAGGCCAGGGAGATCCTCGGCTGGGAACCCAGAGTGCTGGCCCCGCAGCTCGCTCGGCTCATGACCCACGCGGAGGTCGCTGCACAGCGGTGAGCCTTACCGGCGGGTGGGCAAGCTTCGGCGGTGACCCTCAACCCTGCGGTGACCCACCGGTGGGCACCGGGCCGACCCGCCGGGCGGGCACGCCGGCATAGACGCTGTGGGGCATGCAATCCCGGGTGACCACGGACCCGGCGGAGACGATCGTGCCCGCCCCGACCGTGACCCCGGGCAGGACCATGCACCGTGCGCCCAGCCATACGTCGTCGCCGATCACGATGTCCCGGCCGGCCGGGGCGGCTTGCGGCCGGCCGTCCGGCCCCAACGGGTGATCGCTGGTGACGAGTGTGACGCTCATTCCTATCATCACGCGCTCCCCCACCGTGACGCGGCCCTCGCAATCGAAGAAGCACCCGACATTGATGCCCGTTCCATGCCCGATGCGCAGGTTCTGGGGGCGCCCGCTGATGGTCAGGCCGGGGAAGACGTCGGCCCGCCCCACCTGCATGCCCGCGCTGCGGTAGACGAGGAATCGGACCGGTCGCGGCACAAGGTGAGAGCCCCCGACCCGGTTGACGTAGACGTGCCGGGAGGCGCGGAGCATGTCCTCCCGGGTCCAGCGCAGCAGGATTCCCGTAGCCCGGGCGAGTGACATGGGCTCACCGGTTCGGGAGACCGCCACCGGACGACGACCGAACCGGGAGAACCCGTTCTCGCCCAGGGTGGATCGCCATCCGGCCGGCCGCGCCTCGAATCCACCTGCTTTGCCGGGAGCCCTTGAAGACAAGAGATCCTCCACGCACCTCGGCGGCCACGGGGGAGCGATGCCGGCTCGGCCGGTATTCGGTCCCTGTCGATTCCCCACGTTACCAGGTGGAGGACCGATAACCCGCGGAACGACGGACTCCGGGGGCGGCCGGGCGGCCAGCCGGGCCGGTGCCGCAACGAACTGCGCCGGTCGACGTGACTCTGCGCAGCAATACCACCCACCACGAGGCAGGTATGGTCTGCATATGTGCACCCCGCTCGTGGAGCCCCCGCGTTCTGCCGCAGTGGCCGTGGAGAAGGAGATCGGGCTCCGCGAGTGCAGGTATCACAACAGCGGTGGTGTATACGCCCGGTGGGCGGAGAATCACGGGCTGCAGCGTTTGCGCCCTTCTGGATTACATTGCGGCCCACCTGCGGCGCGCTCTTCGCGTGTCAGCAGAGCCACCGGCGGTAGGGGTTTCCCGATGTCCTGTCCGAATGAGGCCCCGCTGCGGCTGGTCGAGACCATCTGCCCGCGGGCGACGCCGCTTCCGGCACGGTGAGCAGCGGCATGGAGCAGATCGCCGGGGTCCCGCGTCAGGCGCGCGCGCAGGTACGGCTCGTGGAGGTCGACCTCGCCCAGCCGCTTCCGGACCTGCCGGGGGACGGCACGGACGGGCTCGCACGCCTGCTCGTCCGACTGCACGGTGAGCCGCTGGGCTGGACCGACGTGCCGGTGCCGGCCGACGGCACGACCGCTTCAGCCCTCGAGCCGGTGCTCGAGCTGCAGTGGGAGAGCAGCATCCGGGCCCGGCTCCGGACGGATGTGGGCGGGGCATTGCGGGCGGCGCGCGGCAGCACGAGCTCTCCCTTCGCGTCCGCGCACCGGCAGTTCCTGCGCGACGCCCCCGCTGCCGCTGTGGTGGTCTGCACCCGCGAGCGGCCGCAGGGCCTGCGCCAGTGCCTGGAGAGCCTCGTCCGCCAGGACCATCCGGCGATGATCGTCTTCGTCGTCGACAACTCCGGGCCTTCGCGTGCCGGGCCGACCCGCTCGGTGGTGGACGACTTCAGCAGGGCCCTGGACGTGCACTACGTCCGAGTGCCGCGGCCGGGGCTGTCCGGGGCCCGGAACGCCGCCCTTGCCACAGACCTCGGTGCGGACTTCGTGGCCTGGCTCGACGACGACGAGGTCGCCGACCCCATGTGGCTGTCGGAGTCGGTGCGGGCGCTGCACGAACGCCGCGACGCGGCCGGGGTCTCGGGCTTGGTGCTTCCCGCGGAGCTACGGACCCGGGAGCAGGTCTGGTTCGAGGACTTCGGCGGCCACAGCAAGGGGCGGGGCTTCACGCCGGACGTCTTCGTGCCAGGAGCGATGCATCAAAGCCCGTACTTTCCCCTCCCGCCGTTCGGGGTCGGCGCGAACATGACCTTCCGCGTCGAGGCACTGAGGTCGCTCGGCGGCTTCGACGAGGCTCTTGGGGCCGGCAGCCCCGCCCGGGGCGGGGAGGACACCAAGGTCTTCACGCAGTTGCTCGTCGCCGGGATGTGCCTGGTCTACCAGCCGTCCGCCATCACCCGGCACTCCCACCGGAGCGACCTCGAAGGCCTCGCAGCCCAGCTGTACGGCTACGGGACGGGCCTCGGCGCCTACTACGCAGCCCTGGTGCTCGACCGGCCCTCGGTGCTGGGGCACTTGGCCAGGCTGGCACCCAGAGCGCTGCGGGAGCTGCGTTCGGCGGACGGGCTGCGCAGCGGCGGCCTCGGATCGGACTTCCCTGCGGAGATCATGAGCGCCAACAAGCGAGGGATGCTCGCGGGGCCGTGGCTGTACCTGCGCGGGCGTACGCGTCGGGTCCGGGGGCCACGTGCGGTCTGACCGCCCGGCGACGACCGAGATCAGCCGCTCCGAGGGCATTCCGTCGCTCACGGCGTTGCCGGGACGCGCCACCGCGCGCCCCTGGTTCTGGGCTGCCCTCCGCATCCGTGAACCGGCGACGATCGCCGGCCTCGCGCTGATGACGGCTGCAGGCGTGAGCGCGGTGCTCACCTTCGGCTTCTGGTGGTTGCTGGCCCGGCGGGACGGCGCGGCCACTGTGGGAGCGGTGTCCGCGGAGGTGTCTGCCGCCACCTTCCTCGCATCCGTCGGTAGCCTGAACATGCTCAACGTGTTGGCGAGGTTCCTGCCCGAGGCCGGGGGGGCGGCCCCCCGCCTGATACGCCATGGCTATCTCGCGCTCGTGGCGACGTCCGCCGCCGTGGCGGGGCTGTTCCTCCTCACCCCGTGGGCCGACTCCTTGGTGCTCGGGGGCGTCGCCGGCCGGGCCGGCTTCGTGGTCCTCGTTCTCGCCACGGGTGTCTTCCTTGCTCAGGACGGCGCCCTCGTCGGCCTCGGCCACCCCCTGTTGGTGCCGCTGGAGAACGTCCTCACCGCACTGACCCGGCTCGCACTGCTCGTCGTGATACCCCTCGCGGCATCCAGCGGCTCGCTCGTGGCATGGGGCACGGCGACGATCGCGTCGGTGCTCGTCGTCAACGCCTACACCCTCACCCGTCGCAGGGCGCGAGGTGGCAACGAGGCGGGCGTCCTGCCGCCGACCGGCGAACTCGCAGGCTTCATCGCCCTGGAGGGTGCTGCGAACGCGATCTCGGCGGCGGTCTCGATGTTCGTCCCTGCGGTGGTCGCCGTGACGCTGGGAGCTGAAGCAGCAGGCTTCTTCTACGTCCCCTGGCTCGTGGTGAGCATCGTCGTCACGTTCCTGAGCGCCGTCCAGCTCATCATGGTGCGGGAAGTGGTGGCCCGCCCCGGTGAGCGTGCTCGGGTGGTGCGCCGGTCTCTCACGCTCTCGGCGGCCGTCGTCCTGGCGGGGGCGGTGGGCTGCCTCGTCGTCGGGCCGGTGTTACTCCGTCTCCTCGGTCCAGGCTTCGCGGAGAACGCCGGCATGTTGCTCGTGTGGTTCGGCCTGGCGCTGCCGGCGGCAGCGGTCGTGGTCGTGTTCTGGTCCATGTGTCTGATCGCCCGGCGGCCGCTGCCTGGACTCGTGGTCAACGCCCTGACCGCCACCGTCATGATCGTGGGCATCCGGCTGCTCGCCGATGGGTCCCTGTCGCGGATCGGCCTGCTGTACCTCGTCGTCCAGTGGGCCGTCGCAGCGGCCGTCGTGGTCCCCACCTGGCGGGGGCTCGTAGGTCCGTCCCGTCGCTCAGGGAGGCATTCGTGAGACTCGGCTCGCGCCGCTCGGCAGCCCCGGACGCAGTCACGATCTATCCGATCGAGCGGATGGGCAACCAGCTCTTCATCTGGGCAGCGGGCCTGGCCCAAGCCCGTCGTCTCGGCTGCGACCTCGTCGTCAACGCCGGCTGGTACCGCCACGCGCGACCAGAGCGCACCTACGCCTACTCCTACGACCTGGGGGTCTTCGACAACGGGGCTCGGCTGCCGGACGACGAGGCACACCACCGGCCCGTGTTCCTCGGCGTGCCGGCCGTCCGGACCGCGGTGCTGTGGCACACCCGGGTGCTTCCGCACCTGCCGGACGTCGCTCCGCCGGTGTTCATGGAGCGCTCCCTGGCATACGACCCAGCGGTGGAGCGGATCCGCCCCGGCACCACGATGGTGGGACATTTCCAGTCCTGGCGATACTTCGACGACGTCGCGGACGAGGTGCGCAAGCGGCTGAGCTCGCTCACAGCTCCCAGCGATTGGTTCCGGGAGCAGTCGGAACTGCTGCAGCCGGGCGGAGGAGACGTGATGCTCCACGTGCGTCGCGGCGACTACCTACTGCCCGAGCAGCAACGCGTGCAAGGACTGACCACGCGCGCCTACTACCTCCGGGCACTGGCCGTGCTGCGCCGCATGGGCTTCGACGGCCGGGTATGGCTCTCGAGCGATTCCCCTGACGCGGCGCGGGCCGAGCTCGGCGACGTGGGCGACCTGGCCGTGTTGGATCCGCCTCCGGGCACGACCCCCTTCGAAGTCGTGCTGCTGATGGCCAGGGCTGACGCGCTGGTCACGGCCAACAGCTCGTTCAGCTGGTGGGCCGGCTACCTCGGGGACAGGCCGGGGCATACCGTCATCGCGCCTCGGCCGTGGCTGACGGACGCCCGGCTCGAAACCCGCGACCTGCTGCCCCCGCACTGGCTCACGCTGGACAGGGGCTGAGGGGGCGGGGTCTCAGCACCGCGAAGAGCGTGAGTAGGACCAGGATCGCGAGGTACAGCTGGTACGGAAGCCGGATCGCGTGGTCGTACGGCCAGAACAGCGGGATCCCCGGTCCGGTCGCGATATCCCGCAGGAAGTGCAGCAGCACGCCGCCGGCCAGCGCGACGAGGTACTGACGTGACGCCGGGGCCAGGCCGGCCGCGACGAGCAACACCGCCACGGTCAGCAGTGAATGCGTGACGGGGCGACCCCCGGCGGCCTCGATGTGCGGAACGTGCAGATAGAGCGGCACGTGATCGAGGTCGAGCCCGACTGATCCGACGAGGACCAGGGCCGCTACCCGGAGCGGCAGCAGTGGTAGGGCGAGCAGGACGAGTCCCGCCGTGGCGAGGTGCGCTGGCTCGTCGAGCAGCCCGTTGACGAGGGTGGAGCCGCCCACGTGCTGGGCGACGAGGTCCAGAAGCACCACGACCACGAGCAGCGCGACGGCGCAAGCACTGCTGGCCCTCGCCCGGATCGTGCGCGAGGGGCGTGTGCTCACGGCTCGACCGCGTACCCGACGCCCCGCACCGTGCGCAACCGGACGGCGTCCCCGAGCTTGGCCCGGAGCTGGGCCACGTGGACGTCGACGGTGCGGGTGCGGCGTCCCCGCCGGGTAGCCCCAGACCTGCGCGAGCAGCTCCTCGCGGGGCACGACCCGGCCCGGCCGCCGCATGAGGTGCGCCAGCAGGTCGAACTCCGTCGTCGTCAGCTCCACCTGTCGGTCGCCCGCACGCGTGCGCCGCGAACCGAGGTCCACCTCGACACCGCCGGCCCTGAGCCGATCGGCGTCCGTCGCGGCACGGCCGGCGGCCGTGCGCCGGAGCACCGCGCGGACCCGCGCCACCAGCTCCCGGGGGCTGAACGGCTTGGTCACGTAGTCGTCCGCCCCCAGCTCGAGCCCGAGGACACGGTCGACCTCGTCGTCGCGGGCGGTGACGAACAGGACGGGAGTCCAGTCGCCCGCGTCGCGCATCCGGCGGCAGACGGCCGTCCCGTCCAGGCCCGGCAGGCCGACGTCGAGCAGGACGACCGCGGGCCGGTGCGCCGCGACGGCCGCCAGGGCGGCCGGGCCGTCCACGCGCGACCAGGGCCCGCAACCCGTCCCGCTCCAGGTATCCCCGGACGAGCGCGGCGATGGCGGGCTCGTCGTCGACGACGAGCACGAGAGGGGCGGCAACGCTCACGCCGCCCATGCTGCCCCCCGTCGCGGCGCTCTGGTCGCGCATCCTCGTCACTCCGACGTTGATCGGCCCAAGGCCCCCGGCTCCCCCGACGGCCCCGGCTCCCCCGACGGCCCCGGCCCCCCCGACGGCCCCGGCCCCCCCGACGGCCCCGGCCCCCCCGACGGCCCCGGCTCACAGGACGGCCTATGTCTCCTTCGGACCGTATGCGCTGCCCCAAATGGCGGGGCAGCGCATACGGAGCGAAGGGGCACTACCTTCTCCTCGGCTACGGAACGTGACCGGGTCGTGTATGACGGTGCTGCGGTAGACGTCCTCGCGCGTTCCGGAGCCTGTCGATGCCCGTGCCGAGGTCGCTGATCTCGTGGTTCCTGGCCGGCCGCACCCCCGACAGGCGGTCCGAGGGCTCGCCGGGACACGGTCATTGGCGTCTCGCCGGAGCAGGCGAAAGACTGAGGCCCATGTCGAGTGATTCGTCCGCGCCCCGGCCGCCGTCGTCCGCCTCCGACCAGCCGCGCTATCGCGCGGTTGTGGAGATCGCGGACGACGTGGCCGAGCTCCGCCGAGGGCGGCAGCGCGAAGGGCGGGGGCGCCCAGGGCGGCGGCGCGCAGGGCGCCGCCGCGCAGGGCGCCGCCGCGCAGGCGCGCCGCGCAGGCGGGGGTGGAGCCGGGCGAGGCCATCGAGGCGCTCGCCGGGCACGACGCCGAGCACCTCCCGGCCGCGGGGAGCACCCCTGCGGGCGCCGGCCGCGCGGCCACCCCCGGCGCGAAGCCTGGGGAGCCCACCGCCGGCAGGCCGGCCACGACCGCTACCTCGCCGGGCAGTCCGACGCCGTCCGCACCGTCGACGCCGTCCGCACCGTCGACGCCGCCGGCCACCCCACCGAAGGCAGCACCCTCTCCAGCGACCCCTCCGACTCCCCCGCCTGCGCCGTCAACGCCGCCGACCACCCCACCCAAGGCGGCGCCAGCGACCCCTCCGACTCCCCCACCTGCACCGCCGGCGTCCGGCCCCAGGAAGCAGGCGGCCGGCGTACCCGCGGCCCCGGCCGGTCCGACCCGCAAACCGATCGACCGGCACGTGCTCGAGCGGGTCGCCTCCGGCTCCTTCCACGACCCGCATTCGGTGCTGGGCGCTCACATCCACCAGGGCGCGCTGACCGTGCGCAGCCTGCGGCCCTTCGCCGCGTCGGTGGCCGTCGTGCTGCCCGACGGCGACCGCGTGCCCATGGAGCACGAGTTCGACGGCATCTGGGCGACTGTGCTCCCGACGCCCCAGGTCCCCGACTACCGCGTTGCCGTCACCTACGAAGGTGTCGGCGAGACCGTGGTCGACGAGCCCTACCGGTATCTGCCGACGCTCGGCGAGATCGACCTGCACCTCATCCGCGAGGGCCGCCACGAGCAGCTGTGGGATGTGCTGGGGGCGCACGTCCGTCGCTATCCCGGCTCGCGGGCCTTCGACGCCATCGGTGAGGTCACCGGCACCAGCTTCGCCGTCTGGGCCCCCAATGCCCAGGCCGTCCGGGTCGTCGGTGACTTCAACCACTGGGTCGGCCGCGGGCACGCCATGCGCAGCCTGGGCGACTCCGGCGTCTGGGAGCTCTTCATCCCCGACGTGGGCCAGGGGCGCGGTACAAGTACGAGATCCTCGGCAGGGACGGGCACTGGCGGCAGAAGGCCGACCCGCTGGCGTTCGCCACGGAGGTCCCGCCGTCGACGGCGAGCGTCGTCACCGAGTCCACCTACGAGTGGCAGGACGACGAGTGGATGACCCGCGGGCGCGGTCGACCCCCACAACGGGCCGATGAGCGTCTACGAGGTGCACCTCGGCTCGTGGCGCCAGGGGCTGTCGTACCGGGAGCTCGCCGACCAGCTCGTCGGCTACGTGAAGGACCTGGGCTTCACGCACGTGGAGTTCCTGCCCGTCGCCGAGCACCCCTTCGGCGGCTCCTGGGGCTACCAGGTCACGTCCTACTACGCCCCGACGTCCCGGTTCGGCTCGCCGGACGACTTCAGGTTCCTCATCGACTGCCTGCACCAGCACGGCATCGGCGTGATCGTGGACTGGGTCCCCGGCGCACTTCCCCAAGGACGAGTGGGCCCTGGCCCGCTTCGACGGCCAGACGCTATACGAGTACGGCGACCCGCGGCGCGGCGAGCACCCCGACTGGGGCACCCTGGTCTTCGACTTCGGCCGGCACGAGGTGCGCAACTTCCTCGTCGCCAACGCGCTGTACTGGCTCGAGGAGTTCCACGTCGACGGCCTGCGCGTCGACGCCGTCGCCTCGATGCTCTACCTCGACTACTCGCGCAACGACGGCGAGTGGATCCCCAACGTCTACGGCGGTCGCGAGCACCTCGAGGCGATCTCCTTCCTGCAGGAGATGAACGCGACCGCCTACCGGCGCGTGCCCGGCGTCGTGACCATCGCCGAGGAGTCGACGGCGTGGCCCGGCGTCACCCGGCCCGACGCACCTCGGGGGCCTCGGCTTCGGCCTGAAGTGGAACATGGGCTGGATGCACGACTCGCTGATGTACATGAGCAAGGAGCCGATCTACCGCCAGTACCACCACGGCGAGATGACCTTCTCCCTCGTGTACGCGTTCAGCGAGAACTACGTGCTGCCGATCAGCCACGACGAGGTCGTGCACGGCAAGGGCTCCCTGCTGCGCAAGATGCCCGGCGACCGGTGGCAGCAGCTGGCGAACCTGCGCGCCTTCCTCGCCTACATGTGGTCCCACCCCGGCAAGCAGCTGATCTTCATGGGCTCCGAGTTCGGCCAGGAGGCCGAGTGGGCCGAGATGCGCAGCCTCGACTGGTGGCTCGAGCAGACCCCGGGGCACTCCGGCCTGCAGCAGCTCGTCCGCGACCTGAACCGGTTCTACGCCACGCACCCGCAGCTGTGGGCGCTCGACTCGGACCCGGCGGGTTTCGAGTGGATCGACGCGAACGACTCCCCGCACAACACGTTCTCCTACCTCCGCAAGGACAGGGACGGCACCCGCTGGCGGTCGTGGTCAACTTCGCGGCCGTCCCGCACGACAATTACCGGGTCGGGTTGCCGCACGCGGGGCGCTGGCGCGAGGTGCTGAACACGGACGCCGAGCTGTACGGCGGTTCCGGCGTCGGGAACCTGGGTTCCGTCGTGGCGCAGGACGTGCCCTGGCACGGCCGGCCGGCGTCCGCGGAGCTGCGCGTCCCGCCGCTCGGAGCCGTCTGGCTGGTCCCCGAGGAGGATTGACGCGAACCGGGGCGAGGGTCAGCAGTGCAGCAGGCCGAGTGCCTGCTTGGCGGCGAGCACGTGGCGGGCGGCGTCCTCGACCCTCGCCCCGAAGGCCCGGTCGGAAGCCGCCCGCGCCACGATGGCGTTCCGCATGGTGATGGCCTGGGTCGCCTGGACGGTCAGGACGAGGTCGCCGCCTGCCGCGACGAAGTCGACGGCGCGCCGGCCCACCGTCAGCACCCTGGCCGCCGCCGCGTTGCCCAGGTCGTCCGAGACGACCATGCCGCTCCAGCCGAGCTTCGTGCGCAGCAGGTCCGTGACGATCGCGTGCGACCACATCGCGGGGTGCCGGCGATCGAGGCGCGGGTAGAGCGCAGACGAGACCATGACGGCCACGGCCCCGGCTTTCGTGCCGGCGGTGAACGGCTGCAGGTAGGAGTCGCTGGAGGTCATCTCCCGGTCCGTCGCGCCGGTGCCCGTATCGGTGTTCACCAGCACGCGGCCCAGCCCGGGGAAGTGCTTGACGGTCGGCCCGACCCCGGCCGCGCGCAGGGAGGCGACGACGGTGCCGACGGGCCCTGACACCCGCGCCGGGGTGTGGCCGTACTCGCGGTCGTAGCGGCCGATCGGCGGGTTGCGGGAGCCGAGGGACGACGGCACGACGTCCGCGACGGGCGCCAGGTCGAGGTTCACGCCGAGACGCGCGAGGGCGACGGCCCATGTCGCGGTGCGGGTACGCAGTCGCCTCGCCGACCAGCTGCCCTGCACCAGCGCGGCCGGGAAGGGTGGGATGGTTCCGCCGCGCACGGTCTGGACCGCCCCGCCCTCCTCGTCGGCGGCGACGAACAGGGGCGGCGTCGTGGCCCGCCGGGCGACGCGCTGGACGAGCGCGAGCGAGTTCCTGAGGGACGTCGTGCCGGGCACCCGGCCTTGCAGGAAGACACCGCCGACGCCGAGCCGTGCGAGCCCGGCTCCCGCGGACGGCGGCCGGGTGGCGTCGACCCCCACCAGGAGCAGCTGGGCAGCCCGCCGGCTCGCCGACATCCCTGACAGCGTCCGCGCGACGCAACTGCGGGCGGCCGCGCCGGGGGAAGGACCGGACGCGGTCGACGGAGCACCGGCCGGCGTCCGTCCGGTGGACGGGACCAGGGTGGGGAGGACGGAAGCCGGGGACGGCACCGGGAACGGCGCGCCCGAGGATGGCGAGGCTGCGCCGGCCGCTCGTGGCCCTTGGGACGGCAGTGTGGCGGCGCATGCACCCGAGCGCGACCGGCGCGACGACGGCGAAGGCGAGAACCCCCAGGTGTGCGCGTGCACGGGACGTCTCGGGCGGGCCACGCCTCCGACGGTACGGCGGCCGGGGCGGCCGGGCCAGGACCGTCCGAGGTCGACGTCTGGGCGCTTTGCCCTTTCGGGCAACATCGCTACGGGGTAGCACGGGTCTGCGCATATCGCTTGTCCGCTTGAATCTTCGCGTGGGTTACTTTGCCCAGGGCTTGACGAAGGCTTGACACTCGGGGCTCTGCACCCTTCGCGCATGCCCTCGCCCTACTCCGGGAGGTGAGTTGGTGGCCGAGACCTTGGTTGCGGCGCCACCGCTGCCGTTGCAGAGGAACACTGCGTCGGTCTGGATCGACGAGCCCCATCCCCTGCTGCGCCGCGGCATGATCTCATGCCTGATCGCGGACGACGCTGCCGGTGGCGGGCGAGAGCGCCGTCCTGGTGCCGGGTCGCGCCCTGCGCGAGGCCGCCGTCCTGGTCTTCGACGGGGACCGCGGCGACCTTCCCGCCTTCCTCGACGCGCTGCCGAAGGCGCCGCCACGGCCGAAGCTCGTGGCCGCCGTGTCCGAGCCCGACGACGAGCGGCTCGAGCGCCTCGCCCGGGCGGGCGTCAGCGCCATCCTGTACCGGCACGAGCTCACCCCGGAACTCCTCGTCGCGACCGTGCGGGCCGTGCTCCAAGGCCGCACGAGCATGCCGACAGACCTCCTGCCCCGGTTGCTCACGAAGGCGGCCCGCGGGCGACCGGGTGGAGCGCGGCGCCCTGTCGGACCGCGAGCTCGCCGTGCTGCGGATGCTGGCCGACGGCGAGGACACCCGCGGGATCGCGCAGGGACTCTGCTACAGCGAGCGCACCGTGAAGAACGTCGTGCACGACGTCCTGACCAAGCTCAGCTGCCGTACCCGCGCCCAGGCCGTGGCCACTGCCACCCGCGCGGGCATCATCTGACCCTCCCGTTGCCGCTCGCCGCCGCCTGTCCAGCCCACCCGTGCCACCGGGTGCCCGAAAGTCGGCCCGCGTGGTGCTGCCCGGTCCCGGCCGGCCGACCTAGCGTCGGAGGCGGTACTGGGAGGTGTTCACGTGCGACGAATCCTGTTCGGGGCCTTCGGCGGCGTCGTGCGCGCGGGTTTCGACGAGGTCCTGCGGGACCAGCGCGTCGAGGTGCTGCGCAGCGACGGGAGTAACAACCTGGTGGAGGAACTGCTCGACGGCTTGCCGGACGTGGTCGTGCTCGACCTCGAGCGGGACGGCACGGCGGAACTGACCGAGCGACTCGTCCGCGAGTTCCCCGGCGTGAAGGTCGTGGTCTGCTCGAGCCTGCGGCCGCTGATGCGGGTCTACCCGCCGTTCCACTACGGGGAGTCCTACGAGGTCCCGCTGGACCCGGACGCGATCAGGAGCGTCCTGCGGGGCTGAACCCGTGGTCCGCTGATCAGAGGCCGAGGGTCAGCAAGTGGCCGGGATCCGGCTCACCGGCCGCGAGGGCGAACGCCTCGAAGCCGGCGCGGATGACGGCCCGGTCCTCGGGCGTGGCCTTGCCCAGGATCCTCGCCAGGTCCGTCCTGCGGGCCCCCAGCACCTTGGTCACGAGCTCGCGCCCCGCATCCGTCAGGTCGACCATCACCTCGCGACGGCTCTCCGCGTTCGGCTCGCGGCGCACCCAGCCCTGAGCCACGAGCCGGTCGGCGAGCCTGGTCAGCGTCGACTGGTGGATGCCGAGCCGCTCGGAGAGCACGCCGCTGCGCAAGGGACCCTCGGCGCACAGCACGACGCAGCATCCGGAACTGCAGGCAGCGTCACCACCTCGAGCACGTCCACCAGGGTGCGCGCGACGACCCCCACCAAGGCCCTCGACGCGGTGAGGGTCACCTCCACATCGCTGTCCAGCTCCTCGTCGCTCATGGCTCCCAGCCTACGGGTCCGGCTCCATCTCGTGCCGTTCACTTCACTTGCACTGCTACATGGGAACGGTACGGTGACAGGGAACCCGGAGGAGGTCGGATGAAGACTCGGCTCGGCGTCGACGTCGACGCGCTGGAACGGGAACTCCGCGAGGCCGTCGACGGCGAGGTCCGCTTCGACGACGGACGCTCGCGGCGTACTCCACGGACGCCTCGAACTACCGGCAGGTCCCGGTCGGCGTCGTCGTCCCAGGACGCCGACGCCGCCGCGGCCGCCGTCCGGGTGGCTGCGCGGCACACGCCGCCCGTGCTCTCCCGCGGTGGGGGCACCAGCCTGGCGGGCGAGTGCACGCAACACCGCGCTGGTGATCGACTGGTCGAAGTACTGCCACGAGATCGAGCACGTCGACCTCGAGCGCCGCAGCGCGATCGTGCAGCCGGGCGTCGTGCTCGACGTCCTCAACGCCCACCTGGAGCCGCACGGCCTCCGCTTCGGTCCCGAACCCTCGACCCACCCCAACTGCACGCTCGGCGGGATGCTCGGCAACAACTCCTGCGGAGCCACCGCCCAGCGGTACGGCAAGACCGGCGACAACATCCGCCGCGCTCGAAGTTCTCACGCTAGGACGGCGAGCGCTTCTGGATCGGCCGCCGCGACGACGAACGCTTCCCGAGCTGAGCTGGGACGCCGTGATGGACGCCGGCGGCCGCCGGGCGGAGATCTACCGGCAGCTCAAGGACCTGGCCGACGAGTACGGGGACCGGATCCGCAAGGGTTCCCCGACATCCCCCGCCGGGTCTCGGGCTTCGCCCTCGACGCGCTGCTGCCGGAGCACGGTTCAACGTCGCCAAGGCCGTGGTCGGCAGCGAGAGCACCTGCCTCACCATCCTGCGCGCCGACCTCGAGCTGGCGCCGACGCCGAAGGCGACCGCCTGGTGCTGCTCGGCTTCCCCGACGTCGCCGCCGCCGGCTGACGCCGTGCCGTCGATCCTCCCCGCACGAGCCGTTCCGGCTCGAGGGCGTCGACCAGCAGCTCGTCGACCTCGAGCGGACCAGCGGCATGCACGCGGACGCCTGAACGACCTGCCCGAGGGAGGCGCCTGGCTGTTCGTCGAGCTGGACGCCGACACGCAGGACGAAGCCGCACGCCAAGGCCGCAGCGCGCTCGATCGACGAGTTCGGCGACAAGGACGCACGATCTCGACCAGAGTCGTCCAGGACGACCACGCGAGAGAGGAGGCGCCTGTGGAAGGTCCGCGAGGGCGGGCTCGGCGCCACCGCGCGCCCGGCGGCCCGCGGAGACCAGCCGGACGCCTGGCCGGGCTGGGAGGACGCCGCCGTCGGCCCCGACCGGCTCGGGGACTACCTGCGCGACTGCGCGGCGCTGCTGCAGCGGTACTCCTACGAGAACGTCTCGCTGTACGGGCACTTCGGGCAGGGCTGCGTGCACTGCCGGATCCCGTTCGACCTCATCACCCCCGGCGGCATCGCCCACTTCAAGGCGTTCCTGCACGACGCCGCCGAGCTCGTCGTCCGTTACGGCGGCTCCCTGTCCGGTGAGCACGGCGACGGCCAGGCCCGGGTCCACTGCTCGGCATCATGTTCGGCGAGGAGCTCGTCGAGGCGATGCGGCGGTTCCGGCGGATCTGGGACCCGGCGGGCCTGATGAACCCGGGCAAGGTGGTCGACTCCAACCCCGCTGACGCCGACCTGCGGCTGGGTGCCGACTGGCACCCGGCCGACCCGCCGGACCTGTACTTCCGCTACCCGGACGACGACGGCAGCTTCCAGCGGGCCGTGCCTGCGCTGCGTCGGCGTCGGCAAGTGCCACTCGCCGCAGAAGGACGGCCGCGTCATGTGCCCGAGCTACCGGGCGACCCGCGAGGAGGAGCACGCGACCCGGGTCGGTCCCGGTTGCTCTTCGAGATGCTGGACGGGCACGACGACGCCACGATCAAGGACGCCTGGCGCTCCAAGGAGGTGCTGCACGCGCTCGACCTCTGCCTGTCCTGCAAGGGCTGTCGCAGCGACTGCCCGATGCACGTCGACATGGCCACGTACAAGGCCGAGTTCCTCGCGCACCACTACGCCGGCCGGGTCCGCCCGATGTCCCACTACTCGATGGGCTGGCTGCCCGTCTGGGCGCGGATCGCGGCGCTGGCTCCGGGCCTCGTCAACGGCATCAGCCACACCCCCGGGGTCAACACCCTGATCAAGGCCGCCGGCGGCATCGACCAGCACCGGACCTCCCCCCCTTCGGGCCGATGCGGTTCACGACCTGGTTCAAGCGACTCGACCGGCGGGCGACCTGCCCCGCGGCGACGGCTCGCGCGGCGAGGTGGTGCTGTGGCCGGACACCTTCACCAACCACCTCTCCCCCTCGATCGCCGTCGCGGCGGTCGAGGTGCTCGAGGGCGCCGGGTTCACCGTGCGGATCCCGGAGCAGGAGCTCTGCTGCGGCCTCACCTGGATCTCCACCGGCCAGCTGGGCATCGCCAAGAAGATCCTGCACCGGACGGCGACAGCGCTGGCCCCGTACACCTCCGCCGGCACTCCGGTGGTGGGGCTGGAACCGAGCTGCACGGCGGTGTTCCGGGCCGACGCCAAGGACCTCTTCCCCGAGGACCGCGACGTCGAGCGGCTGGGGGCGGTGACGAAGACGCTCGGTGAGCTGCTGCTCGAGCGGGCGCCGGACTGGGACCCGCCGAAGCTCGACTCGGCGGACGGGGCCGCGAAGGCCATCGTGCAGATGCACTGCCACCAGCACGCCATCCTCGGCGAGCACGCCGAGGTCGAGCTGATGAAGCGCGCCGGCATCGACCCCGACGTGCTCGACTCCGGCTGCTGCGGGCTCGCCGGCAACTTCGGGTTCGAGGCGGGCCACTACGACGTGTCGATGGCGTGCGCCGAGGACGGCCTGCTCCCCGCGGTGCGGTCGGCGTCGGAGGACACGCTGATGGTGGCGGACGGCTTCAGCTGCCGGACGCAGGTCGAGCAGAGCGGCGAGCTCAAGGGCTCCGGCGCCGGGCGACGCCCGGTGCACGTCGCGCAGCTGCTCGCGACAGCCCTGCCGACGGGCACACGCGAACGCAGGCGCCTCCAGGACGACGAAAGGAAACTGATCATGGCAATGACGGTCGCCGGGTACCTGCTCTCCCGCCTGCGCGAGTGGGGGGTCGAGCACGTGTTCGCCTTCCCGGGCGACGGGATCAACGGGATCCTCGCCGCGTGGACGGACGAGTCCCTGCACGCCCCGGCCTTCATCCAGTCGCGGCACGAGGAGATGTCGGCGTTCGAGGCGGTGGGCTATGCCAAGTACGCGACGTCCGACCCTTCTGATCAGGGTGCCCGCACGACGACTGCGCCGCGCCTCGGCGTCTGCATGGCCACCTCCGGCCCGGGGGCCGTCCATCTCCTCAACGGCCTCTACGACGCCAAACTCGACCACGTGCCGGTCGTCGCGATCGTGGGGCAGACCGAGCGCAGCGCGATCGGCGGCTCCTACCAGCAGGAGATCGACCTCGTCACGCTCTTCAAGGACGTGACGAACGACTTCGTCCACATGGTCACGGTGCCGGAGCAGCTGCCGAACGTCCTCGACCGGTCCATCCGGGTCGCGATGGCGAACCAGGCGCCGACCGCGATCATCCTCCCGTCCGACGTCCAGGAGCTCGAGTACACCCCGCCCGGGCATGCGTTCAAGCAGGTCCCCTCGAGCCTGGGGATCTCCTGGCCGTCGGTCACCCCCGATGACGCCGGCGTCCGGCGGGCCGCGGACATCCTCAACGCCGGCTCCAAGGTCGCCCTGCTCGTGGGCCAGGGCGGCAGGGGCGCCCGCGCCGAGATCGAGCAGGTCGCGGAGCTGCTGGGCGCAGGCGCGGCGAAGGCCCTGCTCGGCAAGGACGTGCTGCCCGACGACCTGCCCTGGGTCACCGGCTCCATCGGCCTGCTCGGCACCCGCCCGAGCTACGAGATGATGATGGGCTGCGACACGTTGCTCACCATCGGCTCGAACTTCCCGTACACGAACTTCATGCCGCCGCTGGACCAGGCCCGGGGGATCCAGATCGACATCGACGGCCGCTTCATCGGCATGCGATACCCGTACGAGGTCAACCTCGTCGGCGACGCCGCCACCACCCTGCGCGCCCTGCTCCCCCACCTGCGGCGCAAGACCGACCGCGGCTGGCGCGAGGGCATCGAGGAGGACGTCACCCGCTGGTGGGAGACGATGCGCATGGAGGCGATGGTCGACGCCGACCCGTCAACCCGATGCGGCTGTTCTGGGAGCTCAACGACCGGATGCCGGCGGACGCCATGATCGCCGCGGACTCCGGCTCGTCGGCCAACTGGTACGCCCGCGACCTCAAGTTCGCGCGGCGGCATCCTGGGCTCCCTGTCGGGCACCCTCGCGACGATGGGCCCCGGCGTCCCCTACGTCATCGGAGCCAAGTTCGCCCACCCGGACCGCCCCGCCATCGCCTTCGTGGGCGACGGCGCGATGCAGATGAACGGCATGGCCGAGCTCATCACGTCGAAGAAGTACTGGCAGCGCTGGTCCGACCCGCGGCTCGTCGTCGCCGTGCTGCACAACGACGACCTCAACCAGGTCACCTGGGAGATGCGGGCCATGCAGGGCGCTCCGAAGTTCACCGACTCCCAGAACCTGCCCAGCGTCGACTACGCCGGCTTCGCCCGCATGATCGGGCTGCAAGGCATCGAGGTCACCAAGCCCGCGGACATCGGCCCTGCCTGGGACGCCGCCCTGGCGGCCGACCGCCCCACCGTGCTCGACGTCCACACCAGCCCGAACATCCCGCCGATCCCGCCGCACGCGACCTTCGAGCAGATGAAGTCGATGATGTCGTCGATGGCGGCCGGTGACGAGGACCGGTGGTCGGTGGTGAAGGAAGGCATCAAGACCAAGCTGCAGGAGTTCCTGCCCCACTCGAAGTCCTGACGAGGCCGGCGATGACCGCGGCGCCGGACGTGCGCGTCGAGGACCTCGACGTCGCCGTCTACACGATCCCCACCGACTCCCCCGAGGCCGACGGCACGATGACGTGGTCGCGGACGACCATGGTCACGGTCCAGGCACGGGCCGGCGGCCGGGTGGGCCTCGGGTGGACGTACGCGGCGGCGGCCGCCGCGGACGTCGTCTGCGACCAGCTGCTCGACGTCGTCTGCGGCCGGGACGCGCTCGACGTCCCGGCCGCCTGGTCGGCCATGCAGAAGCAGCTGCGCAACGTCGGCCGCCCGGGCGTCGCATCGTGCGCCCTGTCCGCCGTCGACGTCGCCCTGTGGGACCTCGCCGCGCGGCTGCTCGACGTGCCGCTGGTGCGGCTGCTCGGGCGGGCCCGCGACGACGTCCCCGTCTACGGCAGCGGCGGTTTCACGACCTACGACGACGACACCCTGCGCCAGCAGCTTCGCGGCTGGGTCGACGGCGACGGCATCCCCCGCGTGAAGATCAAGATCGGCGAGTCCTGGGGCACCCGGGAGGACAGGGACCTGGCCCGGGTGCGCATCGCGCGCGAGACGATCGGGGACGACGTCCAGCTGTTCGTCGACGCCAACGGCGGCTACTCGGTCGGCCAGGCGGTGCGGATGGGACGGCGATTCGACGACCTCGGCGTGACCTGGTTCGAGGAGCCGGTCAGCTCCGACGACCTGGCCGGCCTGCGCGAGGTGCGGTCGGCGGTGCGGGCCGACGTCGCGGCCGGGGAGTACGCGTGGTCGCTCGTGGAGGCGCAGCGGCTCTGCGCGGCGCGGTCCGTGGACTGCCTGCAGGCGGACGCGACGCGATGTGGCGGCTACACCGAGTGGCAGCGGATCGCCGCCGTGGCGGCAGCGCACAACCTCGAGGTGTCCGCCCACTGCGCGCCCGCCCTGCACGCCCCCGTGGCGGCGTCGGTCACGAACCTCCGGCATGTGGAGTGGTTCCACGACCACGTCCGGATCGAGCACCTGCTCCTCGACGGCGCGCCGGAGGCCAAGGGCGGGGCGATGACTCCCGACCTGTCCGTCGCCGGGCACGGCATCAGCCTGGCGCCGTCCGCCGAGCACTTCCGCACCCGCTGATCAGCCCCGGGGGAGGACAGTCGGGCGGACAGTCGGGCGGACAGTCGGGCGGACACTCGGGCGGACACTCGGGCAGCCCGTCAGGCAGACACGGACGGGACGAACGGCGGGAGCGGCCCACCGAGTCACCCGACAGCCCCCGTAGCGGACGGCTTCGGGGCCTCCCCCACCGCGGGTCTGTCTCACCCGCTACTGGAACCGGAGTCGCTATCGCTGCCCCCGCCCCGGCCGCCGCCCTTGTCGCTCGCGCTGTCACTGTCGTGCCGGCTGCCCCTGCCGCGGTTGTTCACCGGTCCGTCGGGATTCGCCAGGCTGATCGCCGTGTTGACGAGCGGCACATGACTGAACGCCTGCGGCAGGTTTCCCACCAGCCGATGAGCCTTGACGTCGTACTCCTCGGTCAGCAGCCCGGCGCTCCCCCGGATCGCGAGGACGCGATCCACGACCTTGCGCGCCTCGTCCGTGCGGCCCTGCAACAGGTAGTTGTCGGCGAGCCACAGGGTGCAGGGCAGGAACGCGGCCTCCTTGCCGGGCAGGCCGTCGCCGCCGGCGTCCGCCTCCGCGTTGTAGCGGTGCACGAACCCCTCGTCCAGCAGCTCCCGCTCGATGGCACGCACCGTCCCCCGCACCCGGTCGTCATCCGCGGGAAGGAACCCCACGGGCGCCATCAGCAGGAGAGCCGCGTCCAGGCCCCGGCTGCCGTAGAACTGCGTGAACGTCTGCCGCTCGTCGTCGTAGCCTTTCGCGCAGACCTCGTCGTGGATGTGTGACCGCAGCTTCCGCCACTCGTCGACCGGCCCGTCCAGCCCGTGCCGCTCGGCGTCCTTGACGGCACGGTCGACGGCTGCCCACGCCATCATCTTGCTGTGCACGTAGTCCCGGCGGGGGCCGCGGACCTCCCAGATCCCGTCGTCCGGCTCGTCCCAGCGCGACTCGAGGAAGTTCATGAGCACCCGCTGGACGTCGAGTGCATGCTCGTTCGGGGATATCCCGTGTTCGCGTGACTGGTGCAGCGCGTCCATGAGCTCGCCGTAGACGTCGAGCTGGAACTGGGCATGGGCGGCGTTGCCGACGCGCACCGGCGTGGACTTCTCGTAGCCGGGCAGCCAGTCGAGCTCCACCTCGGTCAGCCGCCGCCGGCCGTCGACGCCGTACATGATCTGCATCTGGTCCGGTTTGCCGGCGAGCGCGCGCAGCAGCCACTCCCGCCAGCCCACAGCCTCGTCCTTGTACCCGCCGTGCAGCAGGGCGAGCAGGGTGTATGTAGCGTCGCGCAGCCAGCAGAACCGGTAGTCCCAGTTGCGGACGCCGCCGAGCGCCTCGGGCAGCGACGTCGTCGCCGCTGCCACGATCCCGCCGCTCGGCCCGTACGAGAGTCCTTTCAGCAGGAGCAGGCTCCGGACGACGGCCTCCCGGTACGGCCCGTGGTAAGTGCCGCGGTCCGCCCACTCCTGCCAGTAGTTGCGGGCACGCTCCACCTCGGCGCGGGGGTTCGGCGCGGCCGGCGCCGGCGCACCCGCGGGGAACCATGTGAGGGAGAGCTCGACGCGCTGCCCCTCGCTCACGGCGAAGTGCGCGCAGAGGTCGGCGTCGTCATCGGCCTCGTGCTGGACGTCGGAGTCGAGGATCACGGCGTCCGGCCCGGCCGCGAGCAGCAGGCGGCCCTCCTGGTGCTGCACCCAGGGGAAGATGTGCCCGTAGTCGAACCGCACGGTCAGCTCGCTGCGAACGTCGACCCGCCCCTGCAGGCCCTCCACGACGCGGACGACGCAGGCGGCGTCGTCCGTGTGGTTACGGGGCAGCGGCATGGCATCGAGGACACGGATGCGGCCCTGCGACGTCTCGAACGTCGTCTCCAGGACGAGCGTGTCACCGAGGTAGCGCTGCCGCCGCTCCTTGACGTCCCCCCGCGGCGCGATCAGCCAGCGGCCGTTGTCAGGAGTGCCGAGGATCGCGGCGAAGCAGGCGCCGCTGTCGAAGCGGGGCACGCAGAGCCAGTCCATCGACCCGTCGACGCCTATGACGGCCGCACTGCGGGTGTTGCCGAGAACGGCGTAGTCCTCCAGCCGGAGCGCCATCGTCTGCCTCTCAATCGCGATCGCGGATCGATGCGTGTCACTTATACTTGTTGTAGGACATGCGTTTCGGGAACGCGAGTCGATCGAGGTGACCGGAGGTCAGGATGGCCAGTACGAGCACGCGAGCCAGGCATGGCTCGACGGACGCCCGAGTCCACAGGCCCAGCGAGATCAGCGAGCACCTGTCGGTGTTCGACCGCTTCGCGTCCGTGGCGTCGAGACTCGCGGCAAGCGCCTGGTTCTTTGCGCTCTGCGTCCTGCTCGTCGTGATCTGGGCGCCGTCCTACTTCCTGTTCCACAGCGTCGACACGTGGCAGCTGATCATCAACACCCTGACCACGATCGTCACGTTCCTGCTCGTGGCGCTCCTGCAGAACACCCAGATGCGGTCGGACGAGGCCGTGCAGGACAAGCTGAACGAGGTCGCGGACGCCCTGGCGGACCTGATGGAGTCGCTGGCGGACGACCGGCCGCAGCTGCGCCAGGACTGCGCCGAGCTGCGCGCCGCCGTCGGCCTCGAGCAGCGGGAGAGCTCGTGAGCCCTCGGGCTCGAACGCTCAGCCGACCCCGAGCGTCAGGAGGTGACCGGCCTCCGGCTCCCCGGCCGCCTCGGCGAACGCGCGGAAGCCGGCGCGGATCTTCTTGCGATCCTTGGCGGGGACGCGCTCCAGCACCTCACGGAGGTCGCGGCTGCGCTGGTGCAGGGTCCGCACGACCAGATGGCGGCCGGCGTCGGTCAGGTCGACGAGGATCTCGCGCCGGCTCTCCCGACTCGGATCCCGGCGGATCAGCCCCTGCGCGACCAGGCGGTCAGCCGTTCTGGTCAGGGTCGACTGGTGGATCCCGAGCCGCTCGGCCAAGACGCCGCTGCGTAGGGGACCCTCGGCGCAGAGCACGACGAGCACGCGATACTGCGGAAGGGTCACATCCTCGAGCACCTCGGCGAGCGAGCGGGCGATGATCCCGACGAGCGCACGGGAGGCCGTCAGGGTCTCTTCGACGTCCTCGTCCAGATCATCCATGGGCCGGGTCATCGTCCCATGATACTGCCCGCAGCCACCATGAGATGCATGAGAGCACAGATTCCGGCCGTTCGGGGGAGCATCACGACGTGGCCGGGCCGGCCCCCGGGAGCCAGCGATGATCGATCACTTGGCGTGCCGTCTGCGCGAGGGATTGCCCCAGCACCCGGCTGGCCGAATGCAGCCGCTGGTAGGCCGCCTCCGTGCTCAGACCCCAAGCGGCGATGAGGATGCCGACGGCCACTCCGATCTCCCTGTGGACCTCCCCGGCGCGCTCCCGCCCCACGGGCTCGCCGACGAGGAGCTCCTGCCCGGCGCCCAGCGAGGTGTAGGCCGCGAAGATCGCGCCGGTCGAGATCGCGATCTGATCGAAGGCGAACGGCCAATCGGAACAGAAGCAGAGGGCCGCACGGTGCCGGGAGCTGAGGGCGAGCCGGTAGGCAACGATCGACCGGATTCCCGTCTCCGCCACCGTTCGGTGGCTGAACGCGGGCCAGCGAGGCTCGTCGTTCAGGTCGTCGGTGAGCACGAGGTCGTTGGACTCGACCAGGTCGAAGGCCGGACCCTCCCCCGTCTCCGCCCGGATGCGGTCGACGTGCGCGGGCAGCCCACTGCTGGCGGCGAGGTCGCGCAGTGTCCCGTCCACGTGCCCGGTGATCGCGACATGCTGGGCGCGGGGCATGCAACGGATCGCGAGGTCCACGATTCTGGCCGGCGACAGGGACTGATCCCTCCCACAGCGCAGTGCCGCCACCAGGTCCGTGAAGGCCTCGGCCAGTTCGGCCAGGGCGCGCGGAAGTCCTCGGCATGTTCAGAGTGGTCACTGGCGGGCACCCCTCGACCTGTCAGACGCCCGGCCTCCCGGCCACGAGCGGCCCTCGGCGGCGTGCGTCGCCACCGAGCGTGTGGTCGAGCGTGTGCTCACGCACGCGGATTTGGCGTGCGTGAGCACGCGCTCGGGCACATCGATCACGTTCCTCGGTGCCGTGGCGCCCCTGCCGACCGACGTTGAACATCACGAGGGACGCGAACGTGCCCTGAGCGCACCGTTGCGCCCCCCGTGACGTTCAACGAGGCCCGGGGGTTCGGCCCGGGCACAGTGCTGGGGGCCTCCGCTCACACCGTGCCCGGGGGCTCATCAGACCCGGTCAGTGCTCGTCGTAGTGATCGTCGTGCTGGGCGTGCCGGTGGCCGTCGTGCAGATAGTCGACGTGGTCGCCGTGCTGCACGGTGTCGTGCCCGCAGTCCTGTCCGTGCGCGTGGTCGTGCTGCTCGTGCTGGCGGTGCTCCTGTGGCTGGTCCACTCCGGAACCCCTTCCCTCGTGCCCGCGTTATCATTTGCAGAGCTACATCTTTTGATGATGCCACGTGCCGCCGCTCGCAGGTGACCGCGCCAGGCGTGTCGGCAGACAACGGCGACCCGGGCACAACTAGCGCCGTCCAGCGCTCCCCAGACGCAGCGCGGCGACCCCGGCGCCGAGCGCGGTCGCGCCCGCCGCAGCCAGCAGGCCGCCGCGGGGTTCGCGCCCGGGGTGACGTCGCCGACCACGTTGCTCGTCCAAGGGCCCGGTGTCGGTTGCCAGCTCCCGGCGCTGATCCGGCTCGAGCGGTCCCTGGCGACCCGGCCCGGCGTGTCGGGGGTGTTCGGGGCCGACCAGCTGGCCTCCGTGCTCCCGGCCGCGCGGCGGCTCACCGGGACGCCGGCAGGCGTCGTGCTCGCACCGAGCGGCGACGCCGCCCGCATGCTCGTCGTGCTCGACAGCGACCCGCTGGGCGCCAAGGCCATCCACGACGTCGGCCTGTTGCGCGAGGTCCTGCCGGACCTCGTCACGGCCAGCGGGCTGCACGGCGTCGCCGTCTCCCTGGCCGGTGACACGGCCCTCGGCCAGGGCCTCGCGTCCAGCACGAGCAGGGACCTGTACCGGATCGGCATCGCCGCCGTCATCGTCAACCTGCTGCTGCTGGTCGTGTTCCTGCGTGCCCTGGTCGCGCCGCTGTACCTGCTGGCCTGCAGCGTGCTCGCGCTGACCGCGGCACTGGGCATCACCGTGTTCGTCTTCCAGGGCACGCTCGACGCCGAGGGCATCACCTTCTACGTGCCGTTCGCGACCGCGGTACTACTGGTGTCCCTCGGCTCCGACTACAACATCTTCGGGGTGGGCCACGTGTGGGAGGAGGCGCGGCACCGGCCGTTGCGCGAGGCCATCGTCTTCGCGGTCCCTCAGTCGACGCGTGCCATAAACGCGGCCGCCGTCACTCTCGCGGTGAGCTTCGGGCTGCTCGCGCTCATCCCGTTGCGGCCGTTCCACGAGATCGGGCTGACGATGGCGGCCGGCGTCCTCATCGACGCGGTGATCGTCCGGTCGGTCCTCGTCCCCTGCCTGCTCGTTCTCGTGGGATCCGCGAGCGGCCGGCCTGGCCCGCACTTCCGGGACCGGCGCGGGACCAAGCCGGAGCACGCGCTGTCGGCCGTCGCCGATGCCTGACTCCTACCTCCACGCCGTCGCGTGCCCTCTCAGCTAGAACCATGGCACAATGCAAGAGTACGCTGAAGACATGGATACAGTCAGCACTCCTTTCCCCAGCCCCACCGCACGCCGCTCGCTGCACACCCCCGGCGCTGATCGGCGTCCTGCTCGCCGCGTGGTTCGCTTGCTCCACCTTCGCGATGGGGTATCCGCGCACGATCGACGGCCAGGACGCGGCACTGCGCGACCGCGGGCTCATCCTCCTGCTCCTGCTCACCTCCGTCTGCTGGTTCCGCGCGCGGACGCACCGGGTCCGCTACCTGATCGCGTTCGCCGTTGTCGCCCTGGCGCTCGGGCTCGAGTCCTTCGCGTTCGGCTACGCGCCCTTCGGCGACCTCATGGGGGCCTGGTGGAACGAGAAGATCATGGCCGCGCTGATGCTCGTCGCCTGCGTCGGGGGCCTCGTCCAGGAGCGCGGCGCCCGGACCGGGCAGTGACCCCGGCTCAGGACGCCTGAAGGAGGGCCACCGCCCCCTGGGCGATCGGCTCGACGAGCCCCTGCCACGCCCAGTCCCAGGCGGCCACGCCGCCTGCGGGGCACAGCCCCACCGCGTCCGCGTGCAGGCACGCCGGCGGCTCCACCAGCACGCCCGGGGAGCAGAGCACGAGGACCTCCCCCGCCTTCAGGCGCACCGACACGGGCTGGACCGTCGGGACGGGCAACGGGGTGAGCCCGGGACGGTCCGCCGCCACGTGCAGCACGGACGGCGCGGCCCAGCCCACCAGCTGCACGTCGTGGCCGCTCACCTCCGCCACCACCACACTCGCCCCCTCGTCCCGGCACCAGGCGACGACCTCGGCGGGCGAGAAGTGCTGCAGCGCCAGCGCGAGGTGCGACCGCAGCGCGGGACCGGGTTCCGCCAGGAGGGGTTCCCAGACGGCGAGGAGCCGGGTGTCGCCGCGGTCGACGACCATCGCCGCTGCCCCGCGGCCGCTCGCGGTCGCGGCCAGGCAGTCGTGCGAGCCGCGGACGTCGATGCGCGCCGCCGGCCGGAGCTCGATCGTCACGACGACCGCCGCATCCCGGGCCGGGGCGCGCCGGCCTCGACCTCGAGGACGTCCCAGAGGCCCGTCCGGATGATCAGGTCCATGCTCCGCGCGCTCGGATTCCGCAGCACGACGGCTCCGCCGCGGGCCTGGCAGCGGCGCCTGGCCCAGAGCAGCGCGGTGATCGTCGTGGAGGTGAGGCACTCGACGCGGGACACGTCCACCACCACCCGGCTGGCGCCGCGCTGGACTGCGTGGGTGACGACGCGGTGCAGGTCGAGCAGCGCGTGCGGCAGGTCCTCGGGCTGCAGCTCGACGATCGCCTCCAGGGAGCTTCCGCCCCCCAGGAACGTGCACGCGGGGGCGGCCAGCTCCTCCGGCCGGCGCCGCCTGCTCACCTTCCTGGCGCTGCCGGTGGTCACAGTTCCCATGTCGAGAACTCAATCCCCCCGCTTTGCGAGCGGGCGGACGGCTTCTTTGCGGTTGTATGACGATCGTTGCGGCCGCTGCCGCGGCTGGCACGATGAGGTCGTGGCGCGACGTCTGCTGGTCCTCGAGGACGACGACAACATCCGCGCCGTGCTCCGTCTCGCCCTGGAGGACGAGGGCTACCAAGTGGTGGAACAGGCCTCGGCCGAAGCCGCCCTGGCGGCCGTACCCGGCCTCGATCTCGACGCCATGCTGGTCGACCTCATGCTCGGCGGCGTCGACGGGTTCACCTTCATCCGTGAGGTCCGCCACGTGAGTGACGCGCCCATCGTGGTGGTGAGCGCCAGGGGCGACACCCACGACATCGTCGCGGCGCTGGAGGCAGGGGCGGACGACTACGTGACCAAGCCCTTCCAGACGAAGGAGATCAGCGCCCGGCTTCGGGCGCTGCACCGGCGCCTGGAAGCACACCAGACGTCCTCGGCCCCGGCCGGCGAGGTCGCCCCGCTGGTTCTCGATTCAGGTGTGGACGGCGGCCCCGCTCTGGTCCTCGCCCCCGAGTCGGGCACGGTCCGGCGGGGCGAGCAGGACCTGCACCTCACCCTCACCGAGTTCCGCCTGCTGTGCGAGCTCGCCGAGCACGCCGGCCGCATCCTCGGCCGCCGCGACACTGCTCGAGCGGGTGTGGGAGCACGACTTCTTCGGTGACGAGCGGCTGGTCGACGTCCACATCAGGCGGCTGCGGACCAAGATCGAGCGCGATCCGGCCCACCCGCGCATCGTGGTCACGGTCCGCGGGCTGGGCTACCGGCTCGACCCGCAGTGAGCGGAGGTGTCCGCCGACGTGCCGCCGTCACGTTCGCTCTCGGCGGGGTCCTCGTGGCGACGGTCGTCGCCGGCTCGACCTACATCGTCGCACGGTCCTACCTGACCTCGGCGCGGGAATTCGCCGCCGTCCGGCAGGCGAACGTGGACGCCCGGATCGCGCTCGACGGGCTCCGGACGGCGGGCACGTCCACCGCGGAAGTGCTCGGCCGGGTGGCGCCGCCCGCCCACACCGCCGTCCTGGTGGAGCGCGACGGGCGCTGGTCGTCCTCGTCGCTCGCCATCGGCCCCGACGACCTACCGCCCGAGCTGCGCGCCATGCGCACCGGGTCCGGTCCCGCGACCGTGATGTGGACGCGGCTGCAGGGCGACCCGTCGCTCGTGGTGTCGATCCCGCTGCCCGAGGTCGACAGCGTCTTCCACGAGGCCGTCGACGTCAGCGAACTGGCCACGACCCTCGACACGCTGCGCGGCGTGCTGTTGATCGTCGCTGCGACGACCGCCCTCGCCGCCGCGGCCGTGGGACGGTGGGCCGCGGCGCGCGCCGTCCGCCCCCTCGACGAGGTTGCCGTCACCGCGACGCGCATCGCCGGCGGGCAGCTCGACACCCGCCTGCCGCCCACCGACGACCCGGACCTCGCCGCGATCGTCGGTTCCTTCAACGAGATGGTCGACGCCCTCGCGGCCCGGATCGAGCGGGAGGCCCGGTTCACGGCGGACGTGACGCACGAGCTGCGATCGCCGCTCACCACGCTGGTCGCCGCCGTGGACCTCGTCGAGGCGCGGGCGGAGCAGCTGCCGGAGCGGGTGCGCCCCGCGGTGACGCTCGCCGTTCTGGAGCTGGCACGGTTCCGCCGACTGCTCGACGACCTGGTGGAGCTCGCGCGGCTCGACGCCGGCTCTGCCGACGCGGCACGGGAACGGTTCGACCTTCGCGAGCTCGTCACCGAGGCACTGACGGGGAGCGGCCGGGACGCGGCGCTGCTCGCGGTGGCGCCGGCCGACCCCGTCCCGGTCTGCGCGCACAAGCGACAGGTCGAACGCGCGCTCGTCAACCTCTTCGAGAACGCCGACCGGCACGGCCACGGGCTGGTGCGCGTCACCATCGAGGAGACCGCGACGGACGCCGTCGTGATCGTGGACGACGAGGGGCCGGGGATCCCGCCCGCCGACCGGGAGCGCGTCTTCGAACGCTTCGCCCGCGGGGAGGACGGCGCCCGCGGGGCACAGCCGGGCACAGGCCTCGGCCTGAGCCTGGTGGCCGAGACGCTGCGCGCGCACGAGGGAGCCGCCTGGTGCATGGACGCTCCTGGCGGCGGCGCGCGACTCGTCGTCCGGCTGCCGCTGGCACCGGCGGAGGAGCTGGTGCCATGACCAGGCTCGGACGCACCGCCTCCTGTGTCGCCGTCGCCCTGACGGCGCTGCTCGTGGTTGCCGGCTGCGGCGTCCCCCGCGACGGGGCACCACGGGCGGTGCCCCGGACGCAGGTCGACCCGCGGCTGCTCGTCACGCCGTCCCCCTCGGGCACCCCGAGCGCGACCGGCAGCTCCGGCTATGAGGTGGCGTTCGTGACGCCGGAGAACAGGCTGCGGCTGACCCGCCGGCCGGTCTCGCCGGGAACGGCCCAGCAGCAGGTCACGCAGTTGCTGGCCGCTCTGGCGATGGGACCCGACAACACCGAGCGCGGCCACGGCCTCTCGACCGCGCTGCCGTCCGACGCCTCGCTGACGCTCACGGCTCTCGAGAACGGCCAAGCCGTCGTCGCGATCAATGGCGGGAGCAAGGACGCCGACCCGCGCCGGCTGCCCCTGTCGGTGGCGCAGGTGGTCCTCACGCTGACGTCGCACCCCGACGTCCGCACCGTCCTGATCATGAGCGACGGTCAGCCGGTGGAGGCGCCACTGCCCGGCGGCGTGGTCGTCGATCGGGCCGTGACGGGGAAGGACTACCAGTCGTTGCTCGCCCCGGCGGCGACACCGGTCCCGATCAACTCGCCCTGACCTGTGCCGGCGCCAGACCAAGATCATGCTCGCGAGGTGCGCGCTCCACAGCCGAATGTGGATCACGAGGCCGCCCATTCCGTGAGCATGATCTTGATGGCTCTTCCCGATCGGGGCCGCCGGTGCAGACTTCGTACGGGGGGAGGAACATCGACATCATGAGCCGCGCCAGCCGGACGCGGCCCGGAGTCGAGGAGACCCTCATGTGGCTCGTCATCGCCCTCATCGTGCTCGCGGTCATCTTCGGCGGCATAGGCCTGTTCGTGGCAGCCGCGAAGTGGGCGCTCATCATCGCGCTCGTCCTGCTCGTCGTCGGCGCCGTCATGGGCTTCATGAACCGCCGCCGCGTCTGACCCCCGCAAGATCATGCTCGCGAGACGCCCGGTTCTCCGCTCCCTGTGGATCGCCGGACCGGGTACCTCCCGAGCATGATCTTGGTGTCGGTGTGTGGGTCCGCTGCGGGTGGGTAGGGCATCAGCGTGAACACAGTGCCTGAACTGACCATGAACAACGGACGCACCATCCCGCAGCTGGGGTTCGGCGTCTTCCAGATCGACCCCGCGGACACGGCCGAGGCGGTGAGCCGCGCGCTGCAGATCGGCTACCGGCACATCGACACCGCCGAGATGTACCGGAACGAGAAGGGGGTCGGCGAGGCCGTCCACAGCAGTGGGATCCCGCGCGAGCAGATCTTCGTGACGAGCAAGCTCAACAACGGGTTCCACCGGCCCGACGACGCGCGCCGGGCCTTCGACCAGACGCTCGGCACCCTCGAGTTCGACTACGTCGACCTGTTCCTCATCCACTGGCCACTGCCCACCCGGTACGACGGCGACTACGTGTCGACCTGGCGCACGCTGATCGAGTTCGCGCAGGACGGGCGAGCACGCTCGATCGGCGTCTCCAACTTCCAGGTCCCCCACCTGCAGCGGATCATCGCCGAGACCGGCGTGACGCCGGCCGTCAACCAGATCGAGGTGCATCCGTACCTCACCAACGAGGAGGTCCGCGCGTTCGGTCGCGACAACGGCATCCTCACCGAGGCGTGGAGCCCGATCGCGCAGGGCCGGGTGCTGGACGACGAGGTCGTCCGTCGCGTCGCCGACGCCGTCCGCCGCACACCGGCGCAGGTCGTGCTGCGCTGGCACATCCAGCGCGGGGACATCGTCTTCCCGAAGTCGGTGACGCCGGCGCGGATCGAGGAGAACTTCGCCCTGTTCGACTTCGAGCTCGACGACGAGGCGATGCAGGACCTGAGCCACCTCAACCGCGGCGACGCCGGGCGCACCGGACCGCACCCGGACGAGTTCGACTACATACCCGACTGATCCCCCGGCGCGAAGCTCTCGAGCACCTCGTCCGCCAGCGCGAGCGCGGCGGAGCTGTCGGCGTCCGGGGAACCGACCCGGGGATCGAAGTTGAGGTCGAGGAACACCTCGGTCACGCCCTGCTCGCGCAGGGCGGCCAGGTCGTCGCGGACGGCGTCCGCCGGCCCCGTCAAGGGGCGGCGGGCGCCGGCGTCGTCCCGCACGTCCTTTCCCAGCTGGACGACGCCGCGCACGACGAACCGGAGCCGCGACGCATCCCGCCCTGCCGACTCGGCCGCCGAGCGGACCGTCGTGACCGCCGTCCGGATCTGACGGGGGTCGAAGCGACTGCTGCTGATCCAGCCGTCGGCGATCCGGCCGGCCCGGCGCAGGCCCGCCTCCGCGGTCGCCCCGAGGAGGATCGGCAGCGGAGTCTGCACAGGCTTCGGGTCGAAGCGCGACGGCGGGACGGTGACGAAGGTCCCCTCGAACGACACCGGGTCCGGTCCCCAGAGGGCACGCAGGCAGGCCACCGTCTCCTCCAGCCGGTCGCCCCGCCGTTCCATCGGGACGCCGAGAGCGGCGAACTCCTCGGGGGCCCAGCCGAGGCCGAGCCCGGCGTCGAGCCGGCCGCGGGAGACGACGTCGAGCGAGGCGAACTGCCGGGCGAGCATGGCCGGCGGCAGGAACGGCGCGTTGACCACCGCGACCCCGAGGCGCACACGGTGGGTCACGGCGGCCGCGAACGACAGGGCGACGACGGGGTCGAGTACCGACCGGTACTGCGGACCCCAGTCGGTCTCGGCGGGCGCGAGCAGGCGCTGGTAGGTCCACAGCGACCCGTACCCGAGATCCTCGGCACGGCGGGCGAACGCGACGATGTTCTCCGGGGTGGCCCAGACACCCGACACGGGCAGTCCGAAACCGAGGACGAGACTCATCCTCCGCATCATGCCCGAGGTCCATCGACCGGCACTCAGGAAGGCAGGCGCGACATGCAGGCGAACGAGGTCCTTCTCGAGCTCTACGGCCGCCTCCGCGAGCTCGTGCGGGGCGCCGTGGACGGGCTCTCCCCCGACGATCTCGCCCGACCGCCCGCACCGGGCGCGAACACCGTCGGCTGGCTCGTCTGGCACCTGGCCCGCGTGCAGGACGACCACGTCGCGGAGGTCGCCGGCAGGCCCCAGGTCTGGCAGGACGGCGACTGGGCGCGCCGGTTCGGGCTCGACGCCGGGACCACCGAGACCGGCTACGGCTGGTCCGCGGAACAGGTCGCGGGGCTGCGGGCGGAGAGCGGCGAGGCTTTGGTCGCCTACTACGACGCCGTCGCGGACCGCACGGACGCATTCCTGGCCACGCTCACGGACGGCGACCTCGACCGCGTGGTCGACGAGCGCTGGGACCCGCCGGTCACCCTCGGCGTCCGGCTCGCCAGCGTCGTCGACGACGACCTGGAGCACGTCGGTCAGGCGGCCTACGTCCGGGGCCTGCTGAAGGCGGAAGACCACGCCGGCGCCGGGGTGTCATGAGCCGTCGACCGGGTCCGACTCCGGTGTCATCATCGATCGCATGAACGCTTCGACTCGCGCGGACATCGCCTACCCGGCCATCGGTGCCACCCGGCTGCGCGGTCTGCGCGACCCGGTCGAGCCGCACGTCATCGTCCTGTTCGGCGCCACCGGCGACCTCTCCCGGCGCAAGCTGCTGCCGGGCCTGACCTACCTGGCGCTCTCCGAGCTGACCCCGGACATCCAGGTCGTCGGCACCTCGCTGGACGATCTGGACGACGCCGCGTTCCAGGCGTTCGCCCGGAAGGCCGTTCAAGAGTTCGGCACCCGCCGGCTGAGCGACGAGCAGTGGGCGAGCTTCGCCAGCAAGCTGCACTACGTGCCGCAGAAAGCCGGGCCGGACGCGCTCGGCGAGGCCGTGAAGGAGGCCGAGCAGCGCCTCGGCGAACACTCACGCCGGTTGCACTACCTGAGCGTCCCGCCGAAGGCTGCGATCCCCGTCATCGAGATGCTCCGGGACGCCGACCTCGTCGACCGCTCCCGCGTCGTGATGGAGAAGCCGTTCGGCACCGACCTGCGCAGCGCGGTCGAGCTGAACCGGCGCGTGCACGAGACCTTCTCCGAGGAGCAGATCTTCCGGATCGACCACTTCCTCGGCAAGGAACCGGCGCTGAACATCCTGGCGTTCCGGTTCGCCAACGGCCTGTTCGAGCCGATCTGGAACCGCAACTTCATCGACCACGTGCAGATCGACGTGCCGGAGACGCTCGGCCTGGACAACCGCGCCGACTTCTACGAGGCGACCGGCGCCTACAAGGACATGGTCGTCACCCACCTGTTCCAGGTGATGGCGTTCGTGGCGATGGAGCCGCCGACGGCACTGGAGCCGCGGGCCATCAGCGAGGAGAAGAACAAGGTCTTCCGTTCGCTGCTCCCGCTCGAGCCGGAGAACGTGGTGCGCGGGCAGTACACGGGATACAGGAACGAACCGGGCGTCAGCGCGGACTCGGACACCGAGACGTTCATCGCCCTCAAGGCCACCGTGGACAACTGGCGCTGGGCGGGCGTCCCGTTCTACCTGCGCACGGGGAAGAAGATGGCCGAGGGGATGCGGATCATCTCCATCGCCTTCCGCGAGGCGCCCAAGAGCATGTTCCCGCACGGCTCCGGGGTCGCCACCGAGGGACCGGACCACCTGACCTTCGACCTGGCGGACACCGCCAAGGTGTCGCTGTCCTTCTACGGCAAGCGGCCCGGGCCGGGCATGCGGCTGGAGAAGCTCAGCATGCAGTTCTCCACCCAGGAGACCGATCGCGTCGGGGACGTCCTCGAGGCGTACGAGCGGCTCATGCTCGACGCCATGTGGGGCGACCACACCCTCTTCACGACGGCGGAGGGCATCGAGAGCCTGTGGGAGAAGTCCGACCCGCTGCTGCAGGAGCCGCCGCCGGTGAAGCCCTACCCGCCGGGCAGCTGGGGCCCGAACGCCATCCACCAGCTGATCGCGCCGCACGCCTGGCGCCTGCCGTTCGAGCGCGTCTGGCGCGAGAAGAAGTAGGGGGACGTTCGTGCAGATCGGCTACAAGGTCGCCACCGAGGCCTTCGGCCCCAAGCAGGTCGTCGAGCAGGCGAAGCTCGCGGAGCGGGCGGGCTTCGACTTCGTCGAGCTGAGCGACCACTACCACCCCTGGCTGGAGAGCCAGGGACACTCCGGGTTCACCTGGTCGATGCTCGGCAGCATGGCATCAGCGACCTCCCGGATCGGCCTCGCCACGGGAGTGACGTGCCCGTCCTTCCGCTACCACCCGGCGATCATCGCCCAGGCCGCCGCCACGGTGCAGATCCTGTCCGACAACCGCTTCACCCTCGGGGTCGGTGCCGGCGAGCGGCTGAACGAGCACATCGTGGGTGACTTCCCGAGCGTGCGGAAGCGGCATGAGCGCTTCCAGGAGGCGCTGGAGATCATCAACCTGCTCTGGCAGGGCGGCTACCAGTCCTACGACGGCATCTACTTCGAGCTCGACGACGCCCGGGTCTGGGACCTGCCGGACCAGCTGCCCGTGATCGCCGTTGCCGCCGGCGGGTCGTCGGCCGCGACGATCGCCGCCGAGCTGGGTGACGGCCTGTTCGCGACCGAGCCGAAGAGCTCCCTGGTCGAGGCCTACGAGCAGGCCGGCGGCGAGGGCCCGAAGTACGCCGAGGTGCCGATGGCCTGGGCCGCGGACGACGAGACGGCGGTGAAAGCCGTGCTCGAGACCAGCCGGTGGGCGGTCACCGGCTGGAAGGTGATGAGCGAGCTGCCGAACCCCGTGAACTTCGAGGCGGCGTCGGCCACCGTGCGGCCCGAGGACGTCACCGAGCAGTTCGCGGTGGGGGCGGACGTCGAGCGCTACGTGCAGCACGTCCAGCAGTACGTGGACGCCGGCTTCGATCACATCGTGCTGCAGAACGCTGGGCCCGACCCGGAGGGGTTCGTGGACTTCTTCACCCGGCAGCTCGCCGACCGCCTGCGCACGCTGACCCCGTCGACGGCTCCCGCGCCCTGAATCCCTGGGGCGCTCGCCGTAGGGCGCCGGCGCTCGCGAATCCGTGAGAGCTCGAAAGGGGGGAGGGGGTACATCCCTTTGGACCGTATGTGCTGCCCCAGCACGCGGGGCAGCGCATACGGTTCGCAACAGGGCCCTTCCCCCCGCCGACACGCCGGACCGCTTGGCGGTGACACGCCAATCCCTGGCTCAACGCCGGACGCCGGCTAGAGCCCGTTGACCTCGAGCACGACCTTGACGTCGGTCTCGTCGTGCCGGAAGGCCCGCTGATAGTCGTCGATCGGGACCGTGCGCGTGACCAGGCGGTCGAGCCACCCGCGGTCGGCGTCCGCCAGCGCCTTCGCGGCGGCCTCCCAGTGGCTGCAGTTCGCGTTGACCGAGCCGAACACGAGGTTGTTCTCGAGCACCAGCTCGCGGTTGAGGCTGCCGAGGTCGACCTGCTTGGTCCGCCCCGGGCTCGACACCCCGGTGAGGCAGGTGATCCCGTTCGGCCGTACGACCTCGATCGAGCCGAGCACGACAGGGCGACGCCGGTGCACTCGACGGCCACGTCGGGGTGGACGCCGAGGTTCTCGATGCCGTCGGAGTGGTAGTGCGCCCCTAGGTCGCGCACGAGTGCGGGCTTGGGACCGTCCGTCACCACGTCGAGCACGTGCACCTCCAGTCCCCGCTGGACGCCGAGCAGCGCCGCCAGCAGCCCGACGGGGCCGCCCCCGGTGACGAGTGCGACCTTGCGCTTCTCGGCGTCCCGGGCGGCGAAGCGGTCGATCTCGGCCCACGCCTTGGCCACGATGCTGGTGGGCTCGAGAAGCACGGCGGCGAGACCGAGGGCGGAGTCGGCCTTGACCAGCCGGTCGGGGGCGGCGCGGTACCGCTCGCGCATGAATCCGTCGAGGCCCTTGATGCCGTGCTCGGTGTACAGGCCGTTGCTGCAGAAGTCCCACTGGCCGGCCGCACAGTTGGTGCAGGGCACGGGGTCGGGGCAGCGGACGATGCAGGCGACGAGGTCGCCTGCTGCGAGGCCCGAGCCGGACGGCGCCGCGCGCACCCGCCCCAGCGACTCGTGGCCGAGCACGAGCCGGTCATGACCGGGCGGGGCCTCGCCGTACTCCCCGCCCATGATCTCGGCGTCGGTGCCGCAGATCCCGACGGCGACGACGTCCACCAGCACGCACCTATGGGTAGACGGTTACGGGCTCGTCCTCCTCGACGATCGAGAGGATGTTGCCCGCCGGGTCCTTGAACCATGCGATGAGTGGGCCGCGACCACGCATCACGCCCTTCTCGTCCTGCCCGAACCCCTCGTAGCGCTCGAAGACGACGCCGCGCGCCGCGAGCCCGTCGACCGCCTCGTCGATGTCGGCCAGCGGGAAGTTGAGCACCGTGAAGGTCGCGGGCTGGTGGTCGGGCTTCTCGTAGATGATCACGTGCCGGTCACCGGCGAGCCGGACCCGCAGGATCGGCATGTCGTCCGCGCGGTCCACATCGAGCCCGAGGGTGTCGCCGTAGAAGGCCTGGGCCTTGTCGAGGTCGTCCACCGAGAAGCCGCTGAACGCCTTGCTGTCTGCGAGCACAGTGCTGTCCTCTCGTCGGGATCCCGCTTTTGTCGACGTCCGGGCCGGGCCGCACTCATCGGTCCGCGGCGTGCACGGCCGCCCCGGCTGCTCCGAGGTATCTCGGAGTCCCCTGCCGCCTCCGAACAAGAGTCATGCCGGAGCGGAACGAAGGCGGTGGCGCATGGGCGGGACGAAGCACCTGTCCGTGGGGGTGCGGGGGCGTCAGTGGGCGGAAGGTTCTGTCCCCGGGTCTTCCTCGCCATGACGCCGCGGTCCGAGACCGAGGGCATGATCGGGCGAGGGGTGCCGCGCGCGGCCATCGCCTGCGGCGTGCTGGTCATCGCCGCGAAGGTGACGCTCTCGCTGCCCCGGCTCTCCACGCAACCGGCGCTGGTTGCCATCACGTGGGCCGCGGTCTGCTCGTTCGTCGCCGTCGGGCTCGTGCTGTTCAGGACGTCCGTGCCGAGCGCCAACGCGTGGGGCTGCCTCCTCGCTGCCGCCGCGACGATCCCGGGCGACCTCGCGGAGGGTGCTTACGAGCACGTCGGCCTGACCCCGTTCGGGTACCTGTTCGAGCAGGTCTACCTGGCGGCGACCGTCGCCCTGGCGCTGCGGTTCCCAGACCGGCGACTGACCCGCTCCGGCCTGCTGATCGTCTGCGGGCTCCTGGCCAGCGCCGTCGGGCTGCGCGCCGTCGTGATCACGACGTCCGGGCCCTTGCCGACGGGGTTCCACCCGCCGCCCGGCTGGCGGACGCTCCCAGGCAGCGCCTTCGTACACGACGGCGCGATGCGGCTGAGCCTCGTCGCGACGGCACTCGTCCTCGCCGCCGGTGCCGGCGTCCTCGCCAGCCGGCTCCGGGCGAACCGCGGGGTGGGGCGGGAGTCCCGGGTTCCGATCGCGGTGATCGGGTCGATCGCCGCGCTGGCGGCCGCGGTCGAGCAGTCGGTGCGCCTGTCCGCGACGACGTCCCCGTACAGCTGGGCGCCCGCCATGGTGCGCGACCTGGCGGCGGTGGCGATCCCCGTCGCCCTGCTCGGGCACCTGCTGCGGCGGCGGGCCGCGGGCGCGACGATCGCGGCCCGGGTGGTCGCCGCCGCGCGGACCGGGAACACGGCCGAGCTGCAACGGGCTCTGCGCGACGCGCTGTCGGACGCCACCCTGGTCGTCGACACGCACCCGCAGCGCGGGCACGCCCCGGCTCGTCCCGGACGCCGGCTGCGCGAGGTCGCCGACGACGAGGGGAGGCTGCTCTGCGTGCTCGACGTCGACGAGCGGTCCAGCGACGACGAGCTGCTCGCGGCGGCCGTGGGCGCCGTCCGGCTCGGGATCGAGAACGCCCGCCTGCACGACGAGCTCGTGACCCACATGGAGGAGGTGCGGCAGTCCCGGGCGCGGATCGTGGAGGCGAGCGCGGCGGAGCGACGCCGGGTCGAGCGGGACCTGCACGACGGCGTGCAGCAGCAGCTGCTGGCGATCGCCGCGCTCCTCTCCGGGGCGGGGCTGGCCGCGGACGGCGACTCGATGCGCCCCAAGGTCGACCGGGCCCGGCGGCAGCTGCAGGACGCGCTGGCGGAGCTGCGCAGGCTGGCCCACGGCATGCACCCCGCGGCCCTCAGCCAGGGCGGCCTGCCCGCGGCGTTGCCCGAGCTGGCGCTCATGTCGCCGGTGCCCGTGCACGTGCACCTCGACGAGCGGCTGCGCGAGCGCCGCCTGCCCGGGTCCGTCGAGTCCACCGTCTACTTCGTGGTCGCGGAGGCGCTGGCGAACGTGACCAAGCACGCGGACGCCGCCAGCGCCGGGGTGCGCGTCGAGATCGTGGACGACGAGGGGCTCGTGCTGACCGTCCAGGACGACGGCGTCGGCGGGGCGGTGGCCACCAAGGGCGGCGGCATCGCCGGGCTGGCTGATCGCGTGCACGAGCTCGGCGGATCGCTCGGCGTCGGGCCCGCCGCGGGCGGTGGGACGGTGCTGTCGGCGTGGATTCCCCTGCCGGGGCCGGGGGCGGTGCCACTGCCGGCGCGGGGGCCGGCACCGGGGTCACTGTCGAGGGTGGTGGAGCGGTGAGCGAACCCCTTCAGGTCGTGCTGGCGGACGACTCGGTGCTCTTCCGGCGCGGCCTCGCCGAGCTGCTCGGTGATGCGGGCATCGACGTGGTGGCGCAGGTGGGCGACGTGCCGCGGCTGATGTCGGCGGTCGACGCGCTGGCACCGGGCGCCGCCGTGGTCGACGTCCGGATGCCGCCCGAGCACACGGATGAGGGGATCCGGGCGGCGCTGGCCCTGCGCAAGCAGTACCCGTCGGTGGGGGTCCTCGTGCTGTCGACGTACATCGAGACGGGCTGGGTGGCCCGGTTGCTGGGCGGCGGGACGGACGGGCTCGGGTACCTGCTCAAGGACCGCGTGGACGACGTGCAGAGCTTCGTGGACGCGCTTCGGCGGGTGGCCCGCGGGGGGACGGCGCTGGACCAGGAGGTCGTCGTCCGGCTGGTCCGCCGCGGCGGGCACGGGCTCGAGCGGCTCAGCAACCGGCAGCGGGATGTGTTGACGCTGATGGCGCAGGGGCTGTCGAACAGCGGCATCGCGCGGCGGCTCAACATCAACGAGCGGACGATCGAGACGCACGTGACCGCGATCTTCACCCAGCTCGACCTGGACCACCACGACGACGTCAACCGCCGGGTCCTCGCCGTCCTGACGCTGCTACGTGACGCCCCCCGCTGACCACCCACCTCCGCCCCCTCGCCCACTCCCCCGCGGCGATCAAGGAAAAGTTATGTGAGCCCGTGGTCACCCAACTTTTCCTTGATCCCCAACTTTTCCTTGATCGTCGGAAGGGGGTGGGGTGGGTAGGTTGGGGGGTATGGACGAGGAGCTCGAGCGCGAGACGTTGACGCGCTGGTTCACGCAGCAGTTCGACGACCTGCTGTCGAAGATCGACGGCTTGGCGGAGTACGACGCACGGCGACCGGTGACCGACACCGGCACGAACCTGCTCGGCCTCGTCCAGCACACCAGCGCCGTCGTCCTCGGCTACGCCCGCCTGCCGTGGGGGCGCGAGCTCGGCCGGGAGCTCATGTGGGAGGACACCGAGGAGGAGCCCGACATCGACCTGCGGGTGCTCCCGGACGTCACCCGCGAGCAGGTGCTGCAGCTCGCTGCGGACGCCCGCGCAGCGATGCTCGACCTCCTCGCGGGGCCGCTCGGCGCCACCGGGAAGGTCCCCTGGTGGGGGTCACGCGGCGAGGTCACCGTCCACCGCGTCGCCGTCCACGTTCTCGCCGAGGTGGCGCGCCATGCCGGCCATGCGGACATCCTGCGGGAGCTCGTGGACGGCGCCGCCGGGATGCGTCCGGGCGACCGGAACCTGCCGGATCGCGACGCCGCGGCCCTCCAAGAGCGGCGAAACCGGATCGAATCGGACGCCAAACGCCACCTGACGGGATCATGAGGGCGTCTTAACGTTCCCGTAAATTTCGTCCGTTTATGGTGAGTCCGTCGCCCATACGGGTGACTTCCGGGTGGGGACGCCGAGCTCTGCCACCTTTCCCGGGACGTCCTGATCACACGGCAGAGGCGGGGGACCCACCTTCGGGATCCGTCCCTTGGGGTGAAGCCGGGAGTTTCCCGGCCGGGTGACTTCTCCCACCCGAACCCGACAGCTCACCTCGTAGGCGTCCGGAGAGGTATAAGTGACTGCTCGCGCAACCGGGCGCCACCGCGCCGAGACGACCGTCTCGACCCCCCTCACCACGATGACCGCCGCGATAGCGACCAAGGTCCCGTCGGCGTCCGCCGCTCGCAGCGGCTTCGTCATCGCGGTCTCCTCCGGTCTCGTCGCCGGCGTCGGCCTGCCCGCTCAGGCGGCTGGCACGACCAGCGACGGGGCGACCACCGCAAGCCTGAAGCTGCCGGCGCTCGCGCCCGCGGCCGAACAGGTCGCCGTCGACGAGGCGGTCTCCGCGCCGGCGACCGCCAAGCTGCGGTTCGACCGCAGCACGATGAGGGTGTCGCTCCGCAAGGGCACCCCGACCGCGGACTCGTCGAAGGCCGCCGAGAACCTCGTCCGGGTGAGCCGCTCACTCGCCCGGGCCGCGTTCGCACAGCAGCTCGCCGCGCAGCGCCGGGTGCAGCAGCAGCAGGCCCAGCGCACGACGACGCACCACACCAGCACGAGCAGCAGCAGCACGAGCACTCACCACAGCAGCCCGGCACCGGTGTCGACCCCCCACAACAGCAGCCGCGGCGCCGCGGTCGTGGCGACGGCCATGCGCTACCTCGGTGTCCCGTACGTCTACGGCGGCATGAGCCCTCGCGGCTTCGACTGCTCGGGCCTGGTGGGCTACGTGTACGCGAAGTTCGGCTTCCACCTGGCACGCAGCGCGCAGGGGCTGTACGACACCACCCGGCACATCTCCTCGAGCGAAGCGGGGGCAGGGGATCTCGTCTTCTTCCACACCGGCGGGGGCGTCACGCACGTCGGGATCGTCATCAAGCACGGCGTGATGATCGCCGCGCCGCACACGGGCGACGTGGTCAAGGTGCAGTCCATCTACTCCGCGAACGTCAGCTACGGCCGCGTGGGCTGACCCCCCAGCACTCTTCGCTGCTGCCGTCGGCGTAGCCGGCGGCAGCAGCGGTGTTTTGGGAAGCCGAGGGCTCCCCTTACCCCAGGACGACGCCTCGTACTCCTATGTTCGAGTAGAAACATGGGATGACGGGATGTGAGGCTGCACACGCTTTCATGCGGGAAGCATCTGCGAAGGCAGGAACGCTGCGCCTCTCGTGACGACGACTGACCTCACGACGACACCGACGACGACAGCACCGAGGCTCCAGACCCCGCAACGAACCCGCACTCCGTCCATCCTGCTTCTCGGCGCGGTCACCGCGCTCCCCGCCCTCTCGATCGACGCCTACCTCCCGGCACTCCCCTCCCTCGCGCGTGACCTCGGGACCACGCCGGCGGCCGCCCAGCTCACGCTCACCGCGGTGCTGCTGGGCATCGCGCTGGGACAGCTCATCGGCGGCCCGCTCAGCGACCGATTCGGCCGCCGCACCCCTCTGCTCGCGGGCCTCGCGACCTTCGTCGTCGCCGCGGGCCTCTGCGCGCTCGCGCCGACCCTGCCGGCACTGGTAGCCCTGCGCCTGCTGATGGGCCTCGGCGGCGGCGCGGCGGTGGTCGTCGCGCGCGCCGTCGTCCGTGACCGCGCGGAGGGCGCCCGCGCCGCCAGGATGTTCGCCCGGCTCATGCTCGTCATGGGCGTCGTGCCGGTGCTCGCCCCGGTCCTGGGGGCCCAGCTGCTGCGCGTGACGTCGTGGCGCGGGGTGTTCGCCGGGCTCGTGCTGCTCGGCGTGATCCTCGGCACTGTCGTCGTCCGGCGCCTCCCCGAGACGCTCGAGGAGCCGGCCGACGGCGGCCCGCTCGACACGCTCCGCGCCTTCGGCGGCGTCCTGGGCGACCGGGCCTTCGTCGGCTACGCCCTTGCCGCGGCCCTGTCCAGCGGCGCGATGTTCGCCTACATCTCGGCCTCGCCCTTCGTGCTCGAGGACGTCTACGGCCTCTCGCCGGCGGTCTTCAGCATCGTCTTCGGGACGAACGCCGCGGGCCTGATCGGCGCCGCTCAGCTGAGCGCGCGGCTCGTCGGCCGGACGGGCCCTCGACCGCTGCTGCTGATCGGCCTGGTCGTCGCCGCGATCTCCGGGATCTGGCTGCTCGTCGTGGCGCTCACGGACGCCCCGCTGCCGCTGCTGCTCGGCGGGCTCTTCGCGATGCTCGCGAGCACCGGGTTCATCGGACCGAACGCCACCGCCCTCGCCCTGCAGGAGCACGGCGCCCAGGCCGGCACGGCGTCGGCGCTGATCGGCCTCGGGCAGTTCGTGACGGGTGCGGTGGCCGCGCCGCTGACCGGGATCGTCGGCGGGCCGGGCGCCGTGCCGCTCGCGGTCGTCGTCGCGGCCTTCGCGGTCACCGCCGCCGCAGCCAGCCTGCTCACGCGCCCGCGCCGGCTGGCCCTCGCGACAGCCGGAGCGACCGCCTGAGCGACCGCCTGAGAGAGACCGCCCAGCGCTCTCCGCCGACCTACCTCCGACAGGGTGTAACGCTCGGGGGCCCGGCAGCGTTGGAATGGACGAACCCCGGCGCCGTCCGAACCCCCGAGCGGACGGCGCCGGGGCCCTTTCATGTCCAGGCCGGTCCTCCGGCAGCGCGGCGAGCGCGCTAGTTGGAGACGCCCGTCGCCTCGTGCGGCGCACCCACCGGTTTGGACTCCGACGACCCGCGCTGCCGCAGGAACACCGCGAAGATCGCCATCGAGCCGACGGCGAGCAGTTCGCTCTGCCAGTTCTGCAGCGTGCGGTTCCAGAAGTCGGAGGAGACGACGTACTGCCCCCAGGTCACCGGGTCCTGCAGGTCACGCAGCTGCTCGACGTTGTAGTTGGCGCGCCCCGCGATCGACTGCGCGCCCCACGAGCACAGGAAGATGAAGCCCATCAGCATGCCGAGGGAGCGGCTGTAGACGAGCCCCCGGAAGCCGCCCTCGATGGCCGCCTTCGGCGCATCCGGGCCCGCGTGCCCCCCGACCTGCTCTTCCTTGTCGTCGCCCGGCCCCTCCTTGCCGACCTTCTTCGACTCCGTCGATCCGCGCTGGACCAGCCAGACCGTGGCCACGACGTAGAGAAAGAACTGCAGGTACTCGGACTGCCAGTTCTCGGTGACGTCGGCCGCGTAGCTGGACGACGTGATGTATTGCCAGAACCCGATGCCGGGCAGCTGCCGGGTGGCCTGCTGTTCGTTGTAGTCCGCCACACCGGCGACGGCCTGACCGGCCAAGGTGATCAGGAACAGTCCACCGAAGGCCAGGGACAGCCCGTTCTCCCGCAGGAATCGCCTCATCGCTGCAACAGCCCGATGACGGTGAAGTACGCCAGGCCGCCGAAGATCACCACGAGGTAGGCGACGAACACTGCTCCGGCACCCTTCACGACCCCTTCACCTCACAGTCGTACGGCTGGTTCGGCTGGGGCTTGCAGCCGGCGGCGTACACCATCCAGGTGCCGCCCACGTTGGTGAGGAACACGACGTCCCCCGCCACCCTCGCGATCGCCTCGTCGCCGTAGACCTCGACGTCGGCTTCGGAAGTCCCGGCCGGGATGTTCTGGCCCGGCAGCGCCTTGGCGCACTTCTCGCTCTGGGACTGCTCGAGCTCCTTGCGGGTGGGTGGGGCCAGCAGGCCGCAGGCGGTACCCGCGTCGCCCTGCTTCATCGCCGCCTCGAACGTCTCGACGGCGCGCGTCGGCCCCGTGGGTGTGCCGCGTCCTCCCGCGGAGCACGCCGTCAGGGAGGCGAGCAGGCAGACGGCACCCACCGTCCCCCGGACGCTCATGGTCATCACGTTCTCCATGTACCCGCCGTTGGCTCTCTTGACACCCAGCGTGGGGGGATTTGATCACACGTTCACGCGTCCGGCGGCCCCAATTCTCGACGGGCTGTAACACCTCGGACGCCGTCAGCGTTGGTAGGGCCGAGACCCCGGTGCCGTCCGAACCCCGAACGGACGGCACCGGGGCCTCCCTGAGGTTCCCGCCCCGGCTCCGAGGACCCCGGCGGGGAGCTCATGCCGCGCCGACGTGTAGACAGGCCCCCGTGACGGACCGCGCGATCGAATGCTGGCTCACCGACATGGACGGCGTGCTCGTGCACGAGGGCAATGCCCTCCCCGGCGCCCCGGAACTGCTCGCCCGGCTCGGCGAACGCGGCCGGCGTTTCCTCGTGCTCACCAACAACTCGATCTTCACTCCCCGGGACCTGAGGGCCCGCCTGCTGGGCTCCGGCCTCGACGTGCCCGAGCAGTCGATCTGGACCTCGGCCATGGCCACGGCCCAGTTCCTGAACGATCAGCATCCGGGCGGATCCGCGTACGTGATCGGGGAGGCGGGCCTGACGACGGCCCTGCACGAGATCGGTTACGTGCTGACCGACACCGACCCGGACTACGTCGTCCTCGGCGAGACCCGGACCTACTCCTTCGAGGCCATCACCAGAGCGATCCGGCTCGTCGACGCCGGCTCGCGCTTCATCGCCACCAACCCCGACCCCACCGGCCCGTCCGCGGAGGGGCCGCTCCCGGCGTGCGGCGCGGTCGCGGCGCTCATCACCCGGGCGACCGGCGCGCAGCCGTACGTCGTCGGCAAGCCGAACCCGATGATGTTCCGCTCGGCGATGAACAGGATCGACGCCCATTCCGAGACGACCGCGATGATCGGCGACCGGATGGACACCGACGTCGTCGCGGGCATGGAGGCCGGGCTGCGGACCTTCCTCGTGCTCACCGGCTCGACCCGGCGCGAGGACGTCGACAGGTACCCGTACCGGCCGTCGGTCGTCGTCCCGTCGGTCGCGGACCTGGTCGATCTCGTCTGACGCGCGACGACGCCGCGCGGTGACGCCGCGGCACCAAGCCGTAACAGGGAGCCGTGACACGAAGGCGTGGCACGAAATGCCTGGTCACGTCCGCGGTTGCCTCTTCGTGCAGCCAGGCGGACAACGCCCACGACGCCGAGTGATCCGGGCGAGAGGATCCCGGCAGGTCCCGGCGCCGTCCGAACCCCGAACGGTCGGCGCCGGGACTCCTCTGCGTCGCACGCGGGCGTCGGCTGCGTCCTTAACTCCCCCATGGTCGGCCGACACGCCGGGCGCCTCGGCGTGTCGCCCGACCATGGCCGCAGTTATGCACCCGCTGACGACCGTGACGGACCACTCGGGTCGACCACGAGTACGCAGGCAGCCACGAGAAGTCCGGCGAGACCGCTAGCCTGTCGGCCGGTGGCCGAATGTCATCGGCCGCGGACGCAGAGCGACGAGAGAGACGACGTGGACCTCACCTACGTGCTGACCACCCTGCGCCGGGCATGGTGGCTGCTCGCTCTGGCCGCCGTTCTCGGCGCCGGCGCTGCGGCCGTCGTCAACGCCACCAGCGCCGTGACCTATCAGGCGCAGGTGCAGCAGTTCGTCAGCATCGCGGACAACAGCGCGAGCGAGTCGAACATCCTCTCCGGCTCCCAGTTCACCCTGCAGCGGGTCAAGTCGTACACGCAGGTCGCGACCAGCGCCCAGGTGCTCGGCCCCGTCATCCAGCAGCTGAAGCTGCCGAAGACGTCCGACGACCTCGCGAAGAACGTCACCGTCACCAACCCTCTCGACACGGTGCTCATCGAGATCGCCGTCACCGACACCGACCCGAACCGGGCCGCCGACATCGCCAACGGCGTCGCCAAGCAGCTCAGCCGCGTCGTGCAGGACATCGAGAGCCCGCAGAGCGGCGCCCCGGCCCCGGTGAAGCTGACGACGACGCAGCCGGCGTCCGTACCCACCGCCCCGGTCGCCCCGCGCAAGAGCCTGAACCTCGCCCTCGGCCTGCTGGTCGGCCTCGCGGCCGGAGCCGGCGGCGCCCTGCTGCGCGAGCAGCTCAACACGACGGTCAAGACGCCGGACGACATCGAGACCCTGACCGGAAGCGTCCCGCTCGCAGTGGTGCCCTTCGACCCGATGGCGAAGTCCCAGCCGCTCGTCACCGCGGACCATGCGGACAGCCGCGCCGAGGCGTTCCGCATGCTGCGGACGAACCTGCGCTTCGCCGACGTCGACAACCCGCCGCGGACCATCGTCGTCACCTCCTCGATGCCGAACGAGGGCAAGTCGACGTCCGCCTGCAACATCGCGCTGACCCTGGCCCTGACGGGGTCGAAGGTCGTGCTCGTGGAGGCGGACCTGCGCAAGCCGCGGGTGTGCGAGTACCTGGGCCTCGACAGCGCCGCCGGCCTGACGAACGTGCTCGCGGGCCAGAACGGCCTCGACGAGGTGCTCGTGCCGTGGCGGCGGCAGACCCTGACGGTGCTGCCGTCGGGGCCGGTGCCCCCGAACCCGTCCGAGCTCCTGGGCTCCCAGCACATGGGCAACCTGCTGAAGGCGCTGGCGGTGGGGTTCGACTACGTCATCGTCGACACTCCCCCGCTGCTGCCGGTCACGGACGCCGCCGTGCTGGCCACCCTCACCGACGGCGCCCTGCTCATCGCGCGGCACGGCAAGTCGAGCCGGGACGACGTCGAGCAGGCGACGCACAGCCTGGAGGCGGTCAACGCCCGCCTGCTCGGCACGGTGCTGAACGCCGTCCCGCTGCGCGCCCGGGGCTACGGCTACGGCTACGGGTACGGGTACGGCTACGCCGAGAACGGGAAGGCCTCGCCGAAGGCAGGCGCCCGGAAGAGGAAGGCAAGCCCCGCGCGTTCCCAGCGCCGCTCCGGCAGCCGGGGCGCCGTACCGGAGCCGCTGCCCGGCGCCGAGTTCGACGTCGACCTGACCACCTACCAGCAGGCGCCCCGCCGCTGACGGGCTCAGCCGCCGAGGATGTTCACGGCCCGGGCGACGATCAGCGCGCCGACGGCCAGCGACACCGCGGCCTGCAGCATCATCGCCAGCTTCGACCAGCGCGACAGCGGCATCGTGTCGGTCGGGCTGAACGCGGTGGCGTTCGTGAAGGCCACGTACAGGTAGTCAGCGAACTCCGGCTCCCAGTCGCCGGCGAGCTCGGGGTCGCTCATCTGCGGGAACAGGAAGTCGGGCCGGTCGCGGACGGCGGCAGCACGGGCGGCGGGCCCGCCGCGGTCGAGCTCCCAGTACCAGATCGCGAAGACGACGATGTTGGTCAGCCAGATGTTCCCCCCGATGACGAGCAGGCCGGCGGCATCCTTCCCCTCGGTCCCACGCACGAGCCCGACGACGAGGCTCGCCGCGGCGAAGAAGTTGGCGAGGCTGGCCAGCAGGACGAGGAGCAGGCTGAGGCGCCGCAGCCGCTGGGTGCTCTGGTTCACCCGTCGCGGGTTCGAGGCGACCAGGACGACGAGAATCGCCGCCTCCAGGGCGGGCAGCACCCACCACGACATCAGTGACAGGCGCTCGGGCACCCGGGACTGCAGCAGGATCATCACGGCGATGGCGACCGTCACCGGCAGGCGCTGCTCGGTCTCCGTGACCCGCCGCCACGCCGGCGAGGAGGCGGCCCCGCGGCGGCCGACCGCCCGCTCGAGGGCGCCCATCGAGGTCGACATCTCGCCGAGACGGTGCTCGAGCCGTTCGAGCGACGCGGTGACGTGGTGCGGCGGCGGAGCCGAGGGATCCATGCGCTCTGCCTACCACCACCGGCGCCCACAGCAGCGGAACCCGGGTCAGGCACGCCCCTGACGCAGGCCGGTCCCGTCCGTCACGAGGTGGTCGACCGCCACGTCGTCCACCACGACGGCGTCGACCCCGGCGTCGGCGAGCACGGCGGCGAGCGCCGGGTCGGGGCACCAGACGAGCACCTCCATGCCCGCGGCGTGGGCGGCGTCCAGGGCCTGCGGCGCGTCCGGGCGGAGCACGAACCTCCCCTGCGCATCGGGCGCGCCGAGGGAGGAGAGCTCGAGGGCGAGCACGTCCATGCCGAGCCGCGCCGCCGCCGCGACGGCGATGCGGAGCGGGAACCGGTACCAGGTCAGCAGGCCGAGCGGCGCCGCGGGCACGCGCTCCCGGAGCTCGAGCAGCACCGCGGGGTCGAAGGACGTCACCAGCAGCGGCCGGCGCGGCAGCTCACGCTCGACCAGCGGCGCCAGCACCGCCACGGTGGACTCCTCGGCCGCGGCCGTGGCGTCCTCGAGCGAGCTCTTCACGTCGATGTCGACGCCCACCGACCCGGGCAGCGCCTCCAGTGCGGCCGCCAGGTCGTCGACCTCGCAGGCACGCAGCTCCTCGACGGACCTGCTGATGACGAGCTCGCCGGGGCGGTGGGCCGGCTCGTGCAGCAGGGCGAGCCCGTCCGTGCACCGGTGCACGTCCAGCTCGACCCAGTGCAGGCCCGCCCCGACCGCGGCCAGCAGCGAGCCGACCGTGTTCTCGCGCAGGCCCGCGACCGTGCGCGCACCCGCACCGCGGTGGCCGATCACCGTCGGGCCACCGCGGAACAGGGGCTCCCGGCGGGGCACCGCCTAGGCCCGGACCGCGCCGGCGAGGAGCTCGTCGCGCAGCCGGCACAGAGCGTCGATCTCCGTGATGAAGCGCTTGGTGCTCTCGCCGTCCGGGGCGCTGTCGCCGAAGTAGGCGTTCCGGACGGCGAGCCGGTCCGAGCGCCGCGCGTCCGAGGCCAGCCGGGACGTGACCAGCGCACCCAGGCCGCCCACGTTCCCGGCCTCGACCACGTCCACGCCCGCAGCCAGCCGGGTGGCCCGCGCCAGTGCCTCCGGGTCGTGACGGACGTCGGTCAGCAGGAGCGGGCACTCCGGGCGGGCGAAGAGGAAGTCCAGGCCGACGGCCGAGATGTCGGTGACGAGTGCGTCCACCCCCGCGAACGTGGCGAGGATCTCCCCCTCGACGAGGGCGTGTCCGGCTTCGGGGGGCGTGGCCGCCAGCAGGCGCAGGATCGCCCCGTGAGCGGCGGCGACCTCGAGGTCGAGGGTGGTGGCGATTCGCGGGTGCGGCTTGTACAGGACCCGCGCGCCCGAGCGCAGCAGTTGCTCGACGATCGGGACGCCGAGGACGCGCACCGAGCTCCAGTCGTTGTCGATGCTCTCCCCCTCCCACGTGGGGGCGTACATGACCGTCGGCCGGTCGACAGGCGCCAGGATCGACGGCGGGAGGAAGTCCAGCGGCGGGCGGCCGACCCGGACGAGCCTGCGCTCCTCGAACTCCAGGACGTTGTCCAGGTAGCGGCGTTCGGCGACCTCACCGGCGACGAAGACGCGGTCGTACGCCTTCGCCTGGTTGCTGAAGCTGCTCCGCTTGTCGCTCTCACCGTGGTTGACGTGCACGTGCAGGGCCCTGCGGTGGGTCAGTGACTGGAAGTTGAGCTGTCCGTGGTTGACATAGATGATCACCTTGGCGCTGCTGCGCTCGTAGAACGCCATGACGTCGTCGTACCGGCGCACGAGCGCGAGGGGCAGTGCCGTCGTCTCGCTCAGCTCGGCATGGACGCCGGGCGACCGCAGGACGACTGCGGCCGGACGCTCGGCGGCGACGCTCTCCATCACCGGCAACCATTGAGTGAGCTGGTAGCGGCGCCGCATGCCCTCCGGGAAGTAGATCAGGACCTCCGCCTCTTCGGCGGCCGGGGCGACGGCAGCGGTCGCCGTCCCGTAGGTCAGGCGACGGTGGACGGTACGGGCTCTGCGCTCGACGTAGTTCGCGCTCCGTGCAGCGAAGCGGCGCAGGCCTACGGGCGAACCAACGGGGGAACCAGGCGGCACGGGCCGATGGTAGCGTCGCACCGCCGAAGGGGGGCGCGGTCTCACCGGCCGCCACCGACGGGGGCGACGTGCCTGCAGGAGAGGAGTCATCTCGTGGCGCTGGCCCGGAGCGTTCTGCGGAGCCGGCGCGTCCTGTTCCTCCTGGTCACGCGGGACCTCAAGGTCCGGTACGCGGGCTCCCTGCTCGGCTACGTGTGGACCGTGCTCGATCCCCTCCTGATCGCGGGCGTGTACTGGTTCGTCTTCACCAAGGTCTTCTCGCGGGCCTCGCTGGCCCCCGGGGTGCCGTACATCGTCTTCCTGCTGGCGGCGCTGCTGCCGTGGAACTGGTCCTCCGGTGTGCTGACGGAGTCCACCCGGGCGCTCACCAGAGAGGCGAAGCTGGTCCGGTCCACGAACACGTCGCGCGAGACCTGGGTCCTGCGCGGCGTGCTCTCCAAGGGGATGGAGTTCCTGTTCAGCCTCCCGGTGCTCGCGGCGTTCATGCTGATCCTGCGCGTCCGGGTGCCCGCGCGGGTCGTGTTCCTGCCGTTCGCCGTGCTGCTGCTCGGCCTGCTCCTCGTCGGGCTGTCGCTGCTCATCGCCCCCCTCGCTGTGCTGTTCTCCGACGTCGAGCGGGTGATCCGGATCGCCCTGCGGCTGCTGTTCTACGCCTCGCCGGTCATCTACGCGGTCCGGCACGTGCCGCCCGAGCTCACCTGGATCTACGCCCTGAACCCGTTCGCCGGCATCCTCGACCTGATCCGCTTCCTGGTGCTGCCCAACCAGTCCGTGCACGGCCTGCTCGTGCTGTCGTCGGCCGTCCTCACGGTCGCGATCTTCTTCCTGGGGTCGTCGGTGTTCTCCCGGCTCGAGCCCGTCGTCCTGAAGGAGCTGTAGGCATGTCTGGCATGTCTCACGCTGCACCCGCGCTACGGGTGATGCTGGAGGCCCAGGGGGTGGGCATCCGGTTCCACCGCAACCGCCGCAAGCGCATGCAGCTCCGGGAGCTGCTGATCAAGGGACACACGGGTCCGGGCAGACGCGGGGAGTTCTGGGCGCTGCGGGACGTGTCGTTCACGGTGCGGGCGGGCGAGGCAGTGGGCGTCGTCGGAGCGAACGGCAGCGGGAAGAGCACCCTGCTGAAGCTCATCGCCGGGGTCCTTCTCCCCGACGAGGGCCGGGTCCGCCTCGACGCCGGAGTGGCTCCCCTGATCGAGCTCACTGGGGGGTTCGCCGGTGAGCTGACGGCGCGGGAGAACATCCATCTGCTGGCCGGGATCCACGGTCTGGACAAGCGCCTCGTCGAGGAGCGGTTCGACGAGATCGTCGACTTCGCGGAGATCGGCGACGCCCTGGACACCCCTTTCCGCCACTTCTCGAACGGGATGAAGGTGCGGCTGGGCTTCTCCGTCGTCACCCAGCTCGACGAACCCGTCCTCCTCGTCGACGAGGTCCTCGCCGTGGGCGACAAGGCGTTCAAGGAGAAGTGCTACGAGCGCATCGAGAAGCTCCTCGGTGAGGGCCGGACCTTGTTCCTGGTGTCGCACAGCGAGAGCGACCTGCGCAGGTTCTGCGATCGCGGGCTGTACCTGCGCAAGGGCCGCCTCGTCGTGGACGGGCCGGCGGAGGAGGCGCTCGAGGCCTACCACCGGGACGGCGCCCCTAAGGTGGCCGCCAAGGCCGGTCGCGCATGACGCTCTCCAAGACCGAGCGCGTGCTGCTCGACCGCGCCGTCAAGGACGACGACTCGCCGTTCACGACCTTCGCCGTGTCCCCGTGGTCGAAGTACGTCGCGTGGTGGGCCTCGCGTCGCGGCCTGACCCCGAACCAGGTCACCCTCGCGTCCCTGGCGGTCGCGGTGGTGGCGGCCGCCTGCTGCGCCACCGGAACGCGCTGGGGCTACGTCGCCGGCGCCGTGCTGCTGCAGGCGTCGTTCGGCCTCGACTGCGCCGACGGGCAGCTGGCGCGGCTGACGGGCAGGTTCTCGGAGTTCGGCGGATGGCTGGACGCCATGGTCGACCGGCTCAAGGAGTACGCGGTCTACGCCGGCCTGGCCCTCGGCTCCGCCCGCACCGGCGACGACGTGTGGCTCCTCGCCGTCGCGGCGCTCGTGCTGCAGACCCTTCGCCACGCGGTCGACTTCTCGTGGTCGGTCACGCCCGCGTCGACGTCCGCGGTCGAGCAGGGCGCGGTGCGCCGCGCGGCGGGGCAGCGGCGCCGCTGGCACTGGGCCCGCAAGGTCGCGATCCTGCCGATCGGTGAGCGGTGGGCCCTCATCTCGGTGCTGACCGCGCTGACCACGCCGCGGATCGTCTTCGTGGTCCTGCTCGCGGCGGGCGTGCTCGCCGGGGCCTACATGCTCCTCGCCCGGGCGCGTCGATCGCTGGGCCGGCTGCCGGGGACGCCGGCCGACGCCGAGGCCGCCGCCGCTCGTCCTGCAGCGGATGTGGGACTCGGGGCCGGTCGTCCGTGCGATCGCAAGCAGGCACCGGCCTCCGGGCCCCCGCTGGGGATGGGTGATCCCGCCGTCGCTGCGCGCCGTCGAGTACGCCGCGGTCGTGGGAGCGGCGGTGCTGTCCGGGGCCGGCGTGGCTGGAGCCACTTACGCATATCTGCTCGCGCTGATATGGCACCATTACGATTCGGCATACCGCCTTCGGCGCGGGATGGCCGGGGCGACGGCGTCACCGATGACGCGCTTCGCCGGTTTCGAGCTCCGGACCGTCGCGGTCATTGCGCTCGCAAGCATCGGCGCGGACGTGTTCAGGGTCACCACGGTGACCCTGGCCGGGATCTTCGGCGTCCTCGCGATCGTTCAGGGGTGGACCATGTGGAGGCACTCGCAGCTCGTGGGTGTCCTCCCGGAAGGAGACGAGGACCAGGGATGATCGGTCTGGTGCTGGCAGCAGGTGCCGGCAGGCGACTACGTCCGTACACCGACCGGCTGCCCAAGGCGCTGGTCCCCGTGGACGGCGACAAGACCGTTCTCGACGTCATCCTGGCGAACTTCGCCCAGGTCGGGCTGACGGACGTGGCCGTCGTCATCGGGTACGCGGCGGACGCCGTCGTCGAGCGGCAGCGCGAACTGGAGCAGCGGCACGGCGTGCGCCTCGAGCTCGTGAAGAACGACCGGGCGGAGGACTGGAACAACGCGTACTCGCTGTGGTGCGCACGGGACCTGCTCGGTGAGGGCGTCGTGCTGTCCAACGGCGACACCGTCCATCCGGTATCGGTCGAGGAGCGCCTCCTGGCCTCCCAGGGGTCGCCGCTGCGCATCGCGGTCGACGACGTCAAGAAGCTCGCGCTCGAGGAGATGAAGATCGAGCTGGACGCCGGCGGCGCCCTGGCCCGGATCAACAAGGCGCTGAACCCGTCGACGGCCGCCGGGGAGTACATCGGCGTGACGCTCATCGAGCCCGCCGCGGCGGAACCCCTGACCTCGGCCCTCGAGGCGACCTGGCGGCGCGACCCCGGCCTGTACTACGAGGACGGCTACCAGGAGTACGTCGACCGCGGGCAGCGGATCGACATCTGCCCCATCGGCGAGGTGAGCTGGGTGGAGGTGGACGACACCGCCGACCTGGAGCGAGCGAGGCTCATCGCATGCCACTACTAGCCCGCATGGTGGCCACGCCGCTCGTGGTCGACATCCGCCCCGGAGCGGTCAAGGACCTCCCCGAGGTGCTGGCGGACCAGCGGATCTCCACCTCCGGGCGGGTCGCGCTGGCCTTCGGCAGGTCGGGCCAGGACGTCACCGACCAGCTCCTGCCCGGGCTGGGCAAGGCCGACCCGTTCCTGCTCGGCGACGCGACGGTCGACAGCGCGACGGAACTCGCCGACCGGATCCGGGCGGGGTCGTACGACGCCGTCGTCGCCGTCGGCGGTGGCCGCGTCCTCGACACCGCCAAGTACGCGAGCACGCGGCTGGGCCTGCCGATGGTCGCCGTCGCCACGAACCTGGCGCACGACGGCATCGCATCGCCGGTGAGCATTCTCGACTCCGGCGGGCATCGCGGCTCCTACGGCGTGGCACCGCCGATCGGGGTCGTGATCGACCTCGACCTCGTCCGGCGCGCGCCCCGGCGCTACGTCGCCGCCGGCGTGGGCGACGCCGTGAGCAATCTCTGTGCCCTCGCGGACTGGCAGCTGTCGCACGACGTCACCAACGAGCCGGTCGACGGCCTCGCGATGACCCTGGCCCGGACGGCCGCGGAAGCGCTGGTCCACCGCCCGGACGGCGTCGAGTCCGACGAGTTCCTCGTCTGCCTCGGCGAGGCCCTCGTGCTGTCCGGGATCGCCATGGCGGTCGCGGGGACGAGCCGGCCCTGCAGCGGCGCCTGCCACGAGATCTCTCACGCCATCGACCGGCTCTTCCCCGAGCAGGCCGTCTCCCACGGGGAGCAGGTCGGGCTGGGGGCCGCGTTCGCCACCTTCCTGCGGGGCGACGAGGACGCCGCCCGCCGGCTGGGAACGTTCCTGCGCCGGCACGGCCTGCCTGTCGTGCCCGCGGACATCGGGCTGGACGTCGAGCAGTTCACGCGTGCCGTGCTGGTGGCGCCGACCACCCGGCCGGGCCGCTACACGATCCTGGAACACCTCGAGCTGGACGAGGCCGAGACCGAGGCCGTGGTTCGCAGGTACATCTCCACTGTGGGGGCGCAGACGTGACCTGTTCGATCAGTTCGATACATTCGATCAGTTCGACCAGTTGGATCAGCCGGATGCGGGGCGGGCGTTCCGGCGCGGCCGGGGAGTCGGCCTAGTGGCGAACGTCGGCGGTGGGCGTCAGGCGGTGGGCCGCTGGTTGTGGCTCCTCTACAAGAGACTGCCGGACGGGACGAGGCGCTACCTTCGCGGGACCGTTCCACGGTCATGGCAGTCCTACCTCCGCTCTCTCCTGCCCCCCGAGCTGACCACTCCCAGGTCCCCCGAGCTCAGGCCGGAGGCCCCGCTGGCCGTCCAGGTGCTGGCGAGCCTGTGGTTCACGACGGTGGAGGCAAGGAGGCGGATCAGGCGGGCGGACCGCGGTACTCCGGATGCCGCCGAGCGGAAGAAGGTCTATTTCTTCATCCGCGGTGCGTACGGCATGGGCGGGACCATCCGGACCGTCTTCAACACGGCCGACCACCTCGCGGGCCAGGGCTACGACGTCGAGGTGGTGAGCCTGCTGAGGGCTCGCGAGCAGCCCTTCCTCCCCCTCGATCCGCGAGTGCGGCTGAGGCCGCTGTTCGACGAGCGCGCCCGGACCACGGACCGCCCCCTGCTGCCCACCGGGGAGGCCTCCCCCCTCCCGTTCGGAGGCGCTGCGCTGCTCCGCCGCCTGGACGGATGGGCGAGTCTGCTGACGCACCCCGGCGACGCCGCGTACAGCCGCAGCAGCGTGCTCACCGACCTGATCCTCGTGCGAGCGCTGCGGAGCCTCGGGCCGGGGGTGCTCGTCCTCACGCGGCCCGTGCTCAACGTGGCGGGTGCGCGGTTCGCGCCCCGGGCCGTGCGCACCGTGGGCCAGGAACACATGAACTTCGCGCTCTACTCGGAGGAGATGAGGGCGTGGATGCTTCGTTCCTACGGCAAGCTCGACGCCCTGACCGTCCTCACGGAGGACGACGAACGCGACTACCGGCAGGCTCTGCAGGGGTCGGGGACCGTGGTGTACAGGATCCCCAACGGACTCCCGGCCCTGCCGGGGACGCTGTCCGAGCAGACGGCGCCCGTCGTGGTCGCCGCGGGCCGCCTCACCCGGCAGAAGGGCTTCGACCTCCTGATCTCCGCGTTCGCGCAGGTCGCCGCCTCGCATCCGGAGTGGCAGCTGCGCATCTTCGGTGACGGCCCGCGCCAGGCCGCTCTGCAACGACAGATCACCAAGGCGGGGCTGGACGGCCAGGTCACGCTGATGGGGAGCAGCGGCCGGATGGCGGCCGACATGGCCGAGGGCTCGATCTTCGCGTTGAGCTCGCGCTTCGAAGGATTCGGCATGGTGCTCATCGAGGCCATGAGCGCCGGGCTGCCCGTCGTCAGCTTCGACTGCCCTCGCGGGCCGAGGGACATCGTCGAGGACGGGCATGACGGCATCCTCGTTCCCGCTGAGGACGTGGGCGCGATGGCCGCGGGGCTGAGCCGGCTGATGGACGACGACCAGCTCAGGATCAAGATGGCCTTCGCAGCGAGGGAGAAGGCGGGGCACTACTCGATGGAGCAGATCGGCAAGAAGTGGCACGACCTCTTCGCCGACCTCGCCCTGCCCCGTCAGCGGCGAGGCGGGCCGCTGCGGCTACGCCGCCCGAGGACCGCCCCGTAATGTAGGTGCGACCGTGAACCCGCGGCAGCGCGTTCACGCTGTGTTTGGGGTACCGTCGTCCGGCTGCGGCGATCACGGGACGCCGCGCAGGGCACAGGCCGCCTCCCGGGGCGTCCCCACAGTTGGAGGTTGGCGGCGATGACAGGCCTTCCGTCTGTCGCGCAGATGCGACCGGTCACCCAGCCGGACACGGTGACGGGGCGAGCAGGCGCCGAGCACTGGACCGGCACGCTCTACATGCGCCGGATCTCGCCGTACCTGACCCGCCTGCTGATCCCGACCGGCATCACCCCGAACGGGGTGACCTGGCTGATGATCGCGAGCGGTGCGGCGGCCGGCGGGGCGTTGCTCGTGCCGGGGCTGCCCGGCGCAGTACTCGCCGTGCTCCTCACCCAGCTGCAGATGCTCCTGGACTGCGTGGACGGCGAGCTGGCGCGCTGGCGGTCGTCCTTCTCGGCGGCCGGCATCTTCCTGGACAAGCTCGGGCACTACCTCGCCGAGACGCTGATCCCGCTCGGGCTGGGCGTCCGCGCCGACGGGGGCCTCGGCTCGATCGGCGGCTGGACGACCCTCGGCGCGCTGCTCGCGGTCCTCGTGCTGTTCAACAAGTCCCTGAACGAGATGGTGCACGCCTCGCGCGCGCGGGCCGGCCTCGAGCCGCTGGCCGACAAGGTCGGCGTCGGCGTCCCCAGGAGGACCGGCATCGCGCGGCTCCGGTCGATGGCGCGGTTCGTGCCGTTCCACCGGGCCTACCACTCGATCGAGCTGACCCTCCTGGTGCTGCTGGCGGCCCTGGTCGACGCGGTGAACGGGGAGCGGCCTGGGCGCCACCCGCTTCCTGCTGGTCGCGTTGCTGGCCGCGGCGGTGGTGACGGTCCTGGGTCACGTCGTGGCCATCCTGACCTCGAGCAAGTTGCGATGACCGCGTCGATGCCCAGCCGCACTCCCCCGCAGGTCGGCGTCCGCCCGCGGTACGGCGTCGTCGTCCTGACCATGGGCCAGCGGCCGACGGAACTGCAGCAGGCGATCTGCTCGGTGCTCGCCCAGCAGGACGTCGACGTCGACGTGGTGGTCGTCGGCAACGGGTGGCAGGCCGAGGGTCTGCCCGAGGGCGTGCGCAGTCTCAGCCTGCCGGACAACGTCGGGATCCCGGCCGGCCGGAACGCGGGCGCGGCGCTGGTCCACGGGGACCTCCTGTTCTTCCTGGACGACGACGCCGTCCTGCCGCGGGACGACATCCTGGCGACGATCGCGTCGCGCTTCGCCCGCGACGGCCGCCTGGGCCTGCTCCAGCCGCGCATCGCCGACCCCGAGGGGGCGCAGCCGCCCCGGAGGTGGACGCCCCGGCTGCGGGTCGGCGACCCCGAGCGCAGCAGTTACGCCACCGTCGTCTGGGAGGGTGCGGTCGCGCTGCGCGAGGACGTCTTCCGGCGCGCGGGCGGGTGGGCGGACGAGTTCTTCTACGCCCACGAAGGGATCGATCTCGCTTGGCGGGTCTGGGACACCGGCTCGGTCGCCTGGTACGCGGGCGACATCGTGGTGCATCACCCCGCCAACAACCCCGCCCGCAACGCGCTCTACTACCGGTACAACGCGCGCAACCGGGTGTACGTCGCGCGGCGCAACCTGCCGATCCCGCTCGTCCCGATCTACCTCGCCTCGTGGATCACCATCACGGTGCTCCGTCTCAAGCCCCGGTCGGAGCTGCGCACCTGGTTCGCGGGACTGTTCGAGGGGATCACCACGCCGTGCGGCGTGCGCCGTCCGCTCGGCTGGCGCACGGTCCTGCGGATGACCCGCGCCGGCCGCCCGCCGCTGATCTGACGGCGGCCGTCAGCACACCTGATTGACGTCGACCGCGGTGCCCGCGTCCGCCGGCGGCTTGCTGCCCGAGTCGCTCTTGGACGGCGACGGCTTCGGCGTGGCCGTGTCCGCCGGCTCCAGCGCCCTGCGGACCAGCCGGTGGATCTTCGGGATGTCCGGGTTCGCGGTGTCGATCACCGCGTCGGTCAGGGGGAGGCTGCGGACGTGGGCGCGCTTCACCCGCAGGGCGAGGGTCACCCAGGCGTTCAGGTCCTGCAGGGAGATGTCCGTCGAGATGTTGTCCTTGGCCGCTCGGGCGATCTTGTCGAAGTTGAGGGCGACGGCCTTCGGATCCGCCTGTTGCGTGACGGCGCCGATGACGCATCGCTGCCGCTTCATCCGGTCGTAGTCGTTGGTGGACCAGCGCGACCGGGCGTACCAGAGGGCGTGCCAGCCGTCGAGCAGCTGGTTGCGCCCCGGCTCGATCCAGCCGTACTTGGGCACGGGGTTCTCGACGCTCCCGCCGATGGGCAGGCGCTCGGCGATGTTGAGGTGCACGCCCCCGATCGCGTCCACGAACGTGATGAAGCCCTTGAGGTTCACCATCAGGTAGTCGTCGATCTGCAGGCCCAGCACCTGCTCGACCGCCTGCACGGTCGCCGTCAGACCTGGGTTCTTCACCCCCGGGTAGTACTGCGGGTTGCCGTCCGCCCAGGTCCAGATCGCGTTCAGCAGGCACTCCGTGTTGACGCCGTTCTGCGGGTTGATGCAGTAGAACCCGTTCGGGTAGGCCTTCTCCGCGCGGCTGCCGGGCGGGAACGGCACCCGCTGCAGGTTGCGCGGCAGGCTGAACAGGGTCGTCTCGCCGCTCTTGGTGTCGACGCTCGCGAGGATGAGGGTGTCGGGCCGGACGCCGGTGCGGCCCTTGCCGGCGTCCGAGCCGATCAGGAGCACGTTCACGCGCGGCACCGCCGCCCAGGGGTCCGCCGTGGTTCCCGGACGGTTCGCACCGGCCGAGAGCTTGTCCTGGCCGGTAGCGAAGACCGACTCGACGGTGTCGCGTGCCACCAGCGCGTAATGCGCGGCCTCGAGGGCGGGGAGTGCCCCCACGAGCACCAGCGAGGTCACGAGCGTTCCCGCGAGAATCCGCTGGCCCCGGTTCAGCCGGACCCGGCGGCGGAGCGAAGCGTGGGTGAAGATCACAAGGATGACCCACAACAGGGTCGCCACGGCGATGCCGATCGCGACCCGCAGCAGCATGTCCGGACTCGCCACGACGTGCGCAGCCGTCTGCAGGGCGTCGCCCTTCACCGCCAGGACCACGCAGGCCACGACGGCGAGCAGTGCGATCGCGAGCAGGAGGCGCCCGAGCTTACGGCGTCCGGCGACGATCAGCCCCGAGCCCGGGACCACGGCCCCGATCATGGTCCAGCTGATGACCGAGCCGAAACCGTCGCCGAGCCCGGTCGAGTGCCGGGCATGGTGGCGTCGTGCCCGGGTCCGGCGGACCCTGGCCTCAGGGACGGGGAAGCCGGTCGGGCGGTCGGGCCGGCGCTCGGGCTGGCGCTCGGGGTGGCGCTCGGCGCGAAGGGGGGAATCGGGCCTCACATGGCTCATCGATTCCTCCACCTCCGGGTAACGGGCCTCCTCGAGTGGGCCGGAGGGCATTCTCGCACGAGAGAGTCCGGCGGGTGGCGGAGCGCGAGCGCGTCGGCGCGACCCTCGACCGGACGGCGGACCTCTTCCCCCGGGCACGAACCAGCTGTCCGGGACGGCTGGTCGAAGGGCTGGTCGAGGACGACGAGGGGTACACCCAGCTGCTGAGCGCGTTCCCGGGTCACATACGTCTGACGTGCGATCAGCGCGATCGGTTGCTCGGCGAGATCCGCCGCATCCATGATCGGCGCCGTCACTCCGTGGGCCCCGGCCCCCACACCCGTTCTACGACGACCTCGCCCGCACGGCCGTTGTCAGCGGCACAGTAGCGGGTGGAGAACTCCTTGTGCGCCTCGGCGTACGTCGCCCGGTCCTGGTCAGTGCGCCGGATCGCCGCCACCAGTTCCTGGGTGTCCGAGACGAGGGGTCCAGGGGCGACGTCCGCCAGGTCCACGTACGTGCGGGGCTCGACCCGGGTATAGAAGTCGTAGTCCGGCACGTAGAAGATCATCGGACGGTCGAGAAGGGCGTAGTCGAAGGCCACCGACGAGAAGTCCGTCACCAGCACGTCGGACGCCAGCAGCAGGGTCGACGTCTCGTCGAACGCGGACACGTCGCGCGCGAACCAGGCCAGCTCCTGCGGCACGTCGATGCCCCGCCGGTAGTAGTGCTGACGCACGAGCAGGTAGTACTCGTCGCCGAGCGCCTCGGCCATCTCGGCGAGGTTCGGGAACTCCAGCGGAACGCCGGCCGCGGCGCGGCGCCAGGTCGGCGTGTACAGGACGATCGTGCGGTCGAGCGGCAAGCCCAGCTGCTGCTTCACGGCCTCGACGTCCGCGGATGACGATCCGCTGACGAGGACGTCGTTGCGAGGGAAGCCGACGTGGATCTCCTGCGCCGCCGTGTTGCTACCGCGCAGGAAGGTGCCCCGGTAGTAGTCGTTGGGGACGACGACGTAGTCCCAGCGGTCGGCGAAGCCCTGCCATAGCCGCCGCCCGCGCGCCGGCAACTGCTGGATGCGCTCGAGGTCCAACAGGACCATCTTCAGCGGCGTCCCGTGCCACGTCTGGACATACGTCGTGGCCTTCCTCGGCGGGCAGGGGTGGGGAAAGCCGTAGTTGTCGACCCAATAGCCGGCCCGGGCCAGGGTCCGGTAGTAGGCCCAGCTCTCCCGTCGCACGAGGTCGGAGTCCTTCGGGAAGCCCTCTCGCCCGCGTGAGGGCGCATAGCTCCAGACGGTCCGCAGCTCCGGGCGCTTCGCCCGCAGCGCCTCGTACACCACCTTCGGGTTGTCGGAGTACTGCCGCCCCTGGAACGACTCGAACAGCACCGTGTCCCGCTGCGGCGGCAGCGCCTTGCACAGCGTGAAGTAGGCAGGCTTCACCCGCTCCTCGACGGCCCGGTGTCCCCAGCGCAGCACCTTGTCGGCGTGCACTTTGCGGGCGGCGCGAATCGTGGCGTCACCGAGCCGGACGCCGCGCTCGTTGTTGTTCACGAGGACCAGGCCCAGCGTTCCCCGCGCGGTGGCCTCGAGCAGGACGGCGTTGCCGACGAGCGCGCCCAACCGCGGAGCGACGGGCACGGTGACTTCGAGGGTCTCGGGGTCTGTCACCGATGTCTGCGTCACGTTCGTGAGCCCGTTCCAGCGAACCTCGACGTACACGTCCCATGCCTGCGTACGGCGGAGCCCCATGGGCAGCCGGCCGGCGAGGTCGAGATCGGCGGTGAAGCGCAGGAACTTGCCGTCGTTGACGACGTCCTTGCCGGCGAAGTGCACCGCCGCGCCCCCTCGGCGAGGCTGCACGCGGACCCTGACCCGGACGTCGGCGTCCTGCGGGACCGTCCCCAAGAGGTTGCGGATCTCACCGGCGACCGTGAGCACGCCGTCGGTGGCTCGCAGGACGTGGAGCTCGTTACCCAGGTGCCGGGACGGTGCCGGCACCCGATCCAACTTCAGGTCGCTGACGTCCAGCCAGCGTCGGCCCTCCTCAGTGTCGAGGTACCGCTCCGTCCAGTAGGTCCGGCCGTCCCGGACGACGACGTCGGTGAGCAGGCACCCAGGGCTGGCCAGATAGGCAGCGACCGTGTGGACGCCCTCGAGGTCGCGACGGCGAAGGAACCAGACCAGCGCCCGCACCGGGGCCGGCTGCGCGGCGAGGACCTCCTCGTCGATCCCTTCGACGTAGGCCCCGACGCGTTCGAGGAACGACTTCTGATGCTCGAGATCGCGCTGCCACAGCTCCCGCGCGTGGATGGCGAGGTCGTGGCGGAGGAACTTGCCGTCCTTCTCCGGCCGGAGGTCCTCGGCCCCTTCCTGCCGCAGCAGCACGTCCATCTGCTCGTTCGCGGTGATCCGGTCGAGCAGGTTCTGGACCTCGCTCCGGCTGTGGGTGATGGACTTGCGGGTGTCCTTGGGCCGTGCCATCCAGCGGTATGTCGCGTCCGGTATCACCGCGATCCTGCCCGCCCGCACGTACGCCGCGAGGCACAGGTACTGGTCCTCGTAGACGCCCTCGTCGAGGAACCGGACGTCGCGCTCCCGGAGCCAGTCCGAACGGAAGAGCTTCGCGAGCGGTACCTGGTCCCACAGCTGGCGGGGCCGCTCGCGAATGTCCTGGACCACGTAGCGCTCCCGATAGAGGTCCGGGTACCAGGGCAGGCGGCGGCCGGCGTCGCCGTGAACGCGCTGGATGAGGCTGCACACGAGGTCGGCGCCGAAGACTTCGGCGGCGCTCAGCAGGATCCGGCATGCGTCCGGCTCCAGGACGTCGTCACTGTCCAAGAACATGAGGTACCGCCCGCGCGCGGCGTCGATGCCGACATTGCCCGGGCGCCCCGGGCCCCCACCCCGTCCAAGGTGGATCACGCGGATCCGGGGGTCGGAACGGGCCAGCCGGTCGACTGCCTCACTGGTGCCGTCGGTCGAGCCATGATCCACGACGACGAGCTCGACCGTCCGCAGGGTCTGCGCGAGCGCTGAGCGCACGGCCTCCGTGACGTACCTGTCGTTGTGCACGCGGATCACCACGGTCACGTCCGGCCGACGTTCGGGCGGTGGCGTCATCGATCTGCTCTTGTCGAGCGCAGCGCCGCGCCCGAGCGCGGCGCGGTGGAACGGATCGGATCCTCGTCAGGAGATCGGCGAGCCGGCTCCTCCGGCCGGCGGCCGTTCACGACCTGGCCTCGCGCGTTCGCCTTGACCAGATCGGCTTCGAAGTCGACCTCCACGGCGAACAGGTCGGAGATGTCGACCGGCCGCACGCGAAGACGGTGCTCGGCGATCGCGGTCTCGATGCCGCGCTCGAAGTAGTCCCGGTCATCGCAATTGTCCAGCTGCTGGATGAGGAGATCCTTGTCACGTGACGACACGAAGTTGATGCCGACCGCTTCGCCCGCACCCCCGACGACCGTCTTGGACAGCTCCCGGACGAACCCGTCGCCATCCACCGTGTACTTCACCTCCTCATCCGCGACCGCGGCGGTGTTGACGCAGACGAAGCTCTGGTCCTCCTTCATCATCGGCGTCACCCTGTCGAGGATGGCGGCGTCGAACACCACGTCACCGTTGAACCACAGCACGCCGCCGTCGTGCGACAGGCGCAGTGCCTTGAGGAGGCTCTTGCTGGTGTTCGTCTGGTCGTAGTCCTGGTTGTACGCGTACAGGACGTCCGGGAACCTCTCCATGATCAGGTCCATCTTGAACCCGACCACGACGATGATCCGGGCGGAGTCACCGAAGGCCGTGCCGACGTTGTCCAGCTGTTGCTGCATGATGGTGCGCCCGTCGCCCAGAACCGTCAGTGGTTTGGGCAACGAACGCCCGAGCCGAGTCCCCAGGCCGGCGGCGAGGATCACCACCTGTGCAGGGCTCACGAGACGGCGCCCACGGCCGTGGTGGCGCCGATGGCCTGATAGAACTGCTCGACCGCTTCCCGGTTGTACGTGACGTGGTCGAACGGCAGTGCGCCCACCTTGCCGGCGAGGTAGGCGCGCATGCCGTCGGCCAGTCCCTCATCCGTCAGCGGGACGACACGGCCGTACCCCGGCGGCAGCGTGCCGCGGACGGACGCGAAGTCCGTGGTGACGATGGGCAGTCCCAGCACCATGGCCTCCAGCAGCACCATCGGTTGGCCCTCGTAGTTGCTGGACAGGACGAAGCAGTCCGAATTCGTCATGACGGCGTAAGGGTTTGCCAGCCGGCCGGGAAGTGTCACCGACGTCACCAGGCCGAGATCCACGACCAGATCCTCGAGCTCCTGGCGCAGCGGCCCGGCGCCCATGATCACCAAGCGCGTGTTCGGGTTGTCCCGGTGCACCAGGTCGAATGCCCTGATCAGGCGCGCATGGTCCTTCTCCGGTGAGAGGCGCCCGGCGGTGACGAACGTCGTCACGCCGGGCGCCGGCGGGACCAACCGCAGGATCGTGTCCTTGCGGTTCACCTCCTCGATGATCGTGGCGAGGGGGTGCCGCTCCATCAGGGCCTCGATCGTCCTGGAGAGATCGTCGAGGTCCAGCACGGCCCGGGACTGTCCGACGAGCGGCGTCGGCTCCTCCGGACCCTCGGGAAGTCCCCGAGCCCTCCGATCGAACAGGTATCGGTCGTCGCCGGTGAGGCCGTATGCCAGCCGGAGGACGCGCTGGGCGTTGATGGTGTTGTGGGCGGTGACGAACTTCTCGGGGTCGGCGTACTGGGCAAGCTTGTCGCGGTTGATCTCGGACAGCGCGGTCGAGACCGAGACCAGGTTGTCGAACTTGCGGTACGTCGAGAAGACGGACAGCAGATTGCGCTCGTGCGGCCTGCGGCCCCCGATCTCGCGCTGGGAGTCGGCAAGCACGTCGTTGTGCAGGAAAACGGAGCGGGTCTTGGCCTCTCCCTGAAGCAGCACGTAGTCCCAGAACGGGTTGTAGCCGCTGAAGTCCACGATGTGGTCGAACCGGCTGTCCCCGAAACACCGCAACCATTCGTCCCGGAACAGCCTCGCCTGTGCGCCGCGCTGGAGCGACGGCCCGGCGTCCATACCGGCGGTGAGCATCGCCCGCCTGCCGTACCAGAACACCTTGCTGCCGTTGATGCCGCCCACTCGCGGGAACAGCCGCACGTTGGGGTTGATGGCGTCCTCGTTGCGTCGGCAGTCCTCGTTGACGCTGGACGCGTAGCAGACCGACACGTCGAACCGACGGTGGTCGATGTTGTCCAGGAGGTTCAGAGCGGACTGCGTGATGCCGTTCGTGCGCAGGCCACCGAGGTAGATCAGGATCGACGTGCGGCCGTCCGAGAGGCCGTCCCGCACGTCGTACCCCTCGGTACGGCCGCGGAAGACCACGTCGATGACGCGACGGGTGGCGTCGCCGTCCTCGCGCGAGGTGAATGCCTCTCGCGTGCGCGCGTACACGTCTGCGTGCGTGCGGAGCGGGTCGCTTTCGCCGCCCCCGCCCACGCTCATCAACTGCCGGGCCACGTCGCCGATGTCGTGCGACACCGGGCCGGGGAGCTGGTCGGGCGGCAGGTACAGCCCCCGCGTTTCCATGTAGTTCGCTTCGTCCGGCAGGTAGAACAGCACGGGCCGGCCCGTGGCCAGGAAGTCGAAGAAGATGCTCGAGTAGTCGGTCAGGAGGACGTCGGTGACACCGAGCGCCGCATTCGTGGGGATGTCGTTCGGCACCAGGAGTTCCCGCATCCGCGGCTGCGCCACGGCGAAGTCGTAAACTCGCTGATGTACCTTCAGGAGCACACGGTAGCGGCTGCCGACCTGCTGATTGAGCAGCCGCACCCTGTTCAGCAGCTGAACCATGTCGTTCACCGGGGACTGGAAGTCCCCTCGCCACGTCGGCGCGTAGAGCACGACTTGCTGCCCGGGGTCGAGCGCCACGCCACGGGAGACGAGCTCCTCCCGCAGGGCCGTCCGCTGCTGGTCCGTCATGAATTGCCGATCCACGCGCGGCCAGCCCTCCTGCACGATCCGGCCGCGGTAGATCCCCCGGAGTTTGTACGCCGATTCGTATATCGTCTCCGTCATGAAATCGTTCGCCGACAGGAGGAAGTCGGCGCTGGCGAAGTTGCGCACGATGTTGCGCGTCGCGGGCCCGCCACCGGGTATGTCGTACCCCATGGCCTTCAGCGGCGTGCCGTGCCACGTGTTGACGTACGTCTGCCCCTCCCGCTTGCCGAACTCGGGAGGGAATGTGGAGTTGTTCACGAGGTACTGCGACCTCGCGAGGGCCTCGAAGTAGCGGGTGGACCCGTATGTGACGAATCGCACGCGCGGCTCGTCCCGGTACTGCTCCATGACGCGGCGATTGGCCTCGGTGTTCGTGAGGACCCAGACGTGCGACAGATGCAGCATGTCGGGCGCGGCCAGCAGTGCGGAGAAGATGGCCTCAGGGTTGTCCAGCATGCCGTTCCCGAAGAACGACTCGTACAGGACCTGCCCGGGAACGATCGAGGCCGAGCGCGACCAGGCGATCCGCTCGTAGCGCGCAGCCTTGCGCAGACGCCTGGCCGTATGCCCCACCTGCTGTGTCACTGGCCGCGCCATCCGCTCACCCTTCCCCGGTCCCCTCGCTCAGGACCCTCACGTCCGCCTCTGCTTGAATGCTCCCATGGCCTGGAGGGAGCGCGCGAACACGGTGCTGAGCCGTACGACGGGGTACCACCTGACCCGGTCACCGGGTCGCAGGCCGTCGGAGGCGGACGTTCGCCTCCGCGCGGTCACGGAGCGGATGGAGAAGGCAGCGCGCAGTCTCGAACAGGCTGCCCGGAACGTGCAGGCGGCGACGCCGAAGCCCCCGGCCAAGGCGGCACGGGAGTATCCGGCCGACTACGATCCGGAGTACCGAGAGATCATCCGGGCGGCCCGGCCGTACACGATGACCGGAAACGACAAGCTGCACGCCCTGATCACGGCAACCCGCTACATTGACCGGTACCAGATCCCGGGGTCTGTCGTGGAGTGCGGCGTGTGGCGGGGCGGCAGCATGCATGCCGTGGCACGAACCCTGGATCAGTTGGGCGACCACGAGCGTGATCTGTACCTGTACGACACGTTCGAAGGCATGACGGAACCGACCGACAAGGACCTGCGCTACGACGGGGAGTCCGCTTCGCGCATTCTGGCGCGAGCCGACAAGCAGTCCTGGGTCTGGGCCTCGGCATCGCTGGAGGACGTCCAGGCCGGTTTCGAGACGGTGCCGTACCCGTCCGAGCGGCTCCACTTCATCAAGGGGCCCATCGAGGAAACCGTCCCCGCCGAGATGCCGGACGAGATCGCGATCCTTCGACTGGACACGGACTGGTACGAATCGACGGTGCACGAACTGGAGCACCTGTATCCCCGGCTGGTTCCGGGCGGCGTGCTCATCCTCGACGACTACGGGCACTGGCAGGGATCCCGTCAGGCCGCGGACGAGTTCCTCGACCGCACCGGCGAGCGGTTGCTGCTGCTCCGTGCCGATTCCGGCCGGGTGGCGGTCAAGCCCCGAGCCGGCGGATCGCCCGTTTGACAGGCCGGGGAATCACCCGCCTGACGGGCCGGGGGACCACCCGCCCGGCGGCGGCGACGAGGTCGCGGGACGGCGCCGGTGGCGGCTCCCGGCGGCGACCGGGATGCCGGGGATCAGTGCCGGGGACACGACTGAGGTCGCCCACGCGATTGGCCCACCACACCGCAACGGTCCGGAACACCCGGACCTCCAGGTCCGGGTACCGCGTCGGCTTCCGGAAGACGCCGACGGTGTCGCCCCAGTACGCCTTGGTCGGGTCGATTCCCCCGTAGTCGAACCGGCGCCCGTCCGTCGTCGGAGGGAAGTCGGTACGCCCCTCCAGCAGTTCGAGCCGCGACATCGCGGCGATCGCGCGCAGTCCGTCGGGGTAGATGCGCCAGCAGTCGTACACGTCATGCGTGTGTCCCCTGGACGGAACCGTGAGAAAGATCAACCCGCCCGGGCGGAGGATGCGCGCCAGCTCCAGAAAGGACGCCCAGAAGAACGGGATGTGCTCGAAGACCTGGCCCGAGACGACCACGTCGACACTGTTGGCCCGCAACGGGATCTTGTACGGCCGCTTCATCACGACGTCGACGTTCCGCCCCGCGTCGATGTCGACACCCACGTACTCCACGTCGTACCCGGCGAACACGTCGCGGTGGGAGTTGCGCTGACCGTCCGAGATGCGCGAGCCGAAGTCGACCACCCGGTATCGCCGGCCCTGGGACAGGTGGGTGTCGACGCACCGACTCATCTGGGCCATCGCGGACGCGTGCATCGTGCCTCCTCAGGCCGTGGGCGTGCGCAACTGCCAGATGTGCAGGTTGGAACCCGAGTAGCGCCGGTCGGCCAGCTGGTCGAGCCGGTCGGTCGCGACCGGCCCGTCGCGGAGGTCCGCCCATAGCCACCTCACGCCGTCTTTATACAGCCCGGCGAGCAGATCGGCCGTCGGGTGCCGGAAGGCCGCGTCCTGGCGGGCCAGCCGGGATGGGTCCCAGAAGGGGATCTTCCGGTACGGGGGCGGCTCGGACCACGCCTTGGCGAGGTTCCGGTCGGCGTACGCCCAGCCGCCCACGTAGGTACGCCGCTGGCTGAGGGCGGCCGGCGAGAACTCCCGCGCGTCGCACCGGGACCGGCCGGCACGCCAGGCGGCGGTCTGCACGCAGTACCGGTTGACGGCGACGACGTCGTCCGGCCCGGCATGCGAGTCCAGCCAGCGTCCGCCGTCGACGAGATCCTGGGTGGTCGGGAGCACGCCGTCGGTGGCGGCCCGGGAGACGAAGAACTGCATCCTCTCGGCCAGCGACCCGTTGTCGGTGCCCGCGATGGTCTGGGACATCCCGTACACGCCGGTGCCGAGCAGCACGGTCACGACGACGGGCACCACCGGGACCGCGACCGGCGTCCAGCTCGGCCGGCGGCGCATGACCGCGGCATTCGCCGCTCGGAACCCGACCACGACGACGACCACCGCCACCACCACGGCGCCTAGGAGCTGTGCGAGCGGCAGGAGGTACCACCCCGCCTGCTCCGTCGCCGGTACGGACTGCGCCAGTGGATCCTGGGGGTTGTCCTGCGCCCATCGCTGCAGCGGCCACGATCCCGGCTGGCTGACGGCGACTGCAGCCGCGGCGACCGTCCCCAACACCACGGAGGCGGCCAGAGCAGGCACGAGCCTCCGAGGGCGGACGTCCGGGCGAGAGCGGTAGGCATGGAAGGCGTCCGTGATGCCGTACGCCGAACCGACGACGGCGAGCGGATAGGCGGAGAAGACGAAGTACAGCTCACTCTGGGCGGGGTGGCGCAGCAGGTACGCCGCGGCGAACCCTCCGATGCACGCCCCCGCAGTGATCCAGGTGGCGGGGTCGTCCCGCCGCCGAACACCGAGCCAGATGAGCCCCGCCAGCCGCGGCAGGAGCGGCAGCGTGCCCACCAGCAGCGCGGTCAGGAACGCGATCGCCGGCTTCCCGGTGCCGGTCCCCAGGCCCGGGAAGAGCGCGGTGGTGGTGACCTCCAGCCGGCCGCCTGGTTCGACGATCAGGCCGTACGACCCACCGCGATAGATGAGCAGCACCGCCAGCTCGAAGGTGACAGCGACGGCGACAAGCAGCAGCAGCGCCCTGACCGCACGGTCGAGCCGGCGCTGCAGCAGCGCGGCGAGCAGGGCGAGCGCGATGCCGGCGGCGAGCACCGGTAGCTGCGAGGACTTCGATCCGAGGCAGAGCACGAAGAACGGGAGGAGCAGGGCGACCGGGACGGCGCGGTCGTCGTCGCTGCGACGAAGCCAGGCCACGGTCGTGCCCAAGGCCGCGAGCCCGGCCAGCCAGGCCAGCTCCTGCGGGGGGCTGCCGCGCCAGATGCCGATGATCGGGCTGTACGCACCCCCTATCGCCGACGAACCCTGCCATCCCCAGCGGTTGGCCAGGCTGAGATCCACGACCGCCAAGAGGGCCATGGCGACAGGTGCTGCCCATACCCGGCCCGACATCCGTCGGGCAACGACACCCGCCAGCAGAAGGACGGCTGGCAGGACGGTCGAGGGGCCGAGTCTGAGGGAGCTGTCGAACGCATCGACGCCCGTCCCCGTGGTCAGGTACGCCAGGATGGAGTACAGGAACCAGTGGTAGCGCAGTGGCTCACCAGCGACCATTGGATAGTCCGGCACGAGATGGTGCCGCATCTCTCCCACGACCGCGGCCTGGAACATCGTGTCCTGGGAATAGAGGATCCCCTGGCTCCCCGGGTTCAGGGGCAGGAACAGCAGTCCGGTCGACGTCATCCAGGCAAGCGCGACGAGCATGACCAGGCCCATCGCCACGGTCGGCCCGGTCCCCCACCCGGGCGCCGGTCTCGCAAGCACCCGGTGGCGGGTCTGCCGCGGCAACAGCAGCAGCCCCACCAGGACCGGTCCCCAGACGAACGGTCCAGGACTCCAGGGCAGTATCCGGTCCAGGAACCAGCCGACCAGCGCAACCAGGCAACCCGCCGCGGCACCCCACGCCACGTCTTCCACGATCGGGGCTCGCGAGCGCCGGACCGCACGGACGAGCGCCGTGCCCGGCGCGAGGAGCCCGATGACGACAGCCGCCACCCAGGGGATGAGGTCGCGCCACGGCGTGCCCGTGACCACGTGAACCGCAGACCAGGCGACAAGGACGGCGACGGTGACTGACGACCCGACGACGAAGCGTGAAGAACGTGATTTCGACGCAGCCTCGCCCGGCCTCGTCTCGATCGGCCTGGAAGTGGTCGTAATGGCAGCGCGCTGCGACAACCCTCCGTCTCCTGGGTGCATCTGGCCCAGTATTCCAGCCGCTCATGCGAGACGCTGGGTGGCCCGAGGTCAGCGGGTCGGGGTAGAGCACTGCGATCAGTGACGCCGGGACTGCCGCGCCCCGACCGCGCGATGCCCAGACTTCCTGATCGCCGTCGCCGGGGGTGTAACGAATCCTCGCGACCAGCGATGAGACACCCGAAGCCCCGGCGCCGCCCGAACCCCCGAGCGGTCGGCACCGGGGCTCTCACATGTCAGCCCGTCTGAACGATCAGGGCGGAGGGAACGAGTGCGTGCCGCCGTGGGCAGGTTGACCTGGAAAATCCTGCTCTACCTCGTCGTCGCCGTGCTGCTCTGCGGGCTCACGAGGGATCGGGCCCTCACGGGCCTGCTGACTGCCGGCTTCGTGCTCGGGGACCTCAGCGTCGCGGCACTCCTGCGGACGACGCTGGCGGACGGCGGACGACGCCGGCGCGGAGCGGCACCACCCGCCGAGGCCGGGGCGCCACCCGCGAGATCGCCTTACCATGCAGCGAGGAGGTGGCCGTGAGCACACCCGCTGATGTCCACCTGGGGCAGCGCATGTCCTGGGAGGAGTACACGCGTCTGGGGGACGACGTCCGTGCGGAATACATCGACGGTCGAGCGGTGATGCCGCCCAGCCCCAGCCGTCGGCACCAGGACGCCGCCCGGAGGCTCGCCGAGGCCCTGGACGACGCCGTGCCGCCCACTCATCGGGTGACTCTGGCCTGGTCGTGGCGCGTCCGCCGGGACGAGTTCGTGCCTGACGTGATGGTCCACCCGCAGACAGATGAAGACGTTCGCTTCACCGGTCTTCCAGCCCTGGTCGTCGAGGTGCTGTCCTCCAACAGGGGCGACGACCTCGTGCGCAAGACGGTCAAGTACGCCGCCGCGGGGCTCGAGCACTACTGGATCATGGATCCTCGCGAGCGGGTGCTCGACGCCTATGAGCTGGTCGACGGGACGTACGAGCTGCGCGCCCGGCTGACGGACGACGAGGCCGGCGAGGTGTCATTCGGCATCGGGACGGCGCACCTCGATCTCGCCGAACTCCTCTCCTGAGGGCCACCGCGGCCCGCTCGTTCCGCTACGGATCGAGCCCGTCCGCGGCTGCGTCGAACAGTCCGGTCTCGTGCGCCAGGACGACCGCCTGCACCCGGTCGCGCAGGTCCAGCTTCTGCAGGATGTGCGTGATGTGCGTCTTCACCGTCGTCTCGCTGATGTAGAGCTCGCGCCCGATCTCGGCGTTGGAGCGGCCCCGAGCCATCAGGCGGAAGACGGCCCGCTCCCGTCCCGTCAGCTCGTCGAGCTCCTTGGGCGCGGCGCGACGACGGATCCGGGTGAACTGCTGGATCACGCGTCTGGTGATGGCGGGCGAGAGCAGTGCGTCCCCGGCGGCGACGACTCGGATCGCGGCCAGCAGTTGCTCGGGCGGGTCGTCCTTGAGCACGAAGCCGCTGGCGCCCGCGCGCAGCGCCTCGTAGACGTACTCGTCGAGGTCGAACGTCGTGAGGATCAGGACCCGGGCGCTCCCGTCGGCCGCGAGGATCCGCCTGGTCGCCTCGAGCCCGTCGAGTTCGGGCATGCGGATGTCCATCAGCACGACCCCGGGACGGCAGCGCGCGGCCAGGTCCACGGCCTCCAGCCCGTTGCCCGCCTCGCCGACGACCTCGATGTCGTGCTCCCCCGAGAGCAGCAACCGGAAGCCGGCACGGACCATCGACTGGTCGTCGGCGACGAGGACGCGAACGGTCATGACCCGCGGTCGCCGTCCCCCGACAGGGGCAGCCTGGCGGTGAGCAGGAACCCGCCCGCCGCCGCCGCGCCCGCCGTCATGTCACCCCCGTAGATCTTCACTCGCTCGCCGATGCCGACCAGCCCGTGCCCCGGCCCGTTGCCGGGGACGCCGCCCGTGCCGTCGTCCACGACGTCGATCTGGACCCTGTCGGGCCGGTACCGCAGCGTCACCTCGGCATGGCTGGCCCCGGCGTGCTTGAGGCTGTTGGTGAGGCCCTCCTGCACGATGCGGTACGCCGACAGGTCGACGGCCCGCGGCAGCGGGAACGGCTCGCCGTCCACGTGCAGCTGGACCGGGAGGCCGGCACGGTCGACGTCCGAGAGCAGACGCGGCAGGTCGCCGAGACCTGGCTGGGGCTCGAGGTCCACCGCCTCGCCGTCGTGCCGCATCGCCCCGAGCAGGCGCCGCATCTCGGCCAGGGCCGTGCGCCCGGCCCGCTCGACGCCGCGCAGGGCCTCCCTGTCATCCCGGAGCGTCTCGGGCAGCCGGTGCCGGACCGCGCCCGCATGCAGCACCATCACGCTGACGGCGTGCGCGACGACGTCGTGCAGCTCCCGCGCGATGCGTGCCCGTTCCTCCGCGACGGCGATCCGGGCCGCGACCTCACGTTCCCGCTCCGCGGCCTCGCGCTCCCGCTCCGCCACCTCACGTTCCCGTTGGGCGACCTCGCGCTCGCGCTCGGCCAGGGCTGCACGCTGCTCCGCGGCCTCGGCCTGCTCGGCGCGCTCCCGCAGGGCGAACCCGGCGAGCCAGCAGATCCCGAACAGGAGGGGGATGAACACGAGCTGGCCGAGGGTGTGGCCCGGGCGGTTGTAGACGACGATCGCCCCGCCCGCGAGGACGGCGACCAGCCCGGCGCGGGCCTGCCGCGCGTCGCGGAGGTTCCCGAGGAGCATCGATGGCGCCGTGCCGAGGACCAGGAGGCTGTTGGTGAACGGGATGAGCAGCCCGTCCACGAACGAGATGGCCACGGCGAGCAGCCAGTAGGCAGCCGGTGCCGCGAAGGGGAAGCGCCGGCGCGCGAACACCGGCAGCACCATCACCGCGACGACGGGCACGGAGAACCACAGCGGCGATCGGGGGGCGTTGACGGCGTGCCGCCGCAGCACGACCTCGAGCACGGCCCCGACCGCGAGGAGCACGACGAGCACGTCGAGGCCGTAGCTGCGCGCGAGGTGCCGCATCCGGCTCACGGCGCGAACGTACCTCCGGCCCCCGACACGCCGCGTCATACCTGAGGAGGAGATGGTCCTCGTCGCCGGGTCCCGGCCCTTGTCCGACGGTGCGACGACGCGGCGGTGGCCCCCCGGTTCCTAGCGTCGGGACCGTTCCCCGGACGCGAAGGAGAGACGGTCATGGCCCACACCACTCAGACCCGAGGATCGTCGTACGCCCCGCCCGTGCTCGACTCCGGAACCCTCGAGCTGCCGCAGTACTCCCGCCGGCGCGTCCTGGGGGTTTGGGCCGCAGCGGCCCTGCCGATGGCGGGTCTGGCATGGATCGCCGCACCGCTGCTGGCCGGCGCGATCGGCGGGCCGACCGCGTGGCCGCGCGCTCTCGTGCTCGCCCTCACCACCGGCCTGGTCTGGCAGTTCCTGCTCGTGCTCGTCCTGCTCCGGCGCGAACAGGGTTCGCTTCGCTGGCCGGTCGTCAAGCACGCCCTGTGGCTGAACGCCCCGCAGAGTCCTCGCACCGGACGGCACGGCGGCCGGCTGTGGCTGATCACGATCCCGCTGGTGCTCCTGGTCGCGGCCAAGGAGGAGCTGCCGAAGCTGGCCGCCCCGGTCAGCCGGGATCAGGGCGCCTTCCTGCACTCGGTAGCCGGGCAGCAGTTCTTCTCCGGCAACTGGCCGTGGTTCGCGCTGATGCTGGTGATGATGATCTTCAACACCGTGCTCGGCGAGGAGCTGCTGTTCCGCGGGCTGCTCCTGCCTCGCATGCGGGGAGCCTTCGGCCGCTGGGACTGGCTGGTCAACGGCGTGCTCTTCGGGGTCTACCACCTGCACATCCCCTGGGCGATCCCGGTGAACCTGATCGACACGCTGATCCTGTCGTATCCCTCGCGGCGCTACCGCAGCGCGCTCATCGGGATCGCCGTGCACAGCGTCCAGACGATCGTGTTCAGCGCTCTCCTGCTCGTCCTCGTCCTGCGATGACGCCCGCGGACTGGTGGCACTGCGGAACCAGGTCCCACGGGGAAGGAGGAGGCGGGGTCAGGACTCGTCGCCCACAGCACGATCCGGAGCCAGGCGCGAACGGCGGCGGAGTACTGCCCTGTCCGAAGCAAGCAGGTCGTCCGCCAACAGATCGTCGAAGACCTGCGCCTTTGCCTCCGTCAGGCTCGACTAGGCTGCGCCGGGCGAGGACGGCAGTCCACGCCTGGTTCTCCGCCAGTTTCTGCGTCAGGTGCCGGTCCCTGCGCTGGTCGGGGTCCTCCTCCAAATTCAGGACCACGATGGTCGCCGAGCCCCGGTCGCTCCTGCCGGATACCGTGCCGAACTCGCCGAAGCGCAGGTGCTCCGACGGGTCGTCGAAGTAGGGGTGCAGCAGCAGCGGTTGTTCGAGATCGTCGAGCTCAGGAACCGCCGGGACATCTGCGCCCTCCGCAAGGAATGCGTGGCTCTTGGCCTCGGTCGGCGACGTCCCGCATGCCCGGGCCACCCTGGTCCTCGGCCTCGCCGCCGAGCACCAGCACGCACGACCCGAGACGTAGTGCCTCGACGAGCTCTGCGGGCGGATCGCCGGCCTCTGCGACGGGCACTTGCGCCACGGCATTACCCACCGCGGCGGCGATCCGGGCGATGTCGTCCTCGTGGTCGAGGCGCAGCGACCGGTACGAGGCGAGTGCTTCCGGCATCGTGGCGATCCCAGTGCCGATCAGCACCGGGACGACGAGGGTGGGCGGCAGAACGGCCGCGAGCTCGACCTGCTCGGGCCCCAGCCCGGAGTGGGTGTCGACCAGCACGACGAGGGCCGAGGCTCTGGCCACCTCGCGCGCGACCGCTTCCTCCAGACGGACGCCGAGGGGTAGGTCCTCCTCCAGTGACCACACCGAGAGCCCCACGGACTCCAGCTCGGCGCGCAGGCGACGCGCCTGGCCGAAGAGAGGCAAGGGGTACGACAGGACCACCTGGGCCGGCACACCCCACCCCCTTCAGCCCGCGAACCCCGGGGCCGCACCAAGACTAATCGTTCCCCCTGCGGGCGTACCATGATCGCGGGGTCCGGACGGGCCCACGCGACACAGTCCGTCCGCGGCGATGAGTTCGCGAGTGGCCTGGGGAGGCATTGTGACCACTGACACGACGACGAGCGACACCGTGAACCACGCAGAGGCTCCGGTCCTCGAATGCGACCTCATCATGAAGGGCGGCATCACCAGCGGAGTCATCTATCCCGGCGTGGTCTCCCGCCTCGCCGGCGTCTACCGCCTGAGGTCGATCGGCGGGGCGTCCGCCGGAGCGATCGCCGCTTCCGCCGCCGCGGTCGCCGAGTCCGCCCGGGCCACTGGAGGCTTCGAGCGGCTGTCGAACCTACCGGGAATGCTCTCCTCGAACTCGCCCGCCGGCGGGTCCCTGCTCTTCCGCCTGTTCCAGCCGCAAGAAGGCACCGCCGGTATCTTCCGGATGCTCACGGCCGGTCTCGGCCGCTCCGGCCCCGGTCGAGCCTTCGCGATCGGCCGCGCGACTCTTGCCGCCGTCCCGGGCTGGACCGTCGCCGGCACGCTGCCCGGCCTCGCACTGCTCGTAGTCGTCCTCGGGAGTGACGGGGTGCGACGGTGGGTGGGCGTCGTGCTGGCGCTCGGCGTGGCCGTGCTCGGCGCGGTGCTGGCCGCGGCTGTCGGCGTCGTCCGTCGCCTGGCGAGCCGGGTGCCCGCGAACGGCTACGGCCTGTGCTCCGGGATGCCGGGGGCCCGTCCCAAGGGAGCCGCCGCCCTCACCCCCTGGCTGCACGAGACCCTGCAATGGCTCGCGGGGCGCGGTGCCGACGATGCGCCGGTCACCTTCGGTGACTTGGCGCGCGCCGACGTGGAGCTCAACGTCATGACCACCAACCTCACGCGCCACCAGCCGGTAGCGATGCCATGGGCAGGTCGCGAGTACTTCTTCGATCCGGCGAAATGGCGCCTGCTCTTCCCGGAGCCGGTGGTGGCCTGGCTGGAGAAGAACCCGCCGGCATCCTCCGACGGGCGTCAGTTCCGCACGGACTTGCGGCGCGCGCAGGCACTGCCACTACTCCCCCTGCCGGCTCCCGAGAATCTGCCGATCGTCGTTGCGACGCGAATGAGCCTGAGCTTCCCGCTGCTCATCTCCGCCGTCCCCCTGCTGGCCGTGGACTACGACCTGCCCGCCAACGTGCAAGCCGCAGAGGCTGCGCAGGAATGGCGCAGCACCCATCCCGAGGGGACGGTCGAGCAGGCACGGGACGAGGTCCCTGCCCCGGTTCTCGGCGTCAACTGGTTCTCGGACGGCGGTATCTGCAGCAACCTCCCGGTGCATTTCTTCGACAGTCCGCTCCCCCTGCGGCCGACCTTCGCGATCGACCTGGCACCTTTCCCGGCCGGCCGGAAGAGGTCCGGGAACGAGGCCGACAACAGCTACCTGCCCACCGTCAACCAGGGCGGCGCCCACCGCCGCTGGACCGGCTGGCCGGTCGAAGGCCTTTCGGCCCTGACCGGCTTCGGGCGCTCCATCATCGACACCGCCCGGGCCTGGGTGGACGAGGCCCAGCTGGTGATGCCGGGATACCGCGACCGCATCGTCACGATCTACCAGGACGACACGGAGGGAGGGATGAACCTCAGCATGCCGCCGGAGGTCCTCACGAACCTGACGCACCGGGGCGAGGGCGCGGCGGACAAGCTCATCCTCCGCTTCGCCGGCACCCAGCCCGGGCACGTCCCCGGGCCCGGCTGGGAGAACCACCGGTGGATCCGGTTCCGGACTGCGACCAGCGGCCTGGAGGAGTGGCTGGGAACGTTCGCCGGCGGCTACGCGCATCCCGACCCGGCCGGCACGTCGTACGCCGACCTCGCGGGCCCCGGTGCCCACGACCCTCTCCCCTCCTACGAGATGAAGACGCAGAAGCAGCGAACGGTCGTCAACGAGCGGACAGGTGCGCTTCTCGACCTCACCGAGCGCTGGGCCGACGCGCCCAGCGACGCGTTTTCCCAAGGCGGGCCGTCACCGCGCCCGATCCTCCGGTTGGTGCCACGAGAGGCCGCCTCGAGGCTCAGAGGGCCGCAGGGCCTGTAAGCGGACTCGTGAGTCGGGGCCGGCTCACGCCTTGCGGAGGCTCGACCACCGGCGGTGGCGCTTCGCCGGCGACGCGAATCACAGCGTGGCGACGAGCCGGTCCGTCGCGGTGCACGTGCGTCCCACGCTGAGGCTGAGACTGCGACTCTGTACGCGCGGGCGGGGTCGACGGTCAGGGGGATCCTGGGCATCACGCGCTGGGACGGGCGGTCAGCCGCTCGCGCTCATGGTGCGCCGGGCGTTCGGCCGATGGGGAACGGTGGCCACGGGCTACAGCGTCGCTCGCGGCACACCGGTCTGGCTCACACTGCGGCAGCGCGGCACCTTCTACGTTCGCGTGCACCGCTATTCGGACGCCGTGGGCAGCGCATCCGACAGCAACGCCGTTCGGCTCGTGATCAGGTGACCGTGCGAACCCACCGGGCACGATGCCTGGCAGCACTCCTGGCCGGGCTGGTGACCAGCGGGTGCACCGCGGCGGGAGCGGCGACGGGCACGACACGCCCCACAGTGACCGTCACGACGACTGTCACCTCCGCTCCGGCAACGGCAACCACCGCGCCCTTGACCACCGCAGCGGCTGCGCACACCTCCGCGCCGTCAGCTGGAGGAACAGCCGCGACGGCACCTCCGGACCCGACGTTCAGGAGGAATGGCTTCGTCATTCCGCGCCGGGGCGACGATTGGGACTGGAAGAACGCCTCCTACCCGTCGACGTGCCTCACCTGGGACAAGCCGCCCGTCAGCCGCCACCTGCGCGGCGGGGTCGGGGTTCTGCCCTACGACTTCCAACTCCAGCTCGCTCGAGTGAAGCGCGGGCACCTGCGTGACGGGCACACCTACGCGCTGGTCGCCCTGATCTGCCAGCCGGGCGCCGGCAAGTCCTTGACGCAGGTGTATGCCTTCGCGATCCGCCCGGGCGCCCTCACGTACCTGGGGCAGCCGGTGCGGTTCAACGACGACGTGTACGTCACGGAGATGGGCACCCAGGACGGGGAGGGCTTCGTTCTCAGCGCCGACGGCTGGACCCGCACAGCACCCACCTGCTGCCCCGACCAGGACGCCACCTTCTTCGTCACCCTGTCGCCGACCCGGGTCACGGACGTCGGCCGGCAGAACGGACCTCGGCTCGACTAGGAAGCCGGCCCCGACCGTCTACCTGGCTTCGAGCAGGGCGGCGGTCAGGGAGTCGAGGTTGGCCTCGAGCCAGCGGCGGCCGCGGGCGTCGTGTTCTTGCGCACTGGGTGTCCAGTAGCGCTGGTATCCGGGGCGGCCCTGCTCCGCGCCCGCACGGACGATGTCGTAGCACCACGTGTGGGTCGCGAGAATTGCGGAGGCCATCCCTTGACGTTGGGTTCTGGTCAGGCCGTAGCTGTCGGCGAAGAGGCGGAGGCGGTGACCAGCTCTGGAGGCAAGGTCGCCGGGGACCTCGCCCGGGTCTCGCAGCGGCACCCACAGCCGGGCGGCGAGGGCAGCGTCCCACAGGGGGGAGCCCGGGCTGGCGAGGTCGAAGTCGATCAAGGCGACGGCGGAACCGTCGCGGAAGACGACGTTGTCGAGGTTCGGATCGTTGTGGCTGACAAGAGCGCCCTGATAGGGGGAAGGCACCGTGGTGGGCCACCGGTAGGGCGTGGGGTCGAAGGATCGCGCGGCCTCGTGGTAGCGCCCCAGCAGCGCAGCCACGCCGACCAGGGCGTCGTCGGTGAGAGCCCATGCCGGGTGGGGGGCGATCGGCACGTCGCCGTCGACGTACGTCAGCACGTCCCGGCCGTTCCCGTCCTGGCCCAGGTAACGGGGGGCGCCGTCGAAACCCACCCGCTCCAGATGGTGCAGGAGCGCGTGCACACCCGCTGCCTCTGCCGGCCGCGGGCGCCGGACGGTGTCCCCCACGCGAAGGACCAGGCCGGGATTGGCGGTACCACCGATGAGTTCGACCTCGTCGTCCCCTTGACAGGCACTCGGCATCGCTTGCCGGCTTCCCTTCATGTCAGGCCATGGACAGCAAGTCTCGGGCCAGGCCGGTGTGGGTGACCACGCCGTTGACATAGCCCCCGCGGATCGCGGCCCTGGTGGCTTGAGCCTTCTCCGCCCCGTACACGAGGGCGATGACCTCTGGGATCCGGCGCAGGTCAGCGGCGGAGATGCAGATCATGCGTTCGGTCAGTGGCGCGTTCACGGCCGCGCCGTCCGGGTCGAGCAGGACCCCGCTCACCTCGGCGTGCACTCCGAGGCGGAGAAGCCCCTTGCGCTCGGCGGGAGGCACGGCGTCATAGATGGTGGAGGCGCCGGGTTCCCATGCCCCGACGGCGACCACGGCCTTGGTCACCTTGGGGAACATCGAGATCGCTCGAGCGACCTCGGGGTGGCTGCGGAGGGCGACGGCAGTGGCCGCGTCATGGACGATCATGGGGGCGTAGAAGCGGTAGGCAGGACAGTTGGCGATCCTCGCGACGTCGCGCACGAGCTCGATGGAGCTGTCGTCGACGTCGGCACGGGACAGTGCGCCCGTCAACTGGACGACCGAGCGTGCTGCGAGCCGGCCGAGCGCGGATCGCATGGCGATCAGGGCGCGAGCCCAGCCCAGCCCGAGCACGTCCTTGCGGGTGGCGATCTCGGACAGGAGTGCGGCGGCCCCTATGCCCACGTGCTGGCGCAGGAGCAGCGGCTCACCTTCGAGCGTGTCGACGACGACCGCGTGGTGCAGGCCGTACGCCGCGCGCAGCTCCCCTGACAGGTCGAGATCGACCGCGCCGGGCCGTCCGACCTCGATGCGGACCAGACCGCTGGAGCGCGCTTCCTCGAGCAGCCGCGCGATCTTGAACCTGCTGAGCTTGAACTCGTCAGCAATTTCGATCTTGGACTTCCCGTCGAGGTAGTACCTGCGCGCGACTGATGCCGTCAGGACCAGATGGGCCGGTCCGATGAGCCCGTCGCCTGCCACGCCCGCCTCCGCTCATATGAGCACGTCTCAGCACATTGTGGCACAAATCGTTGACTCGCCCTTCCCGGTCGACCAAGACTGTCATCCGAGTTGGTTTCTGCTCATCTGAGCGAAGGCGGGGACAGCCATGCGCAGACGATGGAGCTCCCGCGCGGCCTGGGCCTTGCCGGTCCTGGGACTGGCGCTCACCGGGTGCGCGGGGTGGGGTGGCGGCACGGGGGGCAGTCCCGGACAGCCTGAACGTGCTGATGGTCAACAACCCGCAGATGGTCGACCTGCAGCGGCTCACCGCGGACAACTTCACGAAGCAGACCGGCATCCGGGTCAACTTCACGGTCCTGCCGGAGAACGACGTCCGGGACAAGATCAGCCAGGAGTTCTCCAGCCAGGCCGGCCAGTACGACATCGCCTCGGTGAGCAACTTCGAGATCCCCATCTACGCGCGCAGCAAGTGGGTCGCCCCTCTGGACGGTTACATCGCGGCCGACCCGAAGTTCGACCAGGCCGACATCCTGCCGCCGATGGTGAAGTCGATGCAGGGGCCGGACGGCAAGGTGTACGGCGAGCCGTTCTACGGCGAGTCCTCGTTCCTGATGTACCGCAAGGACGTGCTGGCGGCCAAGGGCGTCACCATGCCGACCAACCCGACCTGGCCGCAGGTGGCCGAGATCGCCACGAAGGTCAACAACGCACAGCCCGGGATGGCCGGGATCTGCCTGCGCGGGCAGCCCGGCTGGGGGCAGATCTTCGCGCCGCTGACGACGGTCGTGAACACGTTCGGCGGGACCTGGTTCACCAAGGACTGGCACGCGCAGGTCAACTCCCCCGAATTCCAGGTGGCGACGAAGTTCTACGTCGACCTGGTCCGCAACTACGGGGAGAACGGCGCACCGCAGGCCGGGTTCACCGAGTGCCTGAACAACCTCATCCAGGGCAAGGCGGCGATGTGGTACGACGCCACGTCGGCCGCGGGCTCCCTGGAGGCGGCGGACTCGCCCGTGCGTGGCAAGATCGGCTACGCGCCGGCGCCGGTGGTGAAGACCGCCCACTCGGGCTGGCTCTACGCCTGGTCCTGGGGAATCGAGCAGGCGAGCCAGAAGAAGGACAAGGCCTGGCAGTTCATCTCCTGGGCCTCGGGCAAGGACTACGAGCAGCTCGTCGGCGAGAAGATCGGCTGGTCCAGCGTCCCGGCGGGCAAGCGCAGCTCGACCTACTCCAACCCTGACTACCTCAAGGTGGCGTCCGCGTTCGCAGAACCGACCAAGAACGCCATCGCGAACGCCGACCCGCAGAATCCGGGCGTTCAGCCCCGACCCGCCCCTGGCATCCAGTTCGTGGACATCCCCGAGTTCCCCGCGCTGGGAACCCAGGTGTCGCAGGACGTCAGTTCCGCCATCGCAGGACAGATGAGCGTGGAACAGGCCCTCGATCAAGGACAGCAGCTCGCGTCGGACGTCGCCGAGCGCTACCAGGCACGGCTCGCCAATGACCAGCGGCCGCCGGGCACACGCGCACCATCAGCACACCACGGGAGGGGTCCGATGAGCGTTGCCGTCGGTAGGGGACGCCACCAGGGAGCGGCCGGAGCCGCCATGGCCCGGTCGACCCGGCGCCGTTCGGGTGACTGGTCCCGCCGGGCACCGCTGCTGCCGGCGCTGATCTTCACCATCATCCTGACCCAGTTGCCGTTCGTCGTCACCCTGGGCATCTCGTTCATGGATTGGAACGCCTACTACCCCGACGAGCGCCGCTTCGCCGGCTTCGCCAACTTCCGCCGGGTGTTCACCGACGTCAACATCCGGCACTCGGTCTGGGTGACGATCGAGCTCACCGTGGTCGTCGTGCTGGTCAGCCTCGTCCTCGGCATGCTGATCGCGCTGCTGCTCGACCGGAAGTTCGTGGGGCGCGGCGCGGTGCGAACGATGATGATCGCGCCGTTCCTCGTCGTGCCGGTGGCCGCCTCGCTGGTGTGGAAGCACGCCATTCTCAACCCCGTGTACGGCCTGATCAACGGGATCATCACGGCGATCTGGCACCTGTTCGGTTCGTCGAACCCGCCGCAGCCCGACTGGATCAGCACCTTTCCCCTGCAGTCGATCGAGCTGGTCCTGATCTGGCAGTGGACGCCGTTCATGATGCTGATCCTGCTCGCGGGGCTGCAGAGCCGGCCGCTGGACGTCGTCGAGGCGGCCCGGATCGACGGCGCAGGCGCCTGGCAGATCTTCCGCTACATGACGTTCCCGCACCTGCGGCAGTACCTGGAGCTCGGCGCCCTGCTCGGGTCCATCTACATCGTGCAGACCTTCGACCCGGTGTTCGTCATCACCTCCGGTGGTCTGGGAACGGCGAACCTGCCCTACACGATCTACGAGACCTTCTACCAGGCTCACGACTACGGCCTGGCCTCCGCCGCGGGCGTCGTCGTCGTCATCGGCACGATCATCATCGCCACCTTCGCCCTGCGCACCGTGTCCAGTCTGTTCCGAGAGGAAGCGCGATGAGCAGCATCACCGACGTCGGGCCCGTTCCCGCCACCCGCACCCGCGGCGGCGCAGCCCGACCGGATCGCAAGCCGCGCGGCAACCTCCTCCTTGGCATCGTCGCCTGGCTGGTCGGCCTGCTGTTCCTCGTGCCGGTCGCCTGGATGCTCCTGACGTCCCTGCACAGCGAGGCCGACGCCGCCACGAACCCGCCCTCGATCCTCGCTCCCCTGACCCTCCAGGGATACCGGGAGTACTTCGGCTCCAATCCGTGGCCCTCGCTGCTCAACTCCCTCACCGCCAGCATCGTGTCCACAGTCCTGGTGCTCTTGCTGGCCATTCCGGCGGCGTACGCGCTGTCGATCCGCCCGGTCCGAAAGTGGACCGACGTGATGTTCTTCTTCCTCTCCACCAAGATGCTGCCGGTCGTGGCCGGCCTGCTCCCGCTGTACCTGTTCGCGCAGTGGTCGCACCTGCTCGACAACATCTGGTACCTGCTCATCCTCTACACCGCGATGAACCTGCCGATCGCGGTGTGGATGATGCGCTCCTTCCTCGCCGAGGTGCCGGTGGAGATGCTCGAGGCCGCGTCCGTGGACGGCGCCGGCCTCATCCGCACCCTCCGCGAGATCGTCGCGCCCGTGGTCGCGCCCGGCATCGCCGCGACCTCGCTCATCTGTTTCATCTTCAGCTGGAACGAGCTGCTGTTCGCCCGCGTCCTGACGGCCACCAGGGCACAGACCGCGCCGGTGTTCCTCACCGGGTTCGTGACCAGCCAGGGCCTGTTCCTCGCCAAGGTGTGCGCCGCGTCCATCGTCGTCTCGCTCCCGGTGCTCATCGCCGGGTTCGCCGCCCAGGACAAGCTGGTCCAGGGCCTGTCCCTGGGAGCCGTCAAGTGAGTGCGGAAAGCTGCCCCTCACTCCCGACAACCTGGGGTCGTTCCCACCCGAGGTCGCCATCCCCGGCTACGACCGCGCGGCGCTTCGCGTCGGCGTCGTCCACGTCGGTGTCGGCGGGTTCCACCGGGCGCACCAGGCGATGTACCTCGACCGCCTGATGAACGAGGGCAAGGCCCTGGACTGGGCGATCTGCGGCGTCGGCGTCCTGCCCTCGGACCGCCACATGGCCGACGTGATGGCCGCACAGGACGGGCTCTACACCCTCGTGGTGAAACACCCGGACGGCACGCTCGAGCCCCGCGTGATCGGGTCCATCCTCGAGTACCTGTTCGCCCCCGACGACCCCGAGGCCGTGATCGAGCGCATGGCCGATCCGGCCACCCGGATCGTCTCGCTGACCGTGACCGAGGGCGGGTACAACTTCCACGCCGTCACCGGCCGCTTCGACGAGGACGATCCGGGGGTACGGCACGACGCGCAGCCCGGTGCCGTTCCCCGGACGACGTTCGGCCTCGTCACCGAGGCGCTGGTGCGGCGGCGGGAGCGCGGGATCCCGCCGTTCGCGATCGTCTCCTGCGACAACATCCAGGGCAACGGCCACATGGCGAGCAGCAGCTTCTCGGCCTTCGCAGCGATGCGGGACCCGGAGCTGGGGAGGTGGGTCAGCGAGAACGTCCGCTTCCCGAACTCCATGGTCGACCGCATCACGCCCGTGACCACCGACGAGGACCGCGCCGAGCTGGCCGAGCGCTTCGGGGTGGAGGACGGCTGGCCGGTCGTCTGCGAGCCCTTCACGCAGTGGGTCCTCGAGGACGTTCGACGACCGGCCGCCGCTGGAGGACGCCGGCGTCCAGGTGGTCGACGACGTCGAGCCGTACGAGCTCATGAAGCTGCGCCTGCTCAACGCCAGCCACCAGGCGGTGGCCTACTTCGGCTATCTCGCCGGCTACCGGCTCGTCCACGAGGCCTGCCAGGACCCGCTCTTCGCAGACTTCCTGCTCGCCTACATGGACGACGAGGCCACGCCGACGCTGCAACCCGTCCCCGGCATCGACCTCGACGCCTACAAGCACGAGCTCATCAGCCGCTTCTCGAACCCCCAGGTGCGGGACACCATCGCCCGGCTGTGCGCGGAGAGCTCCGACCGCATCCCGAAATGGCTGCTGGCGGTCATCCGGCACAACCTGGCAGCACGGCGGCCAGGTGCGATTGTCCGCGGCGATCGTCGCGAGCTGGGCGCGCTACGCGGAGGGCACCGACGAGGACGGGAACCCGATCGACGTCGTCGACCGGAAGAAGGACACCCTGATGGCCGCCGCCCGGGAGCAACGGACCGACCCGCTGGCCTTCGTCCGGAACCGGGAGATCTTCGGGGATCTCGTCGACGACTCCGGCTTCACCACCCCCTACCTCGCAGCCCTGGACTCGCTGCACCGCAAAGGCGCCCGCGCGACCCTGCAGGACCTCGTGGGCTGACGCCGGCTCCGAGTCCAGAGGGGTCCGCTGAGGCGCTGTTCGGGCAAGAGCCGCGCACGGGGAGTAGGTACGGTCGACGCATGCCCCGGGTGGAGCGACCGTCCATGGCCGACTACGGCGTGCCCAGCGACCCGGCGGGGGCGCTGCCGTGGGCCTGGGCGCAGGAACGTCTCGTGAGGAACAAGAACTACTGGGTCGTGACCGCGTCGGCGTCCCGACGGCCGCACGCGCTTCCCGTCTGGGGCGTCTGGCTCGCGGACACCGACCGCTTCTGGTTCTCGTGCTCCCAGAACGCCCGCAAGCTCCGCAACATCGCCGAGAATCCGCAGTGTGCGGTCACCGTCGACGACACGGTCGAATGCGTCTCCGTCGAGGGGCTGGCCCGCGTCGCCGACCCAGCGGGCGACGCGGACGGCATCCGCCAGATGATCGCGGCCTACCTCGCCAAGTACTGGGCCGACCCGGACGTCCACGCCGACATGGAGGCGTTCATTCGCCGCCACGCGATCGTCGAGTTCGCTCCGGAGCGTGCTTTCGGGATCATCGAACGGGACGACGAGTTCGCTCAGCGGGCCACCCGCTGGCGCTGGTGACCCGGCGCCAGCACTTCGGACGGACCACCGTCGCCGGGAGGTTCGAACGCGCGAGGACGTCGATCCTGCGCGACCACCCTCCGCCGAGTACAAATGGGGCGTGGCCCTGGACGCCGCGGCGGGGGTGATCGCGCCGCGGCCGACCGCGGGGTGTCCTCGCGAGAAGGTAGGTGACACCGATGTCCCTGTCCCGGATCGTCGATCGGCCCCCGAGTGGGCCCGAACCCCATCACGGCCGGCACCGCCGGCGCCGGCTGGTCGTGGGCTTGGCCGTCCTCACCGTCGCCGGCTCGATGACGGCGACGGCCACGGCGCAGGCCAGTTCCACGGTGCAGGCGACGTCCACAGCGCACACGGTGACGCTCCACCGCACAGGCGACGCCGGCGGCCAAGGCGCACCGCGAAGCCGAGCGGGCACCACTCGCGGCAGCCGGACTTCGGGCCGAACGTGAAGATCTTCGACCCGAGCATGCCGCTCAGCCGCATCCAGGCAACCGTCGACGCGGTCGCCGCTCAGCAGCTCGGCAACCAGTTCGGGCACCCAGCGCTACGCGCTCCTGTTCAAGCCCGGGACCTACGGGACGGCCGACCACCCGCTCAACTTCCAGGTCGGGTACTACACCCAGGTGGCGGGCCTCGGCCTCGACCCGGGCGACGTCGTCATCAACGGCTCGGTGAACGTGTACAACCAGTGCGACGCGCCCGACCACTGCATCGCACTGAACAACTTCTGGCGTTCGCTGGAGAACCTGACCATCAACGTCAACAATTCGAGCCTCGGCTGCCACACCGGCGAGTTCTGGGCCGTCTCGCAGGCCGCCCCGATGCGCCGGGTGCACGTCACGGGCGGTCAGACCACGCTCATGGACTACTGCAGCGGCCCAGCGTTCGCCAGTGGCGGCTTCATCGCCGACTCGCAGTTCGACCAGCCCGTCATCAACGGGTCCCAGCAACAGTTCTTCGTGCGGAACAGCTCGCTGAACGGCTGGTCGAACGGCGTCTGGAACCAGGTGTTCGCGGGCGTCCAGGGCGCGCCGGCGCAGTGCTTCCCGGCCGACCCCGACCCGAAGGGGTGCGGCGGCCCCTACACCGTGGTCGCCACGAGCCCCGTCACCCGTGAGGCGCCGTTCCTCTACGTCGATTCGCGCGGACGCTACCGCGTCTTCGTTCCCGGTGTGCGGCGCGATTCCAGCGGTCCGTCGTGGACGCCGGGCAGCACGGCGGGACGCTCGGTCTCGCTCGACGACTTCGTCGTCGTCAGGCGCGGCACCGATCTGCGCAAGCTCGACCACGAGCTGGCCCGCGGCAAGAACCTGCTCTTCACCCCGGGCGTGTACTACGTCGACCGGACGATCAAGATCAAGCGCGCCGACAGCGTCGTCCTGGGCCTTGGCTTCGCCACGCTGATCCCGACCCGGGGGAACGTCACGATGAAGGTCGCGGACGTCCGCGGCGTGGACATCTCGGGGTTCATCTTCGACGCCGGACCGAAGAACTCCCCCGTGCTGCTCCAGGTCGGCCCGAGGAACGCGCACAAGGCCAGGGCCGGCGACCCGACCGCGCTCCAGGACGTGTTCTTCCGGATCGGAGGCGCCCAGGCGGGCCGGGCCACGGTCAGCCTCGAGGTCAACAGCGACTACACGATCCTGGACGACATCTGGGCGTGGCGTGCCGACCACGGCAACGGGGTGGGATGGACGGTCAACCGCGCCGCCACCGGCCTCGTGGTCAACGGGGACCACGTCAGCGCGTACGGCCTCTTCGTGGAGCACTACCAGAAGTACGAGGTGATCTGGAGGGGGAACGACGGGAGGGTGATCTTCTTCCAGAACGAGATGCCGTACGACCCACCGAGCCAGAAAGCCTGGAGTGAGGCGCCTGGAGTGAAGGGTTGGGCTGCCTTCAAGGTCGTGAACTCGGTGCGGACCTTCTCCGGGTTCGGCATGGGCAGCTACAGCTTCTTCAACCAGGGCGTCAACATCTATGCCGACCACGCGTTCGAGGTGCCGAAGACCTTGCCCGCCGGCAGCCTCCGGGACCTGCTGACGATCTTCCTGGACGCCACCAACGGCAAGGGCGGGATCCTGCACGTGGTGAACGACACCGGCGGCTCGTCGACCGTGGCGAACCCCGACGTCCCCGTCACGGTGGTGAGCTACCCCTGAGGACGCCGGTCCGGCTTCGGCCATGACCGCGAGGGCCGCCATGCCAGCCGGGCATGGCGGCCCTCGACGTCGCCGCCGGCGCCTTGATCCCCAAGTCTTCCTTGATCCCCAACTTTTCCTTGATCCCCAACTTTTCCTTGATCGTGGGGAAGGAGGGGGGAGGGTGTCAGGCGAGGCTGGGGGTCGGGGCGAGGATGCTCCCGAGGGCCTGGACTGCGGCGGTGAGCCGCGGCAGAACCAGGTCGTGGCGGGCCGAGGACAGGTGCGGGTCCGGGAGGTCGTCGTCCTCGGCGTCGACGCGGGGCGCGTCGCCGCGGGCGGCGTCGAGCTCTTCGACCCACCAGGTGAGGCGGTCCGCCGGGCCCAGCCCGGCCGGTGCCACCACGCCTTCCGCCGTGAGCCACGCAGCGAGCCGCGCTGCCTGCAGCAGCGTGAACGATCGCGTCTGCGCCGACGGCACGAGCGCCACCGCGGCGGACCTGTGCTCGCGAGCGGCCCCGAGCACCAGGGACGCCGCCCGCACGTGCGCCCTCTCCAGCGGCACCGACCTGTGCCGGATCCCGGGATTGGCCACCGGACAGGCGGGATCGGCGAACCGCGCGCGCGACCCGGCGCTGAAGACCGGCACCTCGAGCGCCTCCCCGAGGAGACGCGCAGCGAGCGGCGAACGGCAGATGTTGGCAGTGCAGACGACCAGAACAGACACGTGTCCCCCTCGCGGTCCCGCGTGCCCTTCCGATCACCCTGAGCGCACGCTCGGTTGCAGCCTGCCACGTCCTCGGCGGCCGCGCCCATCGATGCGTCAAGCCGGGACCCGTCGTCGTCCCTGACCTCTATCGCTTCTGCAGCACAACGAAGCCGCTGGCCGGTAGCCGGAGCTGGAGCCGGCCGCTGTCGGCGGGCACCGCCCCGCCGTAGTTGCCCACGTCGTGGCCCCCGTAGAGCGAGGAGTCGCTGTTGAAGATCTCCTGCCACCAGCCTGAGGGCAACCGGGTCTCATCGGTGGCGATCACGTAGCCGTCGAGGAACGGATGGTTGTCGAGGCTCGCGACGACGAGGACTTGGCCCTGGCCGGCCATCCTCGTGAACGCGATCACCCGGTTCGCGTCGTCGGCGTGGATGACGTCGATCGCCCGGGCCCGCATCGCGGCGTTGCCGCGCCGAAGCCGGATCAGGTCCTGGTAGAAGCGGTACATCCGCGCCCCGTTGCCGGCCCGTTCGCCGGCCAGGTCTTCCTTGCTGTCGTCCACGTTGTCGAACCGGTAGGGCTTCTGCGCCACGATCTCCTCGCCCATGAAGAACATGGGCGTGGCGGCCGACAGGATGGACAGACCCGTCACCACCCGGCACCGGCTCTCCGCGGCGGCGCGGGTGGCCCCCAGCAGAGGCGCGCCGTTGACCGCGACCACCGCATTCCGCGCCGTCCCAGCGGCGTTGCCCGCCTCGTCGTGCGACTTGTGGTACGCGACCTTGTCGAACTGCGTGCGCCACAACCGGTCCGCGAACTCCCCCATGCCGAGCGGCCCGTCCAGTCCGTAGCCGGCGTTCTTCAGCAGCCGCGCCGTTCCGCCGTCGGAGTCGGGGTCGCCGATGAGGTGGTGGTAGAACTCCGCGAACCACGTGGACCCGAACCCGAGACCGCCGACGTCCGGCGACTTCGTCACGGCGTCCCAGCCGGTGTGGTCCTCCGCTATCAGGAAGACGGACGGCCGGACGGTCCGCAGCGTTCTGCTCCACTCGCGCAGCAGCTTCTGGCCGAAGAGGTTGGCGTCCGGGACACCCCGCCCGTCCCGGTGCAGCGCGTTGTCCCGGTGAATGGCCTGGGTCAGGTCGACACGCAGCCCGTCGACGTGGAACTCCTCGACCAGCTGCACCGCGCTGCTGATGAACATCTGCCGTACGGGTTCGGCCCAGTAGCGGGGGGCGAATCCGGAGGAGCCGTTGTCCAGGTAGCCCCCGGACGCGTCGGGGTAGTCGGTGCTGCGTCCCTCGTACCAGTAGTAGATGTTCTCTTCCGGCACGGACGAGTCGTACTGCCATTCGGCTCGCGCGGCGTCGGGGTCGAAGTGGTTGTAGACCACGTCCTGGAGAACGGCGATGCCGTTGCGGTGGCACTCGCGGACGAAGTGCTTGTACTCGTCCCGGCCGCCCACCGCCCCCTCTATCGCGAAGTGGTGGGTGTTGCCGTATCCCCAGCTGAAGGACCCTGAGAACTCGGCGAGCGGCATCAGCTCGACGGCGCTGACCCCGAGCCCGGCGAGGTAGGGCAGGAGGGCCATCGCGTCGCCCAGGGTTCCCGGCCCCTTCCCCGGATAGCCGAGCGCGCCGACATGGAGCTCATAGACGACGAGGTCTTCGATGCGCGTCGGGACGGGAAGGCCAGGAGTGAACTCCGAACGCCAGAACTCGTCGTCCGCCACCTGCTCGGGGGGGTCGCGAGCTCGGGTCGAACTCCTTGCGGACGAGGCCCTGGTCGACGACCACGCTGCAGCTGGTCGTCCCCTTCAAGGTGGCGAGGTCCCCGTTCCACGCCCCGGACGACGGGTCGACGTCACCTCGGCCGGCTTGACGGCGGGAGTAGAGGTCGGTCCGGTAGAGAGCCTGTGCTCCGGAGGCGGGCAGGATCCGGAACATGTACGGGAGCCCGGCGAGGGTCTCGAAGTCCTGCGGCGCGTCGCCGAACCAGATCCCGTCCGCTCCTTGGTCGAGCTCGATCACCGGGAGCGCCGGGTCGATCCCGGAACCCTGGTCGTCGATGTAGCCCCGGTCCTTGTCGCCGAAGACAACCCAGGCGCCTCGTGCGTTCGGTGCCCAGAGCGCGAACCGCGCCCCCGGGCGGGCGCCCGGAGCCGAGTAGTGCTTGTTCGCGCCGAGACGACGGCTCCACACGAAGTGGTACCTCGCCTCACCGCGGCTCCCGCCGTCCGGCAGCCGGAAGAACCGATAGCGGTCGGAGGACTGAGCGTCCTGAACCTCGGTCATCACCGCCCAGGTGTTGGGCCCCGAGGGTGCGTCCAGCCTCACCCCCCACCGGACGACGTCGCCGGCCCGGGAGTCGTCGAACGTGACCGTGGCCCGGAACCCGGGGCAACCGTCGTCGGCGGTGCAGTCCGTCATCGGCTCGTCGGCCCAGCCGTTCCAGTCCCCCGCCAGCCGGGCGTTGCTGAACAGACCGCGCTTGATGCCTGTCAGGTACACGAAGTCGACGGTGATCACTGCACGTCCCCCGGTAGGCCGAGTACGCCCGTCGCGCCTTCGAAAAGCACGGGCCCTTCATGCTCGGGGGCGCCGCGTTCCGCAGTCAACGGTGCTGCTGCTCCCCGGAGACGTTCAGCCGGTGATCGCGCCGACGAGCTCCGGGTGGCTGTCGTCGCGCGCGAAGACGGGGATCACGGCGAGCGGCGCGTCCACGGCGACGACCTGACCGCCGTCGAACGTGCGCCCCGACGACAGCTCCGTCCACGAGGCGCCTCGGCGGCAGGAAGACCTCGCGCTGCCGGGCGCCGGGGTGCACGACGGGCGCCACGAGCAGGTCGGGGCCGAAGAGGTACTGGTCGTCCACCTGCCAGGAGCGCTCGTCGTCGGGGTAGCCGTAGAACATGGGCCGCATCACCGGATCCCCGTGCTCGTGCGCCTCGCGCATCACCTCGCGCACGTACGGCCGCATCCGCTCCCGCAGGTGCAGATACGTCGAAAGGATGTCGTAGACGTCCTCCCCGTAGCTCCACACCTCGTTGTCCGCCCCGGTCGGGCAGTTCGGCCGGCCGTCGGCGTGCGTGATCGGCGTCACCGGTAGCCGGAAGCCGTGCAGCCGCATGACGGGGCAGAACGCGCCCCATTGGAACCACCGGACGAGCAGCTCACGGAAGCCCTCGTCGTCCGGGTCGCCGTCGTAGAAACCGCCGATGTCGGTGGTCCACCAGGGGATGCCGGCGATGCCCATCTGCAGGCCCGCGGTGATCTGGCGGCGGAAGTCCTCCCAGGTGGAGGAGATGTCCCCGGACCAGACGAGAGCGCCGTAACGCTGGCTCCCCGCCCACGCGCACCGCACGAGGTTCACCGGGTCGGTCTGCCCGGCCGCCACCTGCCCGTCGTAGAACCCTCGGGCGTACAGCTGGGGGTAGAGGTTGCCGATCTGCAGGTTGGGGCCGAGGTGATAGCGGTACTGGGCGAAGTCGTACGTCTCGTACTCGGGCTCCGCCTCGTCCAGCCAGAAGGTCCGGACGCCGAGCTCGTAGTAGTTCGCCCGGCACTTCTCCCAGACGTACTCCCGCGCGGCGGGATTGGTCGGGTCGAAGAAGACGGACGGCTCCTGGAAGCGCATCTGGACGTCGACGCCCGACTCCGAGCGCACCAGGAGGTTGGCCTCGCGCATCTCCTCGTAGTTCTCCGACGCGAGTGACACCTGCGGCCACACCGAGACCATCAGCTCCACGCCCATGGACTTCAGCTCGGCGACCATCGCCCGCGGGTCGGGGAAGTACTCCTCGTCGAAGCGGAAGTCCCCCATGTGCGGCCAGTGGAAGAAGTCGCAGACGAGAACGTCCAGCGGCAGGCCGCGCCGCACGTGCTCGCGGGCCACGTCGAGGAGCTGCTCGGCATTCCAGTAGCGCAGCTTGCACTGCCAGAACCCCAGCCCGTGCTCGGGCATCATCGGCGGCCGGCCCGTGGCCGCCGTGTAGGCGCGGACGATCTGCGCGGGCTCGTCGCCCGCGGTGATCCAGTAGTCGAGCTGCCGGCTGGATTCCGAGTGCCATTCGGTGCGATTCACGCCGAAGGTCGCGCGGCCGATGCTCGGGTCGTGCCAGAAGAAGCCGTAACCGGCACTGGAGAGGACGAACGGCACGCTGGCCTGGGAATTGCGGTGCGCGAGCTCCAGGGTGCAGCCCTTGAGGTCCAGCAGGTGCTGCTGGTACTGGCCCATGCCGAAGAGCTTCTCGCCGGGGTCGGACTCGAAGGACGCCGTCACCCGGTGGTCACCCCCGGCGATGGCCTCGAAGCGGCGTGCCCTGAGCTTGAGGCTCCCTCCGGGCGACAGCTCCTTGAGCAGCGTCCGGCCCGTCGACGTCCGGAACTCCAGCTCGCAGCGCGGCGGCTCGGGCGAGGCGTTGGTCGTGATCACCGTGCCGCGGCTCGACCGCAGGACCGCCTCGATCCTGCCGTTCCGGACGACGGCGACGTCGGTGTCGAGCTTGACGTCGACGTCGGTCGGTTGCGGGGGCAGGAGGGCGTAGTCGGTGTCGAGCAACTCCCCCATCAGCCTGGACCGGACCCGGAAGCTGTCCGGCCCCCAGGCCCGCACCTCCAGGGTCTCTCCGTCGCCCCGCCAGACGACGCCGTCGTCCCTCACCTCGAACATCGCTCCACCTCGCTTCCGCCGGTCGGGGATCGCTCGTGGGTCACGCGGCCCGGTCGGCCGCGGCTGCCAACGCCCCGCGGACGCCGGCCCAGCCGTCGAGCACCGCGCGGACGTCGGCGCGCCGCTCGTCCCGGCGGGCGTCGGCGTGAGCGCCGTCCAGCACGTCGTCGAGCTGCACCCGCGCGCCGGCGGCCGCGGACGCCACGGCCGCCTCGACCATGGCCAGGCTCATCACGTTCTCGTGGACCTCCCCCATCGGCACGACGCCGGTTCGCAGCGCGCTGACGAACTCGTGCAGGGCCGACGCGATCCCCTGCCGGGGGTCACCCCGCGGGGTGGTCGCGTGCCGCGCCGTCCCGTCCGCACGCAGGCTCACCGGGGTGCTCTCGCCGTCCCACGCGACGGTGCCCTCGAGTCCACTGATCCGCCACTCGCCGTTCCACGACGTCTGCGCGCCCGGGGCCACCCAACTGCCGGTGTAGGAGTACCGGACGCCGTTCTCGAACGTGAAGACGGCGGCAGCCGCGGCCGAACCGTCGAACCAGCTCCAGGACGGGTTGAACGCCTCGCAGTAGACGCTGAGCGGCTCCGAGCCGAGCACGTAGCGGGCGCTGTCGAAGGGGTGGATCGCCATGTCCACCAGCAGGGGGTTCGCCATCTCCTCCCGGAACCCGCCGAAGTGGGGGGCCCGGAAGAACTGTGTGGTCGCGACGGCGACCTGTCCGAGCCCGGCGACCAGCTCGCGCAGCGCGAAGACGTGGGGGTTCCAGCGTCGCGACTGGCTCACCATGAACAGCTCTCCCGACACCTCGGCGGCCGCCGCCAGGGACAGCGCCTCGGCCAGCGACGCCGCGACCGGCTTCTCCCCCAGCACCGGAAGCCCGGCGAACAGCGCGCCTGTGGTGACCGGATGGTGGGCCGCGGGGGTCGTGACGTCGACGAGCGCCTGTGCATCCGTCTCGAGAGCGAGGGCGACGGCGTCCGCACCGGTCCGGACGCCGGGGCCGGCGAGCTCGTCGGCGACGGCGCGTGCTCGTTCGGTGTCCACGTCCGCCACGCCGACGACGACCGCGTCCGGGGCGCCGTGGATCGCCGCGAGCCATGCCCGGCCCATTCCGCCGGCGCCGGCGACGACGACGCGCAGCGGGTCGGTGTCGCTGCTCGGGACGCGCCGGAACGTCACCGTGCCGCCCCCGTCGCGTCGGCGTCCGGCTCGTGGTTCGCCATCGCCCCCCGGTACCCGTGCCCCTCGAAGAACTCGCCGGACTCGTAGCGCAGCAGTTCGGGGTAGCGGCGCTCGGGCCGGTCGGTCCGCGCCCACCGCACCGCGTTGGCGATGACCCGCCGGACATGCCGGTGGTGGTACGTCGGGTAGTCCTGGTCGCCGGGGCGGAAGTAGAAGATCTTGCCATGACCGCGCCGGAAGGTGCAGCCGCTGCGGAAGACCTCGCCGCCGCTGAACGTGCTGAGGAAGATCAGTTCGTCGGGAGCGGGGATGTCGAAGAACTCCCCGTACATCTCGTCCTCGTCGATCTCGATCGGGTGCGGCACGCCCTGGGCGATCGGGTGGGTCGGGTCGACCGTCCAGATGAGCTCGCGGTCGTGCTCGGAGCGCCACCTGAGGGTGCACGTCGTCCCCATCAGCTTCGTGAAGATCTTCGACCAGTGCCCCGAGTGCAGGACGACGAGGCCCAGGCCGGAGAGCACGTGCCGGTGCACCCGCTCGACGACCTCGTCGGCGACCTCCGCGTGCGCCGCGTGCCCCCACCAGACGAGGACGTCGGTGCTCGCCAGCACCTCCTCGGTAAGGCCGTGTTCGGCGTCGTCCAGGGTGGCGGTGCGGACGGCGACGCCGTCGCCGAGGTTCTCGACGATCCCGTCGGCGATCGTCGTGTGCATGCCGTCCGGGTAGATCTTCGCGACGTGCTCCTCGAGCTTCTCGTGGCGGTTCTCGCCCCAGACGAGGACGCGCAGGGAACGGGCGGGTTCACCGGTCACGGGATGGATTCCCTTTCGTCGGAGCGGGTCGGGTGGAGCGCTCGCTACTTGACCGCACCCGCGGTCGTCCCGGCGGCGACGTACCGCTGCGCCACCACCAGCAGCACGACGGCCGGGATCGAGGCGAGGACCGCGGTCGCCATCACCGAGCTCCAGTCGTTCACGTACGAGCCGATGTACGTGTACAGGCCCAGCGTGACGGGCCGGACGTCCTCGGTCGTCGTCAGGGTGAGCGCGAAGAGGAAGTCGCCCCACGTGAACAGGAACGTGAACAGGCCGGCGGTGACGAGGGCGTTCCTGGACATGGGGAGCACGACGGAGACGAGCGTGCGGATCGGCCCGGCCCCGTCGACCCAGGCCGCCTCGACCACCTGCGCGGGCATGGCGGACATGAAGGCGCGCAGGATGAGGATCGCGAACGGGATGCCCGCGGTCGAGTCCGCCAGGATCAGGCCGCCGATCGAGTTCAGCAGTCCCAGGTCGCTGTACGCGCTGTAGAGAGCGTTGGCCACGACGATGCCCGGGATCATCTGGCTGATCAGGATGACGAGCAGCACGATGTTGGCGCCCGGGATGTGCAAGCGGGAGAGGGCATACGCGGCCGGGGCTGCGATGAGCAGGCTGAGCACCACGCTGCCGGTGGCGATGACGAGGCTGGTCGCGAGGTGCCCGCTCTGGTCCTGCAGCGCCTTGGCGTAGCCGCCGAAGCTCACGTGCAGCGGCACCCAGGGTGTCCCGACGGCGGATCCGCTCGGCTGCAGCGAGACGTTGAGCATCCAGTAGACCGGGAACAACATCACCCCGAGGATCAGCACGCCCACGACGGTGTGCCCCAAGCCTCCGCTACGGCGTCCTCCCCCGCGGGACCAGTTCTTCGCCGGTCGCGGCGCGTCGGCCGCCCCGACGGTGGTCGCGGCAATCGTCACGGCTTCTCCTCACTCCTCGACACTTCGCCGGGACAGGCGCAGGTAGAGCAGGGCGAAGGCGAGGGAGATGACGATCAGGATGTTGCTCAGGGCGGCGCCCTGACCGAAGTCGAACTCGACGAAGGACAGGTGGTACGACTGCGTGGCGAGGGTCTGCGTCGCGTTCGCCGGCCCGCCGCCGGTGAGCCCGAGAATGATGTCGAGCACCTTGAGCGTGTAGACCACGCCGAGCACGAGCACGACGTTGACGACCGGCCGGAGCAGCGGCCAGGTCACGTAACGGAAGGCCCGCCAACCCGTGGCGCCGTCCAGGGCGGCGGCCTCGTACAGCTCCTCCGGGATGTCCTGCAGGCCGCCGTAGAGGATCGTCGTGTTGAACGGGATCCCGATCCAGATGTTCACGAGGATCACCGCGACGAGCGCGAGGGAGGTGCTCGTGAGCCAGCCGGGCCGCGAACCGGTGAGGTGGATGTCGTTCAGGAACCGGTTGAGTGCCCCGTTGTCCTCGTCGAGGATCCACCGCCAGATGGCGCTGGACACGATCAGCGGTATCAGCCAGGGCAGGAGCAGCAGCGACCGGAGCAGGTCGCTGAGGGGGAAGCGCCGCCAGAAGTAGACGGCGATCGCGAGGCCGAGAACGAACTGGCCGAGGATCGAACCGACGGTGAACAGGACGGTGTTGAGCATGGCCTTGCTGAAGACGGCCGAGTGGAGAACCGCGCTGTAGTTCGCCAGTCCCACCCAGGGAGCCTCACCGGTGAAGAAGGTCCGGGTCGTGTAGCTCTGGAAGCCCATGAGCGCGTTCTTGACGACCGGGAAGCCGAAGAACAGGAGCAGGAAGACCACGGCCGGCAGCAGGAGGCACACCTCGATGAGGCGCTGCCGGCGACGACTGGAGAACAGAGGCCCCCGGCGGCGTCCCGTCCGCCCCGACGGGGCCGATGAGCGCGGGACCTCGGATCGCGCGTGCCGGTGAGTGGCGGCCCCTCCGCCACCCACCGGCGAACGCGCTTCAGCCATTCTGGGCCTGCTGCAGGGCTGCCATCGGGGCAGCGCCGCCGGTCAGTGCCGACTGGACTCCTGTGTAGATCTTGGTGGCGGCCTTCGGCCAGTCGGGCCCGAGCTCCCCGGTGCGGGCACGCGCGGTCTTGACGACCTGGCTGAACGCCGCCATCGACGGGTTCTGGGACACGAA
>CAWBAJ010000018.1:0-62618 GCA_963786765.1 uncultured Actinomycetota bacterium | reverse complement strand
TCTTTGATAGCGACCTCGGCGCGGTTCGGCGCCCTGTTCGCCGGCTGCGCCCCGGAGGTGCTCGACGTGGTCGCCGCCTACGGGGAGCGGGTCGGCGTCGCCTTCCAGCTCGCCGACGATCTCATCGACCTCGCCAGCGACGGCGCCACCAGTGGCAAGACTCCCGGGACGGACCTGCGCGAGCACGTGCCGACGCTGCCCGTCCTGCTGCTGCGCCGACACGTCGCCCAGACCGGGGACCGCGCCTCGAGGGAGCTGCTGGACCTGCTCGACGGCGACCTGTCGGGCGACGAGGTCCTCGCGGACGTGGTCCTCCGCCTGGGCGAGCACCCCGCCACGGCGCAGGCGCGCGACGAGGCCGTCCGCTGGGCCCGGGAGGCGGTCACCGTGCTCGACCCCCTGCCGCCGTCCCCGGCCAGGGACGCCCTGCGCGCCTACGCCGAGGCGGTCGTGGCACGGACGACCTGACCGGCATCCCTGACCGCCGTCCGGGTCATGTCCGGCGCGGGTGCTCAAGGCGGGGCGGGCGGCGTCGACGGGGGCGGCACCACCCGTCTGCCTTGGGAGTGCAAACCGCATGCGCCGCTCAGTCGTCACCGGCTCGCTCGTCACCGTCCCCCTGATGCTCCTCGCGATGGCGGCCCCGTCGCAGGCGGCGTCCCACGGGAGGGTGCACCACCCGAAGAAGCCGAAGGCGGCACGATGTGCGGGCCTGAAGGTGACGATGCTCGTCACGGCTTCCTCTCCCAAGCAGGTCACGGGGACGAAGAAGCGTGACGTGGTGCTGATCGTGGACGGCGGCCACGTGGTCGACACCGGCGCCGGCAACGACGTCGTGTGCGGCTCGTCAGGGGACGACACGGTCCTCGGCGGCGCTGGCAACGACCTGCTGCTCGGTGCCGGCGGCAATGACAAGCTCGACGGCGGCCGTGGCAAGGACGCCGTCTCCGGTGGCGCCGGGGACGACGTGCTGACGGGAGGAGTCGGCAACGACGTACTCGTCGGCGGGTCCGGCAAGGACGCCCTGTCCGGGGACGCAGGCAACGACCGCATCGCGGGTGGCGCGGGCGACGACCAGCTCACCGGTGGGGACGGCAACGACGCCGGGTACGGCGACGCCGGCGACGACCAGGTCTCGGGCGGGGCGGGGCGCGACCGGCTGTGGGGCGGTCTGGGCGACGACGTCCTGGACGGTGGCGCCGGGAACGACCTCGTGCGCGGCGACGCGGGCGACGACAAGATCCACGGCGGGCTCGGCGACGACGACCTGCGCGGCGGCGCCGGCATCGACTGGCTCTACGGCGACGACGGCGACGACGCCCTCGACGGCGGCCAGGGCGCCGATGTGGTCGACGGCGGCGCGGGTGACGACCAGTACGCCGACGACCCCGATGACGACGTCGCGGAGGCGGTCGCGGACGACGGCGCCTCGGACGACGGCAGCGACGACGCCTCGGACGACGGCAGCGAGAACGGCAGCGACGACGGCAGCAGCGAGGCCGGCGGCCCGGCCTCCCATGCCTAGGGCCTGCCGCTAACCGGCTGCGAGCTCCCGGAAGCGCTCCACCGCACCGCCGGTGACCGGAGCGCCGTGGCCGAAGACCGCGACGTCGAACTCCAGCGTCGCGAGCTTCGCCACGCTCCGAACGACGGCGTCCTGGTCCTGGGCCACCATCCGGGGGGGATACCGCACCTTTCCCCGCCCGGATGCAGCCGCATCGCCCGCGAACAGGAACCCGCCGGCCCGGTCGAGCAGGTAGGACACGTGGCCGGCGGTGTGACCGGGGGCGTGCACCGCCGTGAAACCGGGCACGGAGAAGGGTCCGTCGCCCGAGAGGGCCTCGTCCACCGGCGCGTGCTCCGGCTTCCCGGTCAGCGGTTTGACCAGCTTCATGATGGTGGTCTCGGGTGGGGGCTCGGCTCCGCTCACGACCGGGGTGTCGATCGCGGAGGCGACGATCCGTGCCCCGGAGGCCCTCTGCACCCGGGCGAGGCCGCCGATGTGGTCCGTGTGCCAGTGCGTGAGCAGCACGGTCCGGATGTCGCCGACCGAGCGCCGGGCATCTGCGAACTGCTGCTGGAGCTTGGCGTGCGTCCTCGGCAGCCCCGTGTCGACGAGGACGAGCCCGTCGTCCGTCACCACCAGGTACGCGTTGACGTACCCGAGCCCGAGCCTCAGCACCCCGTCGACCACCTCGTCCACGGGCTCATCCTGCCGCGAGGAGCGTGGCCGCGCTCGAGGGGCTGCTGGGCGCCGGCCTCGTCGGTCGAGGGACTTGTCAAGCAGTACGGACGGCAACGCGTCTTGGTGGAGGATGCCGGCATGGAGCGCCTGTGACCAGCCCCACAGCGAGCAGGGATGTCCTGACCCGTGTCTCCGCGTTGGCCGAGAACTTCAGCGGCCGGCTGGCCGTGTCCGCCGTCGACCTCTCCACCGCCGAACGCGTGGACTTTCAGCCGGACCTCGTCCTTCCGACAGCGAGCGTGATCAAGGCGCCGGTGCTCGTCGCGCTGCTCCGCCGGGTCGACGAGGGCGGTGCCGACCTCGACGCCCGGCTGACGCTGAAGGCAGGGGAGCGGATCGGGGGCTCCGGGGTGCTCAAACTGTTCGACGGCGGGCTGCGACCGACGGTCCGTGACGTGGCCACGATGATGATCGCGGTCAGCGACAACACTGCGACGAACATGGTCCTCGACCTGATCGGCGGCACGGAGCCGGTCAACGCGGCGATGGCCGAGCTGGGCCTGCCGACCGTCGTGCTGCACACCTCGATCGACTACGAGTTGATCGGCGATGACGTACGACGACTGGGCGAAGCGAGCGTGCGTGACTTGTGCGAGCTCAACCGGCTCATCGCCACCCGGCAAGCGTTCGGGGATCGGGTCTCCGCTCTGGCGGAGGAATTCCTCTCCACCCAGCAGTACCTCGACCAGGCCATGCGCTACGCCTCGGTCAACCCCTATGCGCGGGAGCTGGGCTTGGAGGCGCCACTGGCGATCGCCAGCAAGACGGGCTTCTTCCCCGGAACGCGGGTTGACGCAGGCATCGTGCGTTTCGGCGTCGGCGGCGGTTTCGTCTACGCCGTGGCCAACCACGAGTCCAGCGACACCTCCTTCCTGCCCGAGGCGGAGGGGGCCGTGGTCAACGGGCTCGTCGGGCGGACCCTGCTCGAGCATTGGTGGCCTGCGGACGCCCGGCCCGCACCGCTGGCTCGGACGCCGTACGAAACGGGAAGGGAGGGTGGGCTTGGCTGAACGTCGCCCGCTCCCGGACCTCCCGGACCTCCCGGATCGCCCGGATGCAGGCGTCCAGCTGGACCAGCTGGAACGGCTCGTGATGTGTGAGTCGCCCAGCGACGACGTCGATCTGCTCGGCCGCTGTGCCGATGTGGTCGGCGACCTGTGCCACGAGATCCTCGGCGAGCGTCCGGACCGGCTGGAGCTCGACGGCCGCCCCCACCTGCTGCTCCGCTCGGGCAGCCCGCGACCGGTGCTGCTGCTGGCCCACCTGGACACCGTGTGGCCGGCCGGCACGACCGCGGATTGGTCGTTCGCGGTGGACGGGGACCGGGTGACCGGCCCGGGCGTCTTCGACATGAAGGCCGGTCTCATGCAGGGCCTCCATGCCGCCAGGCTCTCCGGCGTCACCGCCGTGGATCTCCTGGTGACGAGCGATGAAGAGACCGGGTCGCGGAGCTCGAGGGCGCTGATCGAACGCCAGGCCTGCGGTGCCCGCGCCGTCATCGTGCTGGAGCCGAGCGCGGACGGCGCTCCCAAGACGGCCCGCAAGGGCGTGTCGATGTACCGGCTGCGCGTGCACGGCCGGGCGAGTCATGCCGGCCTCGAGCCGGAGGCCGGGGTCAACGCCCTGGTGGAACTGGCCGCCCAGGTGGGTGAGATCATCGCGCTGCAGTCCCCCGAGACGGCGACGACGGTGACCCCGACCGTGGCCATGGCCGGCACCACCACCAACACAGTGCCCGCGACCGCCGAGTTGGCTCTCGACGTCCGAGCGTGGTCCGAGAGCGAGCAGCAGCGGGTGGATCAGGCGCTGCGATCGCTCATCCCGCGACTGCCGGGTGCCCGCCTGGAGCTGCTCGGCGGGGTGAACCGCCCCCACTGGAGGCGTCCGCCTCGAGGTCCCTGATGGAGCTGGCCTCCCGATGCGCGGCACAGCTCGGGATGCAGCTCCCCGCGGGCCGCGCGGTGGGGGGCGGCTCCGACGGCAATTTCACCGCTGCTCTAGGCGTCCCGACCCTCGACGGGAGGGGCGCCGTGGGCGATGGCGCGCACGCCCTCGGCGAGTGGGCGTCGGTGTCTGCCCTGGGCGACCGGACGGTCCTCGTGGCCCGTCTCCTGCAGGTGCTGTCGGCTGAAGACGCGACGGAGGTCGGAACGTGAAGATTGGCAACGGGCTCACGGACTACGGCAACATCATCAAGAGGTGGAAGGTCTGATGTTCGCGATCAACGGACCTGAGGGGCTGCTGCTGGTCTTGTGGCTCATCGGCGTCGTGTGCGCAGTCGCCAACTACGCCCTGAGCCGTCGTGGCCTGGGTGGGGTGCTGCTCGTCGCCGCGGCCATCGCGGTCCCGGTGGTGGGCTCGTTGTTCGCGGTCGTCGTGTTCGCGCTGGACGAGCGGGCCAGGCGGTCGAACCACCCCGCCACCCCCTGAGTCGCGGAGCGAAGCGGGCCCGGCTACTGACTGCTATCGGGGCAGCTCAGCTCAATCGACGTCCGGGAGACCCTGTCCCACCGGCGGCGCGATGCCGACCGTGTCCGGACGGGAGCGGCTCGGCATCACCCGCTTCGGCTCGCCGGGCATCTTGGGGTAGTTCGGCGGGTAGGGCAGGTCGCCCAAGCCGCCGGCCTCGTCGCGCTCGGCCAGGTCGAGCAGCGGATCGAGGACGTGCCGGACCTCCCCGATCGACGCCATCGGGTCGCCCCGCCGGGCGACGAGCGCCGGAACGGTGGCGATGGTGAAGTCGTCGGGGTCGGCGTCGGCGAGTTCGTCCCACGTCAGGGGAGTCGAGACGGTCGCTGTCGGCGTGCGGCGCGCGGAGTACGCCGAGGCGATCGTGCGGTCGCGGGCGTTCTGGTTGTAGTCGACGAACACCTGCTCGCCGCGCTGCTCCTTCCACCAGGCGGTCGTGACCCGGCCGCTCGAGCGGCGTTCGATCTCCCGCGCGAGCGCGATGGCGGCGCGGCGGACCTGGGTGAACGTCCAGCGCGGCTCGATCGCGACGAAGACGTGCAGCCCGCGCCCGCCGCTCGTCTTCGGATAGCCGAGGTATCCGAGCTCCTCGAGCAGGGGACGCACGACGTCCACGGCCACGCCGGCGGCGTCCCGGAACCCTGTCCCGGGCTGGGGGTCGAGGTCGATCCGCAGCTGATCGGGATGCTCCACGTCCGAACAGGTCGCGTGCCAGGGGTGGAAGGTGACGGTGCCGAGGTTCGCGGCCCAGACGACGTCGGCCGGGTTGGTGACCTTGAGGGCGTCCGCGTGCCGGCCCGAGGGGAACGTGACGCGGCACGACTGGACGTGCTCCGGCACCTTGGGCGGCAGGCGCTTCTGGTAGACCTCCTCGCCCTCGATGCCGTCGGGGAAGCGCTGCAGGTACGTCGGGCGATTGAGCAGCGCCCGCACGAGCGGCGTGCCCTCCAGCGTGGCGATCGTCCGGTAGTACTCCACGAGGTGGCGCTTCGTGCCGCCGTCGGCGCCGAGCCGGGGGAAGTACACCTTGTCGGGATTCGACAGCCGGACGGCGGTGCCGGCGACGTCGAGCTCCTCGGCGGGGGTGGCCATGACCGCCATCCTGTCGTCAGCACCTGGCGCGGCAAAGCGCCGACCGGGTCGATCGGCTACTGCGACTTGCCGGCGTGCAGGTACAGGGCCACCTGGTCGCCCTTGGCCACGGCGGTGTAGAGGGTGAGAGCCTGAGCGGACGTGACGTTCAGTCCCACGATGGTCGCAGGGATGGTGCCGCCCTGGGCTGCGCTCGTGGCACCCGTCGTGGTCGTTCCTGTCGCGGCCTCGCCGGCTCCGCCGATGGTCCGGACGGTGACGCCGGCAAGGACAGTGGTTGCCGAGTCCTTGCTGAGTTCGACCACGTCGACGGTGTCACCGGGCTTCAGGTCGGCGGGCACCCGGTTGGGGTCGCTGATGGTCACGGACGCCGCGCCGCCGGCGGGGAACCGTCCGGCGTTGGTCCCCGAGCTGCCGAGCATCGACCGCAGGAGTACCTGCCCCTTCACCCCCTCGACCTGGAGCGTCTGGGTCCCGAGCTCCTGAATGCTGGTCACCGCGTTCGCGGCCACCGCCGGCGGCACCGCCTGCGGGATCACGTACCTTGCGGGTGACTGCCCGACCGGCACGTTCTGCGTCAGGAACAGCGCGGGCACCAGTTCCGCGTTCTGCTGCGCACGGTTCTCGGCCCCCTGGACGTAGAGCCAGATCAGTGCCGTGCCGAGCGCCGCCAACAGGATCGACGCGATGATCAGCAGTGTCCTACGAGCCACGGGTGACCTCCCCTCCGGCGGACAGTCTGCCGTGCCGGTAGGGGCGCTCGGCGCCGGGTGCCGGGCCGGTCAGGTCAGGACGCTCGCGAGGTCGTAGCTCACGGGGCGGTCGAGCTGCTCATAGGTGCACGACTGGGGCGTCCGGTCCGTGCGCCACCGCCGGAACTGCGCGGTGTGCCGGAACCGGTCGCCCTCCATCTGGTCGTACGCGACCTCGACGACGAGCTCGGGCCGCAGCGGCACGAACGACAGGTCCTTGCCGGCGTTCCACCGGGACACGTTGCCCGGCAGCCGCCGGTCCTGGTGGGCCTGCGCGTCCGCCCAGTCGCCCCACGGGTGCCCGGACGCCGCCGCGCCGCCGTCCGGCAGCCGGTAGGGCTCCAGCTCGTCCAGCAAGGTCTTGCGTCGCGCCATCGGGAACGAGGCGGCCACCCCGACGTGCTGCAGGGATCCGCCCTCCCGGTAGAGCCCCAGCAGGAGCGAACCGACGACGGGTCCGCTCTTGTGCCAGCGGAAGCCGGCCACGACACAGTCGGCCGTCCGGTCGTGCTTGACCTTGAACATCGTCCGCTTGTCGGGCTGGTAGGTGCCGTCCAGCGGTTTGGCCACGACGCCGTCGAGGCCGGCGCCCTCGAAGACCCGGAACCACTCGCGGGCCTGGTCCATGTCGGCGGTCGCGCGGGTGACGTGGACGGGCGCCTCGGCGTCCGCCAGGGCCTCCAGCAGGCGCTCCCTGCGCTCGCGGAAGGGGCGGGCCATGAGGTCCTCGTCCCCGAGGGCGAGCACGTCGAAAGCGATCAGGGACGCCGGCGTCTCGCGGGACAGCAGCGCGACCCGGCTGGCCGCGGGGTGGACCCGCAGCTGCAGGGCCTCGAAGTCGAGCCGGTCGCCGCGGGCGACGACGATCTCGCCGTCCAGCACGCAGCGCTCGGGGGTGTTCGCGAGGATCGCCTCGACGACCTCGGGGAAGTACCGGGTCATCGGCCGCTCGTTGCGTGATCCCAGCACGACCTCGTCGCCGTCCCGGAACATGATCGTACGGAAGCCGTCCCACTTCGGCTCGACGTGGCCGACGTCCGGGATCTCGGGCACCGACTTCGACAGCATCGGCGAGACGGGCGGCATCACGGGCAGGTCCATGACGGCATCCTGCACCGGCCGTGCGGCTGCCTGCGCCCGGGTCTGTCGGTGCCGACCGGTAGGAATGGCGCATGGCGGACGTCGAGGGGTACCTACGCGAGGTGGTGGACGACTGGTGGGCGCACGGCCCGCTCGGTGTGGTCCACGAGCTCGTCGGCGAGGTGTGGCGGGCGAACGTCGACAGGTACCAGCCGGAGGAGCGCGGCGACGACGCGCTCAGCCTCGGCATCCAGTCCGCCCGCAACATCTGCAACCTGGCGGTGCGTCGCTGCGCCGGCATGCGCGGGGTCCGGGTGATCGGCGGGGCGACCCTCACCGTGCACTTCCGCGGGCGGGTCCTGCACCTCGGCAAGGTCACTCCCGAGCAGTCCCGCCGGTGGGACGTCTGGTCGGTCGACTGGGCCCGCAGCGACGTGCGGAACCTCGCGGCCGAGCTCAACAGCCAGGCCTACCAGCCGTTCACGGGAACCCTGCTCGACGGTCTGCTGCCCGACGTCGGCGAGCCGTCGGCGCTGCGGCACCTGCACCTGGCGTGGCAGGGCTTCGTCGACGACGCCTCGACCCGGGTGTGGGGCGGCTTCCCGCGGACGGGTCCGCGCCCCTGGTTCGCGGTGGTGCCGCTGACGGCGGCCGGGTGGGCTGGGCGACCCGCACCGCTGCCTGCGGCACGACCGCGCGGGAGCGTCGTCGAGCAGTTCGACGCCATGGGGGTGGTCGACGTCGCGTGACGCACCCCTCCGTCAGGCGGCGGGCACCGGCTCGGCGGTGCGGGCCGCGGTCCTCCGCTGGGAGGCCGCGCGCAGGCTGTCGACGGTCAGCACGACGAGCGCGACCCAGACCAGCCCGAACCCGGCCCAGCGCGCCGAGGACATCCGCTCGCCGAGCAGCAGCACCCCGCAGAGCAGCTGCAGCGTCGGCGTCAGGTACTGCAGCAGCCCGATCGTGCTGAGCGGCACCCGCCGGGCCGCGGCAGCGAAGAACAGCAGCGGGACGACCGTGGCGACGCCGACCGACACCAGCAGCAGTGCCTGCCATGGCGGGTTCTCGGTGAAGTGGCCGTCGCCGAGGGCCTCGATCCAGACCAGCAGCGCGGCGGCCGGCGCGGCCAGCACGAGCGTCTCCGTCGTCAGGCTGGTGACGGCACCGACGGTGGCACCCACCCGGTTCTTGATGAGCCCGTAGAGGCCGAACGACGCGGCCAGCGTGAGCGCGATGAACGGGGGCCGCCCGTAGGCCGCGGTCAGGACGGCCACTGCGGCCGCGCCGACGCCCACGGCAGCCCACTGCAGCGGCCGCAGCCGCTCGCGCAGCACGAGGACGCCGAGCAGCACGGTGACGAGCGGGTTGATGTAGTAGCCGAGTGAGGCCTCGACGACCTGCCCGGAGTTCACGGCGTAGATGTAGACGCCCCAGTTCACCGCCAGCAGCACGGCGCCGACGCCGAGCGTGACGACCTGGCGGGGCACGGCGAGCACCGCACGCAGCTCCGCCCAGCCGCGGACGGCGGCGACCACGGCCAGGCAGACGAGCAGGCTCCACAGCACCCGGTGGACGACGACCTCGAGCGCGCCCGACCGCTCCAGCAGCCGGAAATAGAGCGGGAAGACGCCCCATAGCCCGTACGCGCCGATGCCATAGAGCACACCGCGACGGCCCTCAGGATTCATAGGACGATCCTACGTGGAAGCCGGCTCTGGCACAGGTTCGACAGCAGCCGGGCGCTGGTCCAGCGCGCCCACCAGGCCGAGGGCCACGAGGAGGATCAGTGCCAGCTCGAGGCCGGCGAGGAGCGCCAGCGGCACGAGGATGCCGGCGGCGAAGGGCAGATAGGCCAGCGCGGAGATCGTCGAGGAGGCGGCGGCGACGAGCCAGCCGTGCCGGACGACAACCGCGTAGGCGACCGCCAGCACGTCCGCCGGGAACGTGTAGCGCTCGTGCATGCGCGGCAGCACGAACGGCACGAGCAGCAGCAGGAGCACCACGGCGCGAACCATGAGATCGTCCCGCGCACCGGCGTCCTGCCGCGCCAGCCAGAGCATGACCGCACCGATCACGACGGCCGCGAAGGCCAGCGTCGCCGCGAGGCCGCCGGGCGGGATCCGCACCCACTGGTAGAGGTTCGGGGCATTGAGCGTAAGGTCGTCGAAGAACGCGACCTGACCGGTGTAGATCCTCGGCAGGTCGGCCACGGGCCGCCCGGCGGCCACGGCCGGCAGCATGGCGGCTGCCCAGCCGGCGATCGCCCAGGGTGGCGAGCGCAGCGGCACCCGGCGGTCCAGCACGAGCAGCGCCAGCAGCGGGAGGGTGAAGACCGCCTGCAGTTTGACCGCGATCGCGACGCCGACGACCAGGCAGGCCGCGCCGGGCCGCCCCCGCACGATGAGGAGCACGGCGAGGACGAGCAGGGTCGTGTAGAGGGCGTCGCACTGACCCAGCAGGGCGCCGTCGAGCACGACCGAGGGCAGCAGCAGCGTGGCCGTGATCGCAGCGATCCGGACGAGCGGCTCGGGCCGGAGGGCGACCGCGAGAGCGCCGACCGCCACGGCCAGCGCCGCGTCGATGACGAGCGCGAGCCCCTTTACGACGGTCATCGGCGCCAGCGGGAGGTGGCTGGCGACGGCGAGCAGGTACAGGTACGGCGGGGTGTAGTTCGAGATCGGGCGCCCGATGGCTGTCACCCCGCCCGCCGCCCGCAGCTGCTCGACCCACGGCACCAGGTAGAGATCGTGGTCCACGGTGTGCCTCGGCCACAGCGCGACCCGGACGACGACGGCCACGACGAGCAGGCAGGCCCAGGGCCACCGGGCACGCCGGGTCGCGGCGTCGACCGGCAGCGCGCCCGTCACCCTGGGATCGTCGCAGACACCGGTGCCGTTCGTGGCCGCATCCTGTGGACCGCCGGCGAAGGTCAGACGGTCCAGGTGTCGGAACCGGCGAGGAGGGCGCCGAGGTCGGCGTCCGAGGCCCGGCCGCCGCCGCGCTCGACGGCGGTGCCGACCTGCTCGCGGACCAGGTCGTCGTACGTCGGCCGCTGCACCGAGCGGAACACGCCGACCGGCACGTGCGCCATCGACCGGTCGTCGAGCCGGGACAGCGCGAACGCGGCCGAGGGGTCCGCAGCCTGCGCGTCGTGCACGACCGGCACGACCCCCGGCCCCTGCTCGACGACCCGCAGCGCGCCGCCGGCGTCCCGGACCACGGCCTTCTCGGCATCCGCCGCCCCGAAGACGATCGGCTGCCCGTGCTCGAGCCGCACCAGGCGCGCCTCGGCGGACTCGCGGTCCTTGAGCACCTCGAACGCGTCGTCGTTGAAGATCGGGCAGTTCTGATAGATCTCGACCAGCGCACTGCCGCGGTGCTCGACCGCCTGCCGCAGCACGCTCGTCAGGTGCTTGCGGTCGCTGTCGAGGGTCCGGGCCACGAAGGTCGCCTCGGCGCCGAGCGCCAGCGAGACGGGGTTGAACGGCTCGTCCACCGATCCCGCCGGCGTCGACTTCGTGATCTTCCCGGTCTCGGACGTCGGCGAGTACTGGCCCTTCGTCAGCCCGTAGATCCGGTTGTTGAACAGCAGGATCGTGAGGTTGACGTTGCGGCGCAGCGCGTGGATCAGGTGGTTCCCGCCGATCGAGAGCGCGTCGCCGTCCCCCGTGATCACCCAGACGTTGAGGTCCGGCCGGGTCGTCGCGAGGCCCGTCGCGATCGCCGGCGCGCGCCCGTGGATCGAGTGCAGGCCGTAGGTGTCCAGGTAGTACGGGAAGCGCGAGGAGCAGCCGATGCCGGAGACGCAGACGATGTTCTCCCGGCGCAGCCCGAGCTCGGGCAGGAAGCCTTGGACGGCGGCGAGGATCGCGTAGTCGCCGCAGCCGGGGCACCAGCGCACCTCGGACGCCGACGTGAACTCCTTCTTCGTCTGCTTCGCCGCGCCCTCGGGCAACCGCGGCACGCTCTGGATCCCCGAGCGGGCGAGGGGAAGGCCCAGGTCGACGGCGCTCACTTCTGGTCCTCCTCGGCCAGCTTGCGGATGGCGTCGGCGAGCTCCGCCGACGTGAACGGCACTCCGCGGACGCGGTTGTAGCCGACGGCGTCCACCAGGTAGCGGGCGCGCAGGAGCATGGCGAGCTGGCCGAGGTTCATCTCGGGCACGAGCACCCGCCGGTAGCGCCGCAGCACCTCGCCGGTGTTGGCGGGGAACGGATTGAGGGATCGCAGATGCGCGGTCGCGACGGGCAGCCCGCCCTCGCGGACAGCTCGCGCGCCGGCCGCGATCGGCCCGTAGGTCGAGCCCCAGCCGACGACGAGCAGTTCGGCGTCTCCGGACGGGTCGTCGACCTCGAGCGGCGCGACGTCGATACCGTCGATCTTCGCCTGGCGCAGCCGGACCATGTGGTCGTGGTTGTCCGGGTCGTAGGAGATCTCGCCCGTGCCGTCGGCCTTCTCGATGCCGCCGATGCGGTGCTCGAGCCCGGCGACGCCGGGCGGCGCCCACGGCCGGGCGAGGGTGAGGGGATCGCGGTCGTACGGGCGGAAGGGCCCGTCCCCGCTGGGGGTTGCGAACTCCACTCCCAGGTCGGGCAGGGAGGCCACGTCGGGGACGAGCCAGGGCTCGGAGCCGTTGGCGAGGTAGCCGTCGCTGAGCAGCAGGACCGGAGTGCGGTACGTCGTCGCGATCCGGACCGCTTCGAGCGCCGCCTCGAAGCAGTCGGCGGGGGAGCGCGGCGCCACGATCGGGACAGGCGCCTCGCCGTTGCGGCCGAACATCGCCTGCAGCAGGTCCGCCTGCTCGGTCTTCGTGGGCAGCCCGGTGCTGGGCCCGCCGCGCTGGACGTCGACGACGACGAGCGGCAGCTCGAGCGACACCGCCAGCCCGATCGTCTCGCTCTTCAAGGCCAGGCCCGGGCCGGAGGTCGTGCTCACGGCGACGGCTCCGCCGTACGCAGCGCCAAGGGCCATGCCGATCGCCGCGATCTCGTCCTCGGCCTGCAGCGTCGTGACACCGAACCGCTTCAGCCGGCTGAGGGTGTGCAGGATGTCGGAGGCGGGGGTGATCGGGTACGAGCCGAGCACGAGCGGCAGCCCGGCCCGGTGCGCGGCGGCGACGAGGCCGTAGGCCAGCGCGATGTTGCCGGTGACGTTCCGGTAGACCCCGGACGGCGCCGGTGCGGGCGCCACCTCGTACTGGACGGCGAAGTCCTCGGTCGTCTCGCCGTAGGACCAGCCGGCCTCGAACGCCTTGAGGTTGGCTGCGAGCAGCTGCGGCTTGGCGCCGAACTTCTGCTCCAGGAAGCGCCGGGTCGGTTCGGTCGGCCGGCTGTAGAGCCACGACAGCATCCCGAGCGCGAACATGTTCTTGGCGCGCTCGGCCTCCTTGCGGGTGAGGTCGAACTCGGCGAGGGCCTGGACCGTCATGGCCGTCAGCGGGAGGGCGTGCAGATGGTACGAGTCGAGGGTGCCGTCGTCCCTGGGGTCGGCGGCGTACCCGACCTTGGTGAGGTTGCGCTTGGTGAACTCGTCGGTGTCGAGGACGATGGTGGCGCCGCGGGGGAGGTCCCGCAGGTTCGCCTTCAGGGCGGCGGGGTTCATCGCGACGAGGACATCGGGGGCATCGCCGGGGGTCAGCACCTCGTGGTCGGCGAAGTGCAGCTGGAAGCTCGAGACGCCGGGCAGCGTGCCCTGTGGCGCGCGGATCTCCGCAGGGAAGTTGGGGAGCGTCGCCAGGTCGTTCCCGAGCGAGGCGGTCTCAGCGGTGAACCGGTCGCCCGTGAGCTGCATGCCGTCGCCGGAGTCACCCGCGAAGCGGATGACGACGCGGTCGATCCGGTGCCGGGGCTTGCTGCTCGCGACGGGCGCGGTGGTCATGTCCGGTGCATTCCTTCGTCTCGCCGGAAGGAGGCTCGGGGCGACCTTCCCTACGCCATCGTAGGTCGGCCGTTCCGCGATCTCCGCCGGGCCTGTGATCCGTCCTGTGCAAACTGCACGAATCCGCCTCCTGTTCCGTTCATCTGATGCGGCTTCCGGTGACCTGATGCGGCTTCCGGTCACCTGATGCGGCTTCCGGTCACCTGATACGGCTTCCGGTCACCTGATGTGGGCCGGACGAGGGTCAGAGCCGGCCGGCCTCGATGATCCGGCGGAGGAACTGACGGGTCCGGGGCTGCGCGGGGTCCCCGAGGACCTGCGCCGCCGGACCCCGCTCGAGCACCCTCCCGGCGTCGAGGAAGCACACCTCGTCGGCCACGTCCCGGGCGAAGCCCATCTCGTGGGTGGCGACGATCATGGTCATGCCGTCGTCCTTGAGATCCCGCAGCAGTCCGAGCACCTCCCCGACGAGTTCGGGGTCGAGCGCGGACGTGACCTCGTCGAAGAGCATGAGCACGGGGTCGTTGACCAGCGCCCGAGCGATGGCGACGCGCTGCTGCTGCCCGCCCGACAGCTGGTCGGGGTACGCCCGCGCCCGCTCGCGCAGGCCGACGCGGTCGAGCATGTCCAGCGCCTTCGACTCGGCCTCGTCCCGGGGCACCTTGTGCACCTTCCGCGGCGCGAGCGTGACGTTGTCGAGCACGGACATGTGCGGGAACAGGTTGAACGCCTGGAACACGATGCCCATCCGGGCGCGGACGGCGTCCGCGTCGACCCGGGGGTCGCTGACGTCGGTGCCCTCGAGTTCGATCACCCCGTCGTCCACGGTCTCGAGCAGGTCGACGCAGCGCAGCAGGGTGGACTTCCCGGAGCCGGAGGCACCGATGAGGACGACGACCTCGTGGGCGCCGACGTCGAGGTCGAGCCCGTCCAGCACGAGGTTCGGGCCGAAGGCCTTGCGTAGGCCGCGCACCCGCAGCAGGGGGCTGCTCATACCTTGAGCCCGGTCGGCAGATAGCCGCTGCGCCGCATGGCCCAGTCGGCCAGCCGGGTCAGGGGCACCGTGAACAGGACGAAGAGCAGTCCGGCGACCACGTACGGGGTGTAGTCGAAGTATTCGGCCTGCACGATCTGGGCGTTGCGCAGGGCATCGAGAGGGATGCCGAGGATCGAGATGAGTCCGGCGTCCTTCTGCAGGCTGACGAGGTCGTTCAGCAGGGGCGGGACGACGCGCCGCACCCCCTGGGGCAGCACGACGTGCCGCAGCGTCTGCGCACCGCTGAGGCCGAGGGACCTGGCTGCGGCGCGCTGGCTGGGGTGGACGGACTCGATGCCGGCGCGCAGGACCTCGGCGACGTACGCGGAGTAGGTCAGGGTGAGGGCGACGGCGCCCAGGACGATCGTGTCCGTGGGCACGCCCTGCAAGCGCAGGCCCGGGACGCCGAAACCGACGAGGTAGAGCACGATGATCACGGGCAGCCCGCGGAAGAGGTCGACGTACACCGTGGCCATGGCGCGCAGCGGCCAGAAGACGGGTCCCTGCAGGGTGCGCAGGATCGCCAGGAGCAGGCCGAAGACGAGCATGCCGACGGCGGCACCGAGCCAGACGTAGAAGTTCAGCCGGAGGCCGTAGAGGACCTGAGGCAGCGCGACGCGAGCGACCTGGAGGTCGAAGAACGAGTCCCGGACCCGCGGCCAGCCCGGCGACGAGGTCACGGCGTACACGGCGGCCGTGAGGAACACCACCGTGCTGACCGCCGCGATGACGATGGACCTGCGTGCCCGTCCGCGCCGGTAGGCGTCACGCTCGCGCTGCAAGGGGGACGGGAACCATGCCGGGTGGGCGGACAGCTGGTCGTCGTCCACAGGCGGCGGCCCGGTGACGCCGGCGAGACCGGCTGTCCGCCTCGCCCGGTCGTCGTCCGGCTGCGGCCCGGTGGCCCCGTGTACGCCGGTCGCCTGGTCGCCGTGCGGATGCGGCCTCCTGCCGCTCTCGGCCGCAGCCACCGACTCCTCGGGCCCGGGAGATGTCACTGCAGGACGGGTGCGCCCACGGTCTGGGCCAGCCACTGCTGCTCGAGCTTCTTCAGGCTGCCGTCGGCGCGCAGCGCGTCGACGGCCTGGCTGACGCAGCTGGTCAAGGCGCTGCCCTTGTCGAGGACGAGCCCGAACTGCTCAGGGCTGCCGGCGGTGTTCGCGAACTGGCCGATGATCGTGCTGTCCTTCACCTGGCCGGAGCCCGTGATGAAGAACGCCGTCGGCAGGTCCGTGACGAGACCGTCGATCTGGCCGTTCCCGAGGGCCTTGGCGGCGTCGTCGTTCGTGTTGAACACGGCCGGGTCCGTCGAGGGCTGGATCGTGTTCTTGATGGTGTCGAGGCTCGTCGTGCCGACCTGGGCGCCGATCTTGGCGTCCCTGAGCTCGGCGATGCTCTTGGCGTTCGCGATCTTCGAGCCCTTGACGGTGATGATCGCCTGGGTGACGTCGTAGTAGCCGCTGGAGAAGTCGACCGCCTGCTTGCGCTTGTCGGTGATCGACACCTCGTTGATGTCGAAGTCGAAGTTCTTCGGCCCGGGCTGGGTGACGGAGTCGAACGAGGCGCGCGTCCAGGTGACGTCGCCCTGGGCGTAGCCGAGCTTCTGTGCCACGGCGTAGGCGACCGCACCCTCGAAGCCCTGGCCGTTCTCGGGCTTGTCGTCCTTGAACCACGGCTCGTAGACGGGCTTGTCGGTCGCGATCGTCAGCTTGCCCTTCGTCTTGGTCGCGAGCTGGTCCTTGCTGCACGCTGCGGCGCTGGCGGAGCCGGAGGCGGCAGCCGAGCCGGACGTCCCAGCGCCGCTCGCGCTGCTCGAGCTGTCCGCGGGGGCGCAGCCGGCGACGACGGCGGCGACGAGGGCGGCGCCTGCCGCGGCGAGCAGCCGGACGGGCGAGGTGCGGGCGGGCAGGGACATCGCGATGCCTCCGACGGACGTTCGCGCCTTCGTCTTGGCGCGGCGGGTGACGCAGCGTGTCCGAAGCGGCCGGGCTGACCGCTCCGGGAGGAGCCGTTGCGCTGACTGACGAGCAGAGTAGCGCTCGCCGACGACAAGCTTGCAGCTACAACCCGTTACCGTCTCGCGCTGCGCCCTTCGCAGAGCCACCGCGGTCGCCGGGACCCGCTGCCCGACGGCCGGGCTCCTCACTCCAAGAAGATCTTGCCGGTGAACCGCGGTTGCCGGCCTGCCGCGTCGAGCTCCCGGTGGACCTGTGCTGCGAGCCGGCGCTGCCGGTCCGGCTGGAGGGCATCGCGCGGCTCCCACCGGACGATGACGACGCCCGCCCGCCTCAGGCCGTGCTCTCGCCGGCGCTCGTCGTCGAGCGCGCCTGCTAGGCCCTCGGCGTCCACCGCGCCTGTCCGCTCGAGCGATGCGAGCCGGTACTTGGCGCGTCCGTCGGCCTCGCCCGCGACGCCCTCCTTCCACCAGGCGTCCGTCCGCCCGAGGAACACTCCGTCCTCGTCGAGGACGGTGACCTGCCAGTCGGGCATCGGCAGTCCTTGCATGGAGAACGCCCACGCCGACCACGACTCGAACGGCGTCTCCCGCCGACCGTCTGCGAGCGCGACGACGTGGCGGGCGCGTTCGATGCCCGGGCGCCCGCAGGCTGTCCTGACCGCCTCCAGCAACTGCGATCGCGTCACGTCACCCCGGTGCAGTGCCGCATCCGCGATCGCCAGTCCGTCGCACGGCGGGAGCCGTCGAGCGCAGTCGACGACGGTGCGCGCAGCGTCCGTCACGCCGACCGCTCCCATCAACACGATCTCTGCCTCTTCCAGAGCACACACTGCGATCCACGTGTCGCGCCGTCTCCGCGCCGGCGGTTCTGTAGCGGTGAAGGACGTCGGCCCCCAACCGCCGAGGGGCCGCGGCCATCCGTAGGCCCGCGCAGCGTGAACGTGGCTGAGGATCAAGTGACGCTCGTGCGCTCCCATCGCGGCGAGCACCTCGGCCCGCCACCGGATGTCGGGGTCCAGCTGCCGGCTCTCGATGAACCAGCCGCGCCGCAACGGTTGCCACGTCCCGTTGCGCAGACGACTCTCGATCTGCTCATCGCTCCACCCCAACGACACGGCGTTCTGGTGTGTCGCCACCAGCGGGAGCGGGGCTTCAGGGACAGGCACGGGGAAAGCGTGTCTGTTGGAGACCGAACGACGCGGGTCCGGGCGGGCTTCCTGTGGACGATGGGGCACGCCGATGCGGTTGTGGACGACCAGGCGCTCAGCGAATTCAAGACAGTGAACTGGCGCGCTGCCGACGAACGGCCTTGCACCCGCGTCTCCGGCAGTCCTTTCGGCCGTTGCACCCGTTATCCGTGCCGCAGCGGGTGGAAACAGCCCCGTCGAGACGGATAACGGGTGCAACGTCGGCCGGCGGTAACGGCGAGGACCCAGCGGGGTGGGGCGGGTGTCGGAACGCCGCACTACAGTCGCTGTCATGTCGCCGGGGCAGTCGTGGGTGGTCGTCGGGGCCGTGGCCGCTGCCGGCGTCCTCGTCTTCGTGGCCGGCATGTCCGCCAACCGCCTGCTGCGCCCGAGCGCCCCGAGCGGCGAGAAGCTGGCGACGTACGAGAGCGGCGTGGACCCGGTCGGTCGCGGCTGGTCGCAGACGCAGGTGCGGTACTACCTGTACGCCTTCCTCTACGTGCTGTTCGCGGTCGACGCCGTCTACCTGTTCCCTTGGGCGACCGTGGTCAAGGAGTTCGGCTGGGCGACGGTCGCGGAGATGGGCGTCTTCCTCGGCGTGCTCGCCGTCGGCCTGCTGCACGCCTGGCGCCGGGGGGCACTGCGATGGCCCTGACGACCGGGGGAGCGGCCGGCACCGGGGAGCGGCCGGCACCGGGGGAGCGGCCGGCACCGGCGGAGCGGCCGGCACCGGGGGAGCGGCCGGCACCGGCAGGGCGGTCGGCGTAGGCGCGACGCCCGTCGGGCCTACGCCCGTCAGCGTCACGTCGCTGGGCATGCCGACGATCGGCCCCGGGCAGGCCGTCGCCCCGAACCCCCTCAAGCTCGTGCTCAACTGGGGCCGCCGCTACAGCCTCTGGGTCTTCAACTTCGGCCTGGCCTGCTGCGCGATCGAGTTCATCGCGGCCAGCATGGGCCGGCACGACTTCATCCGGCTCGGCGTGATCCCGTTCGCGCACGGCCCGCGGCAGGCAGACCTCATGGTCGTCTCGGGCACTGTGACCGACAAGATGGCCCCCGCCGTCCGGCGGCTGTACGAGCAGATGCCCGAGCCGAAGTACGTGATCTCGTTCGGCGCGTGCTCCAACTCCGGCGGCCCCTACTGGGACTCCTACTGCGTCACCAAGGGCGTCGACCAGATCGTCCCCGTCGACGTCTACGTGCCGGGCTGCCCGCCCCGGCCCGAGGCGCTGTTGCAGGGCATCATCCGCCTGCAGGAGAAGATCGCGGGCGAGGACCTTGCCGCCCGCTACGGCCGCCGACGCCGTGCCGACCTGCCCGCCGCCGCGCTCACCCGCGACCTCGTACGGCCGGCGAAGAGCGAAACCAGCAAAACGAGCGGGACGAGCGGGACGAGCGGCACGAGCACGTCATGAGCGAGCCCTTCCCCGTCACCGATCACGACGCCGCCGGCACGCCGGTACTCGACGTACCGCGCGACGCCTGGACCGAGGCGGCGCTGCACGCCCGGGACACCCTCGGCATGGACTATCTCGATTGGCTCTCCGCCGTCGACGCCCCGGACGGCGATCCGCCCGGCGTCGACGTCGTCCTGCACGTCGCCGATTCCCGGAGCGCGGGTGAGGCCGCCACCACGAGCCCCCGGGCGGTCCGGCGCATCCTGCTGCGCACCCGGGTCCCGGACGCCGACCTGCGTCTGGCCAGCCTCACCGCCGTCTGGCCAGGCGTGGCATGGCACGAGCGCGAGACGTTCGAGATGTTCGGCGTGACGTTCGACGGCTTCGACGACGGTTCCGGCGACTGGCTTCGCCCCCTGCTCCTGCCCGACGGCTTCGAAGGCACCCCGCTGCGCAAGACCTTCGTGCTGGCGGCACGTGCCAGCAAGCCCTGGCCGGGTGCGAAGGAGCCCGGGGAGTCCGACACCCATGCCGCCCCGGGGCGTCGCAAGACCCTGCCGCCGGGCGTCCCGGACGCCGTCGCGTGGGGCCCACGAACGCCGCAGCGGGTCGCCGCCGGCGGCGCCGAGCAGGCCCCCGACGCCGGACCGGCCCCGGACGGCGAGAGCGCCGCCCCGGACGGCGAGAGCGCCACCCCGGGCGACACCAGCCCGCCCCCGGACGGCGACGATGCCTGACGCCGGGCTGCTCGTCGAGGTCGTCCTGCGGGCGGCGGGCGTCGTCGTCGCCTTCCTGGTGCTACCGCTGCTGGTCGGCCAGACCGAGCACAAGGTGATGGCGCACATGCAGGGGCGCCTCGGCCCCATGTACGCCGGCGGCTTCCACGGCTGGGCGCAGCTCGTCGCCGACGGCGTCAAGTTCGTGCAGAAGGAGGAGATCGTGCCGGCGGCGGCGGACCGCCCGGTCTTCCGGCTCGCTCCCGCCGTCGCCCTCGTGCCGTACCTGGTCGCCATGACCGCGCTGCCGCTGTCACCGTCCGCGGTCGCCGCCGACCTCGACGCCGGCCTGCTGTTCGTGCTCGCGGCCAGCGCGGTGGGCGTCCTCGGCACCCTGATGGCGGGCTGGGCCAGCGCGAACAAGTACGCCCTGCTCGGCGCGATGCGCTCCGCCGCGCAGCTGCTCGCCTACGAGCTGCCGCTGGTGCTGGCCGCGAGCAGCGTCGCCATCGCCGCCGGCACGCTGTCACTGGTGGGCATCGCCGACGCCTGGCGGCCGTGGTGGCTGATCTGGCAGGCACCCGCGGCGCTGGTGTTCGTGGTCGCCGGCCTCGCCGAGCTGCAGCGCCCGCCGTTCGACATGCCGCTCGCCGACTCCGAGCTCGTCGTCGGTCCTTACACCGAGTACGCCGGCCTGCGGTTCGCACTCTTCCTGCTCGCCGAGTACGCGGGCATCGTGGTGCTCTCCGCGCTGGTCGCCGTCCTGTTCCTCGGGGGCTGGCACGGGCCGTTCAGCACCGTTCTCGGTCCGCTCTGGACCCTTGCGAAGACCGGGCTCGTCGCCGTCGTCGTGATCTGGCTCCGGGTGTCGTGGCCGCGGTTGCGCGAGGACCAGCTGCAGCGCCTCGCCTGGGGCGTGCTCGTGCCGGTCGCGCTCGCCCAGCTCGCCCTCACCACCGTCGTGGTCGTCGCGCTGACCTAGGGGCGTGGGGCGGCTACGGTTCCGTTCGTGACCGCCGCCGTGCCGCCCGTCGCGGCGCGCCGACCACGCGTGCTCGTGCAGCACGGCGTCGCACGCACCGACGACTACGCATGGCTGGCCGACGTCAACGCCGGCGACGTCCTGACGCACCTGTCGGCCGAGCGCCGCCACTACGAGGAGGCGACGGCCGCCCTCGAGCCGCGCCGGCAGGCACTCGTCGCCGAGTTGCGGGGGCACCTGCCCGAGGAGGACGCGTCGGTGCCCTGGCGCCACGGCGCCGTGGAGTACCGCGCCCGGATCCGTGCCGACGAGGACCACGAGCGCATCGTGCGCCTGGACGCCGACGGGAACGAGCACCTCCTCCTCGACGGCGGAACGATCGCCGGCGGCGGCCCGCACCTCGGTTACGGCGTGCTGCTGCCCACCCGCGACGGCGTCCGGATCGCCTACTCGGTGGACCTGATCGGCGAAGAGCTCTACGAGCTGCGCTTCCGGGACATCGCGACCGGCGAGGACCTGCCGGACCGGGTCCCCGGCGTGCTCGCGGGCGGCGCCTGGAGCGCCGACGGCTCCCGGTTCTTCTACCTGCTGCCGGACGTCGCGTTCCGGCCCCACCGAGTGGTCTGCCACGAGCTCGGTACCAGCGTGGACGAGGACTTCGTCGTGCACACCGAACCGAACCCCGGCTGGGAGCTGAGCGTGCGGGAGTCCCGGGACGGCGGCTGGGTCGTGCTCGACAGTCGCGGCGGGGACAGCAGCGAGACGTGGCTGGTGAACGCCCGCTACCCCGACGACAGCCCGCGCCTGGTGGCCGGGCGCCGGCCCGGGGTCGAGTACACGGTGGAGGTGCTCCCGGGAGGCTGGGACGGCCAGGGTCCGGACCGGCTCCTGCTCGTCACGAACGACCGTGTGCCGCAGTTCCGGCTCGCGGAGGCCGCGATCCCGACCGGCCTGCCGGGCGCGGAGGCGGACTCCTCGACCTGGGCCGGCGTCGACCGTGGCTTCACCGCCTCGGACGAGCGCCTCGAATGGGCTGCCGCGTGTGCCGGGCACGTCGTGCTCGGGCTCAGGCGGGACTGCGAGCCGTTCCTTCGGGTCCTCGACCGGATCCCGGGCGAGAACGGCGTCCGGGGGGTCCGTGAGGTGCACCCGGGGGTGCCGGCCGGGTCGCTGCGCCTGTGGCACCCGGACGACGTCACCGGCGAGTCGGTCGTCGTCGTGGAGGAGAACCTCGTGACGGCGCCCGTGTGGGTCCGGATCGATCTGGCCACCGGGTCCCGGCAGGTGCTGCGACGCAGCCAGCCGCCGGGGGTCGACCCCACCCGGTACGTCACCGAGCGGCTGCTGGTGTCGTCGTCCGGAGGGGCGCAGGTGCCGGTGACCATCGCGCGCCGGCGCGACCTGGTGGCGCGGATCGGCTCCGGGTGTCTCGTGACCGCGTACGGCGCGCTGGAGCAGCCCTCCTGGCCGGCGTTCTCGCTGCCGGTTCTCGCGCTCCTCGACCGGGGCGTGGTGTACGCGGTCGCGCATGTGCGCGGAGGCGGGGAACTCGGGCGGCGGTGGTGGGAGCAGGGCCGCCGGGGGGCCAAGGGCCGTAGCGAGGAGGACCTCGTCGCCGTCCGGGACCGGCTGGTGGAGGACGGATGGGCCGGCGGAGGCGGCGTCGTGCTGCGCGGGCGGGCCGAGGGCGGGCTGCTCGCGGCGTTGTCGTACACGCGTCACCCCGACCGCTGGCGCGCCGTCGTCGCCGAGTCGCCGCGTGCCGACCTGCTGACGACACTGTGTGATCCGGTGCTGCCGCGCCCGCTGGGTGCACGGCAGGAGTGGGGTGACCCGGCGACGGAGCGCGTGGACTACGAGGCGGTCCGGGCGGTCAGCCCGTACGAGCACCCGCCGGCCCCACCGCGTCCGCCGCTGCTGGTGACCGCGAGCGTGTACGACCGGCGAGTGCTCGTGCACGAGCCCGCGAAGTGGGTGGCGCGGCTGCGGGCGACGGACAGTGCCGTCGAGCCGTCGCCGCTGCTGTTCCGGGTCGAGCTGGGGCCGGGAGGGGCGCGCGGAGCGGGCGGCCGCTCGGGCCGCCGCGCCTACGAGGCCGACGTCCTCGCCTGGATGCTCGACCGGTTCGGCGACCCGCCTACTGGCTGACCGCCACCGTGCTGGAGAAGGCCCTTGTTCGCGCACTGTCGGGGCGGCAGGGCAGGATGCGTGCCGTGGAGGCGACAGAGCCTGCCAGCGGGCAGCCACCCCAGCGTCCCGGCCCGGCGGCCGGGGGTGTCGGGCTGGTGCGCGGCCTCGCCGCGACGGCGCGGACGTTGCTCCGGCCTGCCACCACGCAGGAGTACCCGGACGTCCTGCCCCAGCTCCCGCCCCGCAGCCGCGGGGTGATCGCCCTGGTGGAGGAGAACTGCACCGTCTGCATGCTCTGCGCGCGGGAGTGTCCCGACTGGTGCATCTACATCGACTCCCACAAAGAGACGCTGCCCGCCGTCGAGGGTGGCCGTGAGCGCCAGCGCAACGTCCTCGACCGCTTCGGCATCGACTTCTCGTTGTGCATGTACTGCGGGATCTGCATCGAGGTCTGCCCGTTCGACGCCCTCTACTGGAGTCCCCAGTTCGAGTACTCCGAACTCGACATCCGCGACCTGCTGCACGAGAAGGAGCGGCTGGCCGGTTGGGCCGAAGGCGTGCCGCCCCCGCCGGCGCCGGACGAGGGCGCCCCGGAGCCGAAGGAGGCGTCGCAGGCGCGGCGCCCCGCCGCGCGTCCGGCTCGGCCGCCGTCCGGCTCGACCAGGGCCGAGCCCGGCGAGGCCCGGCCCGGGGCCACCAGGGCCGAGCCCGGCGAGGCCCGGCCCGGCGCCACCAGGGCCGAGCCCGGCGAGGCCGGCCCCGGCGGGCCGGGTGAGCGGCGAAGCCGAGGCGGCCGGGGGCCAGTGACGTGAGCGGAGCCGAGGCGGTCTTCGCGGTGTTCGCGCTGCTGTCGTCCGTGGCCGCCGTGCTGGCCGTGACGAGCCGGCGCGTGGTGCACGCAGCCCTGTGGCTCGTCGTCGCCCTGGGCGCGCTCGCCGGCGTGTACCTCGCCCTGGGCGCAGAGGTCGTGGCCCTGGTCCAGCTGCTCGTGTACGTCGGCGCTGTCGTCGTCCTCGTGCTCTTCGCCCTCATGCTGACCCGGGCGCCGATCGGCGTGCGGCCGGACCTCGACGCGGCGCCCGGCCGCAGGCTGGTGGCCGCCGTGGCCGGGCTGGGGGTCGCGGTTCTGGTCGGCGGCACGCTCATCCTCGCCGTCGGCGACGCCGGCGTGACACCCGATCTGACCCGGGGCCAGGCGAGGCCGCTCGGGCAGGCCGTCTTCGGCGGCTGGCTCGTGCCGTTCGAGCTGCTCTCGGTGCTGCTGCTCGCCGCGCTGGTGGCGGCGCTCGCCGTGTCCCGAGGGGTGCAGCGGCGGTGAGGTCGCCGACGGGGGCGGAGCCGCGAGCGGTGCGGTCGTTCGGAGAGGCTGTGCTGGGCAGCCGGGTGGTGACGGGCGACCACGTGGTGGAGGTGCCGCTCGATCCGGAGGACCCGGCCGGCGAGCGCATCGAGGTGTACGCGCGTGAGGTCCGCGCCCCCGATCTCGCCGGCACCGACCAGCCGTACCTGCTGTTCCTGCAGGGCGGTCCGGGTGGGCGCTCGCCACGCCCCGGAGGCGACGCACCCGGCTGGCTGGACTGGGCGTTGCGCCGGTACCGGGTGCTGCTGCTCGACCAGCGGGGCACCGGCCGGTCGACGCCGCAGGACCGGCACACCCTGGCCGGCCTCCCACCACGGGGACAGGCGGACCGGCTCGCGCTCTTCCGGGCGGACGCCATCGTGGCCGACGCCGAGGTGCTGCGCCGGCACCTGCTCGGCGATGCGCCGTGGACGCTGCTCGGCCAGTCGTTCGGGGGCTTCTGCACCTGGACCTACCTGTCCTTCGCCCCCGAGGGCCTGACGGCCGCTTACGTCACGGGCGGCGTCCCGCCGATGGGCGTGCACCTTGACGACGTCTACCGGGCGACCCGCCGGGCGGTGGAGCGGCGCACCGCGGAGCTCGATGCCGACCACCCGCAGGCGCGCGTCGTGCTGGGGGACGTGGCGCGACACCTCCTGGACGGCGCGGTCGAGCACCTCCCCACCGGGGAGCGGTTGACCGCCACCCGACTGCAAGAGGTGGGTCACGTGCTGGGGACGGCCGCGGGCCCCGACCTGATCGCGCAGCTCGCCGAGGACGCCTGGGCGGCCCCGGGCAACCTGTCCGACACCTTCCTGGCCTCCGTCGCCGCCCACGTCTCCTACGCGACCAATCCGCTCTACGCCCTGATCCACGAGGCGTGTTGCGGGGAGCCGGGGGTGGTCACCGGGTGGTCGTCCCAGCGGGTGCGCGAGGAGCTGGGGGTCGTCGCCGAGCCGGTCCGCGAGCCGGACGGCGCCCTTCGCCTGCCGCTCACCGGCGAGAACGTGCACCCGTCGTCGGTCGCGGCGGACCCTGCACTCGCGCCGCTGCGCGAAGCGGCCGACCTGCTGGCCGCCCGCCGCTGGGACCGTCCCCTGTACGACCCGCTGAGGCTGGCGGCGAACCCGGTTCCGGGCGTCGCGTGCGTGTACGCCCGTGACATGTACGTGGATCCCGCGCTCTCGCGGGCCACGGCCTCCGTCACGGCCGGGGTCACCCTCGTCGAGGACACGGACCGCCACCACGACGGGCTGCGCCGCAGCGGCCCCGAGGTCCTGGGGAGGCTCGAAGCGGTCCTGCAGGAGGAAGCTCCTGGCGCCGTGGCGCCCGCGGCCCCCGCTCCGCAGGGGCACGGCGCATGATCCACCTCGCCGGGCCGGTGGTGCTCGCGTCGGTGCTCGCCGGCGCGGGCGTCTACGGGTTGGTCGCGCGCCGCAACGCGGTGCTCGTGCTGGTCGGCGCGGAGCTGCTGCTCGCCTCGGCGGGAGTTCTGCTCGTGGCGGCGTCGGCGCTACCCCCTGGCGGCCTGGCGGGGCTGCTCCGCCCGGATGCGCCCGCGGGCAGCGTCGCGGCAGCGGACCCGCTCCTCACCGGCCAGGTGCTCACCGTCTTCGCGATCACCATCGCGGCCGCCGAGGTCGGCGTCGCGCTGGCCGTCGTCCTGCTGCTGTACCGGGTGCGGCGGACCAGCGACCTGGACGCCGTCCGCGAACTGGGCGCCGCCTCGCCCACCTACAGCGAGGACCCCGGGGCCGGGTCCGCGGCGGACCCGCTGACCGGCAGGACGGGGCCACCGGAGCCGGCCGGCACCGCTGCCACGGTGACGGGCGGCGACCGATGAGCGCCGCGGGGGTCGCGGCGGCGAGCACGATCGTGCTGCCGGCCGTCGTGGCGGTCGTCGGACTCCCGCTCGCCGGACGCAACCGGGCCTGGGGCCGCGAATGGGCGGTCCTCGGCAGCGCGGCCGTGCTCGTGGCGGCACTGGTCGAGGCGTGGGCCGTCTTCACCGGCGGCGCCGTCGGTCCGGTGCCCTTCCTCGGCGTGCTCGACCTCGGCGGCGGCCAGATCTCGCTGGACCTGCGTGCCGACTCCCTGAGCGCCTCCGTCGCGGTCGCCGTCGCGCTGGTCGCGCTGTGCGTGCAGATCTACTCGACCTCCTATCTGGCCGAGCCCACCGATCCCGAGCCCTCGGACGCCGATCCCCGCCGCCCGGCCCCGGCCTCGGGGCCCACCCGCTACCCGGCCTACGCCGCCACGGTGTCCCTGTTCACGGCCGCGATGATGACGGTCGTCCAAGCGAACGACCTCGTGCTGCTCCTGATCGGCTGGGAGGTGATGGGTGCCTGCTCCTACCTGCTGGTCGGCCATCACAGCGAGCGAGCGGCGGCCCGGGCGGCCGCGGTCAAGGCCTTCCTCGTCACTCGCGTCGGGGACCTCGGTGTGCTGCTGGCGGTGGTCCTGCTCCTCGCGGCGACAGGAACGACCTCCATTCCGGCACTGCTCGCCGCTGCGCCCCGCCTCCCGGCTGCGACGACGACGGCAGCTGCACTGCTGCTGCTCGCCGGGGTGGTGGGAAAGTCCGCGCAGTTCCCGCTGCACACCTGGCTGCCGGACGCGATGGAGGGCCCCACGCCGGTCTCGGCGCTGATCCACGCCGCGACGATGGTCGCCGCCGGCGTCTATCTCGTTGCCCGGATGCTGCCGCTGTTCCTGGCAGCACCCGCCGCGCTGACCGTTGCAGCAGTGATCGCTGCCGTCACGATGCTCGGGGCGGCGCTCGCGGCGGTGGCGCAGGACGACCTCAAGCGGCTGCTGGCCTGGTCCACGATCAGCCAGGTCGCGTACATGCTCGCCGGCGTCGCCGTCGCCCAGGCCGCGAACGGCTCGGCCGCGGCGATGCTGCACCTGCTCAGCCACGCCGCGTTCAAGGCCCTGTTGTTCCTTGTCGCGGGCTGCATCGTGCACCTCGCGGGATCCACCCTGCTGGCGGACATGGGCGGCCTGCGCCGGACCGATCCGGTGCTCGCCGGACTGTTCGCCCTCGGCCTCGCCGCCCTCGCCGGCGTGCCGCCGACGTCCGGGTTCTGGTCCAAGGAGGCGGTCCTGGCGACCGCCGAGGGGGCCATCGACGGCGTCGGCTGGCCGGCCCGCCTCGTCCTGGCCAGCGGCCTGCTCACCACCCTCGTCACGGGCGCCTACGCCGGACGGGCCTTCGCGATCGTCGTGCTGGGGGGTCCGCCCGGCCACGCCGCCGCGACCAGCTCGGACGCCGCGGAGCCGGGCGCCGACCCCGGAGCGGCAGCGGTCCGCATCGCGCCGCACGTGCTGCCCCGCTCGATGACCTGGCCGCTGTGGCTGCTGGCCGTCCCGACCCTCCTGCTGGGGCTCGTCCTGGTGCACCCGCCGGACGCTCTGCGCAACGTCCACATCGACCCGGCGACGGCACTCGCCGGCACCGTCCTGTCCCTCGTCGGCATCACCTGGGGACTGGCAGCGGCGCGCCGACCGGAGCGCGACGCCGCGCTGGCGCTGCCTCCCGGCGTACGCGCGCTGCTGTGGGACGGCTACCACCTCGATGCGGTCCAGCACCTGCTCGTCGTCCGGCCCTACCGAGCGCTCGCGACCCTGGTCCGGGCGGGGGACCGGGACGTCGTCGACGGCTACGTGCGCGCGGTGCCCGTCCTCAGCCGCTGGGGCTCCGCCGTCCTCGCCCGGGCACAGTCCGGACTCGCGACCGGATATGTCGCCTGGCTCGCGGCGGGCGCGGTCGTCGCCGGCCTCGTCGGGCTGGTGCTCTCGTGACTCCTCTGCTCGCGGTGGCTGCCACCGACCCCGCCGGCCGGGTGCGGGACCAGGCCGCGTGGTTGCTGCCGGCGCTGCCGGGGCTCCCGCTGCTCGCCGCGCTCGTGCTCCTCTTCGCGCGACGCGCGGCCGACCGCATCGCCACCGAGATCGCAGCCGGCGTCGCAATCGTCACCCTCGGCCTCGCGGCCGTCGCCGCGTACGGCGCCGGGCCGTACGCCGTCCCCGGGCCGGGGCTCGAGGTCGACGCCGCCTGGATCCCGGCGCTCGGCGTCCGCGCACACCTCGCCCTGGACGGCGTCTCCGTGCCGCTCGTGCTGCTGACGGCGCTCCTCGGCGTCCTCGTCTGTTGGCATCTCGTGCGCGTCCGCCCGGTGGCGGGCCGGGCGCGGGCGCTCGCGGCCTGCTACCTCGCGGTCGAGGGGGGCGCGCTGGCCGTGTTCTGCGCGCGCGACCTGCTGCTCTTCTTCGTCGCGTTCGAGGTCGTGCTGATCCCGATGTGGTTCGTCGTCGCCTTCTGGGGCGACGAACGACAGCACCCGCGGTACGTGGCGATGACCCCCGCACCGGCGGGGGAGGCCGCGCGGCGGGACGCCGCCTACCGCTTCGTGCTCTTCACCGCGCTCGGCTCTGCGGTGATGCTGCTGGGCCTGCTGCTCGTCGCCTTCCGCGCCGGCACCACCGACCTCACCGAGCTCGCCTATCGCGCGGGCGGCGGGGCCGGCGGCACCGGGCTCACCCACACCGAGCAGGTGATCGCGGCGGCGCTGATCGTCGGCGGCCTCGCCGTGAAGGCACCGATGTTCCCGCTGCACACCTGGCTCCCGCCGGCGCACACCGTCGCTCCCACCGGAGGATCGGTGCTGCTGGCGGGGGTGCTGCTCAAGCTCGGCACCTACGGTCTCGTCCGGGTAGCGGTGCCCGTCGTGCCGGACGGCGTCCGCACCCTGGCCCCGCTGCTCGGCGCGCTCGGCGCCGCGGGAATCCTCTGGGGCGGCCTGGCGTGCTTCGCGGAGCGCGACCTCAAGCGGCTGGTCGCGTTCTCGTCGGTGGCACACATGGGATTCGTGCTGCTGGGGATCGCCTCGCTCACCCCGGTAGGTCTGCAGGGTGCGCTGTTCGCGAACGTCGCCCACGGGCTCGTCACCGGTCTGCTGTTCCTCGTCGCCGGTGCCCTCAAGGACCGGCACCACTCCGCCGACCTCGCCGCGATCGGCCCGGGCCTGCGCGACCGGATGCCGCGGCTGGGCTGGCTGCTCGCGTTCGGCGCGCTCGCCGGTCTCGGGTTGCCGGGTCTGGCCGGCTTCTGGGGCGAGCTCCTGGCGATCGCGGGCGCATGGCAATCGGGAGGGCAATCGGGAGGGCAATCGGGGGGGCAGTCGGGCGCGCTCGGCGTCCTGGCCCGGCCGCTCGCCGTCGTCGCCGCCGTCGGGACGGCGGTCGCCGCCGCGTACCTGCTGCGGGTGCTGCGGCTGATCTGGCACGGCCAGGCGCCCGCCGGTGGACCACACCGATCCCGGCTCGGTACCGCTCGCCGGCGACGCCACACGGCACGAACTGGCCGTCACCGGGCCGCTCGTCGTCGCCGTCGCCGCCCTGGGCGTGCTGCCCTGGCTGCTGCTCGACGTCACCGGCCCGGCCGTGCGCCTGCTCGTGGGTGCGGGAGGAGGGCCGTGACCCCCCTGACCGGCGTGCAGTCCGTCGACGCGCTCGCCGTCGCGCCCGTCGCCGCACCGCTGGCGGCACTGCTGCTCGTCCTGCTCGCGGACGCCGTGGCGCCCGCGGCGCGCCGCGCACGGCGGCTGCACGACGTGCTGGCGCTGCTGGGGCTGCTCGTCGCCGGGGCCGCGGTGGTCCGGCTCGCTGCCGAGGGCGCCGACCGGTCCACCGCCTGCGTTCCGGGCGGGGGGCTGCAGGTGTCCGCCTGTTCGTACGTGGTGTCGCCCCTGACGCTCGCGCTGCAGGCGGTGGTGCTCGGCGCGGCCGTCGTCTGCCTCCTGCTCGCCGTCGACGGTCCCACCGCGGCCGACCGGGCACCGCACCACGTGCTCCTCCTCGCCACGGTCGCCGGGGCGGTGGCCCTGGCCGCCGCACGGGATCTCGCGACGCTCGTCGTCGCCCTGGAGACGGCGACGCTCCCGACCATCGGCCTGGTGGCCCTGCGCCGCGATCCGCAAGGGGCGCAGGGCGCCGTCACGTTCCTCCTCACCGCGCTCACGTCGCTCGGGCTGCTGCTCGTCGGCTCCGCACTGCTCGTGATGGCCACGGGGTCGGCCCACTTCGAGCGGATCTCCGCCGCGCTCGGCGAGCCCGGGCTGCCGCCCCGCGTCCGCGCCGTCGCGCTCCTCGGCGTGCTGCTGGCGGTGGCCGGGGTGGCCTTCAAGCTCTCCGCGGTGCCGTTCCACCTGTGGACGCCGGACACGTACGCCGGGGCACCACTGCCGGTCGCCGCCCTGCTGTCGAGCGTGTCGAAGGCCGCCGGCGCCGCGGCGATCGTCGTCCTGCTCACGGTCGGCGTCCTGCCCCTCGCTGCCGGGTGGGCACCCGTGGTCGGCATCCTGTCGGCGGTGACGATCACAGTCGGCAACCTCGTCGCCCTGCGGCAGCGGATCGCCGTCCGGCTGCTCGCCTGGTCGACGGTCGCGCAGGCGGGCTGGGTGCTGCTGCCGCTCGCGGGTGCCGCCGGGGCGACGTCGCGGGAGGCCCGCGACGCGGCGTCCGGGGCGGTCGGGTATCTCGCCGCCTACGTCGCCGCGACGCTGGCGGTGTTCGCGGTGGTCGTCGTCCTCGCCCGGCACCACCGCGCCGGCGAGGAGCATCCGATCGACGCCTACCGTGGCCTCGCCCGGCGGGAGCCCGTCGCGGCCGCCGTCCTCGCGTTCGGTCTCGCCTGCCTCGCGGGCCTGCCGCCGGGGATCGTCGGGCTCGTCGCGAAGATCGTGGCTGTGCGGCCGGTGGTCGACGCGGCGCTGTGGCCGTTGGCGCTGGTCGCCGCCGCCAACGTGGCCCTGGGTCTCGTCTACTACCTGCGGTGGGCTGCGCTGCTCTTCGCGCCGGCCGAGAGCGCCGGCGTCCCGAGCTGGCGGGTGCGGCCGGCGGAGGGAGTGGCAGTGGGCGGGGCGGCGGCCGCCTGCGTGGTGCTCTCCGTCTGGCCCCAGATCGTCGCCGGGGTCGTGCCCGGGCTGGTGAGGTGAGCTTCACGGGTGAGCTGGGAACCAGCCGGGAGCGTGCCCGCGTTGACACAAGAGCAGCCTCCCCGCGACGCACTCAAGGAGTTCAGGACCTCATGGGTCACCGGCACTACAACGGACTGAAGACCGCGCTCCTGCTGGGCGGCCTGTCGGCCTTCCTGCTCGTCGTGGGGCGGCTCATCGCCGGCAGCACCGGGCTCGTGATCGCCCTGTTCCTCGCGCTCGGCCTGAACGCCTTCGCCTACTGGAACTCCGACAAGCTCGCGCTGCGCGCCATGCGGGCCCGCCCGGTGAGCGAGGCGGAGCAGCCGGAGATGTACCGGATCGTCCGGGAGCTCTCCACCCGCGCCCGCCAGCCGATGCCCCGCCTCTACGTCTCCCCGACGGCTGCCCCCAACGCCTTCGCCACCGGCCGCAACCCGCGTAACGCCGCGGTCTGCGCCACCGAGGGGATCCTGCAGATCCTCGACGAGCGCGAGCTTCGCGGCGTCCTCGGCCACGAGCTCATGCACGTGTACAACCGCGACATCCTGACCGCGTCCGTGGCCGCCGCCGTCGCGAGCGCGATCACCTTCCTCGCCCAGTTCGCCCTTTTCTTCGGCGGGGGCGACGACGACGACCGCCCGAACCCGGTCGCCGCCATCGCGCTCATGCTGCTCGGCCCGCTCGCCGCCGGCGTCATCCAGATGGCGATCAGCCGCACCCGCGAGTACGACGCCGACGAGGACGGCGCAACCCTCACGAACGACCCGCTCGCGCTCGCCTCGGCGCTGCGCAAGCTCGAGCTGGGCACCCGGCAGCTGCCGCTGCCGCCGGAGCGCGAGCTCGTCAACGCCAGCGCACTCATGATCGCGAACCCGTTCCGCAGCGGTGGGGTCTCGCAGATGTTCAGCACCCACCCCCCGATGGCTGAGCGCATCGCCCGGCTCGAGGCGATGGCCGGGTACCGGCGGTGAGCGCCGCCCGCTCGTCGTCGGGCCGCCGGCCTCCACAGAACCGGCGTCCGGGCACGGGCGGGCGTCCCTCGGCGCGGCCCGCCGGCCGCTCCGCGCCGGCGCGGCCTCAGCAACGCGCCGGTCAGCCCCGGCCGCTGCTCCCGGGTGAGGCCCGGGGCGCGCTCACCGGTCTCGCCCTCTTCTCGATCGGCTTCGCCGTGGCCGGCGTGATCGTCGTTGTCGGGCTCGCCAGCACGCCCTGGTACTACATCACCATCTCGCTCGGGCTTCTCGGCATCGCCGTGCTGGGCTTCTTCTCCCGTCGGGTCGCCGCGGAGGTCCAGCCGCCGCCCGTCTGGTCGCCGGCCGGGCTCACCCGCGTCGCCGACGGCGCCGGAGTCCCGGCGCGCGTCGTCGTGGTCACGTTCTACGCATTGATCGCGGTGAGCGTCGTCGGGAACGTCCTGCTCCCGCTGGTGGCCCGGCGCTGACCGTGGCGCGGCTCGTCAGTGCGAGCGACCACGCGAGCGGGCACCCGGGCTAGGCTCGCGGCACATGCCAGAGCCGATCGCGCTGCCTCCCGACGACGGCGACCCCGACCGCGTCGTCGATCTCGTCGCCACCCTGCGCACAGCCGGCTGCGTGTTCGCCGAGGACGAGGCCCGGCTGCTGCGGGCCCACGCCCGGACGCCGGCCGAGCTGGTGCTCCTGACCCGGCGGCGGTTGGCGGGTGAGCCGCTCGAGCACGTCCTCGGCTGGGCTGAGTTCGCCGGGCTGCGCGTCGCCGTGGAGCCTGGCGTCTTCGTGCCCCGTCACCGCAGCGAGTTCCTCGTCGACGAGGCGGTGGCCGCGGTCCCCGGCGCGCGCGTCGTCGTCGACCTCTGCTGCGGTTCGGGGGCGATCGGCGCCGCCCTCCTGCAACGACTGTCCGACGTCGAGCTGCACGCCGCGGACGTCGACGCCGTCGCCGTCCGGTGCGCCCGCCGCACCCTCGGGGACCGGGGGGAGGTGCACGAGGGGGACCTGTTCGCGGCGTTGCCGCCGGCCCTGCGAGGCCGGGTGGACCTGCTCGTGGCCAGCACGCCGTACGTCCCGTCGGACGCGGTGCGCCTGATGCCTCCGGAGGCCCGCGAGCACGAGCCGCTGGTGGCCCTGGACGGCGGCCGTGACGGGCTCGACGTCGTCCGGCGCCTGATCGCCGAGGCCCCGGCGTGGCTGGCGCCGGCCGGCGTGGTGGCGGTCGAGACGAGCTACCAGCAGGCTGCCACTGCTCACGCGGCCACGGCCGCCGCGGACCTGGCGGCCGAGGTCCGCGTGGACGACGACGCCGAGTGCGTCGCCGTCCTCGGCCGCCGATTGCGCTGACGCTCTCGCTCCGGCGGCTCCGCCCCCTGATTCCGGGTGACCCGGAGGGCCGGCACTGGAATCAGGGGACTTCGCCGAGGATCCTCAGCCGGCCGACGCAGCCTGGCACCGAAGGCAGCGCCGTGCCTCCGGGCGGGCTTCGAGCCGGTCCGCCGGAATGGGCTGACGGCAGGTCGAACAGGTCCCGTAACGGCCTTCCGCCATGTCTCGGAGGGCGGCCGCGATCTGGCTCAACGCCTGGCGGGAGGCCGACGCGAGCGAATCACGATCGAGGGCTCCGGCGGAGTCTGCCGGTTGGGCGTACAGCCGCGTCAGCTGCATCGTGTGGAACTCGTACCCTTCCTCCAACCGGGCGAGCAGCTGCTCTAACTGGGTTGAGCGGTTTCCGGCCCGCTGGTCTGCGTCCTGTCGCTGCTCAGGTGGTACCCCGGGAGGGGAGGGGCGGTTGGGAGGTACCGGCGCGCGCCGGTCGGTCGACTGCATTGCGATCACGAAGTGCTCCGCTCGGTCCGGATCGCAGGGCTCAGCACCCACAGTGCGGTCCCCGCGAAAGGGAGAGGCACCTGCACGCCTCTTCTGGTCTCACCCGAGGTCTCAGGGGACACTCGGGCAACGCAAGAACTCAGAAGGGCAGGGGCGGAGCGCGCACGCCGTGCCGGCGTCCGGAGAAGAGCCGTCGGAGCTTGTCACCGTCGGCGGCCGCGGACAGGTAGACGCCGAGACCGAGGATCGTGCCCCAGTACGGCTGGAATCCGCTCGGGAGCCCCGTCGTCAGGACCGCACCGACGAGCATGCGAAGGCGCGGCAGGACCCACACGCCGGTCCCGCCGGATGTCGTCCCGGACATCGCGGCGTCGCCGGCCCCGGATGCCGGTCCTGGCTCGGATGAGGGCTGGCCCGTGGCCGCAGCGTGGAGAACGGGACCGGCGACGGCAGTTGGCGCCGGGCCGCCTGGATCGCGACCGGCCCAATCCGTAGCGCCGAGGCCGAGAACGACGGCCACCATCAGCAGCCCGAGCGAGCTCAAAGCCCGCACGGGAAGCCGAAGGCGTATCAACGCCGTCATGTGTCCCACCGTACCCACATCCTGGAACGCCTCTGGCAGGCGATCGGCCGGCTCAGGAACCACACAGCCTTTCGGTCAGTCAGGGCGACCGGCGCCGAACCCCGGGAGTTGTGAACGAACCTCGGGCGACTCCAGTTCCTGGAAGACGGTGATGTGGAGGCCCGCCGGGGCGTCGAACCGGGCGTTGAGCGACTCCCACGGTGTCCTGGTCGGTGGCGCCACGACCGTGGCACCTGCTCTCCCCAGGCGCTCCGTCACGGCAGTCGTGTCGTCCACTTCGAACGCGACCCGGAGCCGAGGAGCGACCTGCCTGCCCACCTCGACGTCGTCGATCATGCGCTTCTGTGCGGGGTTGGCGAGCTCGAGAGTGGCGCGCCCAGCGTCCAGGATCGTCACGTGCGCGCCGCCGGCGCCCTCGAACGCCTCCTCCTCCGGCAGGCCGAGGACGTCGCGGTAGAACGCCACCGCCGCCTCGTAGTCGTCCGCCTCCACGACCAGCCGCAGCTGCCGCACCGTCCTGCTCTCCCGCTCGGCCATGGCGTCAGTCTGGGCAGCCCCGCCGGTCAGGCGCCAGGGGTGAGCGCGACGGCACGCTGAACAGCGCGGGCGTAGCCGGCCACGGCGACGCGCTGGAGCACCGGGACCGCCGGGCCACCGACCCTGCTGTACCAGCGGGCCGGCTTGCTGAAGGCGACGATCTCGACCCAGACCCGGCCCGCGCTGTCCATGCTCGTCACGAACGCCTCCTCGCCGGTCTCGGGGTGGTCCGGCAGCGTGGCGTAGCCGAACCCGCGGTGGTCCGCCGTGTCCACCGTCCAGACCACGCGGCAGGAGGCAGAGACCGCGAGCGGGCCGCGACCGATACCGAACGCTACGGTCGCACCCTCGACGGCCCGCGGCTCGCTGGCGATCAGGTCGAACCCCACGCCGCGATGCGTTCCCCAGGTCAGCACGCACGCCCCCGCTGCCTCGAACGCCGCCTGCCCGGTCCCGATCAGCCGCTGGTACCGCAGGTGGTGGTACCCCTGCGGGAGTGGCGCGCCGGCGAGGACCGCGGGTCGGGTGGCTCCCACCTCGGGGTACGTCGGCGCGGCCGCGAGCGAACGCCGCAGCAGCGCCCCCAGGCGTGGAACGGGCACCCGCTCAGCGGTAGTTGACGAACTGGAGGGCGACGTCGAGGTCGGCGTCCTTGAGCAGGGCGATGACGGCCTGCAGGTCGTCGCGGCTCTTGCTCGACACCCGCAGCTCGTCGCCGGTGATCTGCGCCTTGACGGCCTTGGGACCCTGCTCGCGGATGATCTTCGAGATCTTCTTCGCGTTCTCCTGCGACAGGCCCTCCTTGAGGGAGGCCTCGATCCGGTACTCCTTGCCGGAGGCCCGCGGTTCGCCGGCGTCGATCGCCTTGAGCGACACCCCGCGCTTGATCAGCTTCGTCTGGAAGACGTCGAGCACCGCCTTGACCCTGTCCTCGCTGTTGGCGCGCATCAGGATCGCCTCACCGCTCCACGCGATGGAGGCATCGACACCCTTGAAGTCGTACCGCTGCGAGATCTCCTTCCCGGCCTGGTTCAAGGCGTTGTCGACTTCCTGCCGGTCGACCTTGCTCACGACGTCGAACGAGGACTCACCCGCCACGGTCTCCACCTCTCCCTCGGCGCACCGGCTCGGACACCGGCACGACCTCCTGCTCCGGCTTGCTATCCTTCCATCCGCCCCAGGAGCACCGCGGGGCGAGGCGGGTTGCCCGAGTGGCCAAAGGGAGCGGTCTGTAAAACCGTCGGCGTAGTCCTACGTTGGTTCGAATCCATCACCCGCCACACCACCCCGTACGGCCCCTGACCAGCAGCACCACCGGTCAGGGGCCGTCGCCGGCCTAGAGCCCACCCGGGCGCCGGGGTCGCTCGCTGCCGGCGTCAGAGCGGGTCGAGGCGGGCCTGGAGCAGGCAGAACTCATTGCCCTCGGGATCGGCGAGAACGTGCCAGGACTCCTCGCCCGTCTGGCCGATGTCCGCCGGGCGTGCCCCGAGCTCCAGGAGTCGTTCGAGCTCGCCGTCCTGATCGCGGTCGGTTGCGTTGACATCGATGTGCAGCCGGGACCTCCCCCGCTTGGGCTCGTCGCTGCGGCTCAAGATGATCGTCGGCTGCGGCCCGCCGAAGCCCTCGCTCGGCCCGATCTCGAGGCTGCCGTCCTCTTCGCGATCGAGGACGACGAAGCCCAGGACCTCGCACCAGAACCGCGCCAGCATCTCGGGGTCGCGACAATCGAGCACGAGCTCACTGATGCGACATGCCATTGCCGGAACCTACTCCCGGGGCGGGAACAGCCAGAGCGGCACTCCCGAGCGTCGAGCCCGGCCGTCGCGATCGGGCAGGCGCGGGGGGTCCGTCGTGCAGCCCGGCCGGCGGAACGCGCCGGACGCGACAGGTGACCAACGGTTTGGCGGAACGGGGGCGCCGCCGTGTAGCGTTGGCTCCCGTCGACCTCGCGCCTCGCGCGCAGGCCACGCCCCAATAGCTCAGTCGGCAGAGCGTCTCCATGGTAAGGAGAAGGTCTAGGGTTCGATTCCCTATTGGGGCTCACGTCGGGGTTGCCCGCCCGGTCCCGCCGGGCAGCTCCCCGGCAGCGGCGGAGTAGCTCAGTCGGTAGAGCAAGCGGCTCATAATCGCTGTGTCGTGGGTTCAAGTCCCGCCTCCGCTACAGACCGCACCACCGCCGGCAGGCGGAGGGTTCGACCTGACCGCCGGGGCTCGCGTAACCTGGAACACCGTGCGGGCGCGAGCCGTTGCTCGTGCCGTGCCCGTGGCCCGCCCGCGAGTGAACACCGACGCTTCGACCGAGAGAAGGCTGCACCGTGGCCAGCAAGACGCAGGACGTGCGCCCGAAGATCACGATGGCCTGCACTGAGTGCAAGCACCGCAACTACATCACCAAGAAGAACCGCCGGAACGACCCCGACCGGCTCGACCTGGCGAAGTTCTGCCCCAACTGCGGCAAGCACACCCCGCACCGCGAGACCCGCTGACTCGAGGCGTGTCCCTAGCGGCTCCCGAGGCCGTCCCGTTCCGGGGCGGCCTCGCTGTCGTGCAGGCTGACGTGCAGCCATCGGAGCGCCGAGCGGAGGGATCGTGATGGGCGTCAACCCCGGCATCGCCGGACGGGCCTACCCGCCCGCCCGGGTCTACGAGGTCGGCCGCGAGAAGATCGCCGAGTTCGCCGCGGCCGTCGGCAGCAGCGACCCGGCGCACCTCGACCCCGAGGCCGCGCGGTCGCTGGGCCACCCGGACGTCGTCGCGCCGCCCACCTTCGCGATCATCGTCGCGCAGCGCGCGGAGGCCGCGATCGTGCAGGACCCCGAGGCCGGGATCGACTACTCCCGGGTGGTCCACGGCGAGCAGCGGTTCACCCACCACCGCCCGATCGTGGCGGGCGACCGGCTGGTGGCCACGCCCCACGTCGACACCGTCCGCGAGGCCGGCGGCCACGGCATGGTCACGATCCGCGTCGAGATCGCCACCGAGGCCGGCGAGCCGGTCGCGACCGCCGTCTCGACGCTCGTCGTCCGAGGGGGCGAGTGATGGGCCGCCCCGCCTTCGACGACGTCCAGGTCGGCGACGAGCTCCCCGCCGCGACCTATCCGATCACGCGGCTCGACCTCGTCCGGTACGCCGGCGCCAGCGGCGACTTCAACGTGATCCACTGGAACCAGCGGATCGCCACCTCCGTGGGGCTGCCCGACGTCATCGCCCACGGGATGCTCACGATGGCCACCGCGGGCCGCCTCGTCACCGACTGGGCCGGTGACCCCGGTGCGGTCGTGGAGTACGGCGTCCGGTTCACCAAGCCCGTGGTGGTTCCGGACGACGACAGCGGCGCCCTGCTCGAGGTCGCCGGCGTCGTCGCCGCGAAGGACGAGTCAGGCGCGCACCGTCCGGGTCGACCTGACCGCGACGAGCGGCGGCGACAAGGTGCTCGGGCGCGCGCAGGCCGTCGTCCGCCTGTCCTGACACGCGGCGCCGACGCTCCGCGCGGCGGCACGGCACCCGTCAGCCGTCGGTTAGCGTGGAACCGTGACCGACCTGTCCGCCCGCGCCGCGGCGTCGGCCACCGTCCCCGACCTCGAGGTTGCGGGTGAGCCCCTCGCCCGGCACACCACGCTGCGGGTCGGGGGACCTGCCCGCCGGTTCGTCCGCGCCCGCACCACCGACGCCGTGATCGACGCCGTCAGCGAGTGCGACGCCCGCGGTGAGCCCGTTCTGCTGCTGTCGGGCGGTTCGAACCTCCTCGTCGGGGACGACGGCTTCGACGGGACGGTCGTGCACCTCGCCACCCGCGGCGTCCACCTCGACTCCGGCAGCGCGTGCGCGGGCGTCAGCCTCCGAGTGGCCGCGGGGGTGTCCTGGGACGACCTCGTCGTCCATGCGGTCGAGCACGGCTACGCGGGGATCGAGGCGCTGTCGGGCATCCCCGGCTCGACCGGTGCGACACCCGTGCAGAACGTCGGCGCCTACGGCCAGGAGGTCGCAGAGACGATCGCGACCGTGCGCACCTGGGACCGGCAGGAACGCCGGATCCGGACCCTGGCCGCCGCCGACTGCGAATTCGGCTACCGGACCTCCCGGTTCAAGCAGGAGCGGTTCCGCGGCGGCCCCCGGTTCGTCGTCCTCGAGGTCACGTTCCAGTTCCGCGCTCGGCGACCTCGGGGCGCCCGTCCGGTACGCCGAGCTCGCCGCGGCCCTCGGCGTCGAGCTCGGGGCCCGCGCGCCCCTGGCGGCCGTGCGCGCGGCGGTCCTCGGCCTGCGCCGCCGCAAGGGGATGGTGCTGGACGACGCCGACCCGGACACCTGGAGTGCCGGCTCCTTCTTCACCAACCCCGTGCTCACTCCCGAGCAGGCGGAAGCGCTGCCCGCCGGCGCGCCGCGCTGGCCCATGCCCGACGGCCGGGTCAAGACGAGCGCCGCATGGCTGATCGAGCACGCCGGCTTCACCCGCGGTCACGGGTTGCCCGGCCCCGCGTCGCTGTCCACGAAGCACACCCTCGCCCTCACCAACCGGGGGAGCGCCGGCGCTGTCGACCTCGTGACGCTCGCCCGCGAGGTGCGGGACGGAGTCCGGGTCGCGTTCGGTGTCACCCTCGAGCCCGAACCGGTCCTCGTGGGATGCACGATCTGACGCCGGGACGTGTGACGGGCGACAAGCCTCGCGGTGTGAGGCGCGCCGGCAAGGGTAACCCAGGGGTGTGACCCGCTTCGAGTTCGCGTTCTCGCGTCCCCTGTCCTGGCCGCTCGCCCTGATCGGCGTCACGCCGTGGACGGCCCACGTCGACGTGGCGGACGGGACGTTCGCCGTCCGGTTCGGCCCGTGGTCCCTGGCGACACCCCTGTCGAACGTCCAGGGCGCGGAGGTGACGGGCCCCTACCTGCCGTTCAAGGTGTTCGGCCCGCACATCTCACTGGCCGACCACGGCGCCACGTTCGGCACGACCTGGCGCCGGGGCGTGTGCGTACGGTTCCGAGAGCCGGTGCCGGCAGCCCTCCCCGGGGGGCTGCTGCGGCATCCCGCCGTCACGGTGACGGTCGCGGACGCCGACGGTCTCGCCGCCGCCCTTCGGCAGTGGTCCGGCGACGACGCGGGCACCGAGGTGAGCCACGTCCTGCGGCCGGTTCCGGACGACGCCGGTCTGGCCGAGGTGACAGCGGCCCCGGACGCCGTCGCAGCGGCGCCGGCGACCGTCCCGAGGCGGCCGCTGAAGCGGACCACGACCCGCACCAGCCGCGCAGCGTCGACGTCAGCGTCGACCAGCACCTCGACGGCCGCGCGACGCCCCCGCCGGACGTCGCAGCCGACCACTGAGCTGGAGCACCCGACCCCCGCCGACATGCCGAAGCACACGAACACCGAGAAGGTGCCGGGGGTGACCCCGCCGGCCGACGAGGACCTCCCCGGCCCGGACCAGTCCGTGTCCTGAGGCCGGCGGCTCAGCCGCTCGCCAGCCAGTCGTCGATACCCGCGAGCAGGCGCTTGCGCAGGTCGAGCGGTGCCCGTGAGACCTCGACGGACGAGCGCGCGAGACTGGCCAGCTCGGCGTCCGGGAAGTGGTGCACCGACCGGGCGATCTCGTACTGCGCGAGCAGGCGCGGCCCGAACAGGAGTGGGTCGTCGGCGCCGAGGGCGATTCTCGCGCCGGCGTCCACCAGCGTGCGGAGGGGTACGTCCGCCGGCGTCGAGTAGACCCCGAGCGCCACGTTGCTGGCGGGACAGACCTCCAGCCCGATGCCGGACCGGACGATCCGCTCCAGCACGGCGGGGTCCTCGGCAGCGCGGACGCCGTGCCCGAGCCGGTCGGGATGGAGCGCGCCGAGCGTCGTCCGGATGTGGTCCGGCCCGAGGAGCTCCCCGCTGTGGGGCAGGCTGGCGAGCCCGGCTCGGGCGGCGATGGCGAAGGCGGGGGCGAAGTCCTCGGTGCTGCCACGCCGCTCGTCGTTGCTGAGGCCGAAGCCGACGACCTCGCCGGCGCCGTCGCCCGCGTAACGGGCGGCGAGCCGCGCGAGCGTCCGCGCATCGAGAGGATGCCGGACGCGGCTGGCGGCGACCACGATCGCCACCTGGCAGGTGGTCGTGTCGCTGGCCGTCCTGGCGGCGTCGAGGACGATCTCGAGCGCGGGAGTGAGCCCGCCGACGAACGGCGCGTAGCTGGTCGGGTCGACCTGCAGCTCGAGCCAGCCGGATCCCTCGGCCGCGTCGTCCTCGGCGGCTTCCTGGACGATGCGACGCATGTCGTCGGCGTCCCGCACGCAGGCGCGCGCCGCTTCGTACAAGCGCTGGAACCTGAACCAGCCGCGCTCGTCGGGGGTGAGCCGGAGCAGATGATGATGCCGGAGGGTCTCCGGCAGCCGGATGCCGTGCTTCGCGGCGAGCTCGGCAAGGGTCGACGGCCGCAGGGAGCCGGTGAAGTGCAGGTGCAGGTGGGCCTTGGGCAGCGTCGCGAGGTCGCGCTGGCGCATCTGCGCAGTCTGCCAGGTGGGACCGCGACGATGGCCCCGGTCGGGCGGACCCGTTCGTCAGCCCGCCCGACCGGTCACTCAGAACCTCAGGAACGGCTGGACCGCCGTCAGCACGACGAAGATCAGCAGCGCTACCGCGGCGAAGCCGACGACTACGGCGATCACGCCGCCGACCGCGGTGAGAACGCCGCCCAGTTCGCCGAAGCGGAACAGCCGGAGCAGAACGACGGCGAACGCGGCGGCCGCGAGCAGCAGGAAGAAGTGCGTGACGCCGTCCGTGGCCTGGGCGGCTTGGGGTGTGGCGGTGGTCTGCGCGACGAGCTGGATCATGACGCCCTCCTCGATGGGACGCCTGGCCGGCACTCCCCTGGTAGAGGAGGCGGTAGTGCCGAGAGAAGTACTTCTGCTGTTGTTCTTCTTACTTCAGTGAAGTACAGCGCCTCTCAGTGTCAAGTGTGAGACGACTGAATCTAGATCGCAACGTATTTGCCCGAAGGGTCAGTCGCCGTGCTGGCGATCGCTGACCGGCAGCTGATCGTGCCGAGGTGATCACCGTTCGTACCACGTCAGGCCTGGTGAGAACGCCGGAGAGGCTGTACCCTTGCGCGCGCGGCTGAAGTTCCGCAAGACTTCAGCAGTGCAGGGGATCGCTCAGTGACGAGTGGGGCGCCCGGCGGCTCGGCGGCTCTGGCCCAGAGGCTGCGTGAACTCCGGACCCAGTGGCCGCCGGTGGTCGTCACCCAGCGGCAATTGGCGGACGCGCTCGGAGTGAGCGTGCCGCTCATCTCGTCGTGGGAGAGCTCCACGACTCCTGCCGTGCCCAGCGAGGTCTGGCTGCAGGCGTACGCCCGATTCTTCGCCACCCAGCGCTCCGTGGCGGGCGAGAAGCCGCGCCTGCTCGAGCTGCGCGAGCTGACCGACGAGGAGGAGCAGGCCCGCCGCGCGCTCGTCGACGAACTCGTCGAGCTACGCGAAGCCGCGGCCCGGCCACTCTCCGAACGCGCACAGGCGGGGGCGCTCGGCGGCCGCTTCTACTACTTCCCGGACGGGCAGCCGGTGCGGATCATCTACTCGAGGCTGCGGGAGCGCGAGCTTCTGCGCCGCCCGCCGACGATCGAGGCATTGCTCCATGCCGCGCGCCACGCGCTCATTGCGCACGACGGCGAGCCGCCGGGGGAGCTGCGCAAGGCCGTGGAGGAGTTGCAGCACTACGCGTCCGTCCACGAGGCGCTGACTTTGCTGTCCGAGGCTGCCCGAGGCGTGGCCCCTGACTCGGAGCAGGCCCAGACGTTGGCTGCCGGCTTGGCCACCTTCGAGTCCGTGGGCGTCCAGTACGCGAACCCCTGGCATCCGAATGCCATCCAGACGCTGCACAACGCCGATGGCGACGCGGTGCTGGAGCTGGTGGGGCACGTTCGCGCGGAGAACCCGGGCGTCGACGTTCGCTGGATCGCGGCCGACGAGCTCAGCCCGGACGACCTGACCGGCCACGTGATCGTGCTGGGTGGTGGGGACACGGTCTACGCAGGGCAGGGGCCGCTGTTCTACTTGTTCAACCGCGTCAACGTGCCCATCTCCACCGAGCTGCAGCCGGGCGACGACCCCGAGTACGGCAGCCAGTTCGTCGTACGGGTCGACGAAGAGGGCCACCCCGACCCGGACGGCAACCGTCGCGAGCAGTTCGCGCCGCGATTCGTGCTCGACCGCGACGGCCGGCGCGTCCTCGACGAGGGCCAGCCGCGCCTGGAGTACGACGTCGCCCTGCTCGGGCGTTTCGCGAACCCGCTGAACCTGTCCGCGACAGTTACGACCTGCAGTGGGATCTTCAGTCGTGGCACGTACGGCGCGGTGCGTGCCCTGACGGATGCCACGCTTCGCGCGCGCAACGAGAGGTACTTGGCGGGCCACTTCGACCTGCAGAACTTCTGGCTGTTGATGCACGTACCTGTGTTCCCAGGCCCGACAGGTGCTCTCACCCTGACTCCGGACCTGACCCGACCGTTCCACCGCCTCCGCAGTTCCGCGTCGTCCTGACCCTGCCGGCTCGCCAGACGCTGGTTCAGGACCGAGGACCAACCATTGGAGTCTTCGTGCCCGTCGATTTCCGGAGCTTGAGTCTCGGGCTCCCCGGCGCTCACCAGGTCGAGCGCCGGCTGTACCGAGCCGGAGTCCTCAGGATTCGCGACGGCGACGGCGAACTTCGCCAGCCCTATCTCCCCAGCCACCGGCAACTGCTCGCGCCTCTGGAGAAGGAGCTCCGGCCGGGGACGGATGCAGACAAGCCCGGGGCCATCGTGGTTCCCACCGCGCGCCCGGGCACGGGGGTCCGTAGCGGCGTGCCATTCGCGGCACGGCTCGCCCTCGAGCTCGGGTGTCCGCTCGTGATTCTCGTGTCAAAAGCCGCCGGCGAGCCCGACGGGATCTCGGCCCTGGAGCGTCAGATCACCGTCCGAGGGGAGGACGGGCCTGCGCAGCCGGACACGCTGGTGCTACGGACGCTCCGTCGGCCCACCAGGCTGACGGCATTCGTGGTCGATCAGCTCCCACTCGCCCGCACGTACCGCGACGGTGCGGAGGTCTTCGGCGAGGGGCGGCTGACCGTCAACGACACCGGCCGGAAGCGTAATCTCGCCCTGCTTCTTGCCGCGGGCATGAACTGGTCCTCCGTACTCATGCTGGACGACGACATGTTCGCGGCCGTCGACGGCGACGGCAGTCCGCGGCGGGCGCACCGGCCAACCCTTGACTCCGCGTCGCTGCGCTCCGCCGTTCGCGCCATCCGCGAGGGGCACCTCGGTGTCGGGTGGGCGGCTCGCGGCTTCGACGACAACTCCGTCGTCTGCCGGATCGCCGGTGCAATGGGTGCTCCCCAGGACCAGTTCATCGGTGCTGGGGCCCTGCTCGTGCCGATCAGCGCGCAAATGCCGTTCTTCCCGTCGATCTACAACGAGGACTGGCTCTTCCTGCTCGGGCTTCTGCGGCATCGGGTCCCAGGTGCGCGCGACCTTCTGTACGGCGGTGACGTCCACCAGGACGAGTATCCGGCGTATCTCGCGAGCCGCGCAGCCGCCGAGGAATTGGGCGACACTCTCGGCGAGGCCTTGATGTCACTGGCCCACGACAGCCGTCCGGGCGACCTGCCCTCGCCGGCTTTCTGGCGCCATGCCTTGGTCAAGCGTCGTGAGTTTCGTGCCAGGCTCGAGGACCAGGTCAGGGACTCCCAGAACGAGCTGCGTGAAGAGATGCTGCGTGTGCTGGCCACAGTCAGGACCGTCCAGGAGCGGATTGCCGACGAGCAGGCCTACTGGGTGGCCCAGTTCGCGACCTACGCCAAGCGGTTGGGGAAGGACCTCGACTCCTGGGGGCGCAGGCTTCACCCTGACGATCTCCCCAGGCCAGATCGGCTGGTGATGTCCAGGGAGTTCGACGCCGCACGCTGTTACGGCCGCTTCTGCGATCCCGAGCAGTTCTTGCGCGAGTTCGCCGGAGAAGGCGCAGCGGAGGCCACGCGGAGTTCGCACGTCGCAGTTTGACCCTGGCCTTGACCCTAGCGGTCGTCCGGCTTCGTCCTGGAGACTCGAGAACAGCGAGGGGCGACGAGCGGGTCGGGGCGGGGCATGCGGGAGTCGGTACTGGTACCGGGCAGTGCGCGGCGACCATCTGCTTTCGAAGTACGTTCCTCGCACCGGGAGCTGCTCGCCCCCCTCGAGCCCCTGTCCAGCGTCGGCGACGTCGCGGGCCAGGGCCTCGTCATGGTGCCCGCGGCCCGGAACGCCCCACCGCTGACCGCCGCGGCACGACTGGCGACGGGACTCAAGTGGCCGTTGCTCGTGCTGTGCAGCCGGGGGGTCACCGCCCCGTCTGTCCGCGCGGGCCTTCAGCCGTTCGCCGACCTGTCCCTGACCGCTGCGGATCTCGTGACGAGCAGCTGGCTGCACGCGCCGCTTGGTTGGTTGGCCCTGCAGCACCGCGCCGTTCTGCAGCGCCGCAGCATCGATACCAACCGGAAGCGGAACCTTGCCCTGGCCGCGGCCGCGATGCTCGGCAAGCGCTGGGTGCTCTTCGTCGACGACGACGTCGACAGCCTCGCACTGGGCAGCGTCGAAACGGCCCTCACCCACCTTTCGCGCTGGTCCGACCACCGTGTCGTCGGTTGGCCGTACCCGTCCTTCCCCGACAACTCGGTGGTGCACCATGCCCGACGGGACGTCATGGGGTGGGACCAGGACGTCTTCATCGGTGGTGCCCTCCTCGTCGACCTGGACGCCGGCTCCCCAGCCCCGTTCCCGCCCGTCTACAACGAGGACTGGCTCTTTCTCTACGACGCCCTCGCCGACGGCGCGGTGGTGGTGGGACCACCCGTCCACCAGACGCCGTACGAGCCCTACGCCGATCCGGGCAGGGCGGGCCTGGAAGAGTTCGGCGACGTCCTCGGGGAAGGCCTGTTCCACCTGCTCCACGAGGATCAACCCGTCACCATCGCCTTCGACCGGGATTACTGGGCGACAGTGCTTGTGAAGCGGCGCAAGCTGCTCGGCCGCATCACGGAGCGGGCGCGCGAGGTGTCGGCGTCCGGGAAGGACCCGGAACGCATGCGGCAGGTCGTTCTCGCCATGACCGAGGCTCGGCGGCAGCACACCTGGGTGACGGAGGACGCCCTGGCCGACTTCGTCCGGCGCTGGCGACACGACCAGGAGACGTGGGCCGAATTCTACGAGCAGCTGCCCGCGCGCGAGACGATCAGGGAGGCGCTGATCTACCTCGGCCTCCACGAAGCGTGGATCGTGAGGTCCGGTCCGCCGGGGTAAGACGTCGACGCCGCGTCGGTGGGGATCAGCCCGCGTCGCGACGGGTCCAGCGGAAGGTGCGTGCGCACAGGAGCAGACCGAGGACCGTCCAGGTCGTCAGCACGACCGCGATCTGCGGTAGCTGCCAGCCTCCGACCTCCTGCGTCGCGAACGAGTCCGGCAGGAAGACCGACCGCATCCCCTGCGCGATCCACTTCAGCGGGAACACCGCGCCGACGTGCTGCATCCACGACGGCAGGGCGCTGTAGACGAAGAAGATGCCCGAGATGAACTGCAGCACGATGACGACGGGGCTGACGACCGCCGCGGCGCTCCGGGAAGAGCGGGCCAGTGACGAGTAGGCGATCCCGAGCGTCGTGCCCGCCGCGATGCCGAGCAGGAACAACCAGGTGAACCGCAGCCACAGGCCCGCGGTCCCCGGCAGCTTGAGGCCGAAGAACAGCCGCGAGACGACGAGCAGGACAGCGAACTGGACGACGCTGGTGACGAGGACGAGCCCGATCTTCCCGAGGAAGTACGCGAGCGGCGGCATGGGCGTGCCCTTGAGCCGCTTCAGCGTGCCGTCGTCGCGCTCGATCGCGATGCCGATGGCGAGTGACTGGAAGCTCGAGAGCACGATGCCCGAGGCGATCATCCCGGCGGCGAAGTACTGCGTGAACGACACCCCCGGCGCGATCTCGCTCGAGAACACCGACCCGAAGATGAACAGCAGGATCACGGGGAACGCGAAGGTGAACACCATGCTGTCACGTTCCGCGGGAGAACATCCGGACCTCGATGCCGGTGCGGGCGAGACTCAGCCGCAGCAGGCTGTCCGCGCCGCGCCGATGCCGGCAGTGGCAGCGCTCACGACTCCTCCTCGGTCGATGTCGCCCTCGATCATCGAGAGGTAGACGTCCTCCAGGGACGGGCGCAGGACCTCGCAGGCCCGGCACCTCGCCGCCGTACCGCTCGGCGAGCTCGGCGACGAGCCGCGTCGGTGTCTGCGTGACCTCCTCGTGCGCGCCGGTGGCGTCGAGCCAGCGGACGCGGGCATGGTGCGCGTCGCGGCCGCCGAGCCGTTCCGGGGTGTCGACGGCGAGCAGCCGGCCGGCGGCGATGATCCCGACCCGGTCGGCCAGCTGCTGCGGCCTCGTCCAGGTAGTGCGTGGTGAGCAGGATCGTGGTGCCGTCGCCGCGCAGGTCGCGCACGAGCTGCCAGAACGTGCGCCGCGCCTGCGGGTCGAAGCCGGTGGTCGGCTCGTCCAGGAACAGCAGTTCGGGGCGCCCGACGATCCCCAGAGCCACGTCGAGGCGCCGCCGCTGCCCACCGGACAGGCTCCGTATCCGGGCCGACCGCTTCTCGGTGAGCCCGACGGCGGCGAGCACCTCGTCCGGGTCCCGCGGGGCCGGGTAGTACAGCGCGAAGTGCCGGACCATCTCCCCGACGGTCAGCTCCGCGCCCTCGGCCGTGCTCTGCAGCACGATGCCGATCCGCGACCTGTACCTGGGCTCGTCGTCGCCCGGGTCGTGACCGAGTACGTCGACCTCGCCGGCGTCGCGGCGACGGTAGCCCTCCAGGATCTCGACCGTCGTCGTCTTGCCGGCGCCGTTGGGCCCGAGCAGCGCGAATACTTCGCCGCGGGCGATGTCGAGGTCGATCCCGTCGACGGCCGGCCGGCCGGCGTACTCCTTGCGCAGCCCGCGGACGCGTGACGGCGAGCTCGTCGGCGGCCGGCGCGCCGGTGCGATAGCCTCACCGTCGCGCACGCGGAGAGCCAGCCCAGCCAGCAGCTCCTGGATGCGCCCGACGCCCTCGACGAGGTCGTCGTCCCCCAACGCGTACGACAGGCGCAGGTAGCCGCTAGGGCCGAACGCCTCGCCCGGAACCACGGCGACCTCGACCTCCTCGAGGATGATCTCGGCGAGCTCGGCCGACGTGGCCGGCGTCCGGCCCCTGACCGGACGGCCGAGCACCCCCCGGACGGAGGGGTAGGCGTAGAAGGCCCCCTGTGGAACGGGGCACACGACGCCGTCGATGGCGCCGAGCATCTCGACCATCCTGCGGCGGCGGCGGTCGAACGCGGCGCGCATGGCGTCGACGGCCGACAGATCGCCGGTGAGTGCGGTGATCGCCGCTCGCTGGGCCACGTTGTTGACGTTCGACGTCAGGTGGGACTGCAGGTTGGTGGCGGCCTTGACGACGTCCTTCGGGCCGACGAGCCAGCCCACCCGCCAGCCGGTCATGGCGTAGGTCTTGGCGACGCCGTTGAGGACGACGGCGGTGTCGGCGAGCTCGGGAACCTCGGCGACGATCGACGCGGCACGGACCCCGTCGTAGACGAGGTGCTCGTAGATCTCGTCGGTCACCACCCAGACGCCGTTGCGCAGGGCCCACTCGCCGATCGCCCGCACCTGCTCGGGCGGGTAGACAGCGCCGGTCGGATTCGAGGGGGAACAGAAGAGCAGGACCTTCGTCCGGGGCGTCCGGGCGGCCTCGAGCTGGTCGACCGTCATGAGGTAGCCCTGGTCCTCGCCCGCGAACACCTCGACGGGGACCCCGCCCGCGAGAGTGATGGCCTCGGGATAGGTCGTCCAGTACGGGGCGGGCAGCAGTACCTCGTCGCCCGGGTCGAGGAGCGTCGCGAAGGCCTGGTAGACGGCCTGCTTCCCGCCGTTGGTTACCAGCACCTGCTCCGGCGCGACCTGGACGCCGGAGTCCCGCAGCGTCTTCGCGGCGACAGCCGCCCGCAGTTCGGGCAGGCCCGCCGCCGGCGTGTACCGGTGGTTCGCCGGCACGGAGCATGCCGCGACCGCGGCCTGGACGATGTAGTCCGGCGTCGGGAAGTCCGGCTCTCCCGCGCCGAAGCCGATCACCGGCCGGCCCGCGGCCTTGAGTGCCTTCGCCCGGGCGTCGACAGCGAGGGTGGCGGACTCGGCGATGCTCCCGATGCGGCGGGAGATGCGGGGCCGGGCGGGGGCGTCGGTGACGGGGGAGGAGATGGTCTGCTGGCTCACGCGCCCATCCTGGCACCGTCGCCGCCGGCCGCGGGCGCCGTCCCGACCGCCCGAGGACGACGACCCGACCGCGCCGCCGTTCTCGGCGCCCTTTCACCGTGACTTCCCCGGTGACGGTTCGACCTCTGGGGGACGCGATGCGTACACTCCTATGTCGGGCGGTCGACGGCTGCCGTGATCGTGCCGCCTGACGGCGGCCGGCACGCGCCGACGATCCTCCTAGGGCAGTAGCGCAACTGGCAGCGCACCGGTCTCCAAAACCGGCGGTTGGGGGTTCGAGTCCCTCCTGCCCTGCGATCCGTTTCCGCGGTTCTCCGCGGCGACGGTCCTCTCCCGCACCCCCGTGCGGGGCAGTCCCCCGATCGACGACCAGGTGAGGGCGTGACCACGACTTCGGCGAGCACGGGCCGCGAGCAGCGCACCGGCCGGGTCTCGCGCATCCGCTTGTTCCTGCGGCAGGTGGTCGCCGAGCTCAAGAAGGTCGTCCGGCCGACGCGCAACGAGCTGCTGACCTACTTCTCGGTGGTGCTGGTCTTCGTCTGCGCCGTCATGACCTACGTCTCGGTGCTCGACTTCGGCTTCGGCAAGCTCGTGCTGTGGGTCTTCGGGGGCTCCTGACCGATCGGTGAACCGGCCCGGCCTCGGCTGGAGCGCCCGCGCCGCGCCGGCGCCGCCCACCGCACCACCACCTGAGCAACCCGAGGAAGTAGGACGAGACCGTGTCCGAGCAGAACCCCTTCTCCGTGCCGACGACGACGACCGACGACGAGCCTGGTGCCCTGCGCGCGGAGTCGACCGGCGCGTGGGCCGGCGAGGAGGAGTCCGCGCAGGACGCGTGGCCGGCCTCCGACGAGGCGGCGCTGACGGCCGAGCTCGCGGACGACGCCCCGGTCGACGGCGCCGACGACTCGACGACGGCCCCGGTCGACGGCGCTGACGACTCCGACGACGCGCGACGTCGCCGCGGTCGACGGCGCTGACGGCGCCGTGCCGGCGGCGACGGCGGCGACGGCGGCGGCGACGAGCCGGACGCCGAGGCCGTCGACCCCGCCGTCGAGTTCAGGACCCAGCTGCGCCGCATGCCCGGCGACTGGTACGTCATCCACTCCTACGCCGGGTACGAGAACCGGGTGAAGGCCAACCTCGAGAACCGGATCTCCAGCCTCAACATGGAGGAGCACATCTTCCAGGTCGAGGTGCCCATGGAAGAGGTCACCGAGATCAAGAACGGCCAGCGCAAGCAGATCCGCCGCGTGCGCATCCCCGGGCTACGTGCTCGTGCGCATGGACCTCACCGACGAGTCGTGGGGCGCGGTCCGGCACACCCCGGGCGTCACCGGCTTCGTCGGTCACACCCACCAGCCGGTCCCGCTGAGCCTCGACGAGGTCTTCTCCATGCTCGCGGCCAGCCTGCAGCCCGCCGAGGGCGGCCCGGCGCAAGGCCAAGGCCGAGGTCAAGGTCGTGGACTTCGAGGTCGGCGAGTCCGTCACCGTCATGGAGGGCCCCTTCGAGACCCTCCCGGCGACGATCTCCGAGATCAACCCGGACGCACAGAAGCTCAAGGTGCTCGTCTCGATCTTCGGTCGCGAGACCCCCGTCGAGCTGTCGTTCAACCAGGTCGCCAAGATCTGACCTCCCCGCGTCCCGCCCGTCGCCCAGCGGGCGGGAAGAACCACCAGCCATCCAGTCGTTAGGACCCGACATGCCCCCCAAGAAGAAGGTCTCAGCTGTCATCAAGCTGCAGATCAAGGCCGGCCAGGCCACGCCGGCCCCGCCGATCGGCCCCGCGCTGGGCCAGCACGGCGTCAACATCATGGAGTTCTGCAAGGCGTACAACGCCCAGACGGAGTCGCAGCGCGGCAACGTGATCCCCGTGGAGATCACGGTCTACGAGGACCGTTCCTTCACGTTCGTCACGAAGACCCCGCCGGCCGCGGAGCTCATCAAGAAGGCCGCCGGCGTGCCCAAGGGCTCCGGCGAGCCGCACAAGACCAAGGTCGGCCGGCTCACGGCCGCCCAGGTCCGCGAGATCGCCCAGACGAAGCTCGAGGACCTCAACGCCAACGACGTCGAGCAGGCCGCGAAGATCATCGCTGGCACCGCCCGCTCGATGGGCATCACGGTCGAGGGCTGACCGTCCGTACCAATACACCGGAAGTAGTGGCAGGGCCGGGCGCGGCCCGACGACCACGACCTCCGATCCAGGGAGAGATCATGAAGCGCAGCAAGTCCTACCGCGCGTCGGCCGAGAAGATCGACCGCGACAAGCTCTACGCCCCGCTCGACGCCGTCCGGCTCGCCAAGTCGACGTCGACGACGAAGTACGACGCGACCGTGGAGGTCGCGTTCCGCCTCGGCGTCGACCCCCGCAAGGCCGACCAGATGGTGCGCGGAACCGTGAACCTGCCGAACGGCACCGGCAAGACCGCCCGGGTCCTGGTCTTCGCCACCGGTGACCGCGCCGCGCAGGCCGAGGCGGCGGGCGCCGACTACGTCGGCTCCGACGACCTCATCGAGCGCATCCAGGGCGGCTGGCTCGACTTCGACGCCGTCGTCGCCACCCCCGACCTCATGGGCAAGGTCGGGCGCCTGGGCAAGGTGCTCGGTCCCCGCGGCCTCATGCCCAACCCGAAGACCGGCACCGTGACGATGGACGTCGCCCGGGCCGTCGAGGAGATCAAGGGCGGCAAGATCGAGTTCCGCGTCGACAAGCACTCCAACCTGCACTTCATCATCGGCAAGACGTCGTTCGACGACAGTGCCCTGGTGCAGAACTACGCCGCCGCGCTCGACGAGGTGCTCCGGCTCAAGCCGGCCGCGGCCAAGGGCCGGTACCTGCAGAAGGGCACCATCACCACGACGATGGGCCCCGGCATCCCGGTCGACGTCAACAAGACGCGCAACCTCGAGGAAGAGACGGTCGAGGCCTGACCGTTCCGGCTCCCGACAGGGCCCGTGCCGCACATGGCACGGGCCCTGTCGCGCGTCTGCTCCGCCGTGTCTGCTCCGCCGTGTCTGCTCCGCCCCGTGTCTGCTCAGCCACGTCTGCTCCGGCACGTCCCTAGCCGCGTCCGCCCGGGGCGCGATTTCGGTCCGGTCCAGGCGCTCGCGTACGCTGGTCGTCAGCCAGAGACCGCCGGTCACCACCCGCGAGGGTGGTCGAAGGTCCCGCAGCAGCGGGCGGCCCGCGCAGGTGTGCAACGGACAGCTGTCGCCGTCCGGGCCTCGCCCGGCTCGACGCAGCTGAGTGCCCTCGGGTGTGCGTGTTCGGCACCCGTTCCTCACGCCCCGTGCGCCTGCGCCGGGGCGTTCGTCGTGTCGCGGTGCCGACCGGCTCGAGGAACAAGGAAGGAGGGCCATGGCCAGACCTGACAAGGCAGCAACGGTCGCCGAGATCTCGGACAGGTTCCGGACGTCGAGCGCCGCCGTCCTGACCGAGTACCGCGGCCTCAGCGTGTCGCAGCTGACGCAACTCCGTAAGAGCATCAGCGGGCACGCGACCTACGCCGTGGTCAAGAACACCCTGACCGCGATCGCGGCCCGGGATGCGGGCGTGACGGCTCTCGACGAGTCCGCTCTCGCCGGCCCGACCGCCATCGCGTTCGTGACCGGTGACCCGGTCGAGGCGGCCAAGGGGCTGCGCGACTTCGCGCGCACGAACCCCGCGCTCGTCATCAAGGGCGGCGTGCTCGACGGCCGCCCCCTGTCCGCGGACGAGGTGCGCCGGCTGGCGGACCTGGAGTCCCGCGAGGTGCTGCTGGCCAAGCTGGCCGGCGCGATGAAGGCGTCCCTGACCCAGGCCGCCTACCTCTTCGCCGCTCCGCTGTCGCAGGCGGCGCGCACCATCGACGCCCTCCGCATCAAGCGGGAGGAGGGCGCCCCCGCGGCGGGCGACCGACGGCCGCCGAGCCGGCCGCCGCGCGACGCCGCCGAGCCGGCTGCCACCGACGCCACACCCGAGCCCGCATCCGAGCCCGCCGAGGGCTGATCCGCCCAATCCCCAGCACGCATCGGCCCCGGCGCGTGTACGACACGAAAGGAACCGCCACCATGGCGAAGCTCAGCACCGACGAGCTGCTCGACGCGTTCAAGGAGCTCACCCTCATCGAGCTCTCCGAGTTCGTGAAGGCCTTCGAGGACACCTTCGACGTCAAGGCCGCCGCCCCCGTCGCGGTCGCCGGCGTCGCTGCCCCGGCCGCCGGCGGCGGCTCGGCCGACGCCGCTGCCGAGGAGGAGAAGGACGAGTTCGACGTCGTCCTCGACGCCGTCGGCGACAAGAAGATCCAGGTCATCAAGGAGGTGCGCGCGCTCACGTCCCTCGGCCTCAAGGAGGCCAAGGACCTCGTGGACGGCGCCCCGAAGCCGGTCCTGGAGAAGGTCAACAAGGACGCCGCGGACAAGGCGAAGGCGGCCCTCGAGGGCGCTGGCGCCACCGTCACGTCAAGTGACACCAGCTGCCGGCGCCGAGGGCGCCGGCGGCAGCGGCGTCGCCATCACGTGACACCAGCTGCGGCGCCGAGGGCGTAGGCGGCAACGTCGTCATCATGTGACACCCGCCGGCTGAGACCGGCACGCACCGCGCACGGGCGGTCGCTCCCTTCGGGGGGCGGCCGCCCGTCGGCGTTCTGGCGAGCGAGGCCAGCCGCCAGGTGGGCATCCGGGGCTACGATGATCGCCCGCGGTGCCGCAGGAGGCCTGCGCAGCCCTCCCGACCTGCACGGAGGCTTGTCTCCGACCGCGGTCGCGGTATAGCGGGCGATCACGGTTGATCACCTGATCGCCTGATCGCCGAGGCCCCGCGCCGTCGCCCGGTGGCGGTCACTACATCTGGCGACATTCATCTGTGCCGCGTCGCCGGATCCGGCCGACGTTGAACATCACGGGGGACCCGAGCGTGCGAGGACGGCACAGTCGTGTCCCTCGTGATGTTCAACGTCGCGCCCGATACCCGTCACATCGTGACGCGCTGCGCGTCGGGGTACCGATCGCGGCCTTTTGATCGCCCGCCTGTCGCCCCCCGGGCGCTCGACGGGGAAGTCGATTCGCCATGAGTGATCAAACGCTCAGATACACTCTCCGGCGCCCCACACGCAGATGCTCTCGCAGACCGGGGGCGCGAAAGCCAGGCCCACGTACCCGGCCGTCGCGGCCGGGGGGGCATCGCGGATCGTGATCGCCGGCTCTACCGCGAGAGACACTCAGCCGCCTCGCGCACCCTGCGCCGACCCCCCCAGGGCCGCCCCCGTGGCAGCCCGCCGGATCACGAGAAGTACCGGGCGAGGGCCACCGACACGCGCGGTCCGGATCTCTGTCGGCGTCCGGCCGCGCCCGTCCGGCGCACACGCCGCGTCACGGGCTGGGCGGACGAGGGTTCCAGCTACCCGGGTCCGTCACGGAGCGCCTCGCGCCGCACGGGGAGGCGCCTGTTCCGATAGCAGCACGTTCGCCCGATCGGCGACGCACCGTCGTGTGCTCTTGACGGCGGGACGATCGAGGGTCATTCTCGGAGGTGTTCGGGCAGGTGGGATGCGCGCGAGGCTCCCACGCCGAGCCGCCCGTGAGGCGGTTGCCGCCGGCACCAAGTGCCGGCTGGACATCTGTGCCCGGAGTGGGTAATCTAGCGCTTTGCGCTCTCCTTTGACGTCCCCGTGCTCAGGCCGCGGGCGTCTCGGCGTGCGCCCGTAACGCCCGCAGGCCCGTGGAAGGACCCCTCTTGGCCGCCTCGCGCACAGCGTCTCCTCTTGTTTCCCCCCGTACGGCGTCCGGCCGTATCTCATTCGGCAAGATCCGCGAGCCTCTGGAGGTCCCGAACCTCCTGGCTCTGCAGACGGACAGCTTCGACTGGCTGCTCGGTAACAGCAAGTGGCAGGCCCGCGTCGAGGCCGCTCTCGAGAGCGCCCGGCAGGACGTGCCCACCACCTCCGGTCTGGAGGAGATCTTCGAGGAGATCTCCCCGATCGAGGATTTCTCCGGTTCCATGTCGCTGTCGTTCCGCGACCACCGGTTCGAGCCCCCCAAGTACTCGATCGACGAGTGCAAGGAGCGGGACATGACCTACTCGGCCCCGCTCTTCGTGACGGCCGAGTTCATGAACACCACCACTGGCGAGATCAAGAGCCAGACGGTCTTCATGGGCGACTTCCCGCTCATGACCGAGCGCGGCACCTTCGTCATCAACGGCACCGAGCGCGTGGTGGTGTCGCAGCTCGTCCGGTCGCCGGGCGTGTACTTCGAGCGCACCGCCGACAAGACGTCCGACAAGGACGTCTACACGACGAAGATCATTCCGAGCCGCGGAGCCTGGCTCGAGTTCGAGATCGACAAGCGCGACATGGTCGGCGTCCGCATCGACCGCAAGCGCAAGCAGTCGGTGACGGTCCTGCTCAAGGCCCTGGGCTGGAGCGAGGCCCAGATCCTGGAGGAGTTCGGCGACGTCGAGTCGATGCGCGCCACCCTCGAGAAGGACCACACCGCCGGGCAGGACGACGCCCTGCTCGACATCTACCGCAAGCTGCGCCCGGGCGAGCCGCCGACCCGCGAGGCCGCCCAGACGCTGCTCGACAACCTGTACTTCAACCCCAAGCGCTACGACCTCGCCAAGGTCGGCCGCTACAAGATCAACAAGAAGCTGGGTCTCGAGCAGCCGCTCGCGGCCGGCGTCCTGACGATCGAGGACATCGTCGCCACGATCCGCTTCCTCGTCTCCCTGCACAGCGGCGAGACGACGATGCCGGGCACCCGCGGCGGCGAGGCCGTCGACGTGCGCGTCGAGGTGGACGACATCGACCACTTCGGCAACCGGCGCCTGCGCACGGTCGGCGAGCTCATCCAGAACCAGGTCCGCACGGGCCTGTCCCGGATGGAGCGCGTCGTCCGCGAGCGCATGACCACCCAGGACGTCGAGGCGATCACGCCGCAGACACTGATCAACATCCGTCCCGTCGTGGCCTCCATCAAGGAGTTCTTCGGGACGAGCCAGCTGTCGCAGTTCATGGACCAGACGAACCCGTTGGCCGGGCTCACCCACAAGCGCCGGCTGTCGGCGCTCGGCCCCGGCGGCCTCTCCCGTGAGCGGGCCGGCTTCGAGGTGCGCGACGTGCACCCCTCGCACTACGGCCGGATGTGCCCGATCGAGACGCCGGAAGGCCCGAACATCGGCCTGATCGGTTCGCTGTCGACCTACGCGCGGATCAACCCGTTCGGCTTCGTCGAGACGCCGTACCGCCAGGTCGTCGAGGGCCGGGTCACGGACGACGTCGACTACCTGACCGCCGACGAGGAGGACGAGAAGGTCATCGCCCAGGCGAACGCCCCGCTGAACGCGGACGGCACATTCGCCGAGGACCGCGTGCTCGTGCGCAGCAAGGGCGGCGAGGTCGAGTTCGTCCCCGGCGTCGAGGTCGACTACATGGACGTCGCCGCTCGGCAGATGGTCTCGGTCGCGACGGCGATGATCCCGTTCCTCGAGCACGACGACGCCAACCGCGCGTTGATGGGCTCGAACATGCAGCGCCAGGCGGTGCCGCTCGTGATGGCCGAGGCGCCCCTCGTCGGCACCGGGATGGAGTTCCGCGCCGCGGTCGACGCCGGTGACGTGGTCGTCGCCGAGAAGCCGGGCGTGGTCACCGAGGTGTCCGCCGACGCGGTCACCTCGATGAACGACGACGGCACCTACACGACCTACCGGATCGCCAAGTTCCGCCGGTCCAACCAGGGCACCTCGTACAACCAGCGGGTCCTCGTCGAGGAGGGCGCCCGGCTCGAGGTCGGCACCCCGATCGCCGACGGCCCCTCGACCGACTCCGGCGAGATGGCGCTCGGCAAGAACCTGCTGGTCGCGTTCATGTCGTGGGAGGGCCACAACTACGAGGACGCGATCATCCTCTCCCAGCGGCTGGTGCAGGACGACGTCCTCTCCTCGATCCACATCGAGGAGCACGAGGTCGACGCCCGCGACACCAAGCTGGGCCCGGAGGAGATCACCCGCGACATCCCGAACGTCGCCGAGGAGGTCCTGGCCGACCTCGACGAGCGCGGGATCATCCGGATCGGCGCCGAGGTCGTCCCCGGCGACATCCTGGTCGGCAAGGTGACCCCGAAGGGCGAGACCGAGCTCACGCCCGAGGAGCGGCTGCTGCGCGCGATCTTCGGTGAGAAGGCCCGCGAGGTCCGCGACACCTCACTGAAGGTGCCGCACGGCGAGTCGGGCACGGTCATCGGCGTCAAGCTCTTCGACCGCGAGGAGGGTGACGAGCTGCCCCCGGGCGTGAACCAGCTGGTCCGCGTCTACGTCGCGCAGAAGCGCAAGATCACCGACGGTGACAAGCTCGCCGGCCGCCACGGCAACAAGGGTGTCATCTCGAAGATCCTCCCCGTCGAGGACATGCCGTTCCTCGCGGACGGCACCCCCGTCGACGTCGTCCTCAACCCGCTCGGCGTGCCGAGCCGGATGAACGTCGGCCAGGTCCTCGAGACCCACCTCGGCTGGGTGGCCTCGCGGGGCTGGCAGGTCGAGGGCGACCCGGCCTGGGCCCGGCACATGTCCGACGAGGCCCGGACGGCGCCCGCGAACACGCGGGTCGCGTCGCCGGTCTTCGACGGCGTCGCCGAGGAGGAGATCATCGGCCTGCTCGACTCGACCCACCCGACGCGTGACGGCGTCCGGCTGGTCGACGGCTCGGGCAAGGCGCTGCTGTTCGACGGGCGTACCGGCGAGCCGTTCCCGGACCCGGTGTCGGTCGGCTACATGTACATCCTGAAGCTGCACCACCTGGTCGACGACAAGATCCACGCCCGCTCGACCGGTCCCTACTCCATGATCACGCAGCAGCCGCTGGGCGGTAAGGCCCAGTTCGGCGGCCAGCGCTTCGGCGAGATGGAGGTGTGGGCCCTCGAGGCCTACGGCGCCTCCTACGCCCTGCAGGAGCTGCTGACCATCAAGTCGGACGACGTGCTCGGCCGCGTCAAGGTCTACGAGGCGATCGTCAAGGGCGAGAACATCCCCGAGCCGGGAATCCCCGAGTCGTTCAAGGTGTTGATCAAGGAGATGCAGTCCTTGTGCCTGAACGTCGAGGTGCTCTCCAGCGACGGCATGTCCATCGAGATGCGCGAGACCGACGAGGACGTCTTCCGGGCCGCCGAGGAGCTGGGCATCGACCTGTCCCGCCGCGAGCCGAGCAGCGTCGAGGAAGTCTGAGCCACGCCCCGCTGCCGGCGGCCGTGCCCATGAAGGCCCGGACGCCGGCGGCGGGGGAGGGGTCCGCCCCTCATCAACGAACGATTGAAGATCATCAGCACCACAACGAGAAAGCAGGCACCAGTCTTGCTGGACGTCAACTTCTTCGACGAGCTGCGCATCGGCCTCGCCACCGCCGACGACATCCGTCAGTGGTCCCACGGCGAGGTGAAGAAGCCGGAGACCATCAACTACCGCACCCTCAAGCCGGAGAAGGACGGGCTCTTCTGCGAGAAGATCTTCGGTCCCACCCGCGACTGGGAGTGCTACTGCGGCAAGTACAAGCGCGTCCGCTTCAAGGGCATCATCTGTGAGCGCTGCGGCGTCGAGGTCACTCGCGCCAAGGTGCGCCGCGAGCGGATGGGCCACATCGAGCTGGCCGCTCCCGTCACCCACATCTGGTACTTCAAGGGCGTCCCGAGCCGCCTCGGCTACCTGCTCGACCTGGCGCCGAAGGACCTCGAGAAGGTCATCTACTTCGCCGCCTACATGATCACCTCCGTCGACGACGAGGCGCGTCACCGCGACCTGCCGTCGCTCGAGGCGAACATCGAGGTCGAGAAGAAGGAGATCGAGAACCGCCGGGACGCCGACGTCGACGCGCGCGCCAAGCGCCTCGAGGGCGACCTCGCCGAGCTCGAGGCCGAGGGCGCCAAGGGCGACGTCCGGCGCAAGGTGCGCGAGTCCGCCGAGCGCGAGATGGCGCAGCTGCGCAAGCGCGCCGACGCGGACATCGACCGCCTCCAGCAGGTCTGGGACCGGTTCAAGAACCTCAAGGTCCAGGACCTCGAGGGCGACGAGATCCTCTACCGCGAGATGCGCGACCGCTTCGGGATGTACTTCGAGGGCGGGATGGGCGCCGCGGCGATCCAGCGGCGGCTGGAGAACTTCGACCTCGAGGCCGAGGCCGCCTCGCTGCGCGAGACGATCCGCTCCGGCAAGGGCCAGCGCAAGACCCGGGCCCTGAAGCGGCTCAAGGTCGTCTCGGCGTTCCTCACCACGCGGAACTCGCCGATGGGCATGGTGCTCGACTGCGTCCCGGTCATCCCGCCGGACCTGCGCCCGATGGTGCAGCTCGACGGTGGCCGGTTCGCGACCAGCGACCTGAACGACCTCTACCGCCGCGTCATCAACCGGAACAACCGGCTCAAGCGGCTGCTCGACCTCGGCGCGCCCGAGATCATCGTCAACAACGAGAAGCGCATGCTGCAGGAGGCCGTCGACGCGCTGTTCGACAACGGCCGCCGCGGCCGGCCGGTCACGGGCCCGGGCAACCGCCCGCTGAAGTCCCTCTCGGACATGCTCAAGGGCAAGCAGGGCCGGTTCCGCCAGAACCTGCTGGGCAAGCGTGTCGACTACTCCGGCCGCTCGGTCATCGTCGTCGGCCCGCAGCTCAAGCTGCACCAGTGCGGCCTGCCCAAGCAGATGGCGCTGGAGCTGTTCAAGCCGTTCGTGATGAAGCGGCTGGTCGACCTCAACCACGCGCAGAACATCAAGTCCGCCAAGCGCATGGTGGAGCGGGCCCGCCCGGTGGTGTGGGACGTGCTCGAGGAGGTCATCTCCGAGCACCCGGTGCTGCTGAACCGCGCTCCGACGCTGCACCGTCTCGGCATCCAGGCCTTCGAGCCGCAGCTGGTCGAGGGCAAGGCCATCCAGATCCACCCGCTCGTCTGCACCGCGTTCAACGCGGACTTCGACGGCGACCAGATGGCCGTGCACCTGCCGCTGTCGGCGGAGGCCCAGGCCGAGGCCCGCATCCTCATGCTGTCGAGCAACAACATCCTCAAGCCGGCCGACGGGCGGCCCGTGACCATGCCCACCCAGGACATGATCATCGGTCTGTACCACCTGACTCTCCTCAAGCAGGGGCCCCGGGCGAGGGTCGCGTGTTCAGCTCGGTCGCCGAGGCGATCATGGCCATGGACGCGCACGAGCTCGACCTGCAGGCCAAGGTGACGCTCCGGTTCCCCGGCGACGTCGTGCCCCCGGCGTCGTGGACCCCGGGCGAGGGCTGGGAGGCCGGCGACCCCGTCGTCCTCGAGACCTCCCTCGGCCGGGCGCTGTTCAACGAGACCCTGCCGCCGGACTACGCGTTCGTCGACACCGAGGTCGACAAGAAGGTGCTCTCGGCGATCGTCAACGACCTCGCCGAGCGCTACCCGAAGGTCCAGGTCGCGGCGACGCTCGACGCGCTCAAGGAGGCCGGCTTCCACTGGGCGACCCGGTCGGGCACGACCGTGTCGATCTCCGACGTCGTCACGCCGGCCGAACAAGCCGGAGATCCTCGAGCGCTACGAGGCCAAGGCCGCCAAGGTCCAGGGCCAGTACGAGCGGGGCCTCATCACCGACGACGAGCGCCGCCAGGAGCTCATCGAGATCTGGACTCAGGCCACGAACGAGGTCGCCAAGGAGATGGAGGCGAACCTCCCAAGGGACAACTCCATCTACCGGATGGTGTCCTCGGGCGCGCGTGGTAACTGGATGCAGATGCGCCAGATCGCCGGCATGCGCGGCCTGGTGGCCAACCCCAAGGGCGAGATCATTCCGCGCCCGATCAAGGCCAACTTCCGCGAGGGTCTGTCCGTGCTGGAGTTCTTCATCTCCACGCACGGCGCCCGCAAGGGCCTGGCGGACACCGCGCTGCGGACCGCCGACTCCGGCTACCTCACGCGTCGTCTGGTCGACGTCGCGCAGGACGTCATCATCCGCGAGGAGGACTGCGGCACCGAGCGCGGTCTGGTCATGCCGATCGCGGTCCAGACGCCGGACGGCGGCCTGCGCCGCCACGACGACGTCGAGACCAGCGTGTACGCGCGGTCGGCAGCGGAGGACGTCGTCGTCGACGGCGCAGTGATCGTGCCGGCGACGACCGACCTGGGCGACGTCATCATCGACGACCTGATCGAGCGCGGCGTGCGCGAGATCAAGGTTCGCTCGGTGCTGACCTGCGAGTCGAAGGTCGGCACGTGCGCCACCTGCTACGGCCGGTCGCTGGCCGCGGGCAAGCTCGTGGACATCGGCGAGGCCGTCGGCATCGTGGCGGCGCAGTCGATCGGCGAGCCCGGCACCCAGCTGACGATGCGCACCTTCCACACCGGTGGTGTGGCGGGTGACGACATCACCCACGGCCTGCCGCGCGTCCAGGAGCTCTTCGAGGCCCGCACCCCCAAGGGCATGGCCCCGATCGCCGAGGCCGCCGGGCGGATCTCCATCGAGGACAGCGACCGCTCGCGCAAGCTGGTCCTCACCCCGGACGACGGCAGCGAGGAGCTGTCCTACCAGGTGAGCAAGCGTTCGCGCCTGCTCGTCAGCGACGGCCAGTCCGTCGAGGTGGGCCAGCAGCTCGTCGTCGGCGCGGCCGACCCCAAGCAGGTCCTGCGCGTGCTCGGCCCCCGCGCCACGCAGGTCCACCTGGTGAACGGCGTCCAGGAGGTCTACCGCAGCCAGGGCGTGTCGATCCACGACAAGCACATCGAGGTCATCGTCCGGCAGATGCTCAAGCGCGTCACGATCATCGAGCCGGGTGACGCCGAGCTCCTGCCCGGCGAGCTCGTCGAGCGGTCCCGCTTCGAGGAGGAGAACCGCAAGGTCCTCGCCGAGGGCGGCCAGCCGGCCTCGGCCCGGCCCGACCTGCTCGGCATCACCAAGGCCTCGCTGGCCACCGAGTCGTGGCTGTCGGCGGCCTCCTTCATGGAGACGACGAAGGTCCTCACCGACGCTGCGATCAACGGCAAGTCCGACTCGCTGCTCGGCCTGAAGGAGAACGTCATCATCGGCAAGCTCATCCCGGCGGGTACGGGCCTGGCCCGTTACCGCAACGTCCGGGTCGAGCCCACCGAGGAGGCCAAGGCGACCATGTACGCGATGCCCGGCTACGAAGAGGTCGACTACGGCCACTTCGGCGTCGGCAGTGGCGCCGCGGTGCCGCTGGAGGAGTTCGACCTCGGTCGCTACG
>CAWBAJ010000017.1:0-120604 GCA_963786765.1 uncultured Actinomycetota bacterium | reverse complement strand
GGTCGATCGCGCGTGAGGCCTTCGCCTCATCAAGCCCTTCGCCACGCAAGTGGTAATCGAGGTGGATCGCCGTATAGCGTCGAGGGTCTTCTTCTCTCCGTTCTCCTGCGACTTCAATCCGGAACTCGAGCAGCTTCACCCGCATCTTCTCGAGTATGCTGACGACGTCCGCGCCGCTCAGCTCGCGGCCGCCAGGAGAAGCGTCAGCATCGGCCCGGGCGCCGATGCGTTGTCTCCATCCACGACCGTTTGGGGTCCACCCGGCTCACCACCTGTAAAGATCAGTCCCGTCGACCATCTGACGTCCACTCGTTTCGTCTCCCCGGTCCATTCCCTGCCGCCTCCGCCGACGCGCCGGGCGGCGCTCGGCGCCACATGGTAGTAGTCCCAGATTGCGTAGAGGGCGATTGCCGTCGTGGCCCACGCGAGCTCTCGCAGGCGTGGCGAATCGGCGAGGAAGGCGAGCAACGTCAGCACCTGGGCCACCGTGACCGCCTTTCCACCGGCCCGGGCTGGAATGGCGCGTGGGCGGTGGGAGAAAATCGTCACCAGAAAGGCGATCGTCGCCACGATGTCGCGCAGGAGCACGCCGACAATCTCGTATGGCTCCAATTTGCCGCTCAGCGCCACGACGCCGAATGCCGCGGCCATGAAGAGCTTGTCGGCAACCGGGTCGATGACACTACCGAATCGGGAGCTTCCGAATCGCCGCGCAAGCTGACCGTCGAGCAAGTCCGAGGCGGCGGCCGCCACAGCACGATGACCCGCCAGGTGTTCGACACAAAGGGAAAGGCGATCGCGAGCGGGATTCTGACCGCGCTCAGAAAATCGGCGACGGTAAAGGCAGGCCGGTCTTGATCCGCTCTCAGGCGGTGGCTAGTTTCGGACACCTTGCTCCCGGTGCTGGACCGACTGCTGCCATCCGTAGTGAGCTGGCTGCAAGATACTCTGGTCAGTCTCCTCGACCGACCGACGCACTGGCCCTCACGTGTCCCCTGCATTCAACCACCAAACTCTCGAACTGACCGCGCTTCCCGGCGGCCTTCTGGCAGACGGAGCGGCTCTTTCGGCAATCGTTGTCGCCGCCGCTGGCGCCGTAGGCATGCCTGCGCACGGGCCACCGACCGTGGGGCATGGATCCGGTAGCACCGTGGTGGCCTTGTTGTGCCGCGAAGGACATATCGTCATTCACACGGCGCCAGCAGAGGGGCTCTGCTTCGTGGATATTGCCGCGCGGTCGCCGGCGGATGCGCGAAAGGGCATGGACGTGATCGCCCGGCGGCTGGGAGCCGCGGGGTACGCTTAGCTCGAGCGCGTGCCGCGCACGACGCCTTCCACCCGGCGGGTCGGATCGAGGAATCGGGAGGCGACCCCGAGGACGTCATCCGCGGTCACCGCTCGGAAGCGCGCGGCCGGATCTTCCATTTCGTGTAACCCGGTACCCGAGATCCAGGCTTCGAGGATCTCCCCGGCAATGGCACTCCCGCTCTGACGACTCACCTCCGCCTGCCCCGACAGATAGTTGATCGCCTGCGTCAGCTCCCCTTCGCTCACCCGCTCGCGAGTGAACCGGTCCAGTTCCTTGAGCATCTCCTCGCGAGCCTCATCCTCGCGCTCGGGCGAGGTCGCGATGTACGACAGGAGTGCGCCCGCGCGGGCCTTCCCCCACGCCGACGCCATGACTGTGTAGGCCAGCGATCGGCGATCGCGAAGCGCCTCGAAGAGACGACCGCCGAGTCCACTGGCTATCGCTGCCCAGACCTCAGCCGCCGCGCGATCCTTGTCTCGACGCGAGGGGCCTGGAAACGCCATCGCCAACGCGGCTTGGGCCTTGTCCCTCGTCACGTATACGGCTCGGCGCCTCGCCTCCATTCCCTCCGATCCACGCTACGGCAGCCAGCCCGTCGGCGGTCACGCGACGCCCCGTCGTTCGAACGCTCCGGCGAGCAACCCCGATGCGCGCTCCGGATCTACATCGCCAACCGCCACGACTGCCGGACGCACCCCGAGAAACGCGCGCCGATGCCACCCGCGAACGTCGGCACTGGTGATCGTCGGAAGCGTGGCCGGCAGACCGGCGACCGGCAGGCCATAGCCCTGCTCACCGAACCCTTCGACGAAAGCGAGCTGGAAGGGATAGCGGAACATGTCGTCCGTCACTTGGGCCGCTTCTTCTTCCATGACCCCACGCTCGAGCGCGACCGAATCGTCGTCCAGGGTGGGCTCCGAGAAGACCAGACCGAGCAACTCCGCCGCTTCTCCGAGATGCTCCGCGAGAATGGTCGTGTTGAAGCCGACCCAGTCCGTCGCGGTGCTGGAAGCGAGACTTCCGCCGAGCCCCTCGAAGGCGAACGCGAGGCCTCCTGCATCGAGGGGGCCCGCACCACGCACCGAGGCTCGGGCCGTCAACGCGCCGAGCCCCGCCTGTGATGGGGGATCGAGATGGCGTCGGGGTGCATAGATGCCGAGTGTCACGAGCGGCACGCCCGGTTTTCTCCAGACGAGGAGATCCACTCCGGGGAGCGCCGTGTGCAGCACACCGGAATCCCGGCTCGACTGAACCCGCACCGGAGCCCGCGGCTTGGGGCGAGTGGTGATGGCGCGGCTCCGTTCTGGAGCGGCGTCACCGCGAATGCCCGTTCGAGCTCCTCCGCGGTGAGATCGATTCCTTCCTGGCGCGGGAGATAGAGAACGCCGAGACCGAATCCGGGTGCAGGTATCGTGCGGCTGTCCGCGCGTACCGCGTCCGAGGCTGACCGACGCGAGGGCGGCGTACTCCCGCATCGAGAAACTCGTAACCGTCCAACGCCTCGGCCGCTGCCAGAGACGCGGCCCTACCCTCCATCGATTCTTCGAGGCGCCTGGCCCACCGAGACCGCGTGAGCGTCCGAGCGCGCTCGAGATTTTCCGGCCGCGGGCCCAGGAGCGCGAGTCGTGTCACCGTCTCGGCGATACCGTCGAGCGCGGCGCCGACTCGATCGGGAGCCACCTCTGCGGAAACGCTCATCACTCCGAACTGGTCGGAGCGTAGTTGTGCGCCGACACCCAGGTCGCTATACCGGTCTCCCGCAGGTGCCGATAGAGCCAACTCCCTGTCTGGCACCGAGGACCGCCGCCGCGAGATCGAGCGCTGAAGAGTCGGGATCGAGAGCCGGGACCGTCCGCCAGCCCAGCGCCAGCTCGGCACGAGTGACATCTCCTCGAAGTGTGCGAGCCCGCACTTCACGTCTCGGTGGCTCCTCCGGCGACGGATCGACCGCCCCAGGTGCCGCAGTCCAGTCGCCGTAGGCGGTCCGGGCCAGGTCGATTGCGCGGTCTGCGTCTATCGCCCCGACGATCGCAACGATAGTCCGCTCCGGCACGTATCGCGACGAGTAGTAATCCCACAGATCGCGCCGGGTATATCCAGCGAGCTGCGATTCGTGACCGATCCGCCATCTCCTGATCCGATGCCGGTCGTACATCACTTCGTGAAGTGTCTCGTGTGAGACGTTCGGTCCCATCGGGGAGTTCCGCTACCACTGACGACCCTCGGGCGGCGAGGAGCGCCATCAGAGTCCACGCGTGCTCGACGGTCGGCGCGGGCTCCTGGGCGCGCGTGTGATGGAGCACTCGCTCCACCGCACGGGAAAGGCGCTCCCGGTCCGCCGGCGCGAGTACCTCCTCCCCCTGAGCGTCGCCCATCTCGAGCGCGGCCCACACAGAGAGCGCAAGGGCGCCGGCGTCGCGGCCGGCGAGGGCCAGTCCGAGGACGCCCGGCAGGAGTGCAGCCACGTCGCCCCCCCCGAGCACGTCACGAGCCGTGGAGGGGTCAATCCGGGACAGCCCGAGGGCGGCGACCGCCGTGTATCGCACGCTCATCCCGCGCGCCACGGGCGGGCAGTCGCCGACGCCGCCGCGCAGGGTGTGGGGAAAGCTCCGGCTGCGGGGTTCGTACATGGTCGCCAAGCCGTGCACGGACAGCCGGGACAACCGAGGGAGCAATTCACGCAGGTTGATCGAATCGATATCGGGGAGGGCGTCCACGACATCATGGACGCGGCCAGGCCAGGTCATCGTTACCCCGGGGGTGGTCGACAGCAGTACCGGACTGATGACGCCACGAAGCACACGGCCCCGACCGCGTTGCGCCCCGACGCGCCTTCGCGACGCTGGCGACTTTACACACGGTCAGAGTCTTGTGCGACCCCCTCATCAGGACTTATGCACATTGGGGCATCTCGGTCACGAGTCGTGACTTACCGCAACAGTTACGCCCGTTGAGACCAGCTCCCGGCACTGTTCGTGATCGATCAGACATTCTCCGTTATCGCTTCATCGCTTGAGGAACAACGTGGTACCGCTGATACCAATGCGGAGGAGAAATAGCGGCGACCCCCCGACATGGCTGTTTCCACACCCGCTGAATTCCCACCCAAAGGGTCGGAACGGCTGCGGGCGGGCGGGGGGACGCCGCGATTCGAGATCAGCGCGAGCTGAACGCCGCGTCGAAAGCGGCGGCCGGCGGGTCGAAAGCGAGCCGCCGGACGAACTCCAGCGCCTCCGGCGCCCCGACGAGCCGGTCCATACCGGCGTCCTCCCACTCCACCGAGATCGGCCCGTCGTACCCGATCGTGTTCAGCATCCGGAAGCACGCCTCCCACGGCACGTCGCCGTGGCCGGTCGACACGAAGTCCCAGCCGCGCCGCGGGTCCGCCCACGCCAGGTGCGAGCCCATCCGGCCGTTGCGGCCGTTGCCCACCTGCCGCTTCGCGTCCTTGCAGTCCACGTGGTAGATCCGGTCCTTGAAGTCCCAGATGAACGACACCGGGTCCAGGTCCTGCCAGACGAAGTGGCTCGGGTCCCAGTTCAGCCCGAACGCCTCACGGTGCCCGATGGCCTCCAGCGTGCGCACCGTCGTCCAGTAGTCGTACGCGATCTCCGACGGGTGCACCTCGTGCGCGAACTTCACCCCGACCTCGTCGAAGACGTCGAGGATCGGGTTCCAGCGGTCGGCGAAGTCCGGCGTAGCCCGCCTCGATCATCGACGGCGGCACGGGCGGGAACATCGCGACCGTCTTCCAGATGCTCGACCCGGTGAACCCGACGACCACGTCGACACCGAGCGCCCGCGCGGCGCGCGCCGTCGCCTTCAGCTCCTCGGCGGCGCGCTGCCGGACCCCCTCGGGGTCGCCGTCCCCCCAGACCCGATCCGTGAGCATGTCGTGGTGCCGCTCGTCGATCGGGTCGTCGCAGACAGCCTGTCCCGTGAGGTGGTTGCTGATCGCCCACAGGCCCAGGCCGTGCTTCTCGAGAATGTCCTTGCGGTCACGCACGTACGCGTCGTCCTCGGCGGCGCCGGACGACGTCCAGGTGGTCGCCCCAGCAGGCGACCTCGAGGCCGTCGTAGCCCCACTCGGCGGCCAGCCGGCACACCTCCTCGAACGGAAGGTCGGCCCACTGTCCGGTGAACAGGGTGATCGGACGCGGCATGGGTCAGCTCCTCGTGAGTGTTGGCGCGGCCGTCCTGGGCCGGCTCGGTGGTGTGTCCCGCGACGGGGGTCCAGCGGCTCTCCGCTGCCGCGGACGCTTCGACGGCGGCGAGCACCCGCTGGACCTGCAGGCCGTCGGCGAACGACGGCACCGGGTCGCTGCCGGCCGCGATGTCGTCGAGCAGGTCGACGACCTCGTGGGTGAACGTGTGCTCGTACCCGATCAGGTGGCCCGGCGGCCACCAGGCAGCCATGTAGGGGTGGTCGGCCTCGGTGACCTGGATCCGGGTCCACCCCGCCACCTCGGCGTCCGCCTCGGCGTCGTGGACGAGCAGCTCGTTCATCGCCTCGAAGTCGAAGGCGAGGCTCCCGCGGCTGCCGTTCACCTCGAGCCGGATCACGTTCTTCCGGCCGGTCGCGAACCGGGTGGCCTCGAAGACGCCGAGCATCCCACCGGTCGAGCCGGGCCGTGAAGATCGCGGCGTCGTCGACCGTCACCTCGCCGGTGCCCTCGTCGGCGGCCCCGCCGCTGGCCGCCAGGCCCCCGGACGTCGACGACAGCAGCGGACGCTGCTTGACGAAGGTCTCGGTCACCGCGCTCACGCCGGTGATCGCTCGCCCGGTGACGAACTGCGCGGCGTCGACGATGTGCGCGCCGATGTCGCCGAGGGCGCCGGAGCCGGCCTTGTCCCGCTGCAGCCGCCACACCAGCGGGAACTGCGGGTCGACGATCCAGTCCTGCAGGTACTGCGCCCGCACGTGGCGCAGCTCCCCCAGCCGGCCGGAGGCGACGATCCGCTGGGCGAGCGCGAGCGCCGGGACCCGCCGGTAGTTGAAGCCGACCATCGACCGGACGCCGCGGGCCGCGGCCGCCTCGGCGGCCCGGGTCATCTCCTCGGCCTCCTCGACGGTGTTCGCCAGCGGCTTCTCGCACAGCACGTGCTTGCCCGCCTCGAGCGCAGCGATCGCGATCTCGGCGTGGCTGTCGCCCGGCGTGCAGACGTCCACCAGGTCGATGTCGTCGCGCCCGACCAGCGTCCTCCAGTCGGTCTCGACAGAGGCCCAGCCGAGGCGGTCGGCCGCCGCGCCGGCGGCGTCCGCGGTGCGCCCGCCCAGGGCGGCCATGTCGACCCGGTACGGGAGGTCGAAGAAGCGCCCGGCGGTGCGCCACGCCTGTGAGTGCGCGGCACCCATGAACGCGTACCCGACCATCCCCACGCCGAGCCTGGGCTTGTCCGTAGTCATGCGGCTCCTCCCGGCCGTCTCGTCCTTCGGTGTCCGGCTCAGGACTTGAAGCCCAGCGGCATGTACTTGTCGACGTTGTCCTTGGTCACCGTCGCGCTGGCCAGCGTGATCGAGGCGGGCACCTCGTTCTCGACCAGGTCGCTCATGCCCTTGCCCTGTCCGATGAGCCTCGCGAGGTTGATCGCGGACGACGCCATGCTCGGCGGGTAGGTCACCGTGGCCTTGAGGACGGTGTTGTCGGCCTTGATGGCCTGCATCGCGTTGAGCGATCCGGCGCCACCGACCATGAAGAACTCCTTGCGGCCGCTCTGGTTGATGGCTGCGAGGACGCCGACGCCCTGGTCGTCGTCGTGGTTCCAGATGGCGTCGATCTTCGGGGCGGCCTGCAACAGGTTCGCGGTGACCTGCTGGCCGGACTCCACCGTGAACTGGGCCGACACCTGGTTGCTCACCTTGAACCCGGCGGAGGCGAGCGCGTCGGCGAAGCCCTTGGAGCGGTCCTGGGTCAGCGGCAGGTTGGCGATGCCCTGGATCTCGGCGATCACCGGGTTGCTCACGCCCTTGGCCTTGAGCTGCGCGGCGATGTAGGTGCCCGCGGCGAGGCCCATGCCGTAGTTGTCACCCTTGATCAGCGTCCGCGACGCCCTCGGCGAGGCGAACTCACGGTCGAGGTTGACGACGGGGATGCCGGCCGCCTGCGCCTTGAGCGCGATCTCGGTCAGCGCCTTGCCGTCGAAGGGCAGGATGACCAGCGCGTTCACCTTCTTGTCGATCAGGGTCTGGACCTGGCTGATCTGCTGGTTGACGTCGTTGCTGCCTTCGACGGCCTGCAGGGTCACGTCACTGTGCTTGGCCGCCTGGTCCTTGGCGTTGGTCGTGATGGCGGCGATCCAGCCGTGGTCCGCGGCGGGGGCCGAGAAGCCGATGGTGACGGCCTTGCCCGGCGTCTCGCTGCCGCTGGCCGCGGCGGCTGCGGTGGACGACGACGTCGTGGTGGACGACGCCGCGCTGTTGCTCGTGCAGGCGGTCAGGGCCGCGCCGGCCCCGAGGGCACCGGCGCCGAGGAGCAGGCCGCGGCGGCCGAGCATGGGCGAGTCGGGGGACGGAGACATCGTTGACCTCTTTCGTTGGGTTGTGTGTGCCACTTGTGTGCGCTTTCCGTGGCCTCGAGCACGCGGGTGACCACGGCGAGCGCACACGAGTCGCCGGGGCCGGGGTGGGATCAGGTGACGCGGGTGCGGGTGGCTCGGCGCTGCAGGAGCACGGCAGCGATGATGATCACGCCCTTGGCGATGTTCTGGGTCTCGGTCGCCAGGTTGTTGAGGATGAAGATGTTGGTGATCGTCGTGAAGACGAGCACCCCCAGCAGGGATCCGATGATCGTGCCCCGGCCACCGGACAGGAGAGTGCCGCCGATGATCGCGGCGGCGATCGCGTCGAGCTCGTAGAGCTCCCCGTGCGTGCTGGACCCGGTCGTCGTCCGAGACATGATCATGACCGCCGCGATCCCGCAGCACAGCCCCGAGATCACGTACAGCAGCACGGTCGTGCGCCGGACGTCGATACCCGCGAGCCGGGCGGCCTCGGCGTTCCCGCCGATCGCGATCGTCCGGCGCCCGAACGTGGTCCGGTTGAGCAGGATCCAGCCGAGCCCGACGACGACGGCGAGGATCCAGATCAGCACGGGGATGCCGAGGAAGTCGCTGGTGGCGATGCCGATGATCGTCTGGTCCGTGACGATCTGGGTCCGGTTCTGCGCGAGCCGCGCGGCGAGGCCGCGGGCGCTGACGAGCATCGCCAGCGTGACGATGAAGGGCACGAGGTTGCCGTAGGCGATGAGCACACCGTTGATCAGGCCGGCCACGGCCCCGACGGTCAGCGCGCAGAGGATCATGACGACCGCCCCGTACGACTGCGTCTGCACCGTGGTCGCCCAGACGGAGGCGAGCGCGACGAGCGCCCCGACGGACAGGTCGATGCCGCCGCCGATGATCACGAGGGTCACGCCGACGGTGACGACGCCGATGACCGACGAGCTCACGAGGATGTTCTCGATGTTGTTCTGGGTCAGGAAGGTGTCGCTCGTGAGCGTGCCGACCACGAGCAGCACGGCGAGGACGGCGACCAGGCCGAGGTTGCGAACCTCCACGTTCACCCAGCGGCCGCGCAGCCCGGCTCCCACCCCGCCCGCTGTCCTCGGTTCCTGCGGGACCGCTCCTCCGCCGGGCGTGACTCCCGCCGGGCTGGTGGGCTGATCCCTCACGGCGTCGCCGCTCATGCGGCACTCCCTTCCATCACGAGGTCGAGCACGGTGGACTCGTCCAGGTCCTCGGCCCGGGCCTGATGCACGACACGGCCCTCGCGCAGCACCAGCACCCGGTCGGCGAGGCCGAGCACCTCGGGCACCTCGCTGGAGACGAGGAGGACACCGACGCCGGAGTCCGCGAGCCGGCGGACGACGGTGTAGAGCTCCGACCGGGCGCCGACGTCGACGCCCCGGGTCGGCTCGTCCAGCAGGAGGACCTTGGTCGAGCCGAGCAGCCACCGCGCGACGACGACCTTCTGCTGGTTCCCGCCCGAGAGCGTGCGGACCGGGCGGCTCGGGTCGGCGGGCCGGACGTCGAGGCTGCGGGTGATCTCCGCGGCGTCCGCGTTCTCCCGGCGGCGGTCGAGCCAGCCGACCCGGGCGAACCGGGTCAGGGTCGCCAGCGACACGTTTCTCGTGACGCTCTGGTCCAGGAGCAGAGCCTGGGCCTTCCGCTCCTCGGGGGCGAGCGCGAGGCCCGCACGCACCGCAGCGCTCGTCCCGGCCCTGGCGCCCAGTTCGCGCCCGGCGACGACGACGCGCCCCGCCGTCCGCCGCCGCGCGCCGTAGATCGTCTCCAGGATCTCCGAGCGGCCGGACCCGACGAGCCCCGCGATGCCGACGATCTCGCCCGCGTGGATCGTGACGTCCACCTCGCGGAAGGCTCCCGCGAGCGAGAGCCCCTCGACCCGGAGCACCTCGGCGGCCTGGTCCGCCTCGGTGCCCACGGGGCGGCGCGGCGGGAAGACGTACTCCACGTTCCGGCCGGTCATCAGCCGGACGACGTCGCGGGTGGGGGTGCTGCGCGCCGGCAGGTCTGTGGCGACGGTGCGGCCGTCCTTGAGCACCGTGACGACGTCCCCGATCCGGCGGATCTCCTCCAGCCGGTGCGAGATGTAGACGACGGCCACGCCGTCCTCCGTGAGCTGTCCCACGAGCCGGAAGAGGTTCTCGACCTCGTCGTGTGCGAGCACTGCGGACGGCTCGTCCATGATGACGAGCCGGGCGTCCCGCGCGAGGGCGCGCGCCATACTGACCACCTGCCGCGCGGCGGCGGACAGCCGGCCCACCTCGCGATTGGGGTTGATCTCCGCGTGGCCGAGCCGGGCGAGCAGCCGGCGAGTGTTCTCGACCTGGTCGCGCCGGTGCACGAAGCCGCCGGTCGCGTTCTCGTGGCCGAGATGGATGTTGTCGGAGACGGAGAGCCCTTCGACGAGGTCGAGCTCCTGGTAGATGGTGGCGATGCCCAGCTTCAGCGCCGCGATCGGGTTCGCGAGGCTCACCGGCGTCCCCTGCCAGAGCACCTCGCCCTCGTCGGGCTGGTGGGCCCCGGCGAGGACCTTGATGAGGGTGGACTTCCCGGCCCCGTTCTGGCCGAGCAGGCAGTGCACCTCCCCCGCCCGCACCGTCAGGTCGATGCCGTCGAGCGCGCGTACGCCCGGGAACTGCTTGACGATGCCGCGCATCTGCAGCAGCGGGACGTCGGTCACGCGGCCTCCGTTCTGGTCGTGGCTGAGGCGGGAGAGTTCAGGCGGTGCTGAAGACGGAGTCCGAGACGAGGCGGGCGGCACCGATGACGCCGGCGGTCCCGCCGAGCTCGGACAGGACGATCGGCAGGTTCCCCGTCGCCAGTGGCAGTGACCGGCGGTAGACGACGCCGCGGATCTCGGCGAGCAGTGGGTGGCCGAGCCCCGCGACGCCGCCACCGATGACGACGAGGGCGGGGTTGAAGAAGTTGACGAGCGAGGCGAGCGCGAGGCCGAGCCGCTGGCCGCCGGCGCGCACCAGCCCGACGGCGACCGGGTCACCGGCGGCGGCCGCGGCCCCGACGTCCTCGGCGGTGAGCGCGCCTTCGTCGGCCAGCCGCTCTGCGAGGAGGCCGGAGCCGCCGGAGCGTGCGGCCGCCTCGGCGTCGCGGGCGAGCGCAGCCCCCCCGAACCAGGCCTCGAGGCAGCCCTGGTTGCCGCAGGTGCAGGTGGGGCCCGCGTCGTCGATGCGGATGTGCCCGATGTCGCCGGCCGCGCCGTCGGCGCCCCGGTACACCTGGCCGCCCAGGATGAGCCCGCAGCCGATGCCGGTGCCGAGCTTGACGAAGAGGAAGTCGTCGACGCTGCGCGCGGTCCCCGCGTGGAGCTCGCCGAGCGCCATGATGTTCACGTCGTTGTCGACCATGACCGGCGCGCCGAGGGCCGCGGCGAGACTGTCACGCACGGGGAAGCCGTTCCAGCCCGGCATGATCGGTGGCATCACGGGGGCTCCCTGGCGCTGGCTGACCGGGCCGGGGACGCCGACGCCCACGCCGTGGACCTCCGCCGCCGCACCGTCCGCGCGCAGCTTGGCGACCAGGTCCAGCGCCTCCTGGAGGACCACCTTCGGGCCACGCCGGACGTCACTGGGGGCGCCGGCGTGCGCGAGCAGGCGCAGCTCACCGTCGGTGATCGCGACGTCGATGGAGGTGGCCCCGATGTCGATGCCGACGAAGCGCAGGGTTCCGGCGAGCCCCACGAGATGGGAGCGCCGCCCCCCACGGGACTCCGCGAGGCCCTTCGGTTCGACCAGCCCGAGCTCGATGAGCCGGTCGAGCTCGACGGCGACCTTGGACTTCGAGAGCCCCACCGCCTCGCCGAGCTCCGCGCGGGATGCCTGGCCGCGGTCACGGAGCAGGCGCAGCAGACGAGCCTGGTGGCCGTTCTCGGGGCGGGCGCCGACTCGGTCCACGAGCCTCCGCACCTCCTCGAGCAGCCGAAAGTTTCTCGGAGGTTACGCGCTTCGACTTGCGTCAGGAAGACTTCGACCAGAAAGAGTCCGAAGCGAGACGTCATCGTGACAAAGGGTGCCGGGCCTGCTTCCGTTCAGGTGCCCGTCCTGGCGGCGTACTCCGCCCGCTCGCGCTCGATGCGCGCGCCCTGCCGCAGGGCGACGAACCACAGGACGGCGAACAGCGCCCCGAGGAAGAACATGACGGGCACCCAGAAGCCCGTGACGATCACTGCGGCCTGCACGGCCCAGCCGAACGCGTAGCCCCACGGGCGTCCGAGCAGGCCGGCGGTCAGCACGCACGCGATGGCGAGGCCGCCGAAGACGGCGAGCGCAGCACCCGTCGACAGCGTCGACAGTCCCTTCGCCACCAGGCCCGCGAAGAAGACCACGAAGGCCTCCAGCGAGACGACGGCAGCGGCGAGGGTCCGGCGGGGCGAGCGCACGCGGCTCCTACCGTGCCCGCAGGAGTCGCCGCACGTCGGCGGCGAGGGTGATGGAGCCGGTGACGAGGACGCCGCCCCCGACGAGGCCGCCCTCCTCGGCCCGGCCGATCGCGGTGTCGAGCGCGTCGTCGAGCCGGGCCGCGACGTGCACCCGGTCGTCGCCGAACACGTCCACCGCGATCTCGGCGAGCTCGTCGGGGTCGATCGCCCTGGGCGAGGTCGACCGGGTGATCACGACCTCGTCGAGCACCGGTTCGAGCGCCCCGAGGATGCCCTCGGCGTCCTTGTCCGCGAGCACCCCCACGACGCCGACGAGCCGGGTGAACGTGAACGCCTCCCGCAGCGCCTCGGTGAGCACGGCGGCGCCCGCGGGGTTGTGGGCCGCGTCGACGAGCACCGTCGGCCCTCCCCGCAGCACTTCGAGGCGGCCGGGCGAGTCGGCGTCCGAGAGCGCCGCCCGGACGACGTCGGCGTCCAGGCCCCCAGCGGACGCACCGAGCAGGGCCTCGGCGGCTGCGACGGCGCACGCGGCGTTGTGGGCCTGGTGCTCCCCGTACAGCGGGAGGAACACGTCCTCGTAGGTCCCGCCCGCGCTCAGGGTGAGCAGCTGTCCGCCGACGGCGATCTCGCGAGCGGCCACCCCGAACTCCAGGCCCTCGCGAAGGGGGGTGGCACCCACCTCGGCGCACCGCCGCAGGAGCACCTGGGCGGCCTCGGGCTGCTGGTCCGACAGGACGGCGACAGCGGCGGGCTTGATGATCCCCGCCTTCTCCGCGGCGATCGAGGCGACGTCGTAGCCGAGGAACCGCTGGTGGTCCAGCGCGATCGGCATCACAACCGCGACCTGGGCGTCGAGGACGTTCGTCGCGTCCCAGGCGCCGCCCATGCCGACCTCGACGGCGGCCACCTCGACGGGGGCGTCCGCGAACGCGGCGTAGGCCATCGCCACGAGCACCTCGAAGAACGTCATCCGCGGCTCTCCCGCGGCCGCGCTGCGGCCGTCGACGAGGTCGACGTAAGGGATGACGTCGTCGTAGGTCTCCACGAAGCGGTCGGGGGGCAGGGAGTCGCCGTCCACGGCGATGCGCTCACGCACCTCGAGCAGGTGCGGGCTGGTGAACCGACCCGTACGCAGGCCGTGCTCGCGCAGCAGCCGCTCGACGAGGCGGGTCGTCGACGTCTTGCCGTTCGTGCCGGTGACGTGCACCGCGCGGAACGCCTTCTGTGGGTCGCCCAGCAACCCGCAGACCGCGGCGATCCGGTCGAGGCTGGGCACGAGGTCGTGCTCCGGCGCCCGCGCCAGGATCGCGCTCTCGACCTCGCCGAGCCGGTTCGCCGGCCGCTCGTTCCCGCTCGCCACCCGCCCGATGCTAGGCCCTGGGCCGCTGACACCTGCTCCCGCCGTGGCGGTGGGTCCGCCGCTAGCCCGCCGGCAGCGCCGCCAGGGCGGCGTCGAGGCGGCGCAGGTCCGCCTCGGCGCTCTCGAGCTGGGCCTGCACCTTCGCCACGACCGCCTCGGGGGCCTTCGCAAGGAAGTCGGCGTTCGCGAGCTTGCCCTGCGACTGCGCCTGCAGCTTCGCAGCGGCCTCGCGGTCCCTGCCTAGGCGGCGCCGCTCGGCGGCGACGTCCACCGTCCCGGACAGGTCGAGCTCGACGGTGACCGCAGCGCCGGCGGCGGAGACCGCGAGCGTGGCGGACGGCGTGAACCCGTCCCCTGCCGGCTCCAGGTCGGCCAGGGCTCGCACCTGCGCCTCGTGGTCGGTGAGCGGCGTGCGCGCGAGACCGGACAGCTGCGCCGGGACCCGCCGCCCCGGGCGCAGCCCCTGGTCGGAGCGGAACCTGCGGATCTCGGTGACGAGCTTCTGGAGGGCGGCGACCTCGGCGATCGCGGTGCCGGCGTCGCTGTCGGCATCCGCCCCGGCCCGCTGAGCGGACGGCCAGGCCGCGATCACGATCGACTCGCCCCCGGTGAGCTCCGTCCAGAGCACTTCGGTGACGAAGGGGACCACCGGGTGCAGGAGGCGCAGGACGACGTCCAGCACCTCCCCCAGGACGCGCCGGGTGACTTCGGCCTCCGTCCGCCCCCGCGGAGCACGAGCTTGGCCAGCTCCAGGTACCAGTCGCAGAGCTCGTCCCAGACGAAGTGGTACAGCGTCTCCGTGGCCCGGGCGAACTGGAAGTCCTCGTAGGCCTCGTCGACCTGCCCGGTCACGGCGGCGAGCCGGGCGAGGATCCAGCGGTCCACGACGGACTGCTCCTGCGGCGCCGGCAGGTCGCCGCGCACCGTCGCGCCGTTGAGGAGGGCGAAGCGGGTGGCGTTCCAGAGCTTCGTGCAGAAGTTGCGGCTGCCCTGGACCCACTCGTCGCTGATCGGCACGTCGGTGCCGGGGTTGGCACCGCGGGCGAGGGTGAAGCGCAGCGCGTCGGAGCCGTAGGCGTCCATGAAGTCGAGCGGGTCCACGGAGTTGCCCTTGGACTTGCTCATCTTCCGGCCGAACTTGTCGCGGACGAGCCCGGTGAGCGCGACGGTCCGGAACGGCTCGACGCCGTCCATCGCGTAGAGGCCGAACATCATCATCCGGGCGACCCAGAAGAAGATGATGTCGTACCCGGTCAGCAGGACGTCCGTCGGGTAGAAGCGGCGCAGATCCGGCGTCTCCTCCGGCCAGCCGAGGGTCGAGAACGGCCACAGCGCGCTGGAGAACCAGGTGTCGAGGACGTCCGGGTCCTGCCGCCAGCCCTCGGGTGCCTGCTCGTCGGGGCCGACGCAGCGCATCTCGCCGTCCGGGCCGTACCAGACCGGGATCCGGTGGCCCCACCACAACTGCCGCGAGATGCACCAGTCGTGCATGTTGTCGACCCACTCGAAGTACCGCGGCGCCATCGTCGCCGGGTGGATCGTCACGCGACCGTCGCGGACGGCGTCACCGGCCGCCTTCGCGAGCGGCTCGACCTTGACGAACCACTGCTCCGACAGCCGGGGCTCGACCACCGTGTCGCAGCGCATGCAGTGCCCGACGGCGTGGACGTACGGCCGCTTCTCCGCGACGATCCGGCCCTCCTCGCGCAGGGCGGCGACGACGGCCGGCCGGGCCTCGAACCGGTCGAGCCCCTGGAAGGGGCCGGGGGCCGTGACGACGCCGCGCTCGTCGAGCACCGTCAGGTTCGCCAGCCCGTGCCGGCGACCGATCTCGAAGTCGTTCGGGTCGTGAGCGGGCGTGACCTTCACGGCGCCGGTCCCGAACGAGGGGTCGACGTGCTCGTCCGCGACGACCGGGATGCGCCGGCCGGTGAGCGGCAGCTGCACGGTCGTGCCGACGAGATGGCGGTAGCGGTCGTCGTCCGGGTGGACTGCGACGGCGGTGTCGCCGAGCATCGTCTCGGCCCGCGTCGTCGCGACGACGATGGACGACTCCGAGAAATCGGAGGGGTCGCCGTAGCGGATGCTGACGAGCTCGCCCTCGTCGTCGTGGTGGTCCACCTCGATGTCGGACAGCGCGGTGAGGCAGCGCGGGCACCAGTTGATGATCCGCTCGGCGCGGTAGATGAGCCCGTCGTCGTAGAGGCGCTTGAAGATGGTCTGGACGGCGCGGGACAGGCCCTCGTCCATCGTGAACCGCTCACGGCTCCAGTCCAGGCCCTCGCCGAGGCGGCGCATCTGGCCGAGGATCTTCCCTCCGAACTCCTCCTTCCACGCCCACACCTTCGCGACGAACTCCTCGCGGGTGTAGTCGTGCCTGCTCTTGCCCTCGGTCTCGGCCAGGCGGCGCTCGACGAGCGTCTGGGTGGCGATGCCGGCGTGGTCCATGCCGGGCAACCAGAGCGCCTCGTACCCCTGCATGCGGCGCCGCCGGGTCAGAGCGTCCATCAGGGTGTGCTGGAACGCGTGGCCCAGATGCAGGCTGCCGGTGACGTTCGGCGGCGGGATGACGATGCAGTACGGCGGCTTGTCGCTGGCGGCGTCGGCCGTGAAGTAGCCGCGCTCGACCCACCGCTCGTACAGCGGTCCCTCTACGTCAGCCGGCGCGTACTGGGGCGGCAGGCTGGTCGTGGGGCGCGGCTGCTCCGCGGTGGGTGTGGTGGACATGAGGTCAAGTCTACGGAGCGCGCCCGCGTGCCCTCGCGCCATTTCCCGCCGGAGCCGAGACCACGGCGCCCCAGCCACGACCGGCCGAGGCCGGAGGTGGCTGGGGCGCCGGGCGAGCGGACAGAGCTCAGTGGATGACGACTGGCGCTGCCGCCTGGGTTTCGTCGAGCAGGTGCGACTCCTCGTGCTTGCGGGGCAGGAAGAACGCCGGGATGAAGGTGCACGCGACGAGGATGGCGGCCACCCAGTAGGTGCTCGCGAAGGCCTGCGCGGCGTCGGCGAGTCCCTTCGCGATCCCCGCCGCTCCACCGGGGAAGTTCGCCTTGAGTGCGGGGTTGTACCAGGTCCCGATGGCGGGCCGGGCGAGCGGGTAGGACTGCAGGTTGTTCGTCAGGACCACGGACATCACCGCGACGCCCACGGAGCTCGCGATCTGCTGGACGATGTTGAGCAGCGTCGAGCCGCGCGCGACCTCGGACGCCCGCAACGTCCGCAGCGCCGATGTCATGATCGGCATCATGGTCATGCCCATGCCGAGGCCCATGATGAACAGGACGATGATGATCTGGGAGTACGGCGTCGTGGACGTGAGCTGGGTCAGCGCGAACATGCCGCCGGTGATCAGCACCAGGCCGAAGGGCACGATCCGCCCGACCGGGATGCGGTCGGACAGCGCGCCCGCGACAGGCATGGTCACCATGGCGCCGATGCCCTGCGGGGCGACGAGCAGACCGGCCTCGAGGGTGGACGCGCCCCGAACCTGCTGGAAGTACGTCGGGACGAGCAGCAGACCGCCGAAGAACGCGGCGCCGAACAGGAACATGGTCGTCGTCGCGGCGCGCAGGTCGCGGTTGGCGAACAGGCGCAGGTCGAGCAGCGGGTGCTCCGGCCGGAAGGTGTGCAGGACGAACGCGACCATGAGCACCACGCCGATGGTCATCGGGATGAGCACCTTGGCCGAGCGGAACGTGCCCTCGCCGGGGATCGAGGACACCCCGTAGAGGAACAGCGCCAGGCCGGGCGACATCAGGATCACGCCGAGGACGTCGAGCGACTCGCTCGGGTGCGGGTTGTCGCTCGGCAGCGCGAACAGCGCGTAGATCGCGGCGACCAGGCCGATCGGCACGTTGATCAGGAAGATCCAGTGCCAGCTCGCGTTCTCGATCAGCCAGCCGCCCAGGATGGGGCCGCAGATCGGGCCGAGCAGCATCGGGATGCCGAGGATCGCCATCAGCCGGCCCATCCGCTTGGGACCGGCCGCCCTCGTCATGATCGTCATGCCGAGCGGCATGAGCATGCCGCCGCCGAGGCCCTGCAGGACCCGGAAGCCGATGAGCATCTGGATCGAGGCCGCCGCCGCGCAGAGCGCCGAGCCGGCCGTGAACAGGACGAGCGCGAGGATGTAGAGCCGCTTGGTACCGAACCTGTCCGCAGCCCAACCGGTCAGCGGGATCACGGTGGCCAGGGCGAGCGTATAGGCGGTGACCGTCCAGGCCACCGTCGAGTAGGCGAGCTGCTGGCCGGGGCTGGCGAAGACGGTCTGGAAGGTCGGCAGCGCGACGTTGACGACCGTGATGTCGAGGATCGACATGACGGCCCCGAGGACGACCACGCCGGCGATCTTCAGGACGGCGCCGTCGATCTTCTCGGGATAGACGGGAGGGGTGGTGGTCTGGGCAGGGATGGACACGGTGTGACCTTCTCGGGCAGGGACCGGACAGCGGACGCACCAGAAACACGTCGGTGATCTTCTGATGACGATCGTACTGCGGGCAACCGACAGGCCGCCCAGTAGATTCCGGCCGGGCTTCGCGCCGATCCACGGCTCGGCTACCGCCGGCCCCGGCTTATCTCAGTCCTTAACGCCACCCTTCGGACGTGAGGGCACGCTTCGGGCAGCATGTGCGCGTGCATCGCCGCCTGCGCCTGCTGCGCCTGCTCCCGCTACCTCTCGTCCTCGCCGCCGCCGCCTGCGGCTCGACGCCGCCGCCGTCCGGGACATCCGGCAGCTGCGACGCACACCGGGACCGCGAGCGCCCAGGGCGAGGCCGCCGCCGCTTGCGGCGGCGTCCGCAGCACGACCGCGCGCGAAGGCCGCGACCGCGGCGACCGCCGCCGGGAAGATCGCGACGGCCGACCGGGCGCGACGGCCCCGACGGCGACTCGGCCAAGAGCCGCCGCGCCCGGTGCACGCGCCCGTCTACAAGCGCAGGATCGACCCCGGCCAGACCGGCTGGTTCGCGTCCCCGTCCCTGGTGGACCTCAACCGGGACGGCAAGCTCGAGATCGTCGCCCCGATGTACTCGACGTACCTCTTCTCCGCGAGCGGCCGTCGCCTCGCCACCGGGACCGCGTCGGCGGGGCGCGTGTATGCGCCGTCCGTCGTCGCGGACCTCGACGGCGACGGAACCAAGGAGATCGTCGTGGGCGGTACCGGAGCCGTCGTCGCCTACGAGTGGAGAGGCGGCCGGCTCGTGGTCAAGCACGGCTGGCCGGCGTCCGTGAGGAGCGGAGGGCAGACGCCGGAGGTGCGGGGCCTCGCGGCGGGCGACCTGCTCGGGGACGGCAGGATCGAGGTCGTCGCGACGACGACCAACACGTCCCGCACGGGATCCCAGGTGTTCGTGTTCGACTCGCGCGGCCGGCTCTTCCAACCGCGCCGGGGCCACTCCCCCGCCTGGCCGCGGTACAACCAGCTGCGCGGCGCGGGGAACGACAAGGACTTCAACGGCCAGGGCAACACCGGCTACGGGACCTATGGCCTCAACGTCGGCATCGGGCGGCTCGAGGACGGCAAGCAGCAGGACATCGTCGTCACCTACGACAACCACCAGATCAACGTGTTCCGCCCCGACGGCACGTCGGTGCTCGCCTCCCGCTGGTACACCAACCCCGCCAACCAGTACCTGGGACGCCGGCTCGGCTGGGGCCAGTTCATCCGCTGGCTCAGCCCGAAGGTCGAGGACTCGCACATGCACTCCCACGGGCCCTGGCCGTCGGTGGCGCAGACGCCTTGGCTGCAGTGGTCGGCGTCACCGCCGTCGATCGCCGACCTCGACAACGACGGGCGCAACGAGGTGGTCGGCGTCCCGACCGTGGAGAAGCACATCCCCTACCAGACCCAGGCGCAGGCCGTCATGGTGCTCGACAGCGCGCAGGGCGGCGGTGCCCGCTCGGCCCGGCGCCACCGCGGTTTCACCACGCTGCCGCTGACCGGCAAGCCCCTGCCCCGCGCTGCCGGGGACTGGTATCCCCCGGACGGCGTTCCCGCCCCGGCCCTCGTCGACCTGAACCGGGACCGGAAGAAGGACATCGTCTTCCCGGGCAACGACGGGTACGTGTACGCCGTCTCCTCCACGGGGAAGCGGCTGTGGCGCTACGGGTACGCGCCGGGAAGGCCGAGGACCTTCGCCTCCGAGGTGGTCGCGGCCGACCTCAACCGGGACGGCGTCCCCGAGCTGGTGTTCGGCGTCTACGGCCTGAAGGCCGGCAGCGGGCGCCTCGTGGTCCTCACCGCCGCCGGCAAGCTCGTCAGCAACCGCAAGCTGCCCGACCAGCGGGCGAACGGCAACGGCGTCGGGATCGCGGCGGCGCCGTCCATCGGCGACCTCGACGGCAACGGCACGCTCGAGATCGTCACGCTCTCGATCGACCACGGCCTCGACGTCTTCACCGTTCCGGGCAGCAAGGCGGGCACGGCTCCCTGGCCGACGGGCCGCGGCGGGCTCCTGCGGGCAGGCACGCCGAGCGCTGCTACCGGGCAGCTGACGGGGCCGGACGAGACTGCGCGTTCCGCGGGACCGGCGCCGGACCGGCCGGTGTCAGCGCGGGGACGGGGCTCGCGTGCGATCGGTTGCCGTGATCGGCGGTTCGGCGTGGCAGTCAGGTTGAGTCTGCCTGATCATTCTGCATCAGTGCAACGAGTCAGCGCCAGCAGGTCCCTACCCCGACTCGGTCCGGGCAGGCTCGACAAGGCGACGCGGGCCAGCCGCCTCAGAGGGGTCGATGCCGCGCGCTCGGGCAGCTGCGCGCGCTGCAGCCAGGGGAGCCGCCTCAGGCGGTCTTGTCGCGGCGCTCGCGCTGCTTGCGCACGGGCGCCTCGCGCGGCACCAGCGTCGGGTTGACGTTCTTGAGGACGACCTCGGCGGTGACGACGACGCGGGCGACGTCGTCCCGGCTCGGGCACGTCGAACATCACGGGGAGCAGGACCTCCTCCATGATGGCGCGGAGCCCGCGGGCACCGGTGCCGCGCAGGATCGCCTGGTCGGCGACCGCCTCGAGGGCGTCGTCGCTGAACTCGAGCTCGACCCCGTCGATCTCGAACATCCGCTGGTACTGCTTCACCAGGGCGTTCTTCGGCTGGGTGAGGATCGAGACCAGCGCGTCCCGGTCGAGGTTGCTCACCGTCGTGATGACGGGGAGGCGGCCGATGAACTCGGGGATCAGGCCGAACTTCAGCAGGTCCTCGGGCATGACCTCGCCGTAGAAGTCGGAGTCCTCCCGCGGCGTGTGCAGCTGGGCGCCGAAGCCGATCCCGCGCTTGCCGACCCGGGAGCTGATGATCTGCTCGAGCCCGGCGAACGCGCCGCCCACGATGAACAGGACGTTCGTCGTGTCGATCTGGATGAACTCCTGGTGCGGGTGCTTGCGCCCGCCCTGCGGCGGCACGGAGGCCGTCGTGCCCTCGAGGATCTTGAGCAGTGCCTGCTGCACGCCCTCGCCGGACACGTCCCGGGTGATCGACGGGTTCTCGCTCTTGCGAGCGATCTTGTCGACCTCGTCGATGTAGATGATGCCGGTCTCGGCCTTCTTGACGTCGTAGTCGGCGGCCTGGATCAGCTTGAGCAGGATGTTCTCGACGTCCTCGCCGACGTAGCCGGCCTCGGTCAGGGCCGTGGCGTCGGCGATGGCGAAGGGGACGTTCAGCATCTTCGCCAGGGTCTGGGCGAGGTACGTCTTGCCGCAGCCGGTCGGACCGATCAGCAGGATGTTGGACTTCGCGATCTCGACGGCGTCCTCGCCGCGCCGGGCGGGCTCCCCCGCCTGGATCCGCTTGTAGTGGTTGTAGACCGCGACCGCGAGGGACTTCTTCGCGGGCTCCTGGCCGACCACGTACTGCTCGAGGAACTCGAAGATCTTCTTCGGCTTGGGCAGCTCGACGAGCCCGAGCTCGCTGGCCTCGGCCAGCTCCTCCTCGATGATCTCGTTGCAGAGGTCGATGCACTCGTCGCAGATGTAGACCCCGGGGCCGGCGATGAGCTTCTTGACCTGCTTCTGGCTCTTCCCGCAGAAGGAGCACTTGAGCAGGTCTCCGCCGTCACCGATGCGTGCCACGGGGATGTCCCTTCCTTCCGGGGGCCTGCGGGTCGCTAGCTCGACGTGCCGGTTGCGGGGCAGGCTGCCCCGTCACCCATTGAACGCCACCCCGGCCCCCGTGTCAGCGGTTATCGGTGGCCGGGTCGGCGTGTCCCGGCGAGTCAGTCCGTGCCGTACGCCGGTGTGCTCGTCTTGCGGCTGCCGAGGACCTGGTCCACGAGACCGTAGTCCACCGCCTGCTCCGCCGTCAGGATCTTGTCCCGCTCGATGTCGTTCCGGACCTGCTCGGCCGACCGGTTCGAGTGCCGGGCCAGCGTCTCCTCGAGCCAGGTGCGCATCCGCAGCACCTCGTTGGCCTGGATCTCGATGTCCGAGGCCTGCCCGTAGTCGCCGCCGGCGAGGGCCGGCTGGTGGATGAGCACGCGGGCGTTCGGCAGCGCCAGCCGCTTGCCCTTCGTGCCTGCCGACAGCAGCACGGCCGCGGCCGACGCCGCCTGGCCGAGGCAGACCGTCTGGATGTCCGGCTTGATGTACTGCATGGTGTCGTAGATCGCCGTCAGGGCGGTGAACGAGCCGCCGGGCGAGTTGATGTACATGATGATGTCGCGGTCCGGGTCCGCGCTCTCGAGCACGATCAGCTGGGCCATGATGTCGTCGGCCGAGGTGTCGTCGACGGGCGCCCCGAGGAAGATGATCCGGTCCTCGAAGAGCTTGTTGTACGGGTCCTGCCGCTTGTAGCCGTAGGCCGTGCGCTCCTCGAACTGCGGCACGATGTAGCGGCCGGTCGGCACGCCGGGCTGGTTGAGGTTCATGACGGACTCCTCGTCGGTCGTCAGGAGGTCGGGGCGGACGGCGTCAGGCGGTGGTGCCGCCGCCGCCGGTCACCTGGCCGGCGGTCTGGACGACGTGGTCGACGAGCCCGTACTCGAGGGCCTCGGGCGCGGTGAACCAGCGGTCGCGGTCGGCGTCCTTGGTGATCGTCTCGACGGTCTGGCCGCTCTGCTCCGCGGTGAGCTCCGCCATCGTGCGCTTCATGTGCAGGATGAGCTCGGCCTGGATCTTGATGTCGGACGCCGTGCCGCCGATGCCTCCCAGCGGCTGGTGCATGAGCACGCGCGCGTGCGGGAGGGCGTACCGCTTGCCCTTCGCGCCCGACGAGAGCAGGAACTGCCCCATCGAGGCCGCCAGGCCCATCGCGACCGTCGCGACGTCGGGCTGGATGAACTGCATGGTGTCGTAGATCGCCATGCCGGCCGTGACCGAGCCACCCGGCGAGTTGATGTAGAGGTAGATGTCCTTGACCGGGTCCTCCGCCGCGAGCAGCAGCAGCTGCGCGCAGATCGCGTTCGCGTTCTCGTCGCGGACCTCGGAGCCCAGGAACAGGATCCGGTCCTTCAGGAGCCGGTTGTAGATGTGGTCGTCGAGGCCCATGCCCCCGGGCTGCGGGCCCCGCGCGACCGGCGCGCCCGGCAGGATCAGCTCGCTCACGATGTCGCTCCCGATGTCCTCGATCTGGACCCCGCCCTGGCGGGCGGGTCGGGTGGGCGGGCCACCCGGCTGGTGCCGACACTAACGCGAGCAACGGCGGGAGTTGCTCCCCTGCCGAGCCGTGTTCGCTCACGGCGCACGACCGGCCCGGCACACAGCGTGCCGGGCCGGTTGCTGGTGCGGCGGCGCCGTCAGGCCTTCGCGTCGTCCGGCTCGAAGTCGGCGACGGCGATCGTCGGCAGCGCGGTCGGGTCGTTCGCGGACGGCCCCGCGACCGGCGGAACGGCCTCCTGCGGCTGGTCGCCCGGCTCGTCCAGGGCCTCCTCGTCGAGGCCCCCTCGCCGAGCGCTCCTCGTCGCTCGCGAAGAGCGTCGAGAGGTCGACCTCGTTGCCGGCGGCGTCCGTGACGTGGGCCTTCTCCAGCACGCTCGCCAGCGCCTTGCGCCGCGCGACCTCGGCGACCATGGCCGGCACCTGGCCGGCCTCGTCGACGGCCTTGGCGAACGCGTTCGGGTCCATGCCGTACTGCTGGGCGCTGGCGACGATGTACTCGACGAGCTCCTGCTGGTTCACCGAGACCTGGACCTTCTCGGCGACGGCGTCGAGCAGCAGCTGCTGCTGGAACGCCTTGCGGGCCTCGACCTCGACCTCGGCGCGGTGGGTGTCGTCCTCGAGCCGGCCCTCGCCCTCGAGGTGGCGGTGCACCTCGTCGGCGACGATGCCCTCGGGCACCGGGACTTCGACGGTCTCGACGAGGTGCTCGAGCAGCCGCTCCCGCGCCTGCATGCCCTGCTCGACGCGCTTGACCTGCTCGACCTGGCCGCGCAGGTCGTCGCGCAGCTCGTCGAGGGTGTCGAACTCGCTGGCCAGCTGCGCGAAGTCGTCGTCCGGGGCCGGCAGTTCCCGCTCCTTGACGGCCTGGACGGTGACCGTGACCTCGGCCTCGGCGCCGGCGCGCTCGCCACCGGCGAGCGGCGCGGTGAAGGTCGTCGTCTCGCCGGCCTGGAGGCCGGTGACGGCCTCGTCCATGCCCTCGAGCATCTGGCCGGAGCCGACCTCGTAGGAGACGCCGCTGACGCTGTCGATCTCCTCGTCGTCGATCGTGGCGCTGATGTCGAGCGTGACGAAGTCGCCCGTCTGCGCGGCGCGGTCGACGCCGACGAGCGTGCCGAACCGCTGGCGGAGGTCGTCGAGGCGCTCGTCGACGTCGGCGTCCGTGACCTCGACCTCGTCGACCGTGACCTCGACGCCCTCGAGGTCGGGCAGCTCGAGCTCGGGCCGGACGTCGACCTCGGCGGTGAACTTCAGCTCGCCGCCCTTGGCGGGGTCGGGGACCTCGGTCACGTCGACGGTCGGCTGGCCGAGCGGGCGGACGTCGCTCTCCTCGACCGCCTGGGCGTAGAAGCGCGGCAGCGCCTCGTTGACGGCCTCCTCGATGACGGCGCCGCGGCCGACCCGCTGGTCGATGATGCGGGGCGGCACGTGGCCCTTGCGGAAGCCCGGCACCGTGACCTGCTTGCTGATGGACGCGTAGGCGGCGTCGAGACTCGGCTTGAGCTCGTCGAACGGCACCTCGACGGTGAGCTTCACCCGAGTCGGGTTGACGGTCTCGACGGCGCTCTTCACAGCGGTGCTCTCCTGCAGGGTCGGCTCGGGGCTACGGCTCGGGGAGGCGCGTGCGACGGCGCACAGCGACAGGCCGTCAGCCATCGTAGCCCGTACGGACGCAGGAGCCTGCCTGCCGTCCCTCCCGTGCCAGGGCGCAGCGGCGGACGGCGCGGGTCGGGGTACCCGGATTCGAACCGGGGGCCTTCCGCTCCCAAAGCGGACGCGCTACCAAGCTGCGCCATACCCCGTCGCCCCGGCTGCCCGGGGCCGGGTCCAGGCTACGGCCCCGGACGACGCCGTGCGGCGCCTGTCCGGCGATGTTGCACCCGTTCCACCCGCTCCGGAGGGGTCTGGAGGCCGAGAACCGACCGGAACGGGTGCAACGTGGCGGACGCCTGGCAGACGAGACCTCGCCGCCTCCCGCCGCGCTACCCTGATCCGGCGGCCGGACGCCGACCGCGCGCGGGTGTAGCTCAATGGCAGAGCCCCAGCCTTCCAAGCTGGTCATGCGGGTTCGATTCCCGTCACCCGCTCCCCACCGTCGTCAAGGGCTGGACGAGGCCCTGACTGCCGCTCCTGTCAGCGCACGTCGACGTAGAACACCTCGACGGCGTTGTTCCCGTAGCCGAGCCGGTTCCAGGGCGGCACCTCCGGTTGGACGTTCCCGGCCGCGTCGGTCGCTCGTCCCGTGTGGGTGATAGCCGCTCCCCGAGGTGTCGAAGGGCAGGACTCTTCTCGCCTGCTCAGCCGGGCCAGGTACCTTGCCCCGGTGAGTGCCGACAGGAGCCGGGCTCCCACCAGGTGGGAAGGTCCTGACGAGAAGGAGGTCGCCCCTCCGCGCCTTCCGCACGACCAGGACTCCCGCCGGCCCTCCCTGAAGGACCCCCGCAGAACGCGGCTCCTGACGGCCGTAGGGCTGACGGTCTTCACCGCAGCCACCGTCGTGCTCGTGTGGACGCAGGGCCTCATCCTCTCCCGCGACTGGCTCTTCGGCTGGCTGCTCCTCGGCCTGCTCGCGGTCTCGCTCGCGGACCCCCTGCGCTGGGCCCGGGGCGTGGTGGTCGACTGGCTGCCCCTGATGGTCGTCCTGCTCTGCTACGACCTGTCGCTCCCGGTCCGGGAGTGGCTCGGGATCACGCCTCACGTCTGGCCCCAACTGGACGCCGACCGGCTCGTCTTCGGCCAGCTGCCGACGGTCTGGCTCCAGCATCGGCTCTACGACGCCCGGGTCGCCCACTGGTACGACTACGTCGCCTTCGTGGTCTACCTCTCGCACTTCTTCGTCACGCTGCTGGTTCTGGCGCTGCTCTGGAAGCTGTCGTACGAGCGCTTCCGCCACTACCGGGCCCTCGTCGTCGCGCTGGCCACGGCGGGCTTCGTGACGTACGTGCTCTTCCCCGCCGTCCCGCCGTGGCTTGCCGCCGTCGACCACTACATCGAGCCGGTCCAGCGCGTGATCTCCGGCATGTGGGCCACCACTGGGGTCGAGCCCGCCAAGGCGCTGTTCGAGAACCACGACGGGTTCTACAACCAGGAGGCGGCCATCCCCTCGCTGCACGCCGCCTACCCGATGCTCCTGCTGTTGTTCTTCTGGGGTGCGGGCCGGTGGGCGCGCGCAGGCCTGACGGCCTATGTCCTCGCCATGGCGTTCACCCTCGTCTACGCGGGCGAGCACTACGTCGCCGACATCCTCATCGGCTGGCTGTACGCCGCCGCCGTCGTGGCAGGCGTCGCCTGGGCGCGGCGCCGCCGGGCGGCGCGCCTCCCCACGGCCGAAGCGCCCGCGCAGGCCGCGGAGCAGCACGCCTGAAGCTCTTTCACGACGTCGATCACCACGCGGTCGGCGACCTGCCGTCCAAGCCGATCTGAGCGCGACGATACGCAGCGTGAGCCAGCAGTTGCAGCTCGCTGTCGATGTACGGCCGGAGGTTTCACGATCTCCTGATGGGGGCAAACCCGCCCGCGGCACCCTCCTAGGGTTCCTCGACAGGGAGCGACATCACCGAGGCACCAACGTCGGCCACCGGTGGTACGCAACGCGCATGGGGAGGCGTGATGACTGAAGTGACCATGACCTGTGACGTCTGCCTTCTCACCGGCGGGCCGTTCAGCGCCCCTGAAGCAGCGCTGCTCGTGATGACCCACAACCTGCTCCACCACCGAGGGGCTCCCATCGCTGCGGCCGTGACCTCCCCGGCGGCCGCCGTGAGCCAGCTGGCAGCCTGAGCCGGGACCAGGACCGGCGGCGACGCCAGGGTCACCGCATGCCCTTGCGATCATGCGGGCGCGCTCGCCCGGGCATTCCTTGCCGAGCGAGCCGCCGACGGCCTCGACCTGAGCCTCTTCGGGCAGTTCGCGGGGTCCTGGCTGTTGGACTGCACCGAGTACGCGGCCGACGGGTCCTCGACCGTCAGGCGGGGTGAATGGCACTTCGGCTTCGCCCTGGGCGGTCGCGCAACGACCGATGTGTGGATCCTGCCCGGTGTGGAGCACGGCGTCAGCATCCGGTTCCCGGACCCCGCGGCCGGCCCGGGGATCTGGCGCTCGACCTGGGTGGGCCCGGGTCGGCGCCGGGTCCACACGTTCCTGGCGAGCCCCTCGGGCGAGGAGATCGTCCTCGACGGCGGCGAGCTGCGCTGGACGTTCTCCGACATCGAGCCGGACACGTTCGCATGGAGGAACGAGGCGCGCGAGGGCGGTGCCTGGCGCCTGCAGCAGACCTTCCACGTCTGGCGGCGCTGAACCGCCGCTTCGAACGGTGACAGGATGCGCGGCATGGACGAGGCCGAGGTCATCCGCCTGATCACTGCGCTGCCGGGCGTCGTGGTGGTCACCGCCGGACCCGAGACCGCAGCACCGGAGGTCGCCTGGGGCGACTCCTTCGCCTTCTACGACCCCGACGACGCCGGCGAAGCGGCGCGTCGCTTCCCCTTCGCCACCGTCGTGATCAAGGACTACCCCGGCTTCGACACCGAGTCGCGGCTCGACCGCCCGGGGTCTTCCGGCTCAACCTCCCCGCGGGGCGGGAGGGGTTCATCCGGCTCTTCGGGTTCCCGCCGGCCGACCTGGGCGACCGCCGGGCCGAGTTCGCGTTCGACGCCCCGGACCGCCTCGTGCCCCACCCCGTCTACGGCCGGCAGGGCTGGGTCTCGATCGTCGCCCCCGGACCGGCGACCGAGCGCGACGTCCGGGAACTGCTCGCGCACGCCCACGAGCGCGCCCGCCTGCGGTACGAACGGCGAGCGCGGCGCCGCACCGGACGACCCGGACGACGCGGGACGACGCCGCCGAGTGAGGGCCGGCTACTCCCCCGTCGAGCCGTCCACGGCCTCGCGGATGAGATCGGCGTGCCCGTTGTGGCGCGCGTACTCCTCGATCAGATGGCACAGGATCCACCGCAGGCTCGGCGTCCGGCCGTCGGGCCATCCCTGGCGGGCCAGCCGGTCGAGGCCGCCGTCCGCGAGCGCCTCCGACATGTCGGCGCGCGAGCGCTCGACGGCGTCCCGCCACAGGCCTCGCAGCTGCTCCGGGCTGTCCTCGGCGGCGGAGTGCCACTCCCAGTCCTCGTCGGCGCTCCAGTCCACGTCGTCCCAGGGCGCACCCATCGGCCGCCCGTGCAGGCGGCGCGAACACCACGAGCGTTCCACCAGGGCGAGGTGCTTGATCATCCCGCCGAGAGTCATCGTCGAGGCCGCCACGGACACCCCGAGCCCTGCGGCGTCCAGGCCTTCGCACTTCCAGGCGAAGGTCGCGCGCTGGTAGTCCAGGAACCCCAGCAGGGTCGCGACCTCGTCCGCCGCGACAGGCGGCTCCGGCCTGCCCTGCTCGTCGATAACCGTCATGACGCCGAGAACCTAGGGCATCGGCGCAGCGACCCGCGTGGTCAGCCGAGTCCCGCGTTGCGGGCCCGGCTGATCGAACTTCCTTGATCCCTCTAAGTTTCCTTGATCGCCGGAAGACGGGAGGTCAGGCGCTCGGCGCGGCCGTGCCGCTGCCGGTAACCCCGCCCGCGGGCGCGCCCGGGCCGCCTGGGCCGCCGGGGCGGAAGCGGCCGAAGCCGCCGGGCCGGTCCGGCCGGGTGGCGTTGACCTTCGCGGTGATCCGGGCCGTCAGGTTCTTCAGCCGCTGGTCGGCCTGGGCCTGCGTGAGCCGGCCGCTCTTGACGCCGTCCGCGAGGCGCTGCTTGGCCTCGGCGACGAGCGCGTCGACGACCTTCTGGACGTCCACGCCCTTGGCCTTGGCGACGGCCGCGAGGCTCTTGCCCGAGCGCAGCTGGGTGAGCAGATCGCTCTCGCTCATCCCCAGGGCCTTCGCGGCGGCGCCGAGCGCCGCGCCGTCCGGGCCGGCGAGGCCGCGCGGGCCCACCAGGCGCCCCTGGCCGGGTCGGCCCGGCGCGACCCCGGACGCCGCCAGCGTGCTGGCGACCTTGTCGGCCTGGGCCTGCGTGAGGGTCTTGTCGGCGACGAGCCCGGCGAGCGCCTGCTTGATGCGCTCCGCGCGCGCGGCGGGGTCGTCCGGGCGAGGGCCGGGCGCGGGCGCCGTGTAGGAGGGCGCGGGCGCGGAGGCGTGGGCGCCGTCGTCCGTGGCGGCGAGGGCCGTCCCTGCGACTGCGGCGCCGCCCAGGGTCGAGCGCTCCTACCGCCACGAGGGTCGCGAGCTTGGTCGGCACGGGCTCTCCTCCAGTCTCGTCGTCGGCCCGGGCCGTCCCGGGTCCGTGCCTGCATCGTCCATGCAGAACCTGTGACGGAGCTGGGAATCGAGCCTGTGGCACCACCGCGCCCGCCGGGAGCGGCTCAGAGCGCGCACAGCAGACACACAGGAACGGTGGGGTGCACGCCCAGCCAGCGCGTCCACAGTGGAACCATGACGAACGCTGCCCCGCTCACTCACGCCGACGGGTCCCCCACCCGCGCCCTCGTCGTCGACGACGAGGTCATGCTCGCCGAACTGCTCACGATGGCGCTTCGCTACGACGGCTGGGACGTGCGCTCGGCGGGCAGCGGCACCGAGGCGGTCCGGGCCGCCCGGGACTTCGCCCCCGACGTCGTGCTCCTCGACGTCATGCTCCCCGACATCGACGGCCTCGAAGTGCTGCGCCGGCTGCGGGCGCATGACCCGGACGTGCCCGTGCTGTTCCTGACCGCGCGCGACGCGGTCGAGGACCGCATCGCCGGGATCACCGCCGGCGGCGACGACTACGTCACCAAGCCCTTCAGCCTCGAGGAGGTCGTGGCACGCATCCGGGGCCTGGTCCGCCGTCGCGGCGCGGCCCTGCTCGCCGACGACGCCCTGCTCGTCGTCGGCGACCTCACCCTCGACGAGGACAGCCACGAGGTGCGCCGGGGCAGCGACTTGGTCGAGCTGACGGCGACCGAGTTCGAGCTGCTGCGCTACTTCATGCGCAACCCGAAGCGCGTGCTGTCGAAGGCGCAGATCCTGGACCGCGTGTGGAACTACGACTTCGGCGGTCAGGCCAACATCGTCGAGCTGTACGTCAGCTACCTGCGCAAGAAGATCGACGCCGGCAGGAGCCCCATGATCCACACCTTGCGCGGCGCGGGGTACGTCCTGAAGCCGGCCGATTCTCAGGCACCCTGATTCTCGTGACCACCCTCCTGCTGTCACCTCACCGCTGGACGCTGCGGGCGCGACTCATCAGCACCGTCGTGGCGTTGCTCGCGGTGGTCTGCCTCGTCGTCGGCAGCGCGGTCACGCTCGCGCTCCGCGAATTCCTGTACGAGCGCCTCGACAAGCAGGTGACGGACGCGACGAGCCTGACGGCGGGCCGCTACAACGACGACGGAGCCGGCCGGGGGCCGGGGGTGATGACGGCGGAGCCGCGAGCACCCAGCTGGCGTTCCTCAACGGTCCGGGACTCCCGACGGGCACGATCGGAGCGCACATCAAGGGCGACGCGGTGACGATCGGCAGGGTCCAGCCGCCCATCGAGCAGCTGCCCGCGAGCTTGGCACCATGGTTCGAGGGCATCCCCACCGACGGCAGTGTGATCACGCGCACGATCCCCGGCCTCGGGGACTACCGTCTCGCCGCACACCGGGCGCCTGACGGCGACACGATCGTGGCGGGACTGCCCGTCCAGGGCGTCGACGACACGATCGCGCGGCTGGTGCTCGTCGAGCTGGTCGTCGCGGGTAGCGGGCTCGTGGTCGCAGCTGTCGTCGGTTCCGTCCTGATCCGCCGCAACCTCGAGCCGCTCCAACGGGTGGCGACGACGGCGACCCGGGTGAGCTCCTTGCCGCTCGACCGCGGAGACGTCGTCCTGCACGAGCGCGTGCCCGACGACGACGCCGACCCCCACACCGAGGTCGGGCAGGTAACCCTCGCCATCAACCGGATGCTCGGCCACGTCGACCGCGCGCTGGCGGCGCGCCAGGCCAGCGAGACCCGGGTACGCCAGTTCGTCGCGGACGCCAGCCACGAGCTGCGCACCCCGCTCGCCTCGATCCGCGGCTACGCGGAGTTCGCCCAGCTGCGGGCAGGGCCATTGCCCCCCGAGGCTGCCAACGCGCTGATGCGCGTCCGATCGCAGACGGAACGCATGGCCGACCTCGTCGACGACCTGCTGCTGCTGGCGCGGCTCGACTCCGGCCGGCCGTTGGCCCGCGAGGAGGTCGACCTCACCCGTCTCGTCGTCGACGCCGTCGGCGACGCGCACGTGGCGGGCGGTGACCACGCCTGGCTGCTGGACGTGCCCGACGAGCCCGTGACGGTGACCGGGGACGCGGCGCGACTGCACCAGGTGCTCGCCAACCTGCTGGCGAACGCGCGCACGCACACGCCGGCCGGCACGAGGGTGACGACCGGGCTCTGGCTGGCCCGCGGGGAGGCCGTCGTGACGGTGTCCGACAACGGTCCGGGGATCCCTCCCGCGCTGCTGCCGGACGTCTTCGACCGCTTCGCACGCGGCGACGACAGCCGCACCCGCGGCGCCGGCAGCACGGGGCTCGGCCTCGCGATCGTGGCTGCCGTCGTCGAGGCCCACGGCGGCATCGTCGACGTCACCAGCGAGCCGGGCACGACCACCTTCACCGTGCGGCTCCCGGCCACAGAAACGACACAGGACGATCACACAGCCGGCACACCGCTTGCCGAGCACTGTGGAGGCATGACCAAGAACCGCATCGCCACCATCGCGGGCGGCATCGCCGCCTCCCTCGCCGTCCTCATCGGGGCCTACGACGTCTCCGCGGCATCCTCGGCGACCTCCGCCGGCGCCTCCACGACGACCGGCGCGACCTCCTCGAGCTCCTCCGGCTCCTCGAGCAGCAGCGGCACGAGCGCCACCTCCGTGTCGTCGTCCAGCGGCTCGGCCCAGGCCACGACCGCGGGGTCCTGAGATGGCACTCGTCGAAACGCTGCCTCTGGACCCGTGCACCGCCCAGTGGCCCCTGTGGAGCACGACTGCCCGGCTGGTGGTGACCGACCCCCAGGCCCTGCCCCGGGCCGAGGCACTCGTGCGGGAGTTCTGTGACCAGGTGGAGCGGGCGTGCAGCCGGTTCCGGCCGGACGCCGAGATCCACGGCCTGACTCGCGCCGCCGGCCGGATGGTTCCCGTCAGCGCGTTGCTGGCGGACCTGCTCGCGGCGGCGCTCGACGCGGCGCAGAGCACGCAAGGGGCCGTGGACCCCACACTCGGGCACGTCCTCACCGAACTCGGGTACGACCGCGAGGTGGCCGACCTCGCCGGGCTCGCTGACCTCGCCGGCCTCCCGGCGGAGCGCGGCCCCGTCCGCATCACCAGCCGGCGGCGGGCGTCCTGGCGGCAGGTGGAGCTGCACCAGGACCGGGCGGGGATTCCGGCAGGGGTCGAGCTCGACCTCGGAGCCACGGCCAAGGCGTTCACAGCGGATCGCTGTGCCGCCCTGGTGGCGCGCCGGCTCGGGACCGGGGTCCTCGTCGCGCTCGGCGGGGACATCGCGACCGCGGGGCAGAGCCCGGCCGGCGGCTGGCGGCTCCTGGTGCAGGACGGGCCGGACGAGCCCGCGGCGACCATCGCCGTGGAGAGCGGCACCGGGGTCGCGACGTCCAGCACGCTGTCCCGCCGCTGGGTCCGGGACGGGCGGCAGATGCACCACGTGATCGACCCCGTCACGGCCCTGCCCGCCGACCCCGTGTTCCGTACGGTCACCGTCGCGGCACCCTCGTGCCTGCGGGCGAACACCTTGTCGACCGCGGCCATCGTCCGCGGGGACGCTGCCGTGGAGATGCTCCGCGCGGCTCGGGTGCCCGCCCGCCTCGTGCTGGCGGACGGGAGCCTGCTGCACCTGGGCGGGTGGCCCCCGGCCACGGACAGCGGAGGCGCCGCGTGAGCCGGCTCACAGTACTTTCCCAGCTGCCGAGCGACGAGCTGTCAGCCGGCGGCGGGAAGGTCGCGCCCATGAGCCGACTTCGTCTCAGTGAGTCCTCCGCCGTCCCGACGGCAGGTAGCGCCCCCGCCGCGCCCGCGGCGGACCCGTCCTCGTGGTTGACGGTGGTCCTGCGCCCCGCCGGGGAACTCGGCCCGCGAGAGGCCGGCCGGCTGGCCCGGGCCCTGGTGCGGGCGGCGGTCTCCGCGGACGCCGTCATCCTCGACCTGCGGGCGGTGCGCGAGATGCCCGACGCCGTCCGCCACGGGGTGGACGACGCATCGGCGCTGCTCGCCCGCCGCGGCGACACCCTGCTGGTCCTGGACCAGGACGGGGGGCACGACCTCGGCGGTGAGGCCGTGCAGGTCGGCGACAACCTGCTGGCGCCACCAGACTGAACGTCGCACGTCGAAACCACCCAATGCGGGGCCATTGACACGAATCGACCCACGGAGCAGTGTGGCTCGCCTGTCAGGCCGTCGTTCATGGGGAGGGTTCGATGGGGCGCTTGCTGCACGCGCGATCGGCGATCGCGGGGACCGTGGCCTTGACCGCCGCCGGGCTGCTGGGATCGACGGGCGCCAGCGCGGCCCCCGCCACCGCGGCCACCCCCGCGTTGTCGGCCACCCCCGCGTTGTCGGCCACCGCGCGCGTCGGTCACCCGAAGGTCGCCGGCATCGACGTGGACAAGACCACGATCCCCCGGCTCGAGAAGCTGATGAACGACCACCGGCTGACGTCCGTACAGCTGGTGAGGTTCTACCTGGCTCGCATCCACCGGCTGAACCCGAAGCTGCACGCCGTCATCACCGAGAGCCGCACGGCCGTCGCCGACGCTCGCGCCGCCGATCGGTACCGGCGCAAGCACGGCGCCGTCCGGCGTCCCCTGCTCGGGATACCCGTGATCGTCAAGGACAACATCGACACGACGAGGATGCCGACCACGGCGGGATCGCTCGCCCTGGCGGGCAGCACCCCCGCGGACGCCTTCATCGTGCGGCGGCTCAAGAATGCCGGCGCCCTGGTGATCGGCAAGGCCAACCTCTCGGAGTGGGCCAACTACCGCAGCACCCAGTCCTCCAGCGGCTGGAGCGCCGTCGGCGGCCAGACCAACAATCCCTACGTGCTGGACCGCAACCCCTGTGGGTCCAGCTCCGGCTCCGCGGTCGTCGCCGCCGCCGACCTCGCCACTGTGGCCGTCGGCACAGAGACCGACGGCTCCGTCGTGTGCCCGTCCGGCCAGAACGGCGATGTGGGCATCAAGCCGACCCTGGGCCTGGCCAGCCGCAGCGGGATCGTCCCGATCTCGGAGCAGCAGGACACCGCCGGCCCCATCGCCCGCAACGTCACCGACGCCGCGGTCCTGCTCGGCGCCATGACGGGTGTCGACCGCAAGGACCCCGCGACCACGGCACAGCGGGGCCACGTCTACCGCGACTACACGCGCTTCCTGCGCGCGCACTCCCTGCGCGGCGCCCGGATAGGCGTCTGGCGGGCCGGCAACTTCGGCGTCAGCCCGGAGACCGACGCGATCATGGAGAGGACCATCGCGCGCCTCAAGGCGCTCGGCGCCACGATCGTCGACCCGGCCGACATCCCGATCGAACCGGCCTACGCGCCGGAGAACACGGCACTGCTGTACGAGTTCAAGCACGACATCCGCGCCTACCTGCGCACCTACACGGGCCCCGGCTACCCGAAGTCCCTCGCGGCTCTGATCGCCTTCAACGATGCGCACGCCAAGCAGGAGTTGCGCTACTTCGGCCAGGAGATCTTCCTTCAGTCCCAGGCGACCAGCGGATCGCTCACCGACCCCACGTATGTCAAGGCCCGGCACGACGCGACATCCATCGCCCGCAAAGCCATCGACTCCACGCTGCGGGCGCACCACCTCGACGCGATCATCGCTCCGACGAACTCCCCCGCCTGGACGACTGACCTGATCAACGGCGATCACTTCCTGCTGGGCTCGTCCACCCCGGCCGCCGTCGCCGGCTACGCCAACCTCACGGTGCCCGCGGGCTACTCGTTCGGACTGCCGGTGGGCGTCTCGTTCATCGGGGGCCGCTGGGCGGAGCCGAAGCTCATCGGGCTGGCCTACGCCTGGGAACACGCGACGCACGTGCGCAAGCCGCCGCAGTTCCTGCCGACGCTGCCGACCGCCGGAGCCGCAGCCCTGACCAGCGCCGGGAGCAAGTCCGCGCACAGCCCCTTCTGACCTCTCGAGGCGTCAGCAGACCGAGCGGACGTCGGCCGCGGGGGCTTTCGCGCCCGTGGCCGACGAGCGCGCCGGCTTGCCACCGAGCGCAGCGGGCTGCGGGGAGGAGGTCTGCGCCAGGGCTCGCCGTACGAGCGCGTGCACCTTGGCGAAGTCGGGGTTCGCGGTGTCGATGACGTCCGGCGTGAACGGGAGGCTGGTCACGCTCGCGCCTCGTACCCGCTGCGCGAGTTCGACCCAGGCGTCGAGGTCGTCCAGGGCGATGTCGGTCCGGATGTTCTGCTGCGCGGCCCGCGCGATCGCCGGGAAGTGGGCCGCCAGGGTGGCCGGGTCCGTCTGCTGCGCCAGCGCGCCGAGGACGCACCGCTGACGCCGCATCCGGTCGAAGTCGTCGGTGGACCATCGGGAGCGCGCGTACCAGAGGGCGTGCCACCCGTCGAGGGTCTGCCGCCCCGGCTCGATCCACCCGATCGTCCCCGCGGGGTTCTCGACGTTGCCGCCGATGGGGAGGCGTTCGCGCACGTTCACCCGCAGGCCGCCGATCGCGTCGACGACCTCTCGGAAGCCTGACAGGTCGACCAGGACGTAGTGCCCGATCCGCAGCCCGGTCACCGACTCCGCGGCCTGGATGGTCGCCGTCAGGCCCGGGTTGCGCACGCCTGCGTAGTAGTCGCCGGCGTGCGCCTCGGCGAACGTCCAGATGCCGTTGAGGAGGCATTCGGTGTTGACGCCGTTGGCGGGGTTGACGCACCGGAAGCCCTGCGGGTAGGCCCTGGCGGCAGGCGAGCCGGCCGGGAACCGCACCCGCTGCAGGTTGCGGGGCAGGCTGAACAGGACGGTTCGCCCCGTCCGCGTGTCGATGCTGGCGACGACGAGGGTGTCGGGACGGACCCCGGTGCGGTCCGCCCCCGCATCGGAGCCGATCAGCAGCACGTTCACGCGAGGCACGGCGGCCCACGGGTCAGCCGGTCCCTGCACCGCGGACGGCGGCACCTCCGGGCCGCTCGTCGTCGGCTGCTGCACCGGTGCCAGGCTCGGGCGGTCGTTCGACGTGAACAGGTCGAAGAGGGTCTGACGGGCGATCATCGCTGACACCGCCGTCGCGGTGGCAGGCAGCGCGCCGGCGACGACGAGTGCGACGACGAGCACGGCGCAGCCGATGCTGGGCGCAAGGGGCAGGGCAGCCGACCGGCGGACGGCGACATGCGTCGTCAGCACGAGCAGTCCCCACAGACCCGCGAGCACTACCGCGATCCCCGCGGTCCAGGCGAGCTTGACCGGGCTCACGGCCACGGACTCCGCGAACCGCACCGGATCGGCGACGAGCACGGCCCACACGGCCGCGGCAGCGAGCGAGAGGGCTGCGGCGACCACGACCCGGCCGAGGACGGGCCGCCCGGCACGCAGGTACCCCAGGCCGGGGACGAGGCTGCCGAGAACGGTCCAGAAGGCGATGAAACGGGCCCGGGGCTCGGGGCGGCCGATCGCGGGCACGGCGGCCGGGGCCGCCGGCGTGTGCCGGAATCCCGCGAGCAACATGCCGCACCTCGAACGCCCGGACGGCGCCGTCGGCAGGAGGGGGTGACGGCGCCCTGATTCGCAGTGTGCGAGGCAGGTCTTCCACACGCATGCGGAGAGCAGGTTCTTTAGCCCTAGGTGCAGCCGGGCGCACTCCTCGTGGCCGCGACAGAGCGGACCGTAGGCCCTACACCCGCTGCCCCGGAACCGCGATCAGTCGTCGACCGTGCCGCCCGTGCGCCAGTAGACCCCGCCGTCGCGGCTCAGGAATCCCTCGTCGACGAGGTACCGGCGCAGTGCGGCCACGTCGGCGTGCGCCGCCCGCAACCAGCCGGTTGATCTCGGCCTCGGGGTAACGCTCCCCCGGCTCGAACAGCTGGGCGAGGTGGTCCAGCACGACCAGCCGCTTGGCGTGCTTGGCGGGGATGGAGGTGAGGCGGCCCTCATCATCGAAGAACGTGCGCAGGACCTGCTCGCGCCGTCGCAGCGCGTCCGTCGTCGCGTCCACATCTCACGCTAGCCCCGTCCGCATCGGCTCGGACGCCTCAGCGGAAGGTGACCGTCACGTCGGAGTATCCGAGCGAGTGCAGCAGACCCTGGAGCATCGTGCGGGTGTTCGTCTCGGCGCGGGTGGTCAGCTCCCCGCGTCTGCCGCGCGGCTTCGTCGAGCCGGCGGGTGGAGAGGTCGTAGACGTCCTTCATGTCCTGGGCGGAGCCGCCGCGGAGGTGGTCGACCAGGCCCTGCTCCTGGCTGTACACGTAGCTGCGCCCCAGGTCGAGGCGGGCGGGTGCCAGCTTGGGCTTGGGCAGGGTGATCGTGGCCGCGGTCCGGTCCTTGTTCACCGTCACGGCCCCGGAGCCGAGCGACGGCCAGGTCGACCGAGACGTCGACGTTGCCGGCAGCGACGAAGAGAATCCGCGAGCCCGACAGGAACGACGGCACGTGGTCCGTGTGGTGCTCGACGTCGATCACCACCTCGTAGTAGCCGCTGGCCGCCTGGAAGGTGCCGAGGTCGTTCACCGCCTTGAGCACGGCGGGCCCGGACCGGTCGATCGTCTGCTGGGTGACGAGCCCGTTCTTGAACGGGTTGGCGTCGCCGAGGGCCCGGATGACGAAGCCTGCGCTGAGTCCCATCGCGACGATCAGCACGCCGACGACGACGAAGAACCAGACCGTGCGCGGGACGGGCCGGCGTGTCTGTGGCACGGGCGGGCCGGGTGGCGGTTCGAGCTGCAGCGGAGCCTCTGCGGGCGCGTGCAGCCGGTCGACCGGGTCCCACCGGTCGGACCGCGCCGGGTCGTCGTGCAGGGTCGCCGGCAGCGGCGCCGTATCGTCCCGCTCCCGCACGTCCGCGCGACCCGTGGTCGTTCCCTGCGCGCCCATGTGGCCTCCACGTCCGGTCCCGGTTCCTTCCCCTGATGGTCGCACCTCGTGGCGACCCGGTCACCCGCATCGACCCAGGATCGGTACACCAGAGCGCGATCAGACCGTGGACTGAACGCCCCCCGCGGCCTCGGGATGAGCCCCGGGCTCGACGTCGGCGGCGAACTCCGGGGCGAGCCGGCGCAGGTCCTCGAACGCCGGCGTGAGCACGTCGAAGAGCCGCGCCGAACACCGGCCGCATGTCGGCGTAGAGGCGCTTGTTGTCGCCGTCCGGCGTCAGGGTGGACTCGACCTGCACCAGGTCCGAGGCCAGGTCTATCGACCCGACGAGATCCAGCGCCTCCATCCCGAGCAGGGCGGCGCCGAAGCTGCTGCCTTCGTGCCCCGCAGGGAAGTCGACGGGCATCCCCAGCACGTCGGCGAGCAGCTGGCGCCAGAACGGGCTGCGCGCGAATCCCCCGGTGGCGCGCACCTCGCGGACGTCGATCTCGGCGGCGCGCAGGGAGTCGAGGACGAGCGACAGCTGCAGGCACACCCCCTCCAGGGCGGCCCTGACCAGGTGCTCGCGGCGGTGGGCGCGGGTGAGGCCGAGATAGGCGCCGCGCGGCAGCGAGCTCCAGCGCGGGGCCCGCTCGCCGAGCAGGTAGGGCAGCATCAGCAGTCCGCCGGCGCCGGCGGGCGCAGTGGCGGCGAGCTCGGAGAGCAGTTCGGGCGCGTCGTCGCCGAGTTCGGGCGCGAGCGCGTCGTGGGCCCAGCCCAGGACCACCCCGCCGTTGTTGACCGCGCCGCCGACCACCCAGCGCCTCGGGCAGGAACGCGTAGCAGAAGACGCCCCCGGCAGGATCCACAGCGGGCTTCTCGACCATGACACGCAGGGCGCCGCTGGTGCCGATGGAGCATGCCGCCTGGCCGGGATGGACGGCGCCCACGCCCAGGTTGGCCAGGGGGCCGTCGCTCGCCCCGACGACCAGTGGCGTCCCCTCGGGCAGGCCGAGATCGGCGGCCGCCGGTCCGTGACAGGGTGCGCAGCACCGTGGTCGTCGGAACGGGCCGTGGCAGCTGCTCGGCCCGGACCCCCGCGAGGTCCAGCGCTTCCGCATCCCAGTCGAGGGTGTCCAGGGCGAGCATCCCGGTGGCGCTCGCGATCGAGTGGTCGGACACGTCGCTGCCGCACCAGCGGTCGAGCACGAACTCCTTGATGCCGACCCAGCGGGCGGCCCGGCTGTGCAGCTCGGGGTCGCTCTCGCGGAGCCACATGAGCTTCACCAGGGGGGACATGGGGTGTACGGGCGTCCCGGTGCGCTGCTGCAGCTCCAGCGCCCGGCCCTCGTCGCGCAGCCGGTCGGCCTGCCCCCCGGCGCGGGTGTCCGCCCAGGTCAGAAGCGGAGTGAGCGGGCCGCCGCCGGCGTCGAGACCCAGCAGGCTGTGCATGGCGGCACTGAACGAGAGGCCCGCGACCCGGACGCCGTCGAGCTGGCGGGCGACCGCACGGACGCTGCCGCGGACCGCGGCGAGGACCTCGTGCGGGTCCTGCACGGCCGCGCCCGGTTCGGGCTGCCGCAGCGGGTAGTCGGTGCTGGCGGACGCTCGCGCGGCGCCCGTCACGTCGTAAGCGATGACCTTGGTCGCCGTGGTACCGATGTCGACGCCGATCACCACGTCCGCCGTGCCCGCCATGGCCCTCCCGCCTCACACGTGTCCCTGTCCGTTCGCGGAGGTGCGCCCGCAGAGTCATGATCGCGGTGCCGTCACCATAACCCGTTATCGCCCTGTACGTCCGCTCCAGGAGGGCCCCTGTGCACAGTCACATCCTGCTCGCCGGCCTGCCGACCGCCGACCCGCCCAAGGCGGGCAACACCCAACTCGTCCTGGCGACCGTGCTCAGCATCGCTGTCGTCGTCGTCCTCATCACCGTGCGTGAAGATGCACCCGTTCCTCGCGCTGGTCCTGGGCTCCGCCGTGCTGGGACTGGCGGCGTCGCTCGGCGCGAGCGCCGCCATCGACAGCTTCACCAAGGGCGTGGGATCCACGATGAGCGCCGTCGGCCTGCTCATCGCGCTCGGCGCCATGATCGGGGGGCTGCTCGCCGACTCGGGTGGCGGCGACGAGATCGTCGACACCATCGTCAGCCGGGTGAGCGGCAACGCGCTGCCGTGGGCGATGGTCGGTGCGGCAGCGCTCATCGGCCTGCCGCTGTTCTTCGAGGTCGGGGTCGTGCTGCTCATCCCGGTCGTCCTGCTGGTCGCGTCGCGGGTCGACCTCCCGCTGATGAAGATCGGCATCCCGGCGCTCGCTGGCCTGTCGGTGCTGCACGGCCTGGTGCCGCCCCACCCCGGACCGCTCGTGGCCATCGCCGCGCTCAAGGCCGACCTGGGGCTCACCCTGCTCTACGGGATCATCATCGCCATCCCCACGGTCATCATCGCCGGGCCACTCCTGGCGAATGTCGTGGCGCGGTACGTGCATGCCACCCCTCCGCCGGAGCTGCTGCCCACCCGCCAGCTCGAGCGTGTGGCCGTGGCGGGCGCGGGCGCGGGGTCGCTGAGCGGCAGCTCGGACCTGGGCGACCCCGACGCCGATGTGGCCGAGCGGACCCGTCGCGGCAGCGCCGCCGACTCGCCCGAGGGTGACACCTCGTTCGGTCGGCGCCGGCCGGCCTTCGGTCCGGTGATCGCGACCGTGCTGCTGCCGATCGTCCTCATGCTGGCGCGGGCCATCGCCGAGCTGACGCTGGACAAGTCCTCGTCGGTGCGGACGACGCTCGACATCGTCGGGAACCCGAACGTCGCCCTGCTCGCCGGCGTCGCTCGTCGCGATGTTCACGATGGGCACCGCCATCGGCGCGACCCGCGATCAGATCTCCGCCTCGACGGCCGGAGCCCTCCCCGCGATCGCCGGGATCCTGCTCATCGTCGACGCCGGCGGCGGGTTCAAGCAGGTGCTCGTCGACTCCGGCGTCGGCATGGCGGTCGCCGACTGGGCCAAGGGATCCGGCCTGTCGCCGCTGATCCTCGGCTGGCTCGTCGCGGTCCTGATCCGGCTGGCGACGGGCTCCGCGACGGTGGCCACCATCACGGCGGCGGGGATCGTGTCGGGCCTGGCGCCCTCGCTGACCGCCTCGCACCTGGCGCTGCTCGTGCTCGCGATCGGCGCGGGGTCGCTGTTCTTCTCCCACGTCAACGACGCCGGCTTCTGGCTGGTGAAGCAGTACTTCGGCATGTCCGTCGGCGAGACGATCAAGAGCTGGTCGGTGATGGAGACCGTGATCTCCGTCGTCGGCCTGATCGGGGTCCTGCTGCTGTCGGTGGTGGTCTGAGCGAGGCCGGGCACAGGCGAGGTGCGGCGTCAGCGCCGCGCCGCCCCTACCGGCGCCTCGACCGCGACGACCGTCGCGTGCAGGTAGCGGGAGAGCAGCCGGACGTCGGCGGGACCGAAGCCCGGAACGTGCTCGAGGTGGTCCAGCCGCGGGACGACGACCTCCCGCACGCGCGCCCAGCTCGAGAGCGCGACGACATGGCCTCGAAGGCCGTCGCGCCCTCGCCGGAATCGGTGAACATGCCGGCGAGGTCGTGACCCTCGCGGTCGACGAAGGTGGCGATCTCGTGCTGCCACCGCTGGGCCTGGTCGTCGGGTGCGTCAGCGGGAACCGAGACGTACCCGAACGCGAGGGGCCGAGCCATTTCGAACATCTCCTCAGGAGGGTGTGGAGCAGGACCACGGCGCTGTGGTCCGTCTCGAAGGTACCCACTCCCCTTGACATCTACGCGCACGACCTGCTGCATGTGCACCGGATCGTTATCGCATCGCCGTCACGGCGTCACAGGTGGTAGAGCCGGGTGAGCGGAACGTGCTCGGCGGGGTCCGCCCGGAGCTCCTCGCCGTCCAGGGTGACCCGCCGGGCGCCCGGGTCCACGCGGACGACGCCCGTCCGGGCGTTGCCGCCGAGCATGGACGCCAGCCCCACGGCGCGCGTCCCGCGGACGGCGACGCGCCGGCGGCGGGTGGGCACGGCGTCGCCGTCCGCGGCCGCCGCGGCGGCGTTGACGAAGACGACCGACACGTCGGCCGGCGCCGCGCCGGAGCCGGCGAACTGCGGGCCCAGGACGAGGGGCTGCGCGGTGTCGACGGCCGCGTTGGGGTCGCCCGACGGCCGCCCACGCCGGCAGCCCCGCCTTCAGCACGTAGCGCGGGCTTGGCGCCGAACCACGCCGGCTGCCACAGCACGATGTCCGCGAGCTTGCCGACCTCGAGCGAGCCGACCTCGGCGTCGATGCCGTGGGTGATCGCCGGGTTGATCGTGAGCTTGGCCAGGTAGCGCAGGACCCGCGCGTTGTCGGCGTCCGGAGGGTCGCCCGGGAGCGGCCCGCGGGCCGCCTTGTTCACCGCGGCCATGGCGAACGTGCGCCGGACGGTCTCCCCCGCCCGGCCCATCCCCTGGGCGTCCGACGACGTCACCGGGATGACGCCGAGGTCGTGCAGCACGGTCTCGGCGGCCATCGTCGCGGCGCGCACCCGGTCGCGGGCCAGCCGGAGCTGCCCGGGAACGGCGGCGTCCAGGCCGTGCACGGCCACGATCATCGCTTCGTGCTCGGCGACGGCGTCCCGGGCGAACGGGCAGCGTCGGGTTCGTCGAGGAGCCGATCACGTTCGGCGACGCCGGCGAGCTCGAGCACGTCGGGCACGTGCCCGCCGCCGCAGCCCTCGACGTGGTAGGCGTGCACGGTCCGGCCGGCGATCACGTCGAGGGTGTCCGCGAGCGCGAGGTTCTCGTTGAGGCCGTCGGTGTGCAGGCAGACCTGGACGTCGTGCGCGTCGGCGACGGTGAGCGCGGTGTCGAGGGTCCGGCGGTGGGCGCCGAAGTCCTCGTGCACCTTGAACGCGCAGACGCCGGCCTCGAGCGCCTCGAGCAGCGGCTCCGGACGCGACGAGGAGCCGCGGCCGAGGAAGCCCACGTTGACCGGCCACGCGTCGAACGCGCGGTAGGCGGTCCGCAGCCCCCAGCCGGTGTTGACGCCCGGGCCCCAGAACGGGCCGAACTCCTGGCCGAGCAGGGTGGTGACCCCGCTCGCGAGCGCGGCCTCGCAGATCCGCGGCGACAGCAGGTGGACGTGGGTGTCGACGGCGCCCGGCGTCGCGACGAGCCCCTCGCCGGGGATCACGATCGGTCGAGGCGCCGACGACGACGTCGACGCCGTCGACGGTGTCGGGGTTGCCGGCCCGGCCGATGCCGCTGATCCGCCCCTCCCGGATGCCGATGCTCACCGCGCGCACGCCGAGCACCGGGTCGAGCAGCAGGACGTTGCTGACGACGACGTCGCACGACTCGCTCGTCGGGACCGCCTTGAGGCCGATGCCGTCACGCGCGGTCTTGCCGAAGCCGGCCACGCAGGGCGAACCCGTCGTCGGGCGGTCGCGGTGCGGCTCCTGGCTCGACCCGGACGACGAGCCCGGTGTCGCCGAGCCGGACCCGGTCGCCCGGGCCGGACGACGCCGTCGGTCCGGTGCGGGCGTGCCGTCACTCGCCCGCTCCCGTCGCGTCGTCGGAGTAGCCGAAGACCCTCGCGCGCTCGAGCGCGGCCTCCCGGGCGCCCGGGCGCGTCGAGCGGCCCGTCGACCAGGCCGGAGAAGCCGACGACGACCCGGTTCCCGCCGAACGGCACGAGCCGGACGGCGACCCGCTCGCCCGGATCGAAGCGGACGGTCGCCCCCGCCGGGACGTCGAGGTGCCGGCCGTAGCCGGCCGCGCGGTCGAAGCGCAGCCGGGGGTTGACCTCGAAGAAGTGGAAGTGGCTGCTGACGCTCACGGGCACGGGGGCGGTGTTGACGACGGCGACCTCGACGACGTCGTCCGCGGGCCGCCGGCCTCCGGGCGCCTCGCCGGGCAGCACGGCGCCCGGGGCGCTGCGTCGCCGAGGTGCCCGCCGCCGACGGGGTCCGGGACGACGACCAGCCGGCGAGCCGTCGTCGAAGACGGCCTCGACGGCGACCTCGCTGACGACGTCGGCGACGCCGGGCAGCACGTCGTCCGGGCCGAGGACGGCGCGGCCGGCGGCGAGCGCCTCGTCGTGCCGCTTGCCGTCGCGGGCGGCCTCGCAGACGGTGTCGGCGACCAGCGCGATCGTCTCCGGGACGTTGAGGCGCAGGCCGCGGGCCCGCCGGGCCCGCGCGAGCTCGGCCGCCGTGAAGATCAGGAGCCGGTCGCGCTCCGTCGGAGTCAGCAGCATGCCCGCGCATTCTGCCGCCGGCGCAGCGCGGCTGGCGTCCGCGATATCCCCGCGACGTCCGTCGGTGGGCGGTGTCAGGATCGGCGCGTGACCACCGAGCCGCTCCCGTCGTGCGTCCGCTGTCCGAGGCGGACGCCGAGGCCGTCTTCGACATCGACCTCTGGGCGTTCGGGTTCGACCCGCAGTACGCCGACTACGACGCCGCCCGGCGCCTTCCTCGAGTGGGACCGCGTCGCGCGGGGCCTTCCTCGGCGACCGGCTCGGCGGCATCCACGCGGTGCTCTCCCTCGACATGCCGGTGCCCGGCGGGGCGAGCGTGCGCGCGCGGCGGGCTGACGTGGGTCGGCGTCCACCCCGAGTTCCGGCGCCGCGGGGTCTGCTCACCGCGATGATGCGGTTCCACCTCGACGCCGTCCGGGACGCCGGCGAGCCCGTCTCGATCCTCTACGCCGCCGAGCCGCGCGATCTACGGCCGCTTCGGCTACGGGATCGCCACCTCAGGACGTGAAGCTCACCGTCGGGCGCGGCGCCGCGCTGCGCGACGTGCCCGGCGCCGGCGACGTCACCGTCTCCTTCGAGACCGCCGACATCGACCGGCACAAGGACCTCGTCGCCGACGTCTTCGACCGCGCCCGGGCCGAGCGCCCGGGCTGGGCCTCCCGGCCCGACACGCCCTCCGCGAGTCCATCTTCGCGACCAGCCGCAGCACGTGCGCCAGGTCCGAGCCGCAGCGCCTGCTGATCGCCCGGGACGCGGCCGGCGAGCGTCCGGGGCTACGGGTTCTTCGTGCGCAAGCTCGGACTGGGCGAGCACGGGCCCGAGCTGCACGTGACCCGGGTCAGCGAGGTCGTCGCCCTCGACCCGGCGGCCGCGCGGGCGCTGTGGGGGCGCCTGCTCGACCTCGACCTCCAGTCAAGGTCGAGATCGGCCGGCGCCCCGTCGACGACGCCCTGCTGCACCTGCTCGTCGACAGCCGGGCGCGGCCGGCCGATCCTGCATGAGACGGGCTCTGGCTGCGCCTCGTCGACCTGCCCGGGCGCTCGCCGCCCGCCGGTACAGCGCCGGTCGACGTCGTCCTCGAGGTCACGCGACGCGCTGCTGCCCGGCAACGCCGGGCGGTGGCGGCGTCACCGGCGGTCCCGACGGCGCCCGCTGCGAGCGCACCGACGACGAGCCGGACCTGGCGCTCGACGTCCGCGACCTCGGCGCCGCCTACCTCGGCGGCACCACCCTGACGGCCCTGGCCGCGCCGGCCTGGCGGTCGAGCACCGGCCCGGCGCGGTGGGGCCGCCGCCGCGCCTTCGCCTGGCCGGTCGCGCCGTTCTGCGGCTGGGGCTCTAGCCCGCCTCGAGAGCGACGGCCTGCGCGGGCGTGAGGTCGTCGCTGTCGGCGTCCGCGAGGTCGGCGGCCAGGTCGGCCGCCGAGCCCGGCCCCGGTCTGGCACTAGGGGCAGCGGTACAGGGTCCGGCCCGCCATCGGCTCGGCGACCACCGGCGTCCCGCAGATCGGCACGGCAGGTCGGTGCGGCGGTAGACGTAGTGCTGCTCGCCGGCCCGGACGGGCCCGGACCGGTGCGGGCGGTCCTGCGGCAGGGTCGTCACGATCCGGCCCCGCCGCAGCGCCGTCGCGCAGCAGCACGACCAGGTCGTCCCAGAGCGCCTCCCACTGCCGCCTCGGCCAGCTCGCGGCCGGGCATCCACGGGTCGAGCCGGTGCCGGAACAGCACCTCCGCCCGGTAGACGTTGCCGATGCCCGCGACGACGTCCTGCTGCATGAGCAGCGCGCCGAGCGGCACCGTCGACCGGCGGATCCGCGCGTACGCCCGGCCGGGGTCGGCGTCCTTGCGCAGCGGGTCGGCGCCGAGCCGCGCGCGGATGCCGGCGACCTCGGCGTCCGTGATCAGCTCGCACGCGGTCGGCCCGCGCAGGTCCGCCCACGCCGTCGTCGCTCTCGATGCGCAGCCGCAGCGCGCCCTCCGCTCGGCGGCGGCGCGCCCGCGCCGAAGACCCACGTGCCGTACAGGCCGAGATGGACGTGCAGCCAGCGGTCGGCGCGGCGTCGCTCGGGCGGCGCGAAACCGAGGAAGAGGTGCTTGCCGTGCGCCTGCGCGAGCGCAGCACCGTGCCGTCGAGGCGGCGCGGCGCCGGCGGCGAAGCGGCCCTGCGGGCTCGACACGTGGAGCGTGCGCGCCGCCGAACGTCAGCAGGTGGCGGCGGGCCAGGCGGTGGAGGGTGTGTCCTTCGGGCACCCGGACAGCCTGCGGTACGCGGCCGGCGCGCGCGCCGAACCTGCTCGGCGGCGTCCGCGGCAGCGGCGGCAGGGCGCCGGTGTCCTCGTAGGCGGCCAGCTGGCGATGCGGCGCTCGTGCCGCGGGTCGCTCGAGAACGGCTCCGCGAGGAACGCCTCGACGAACGAGATCGCCTCCTCCGTCGGGTGCATCCGGGCGCCGACCGCCACGACGTTGGCGTTGTTGTGCTGCCGGCCGAGCTTGCGCCGTCTCCAGGCTCCAGGCCAGCGCCGCCCGGACGCCGCGGACCTTGTTCGCCGCGATCTGCTCGCCGTTGCCGCGCCGCCGATGACGACGCCGAGGCTGCCCGGCTCGCCGACCGCGGCGGCGGCGGCCCGCAGGCAGTACGGCGGGTAGTCGTCCTCCGGCTCGTAGCCGCGCGGGCCGTGGTCGACGACCTCGTGGCCCGGCGGCGCGCAGCCGCTCAGCGAGCTGCTGCTTGAGCTCGAAACCGGCGTGGTCCGACCCCAGGTGCACGCGCATGCGCGGAAGTCTGCCAGCCTCGTCCGGGTGGTGCTGGTCGCCGGGGTCGACGGCCGCCGCGGCGGCTGGGCGGTCGCGCTCGTCACGGTCGGCGCCGAGCGGCGCCCCGCCGCGTGACGTGGGCGGACGTCGCCCGGGCAGGACGCCGACGGGTTCCGGCGCCGTGCTCGAGCTGGCCGGCGGCGCCGACGCCGTCGGCGTGGACTGCCCGATCGGGCTGCCGGCGCGACGCCTGGCGGCCGGTCGACCTGCTGGCGAAGAAGCGGCTCGGGCGCGGCGTCCGCGCGGGTCTTCCTGGCGCCGCCGCGGGCCGTGCTCGCGGCGCCGACGTACGCAGAGGCGCGGGCCGTCGCCCGGGACGTGCTGGGCGGCCGCGGCGTCAGCGCGCAGACCTACGGGCTGCGCCGGATCGTCCTCGCCGTCGACGACGGTGCTGCGCGCCGGGGCTGCCGGCGCGGACGTCGTCGAGGTGCACCCCGAGCTGTCGTTCATGGCGCTGGCCGGCCGGGCGCCGGGCGACCCGCTGCCGTCGAAGAAGACGGACGCCGGGCGCGCGGCCCGGCTCGCCGCCCTCGGCGGCTGGGCACCGGACGCCGCCGGCCGATGCCCCGCGCCGGCGACGACGGGCTGGACGCGCTCGCCGCGGCCTGGTCGGCGTGGCGGTTCGCGACCGGCGCCGCCGGAGGTCCTCGGCGGCGACCCCGACGAGCACGGCCTCCCGATGCGGATGGTGTCGACACTCGCCGCGATCTCGGCGTGCGCCTCGATCATCCGAGCATGCCGACGAGGCGACGGCGAGAGTCAGTCGAAGACCGGGCCCTGGGTGCGGGTCCGCTTGATCTCGTAGAAGCCGGGCGTCGACGCGACGAGCAGCGCGCCGTCCCAGAGCTCGCCGGCGGCCTCGCCCTTCGGCGCGGGCGTCACGACCGGCCCGAAGAACGCCGACGCCGTCGACGGCGACGACCGGCGTGCCGACGTCCTCGCCGACCAGCGAGATGCCCTCGGCGTGGCTCTTGCGCAGCTGCTCGTCGACTCGTCGGAGTCCGCGTACGTCGGCGAGCTCCGCCGGCAGGCCCGACCTCGGCGAGCGCCTCGCGGATCACGCGTCCCAGTCCTTGTGCCGCCGGGGTGGATGCGCGTCCCCATCGCGTCGTAGAGCGGCTTGACGACCTCGTCGCCGTGCAGCTCGCTGCGCCGCGATCGACCACGCGGACCGGGCCCCAGGCCCTGTCCATCGCGCCCGGTAGCTCTCCGGCAGGTCACGGCCCTCGTTGAGCACGGCCAGGCTCATGACGTGCCATCGGACGTCGACGGTCGCGGACCTTCTCGACCTCCATCATCCAGCGGGAGGTCATCCACGCCCACGGGCAGACCGGGTCGAACCAGAAGTCGGCGATGTCGCGCTCGGACACGACGCAGCACCTCTCTCGATCGTGAGGAGGTGATGCGTCGCAGAGCGCTACCCGCCGTCCGCACCAGCCGGGCGACCCGGGGTGGCGTCCCGCCAGCGGAGCGCCGCGGCGCGATGACAGGATCGGGACCCAGCGCAGCATGCACCGACGGACCGACGGAGGAGCCGTGCCCGGAACCAACCTCACGCGCGACGAGGCCGCACAGCGGGCCGACCTGCTCGACGTCGTGCTCCTACGACGTGACCCTCGACCTCACCACGGGCGACAAGACCTTCCGGACGACGACCGTCGTGAGGTTCACCTGCCGCACGCCTGGCGCCTCCACGTTCGTCGACCTGATCGCGGCGGGCGTCGACGAGGTCGTGCTCAACGGCCGGTCGCTGCCCGTGCACGAGGTCGTCTCCACCGGCCGCATCGCCCTGCCGGACCTGGCGGCGGAGAACGAGCTGCGCGTCGTCGCCGACGGCGCTCTACATGCACACCGGCGAGGGCCTGCACCGGTTCGTCGACCCGGTCGACGACGAGGTCTACCTCTACAGCCAGTTCGAGGTGGCCGATGCCCGCCGAGTCTTCGCGTGCTTCGACCAACCCGATCTCAAGGCCCCGCTGACCCTCACCGTCACCGCGCCCGCGTACTGGACGGTGGTCGCCGTCTCCCCCACGCCCGAGCCCGAGCCCGCCGGGCGACGGCGCGGCCACGTGGCGGTTCGAGCCCACCCCCCGGCTGTCGCCGTACGTGCAGGCGGTCGTCGCCGGGCCGTACCACGTCGAGCGCGGCTCGCTGACGAGCCGGAGCGGGCGCGAGATCCCGCTGGGCGTGTTCTGCCGGCGCGTCCCTGGCGCAGTACCTGGACGCCGACGAAGTCCTGGACATCGCGCGGCAGGGGTTCGCCTACTTCGAGGACCTGTTCGACCTGCCCTACCCGTTCGCGAAGTACGACCAGCTGTTCGTGCCGGAGTTCAACGCCGGCGCGATGGAGAACGCCGGCACGGTGACGATCACGGAGCACTACGTCTGGCGCTCGAAGGTGCCCGAGGCGATGGTCGAGCGCCGGGGCCTGACGATCCTGCACGAGCTCGCCCACATGTGGTTCGGCGACCTGGTGACGATGCGCTGGTGGGACGACCTCTGGCTGAACGAGTCGTTCGCCGAGTACGCCTCCACCCGCTGCCAGGCCGAGGCCACCCGCTGGCGCACTGCCTGGACGACGTTCTCGAGCGCGGAGAAGTCCTGGGCGTACCGGCAGGACCAGCTCGCCACGACGCACCCCGTCGTCGCCGACATCCGCGACCTCGAGGACGTCGAGGTCAACTTCGACGGCATCACCTACGCCAAGGGCGCCTCGGTGCTCAAGCAGCTCGTGCACTGGGTGGGCACGGAGGCGTTCGACGAGGGCCTGCGCCGGTACTTCCGCAAGAACGCCTGGGGCAACACGACGCTGCGCGACCTGCTCGCGCGAGCTCGAGGCGACGAGCGGGCGCGACCTGGACGAGTGGGCCCGGCTGTGGCTGCAGCAGGCGGGCGTGACCACCTTGCGTCCCGAGATCGAGGCGGGTCCGGACGGCGTCGTGCGCGCGCTGACCGTCGTCCAGGAGGCCCCGGCCGAGCACCCCGCGCTCCGCCCGCACCGGCTCGTGGTCGGCGGCTACGACCTCGTCGACGGCCGGCTGCAGCGCACCCGTCGCGTGGAGCTCGACGTCGACGGGGCCCGCACACCCGTTCAGGAGTTCGACGGCCGGCCACGGCCGGCGCTGCTGCTCGTGAACGACGACGACCTCGCCTACGCGAAGATCCGGCTCGACCAGGCCTCGCTCGAGACCGCCGTCGAGCACCTCGGCTCGTTCGCCGACGCCCTGCCGCGGTCGCTCGTCTGGAGCGCGGCCTGGGACATGACCCGGGACGGCGAGCTCGCCGCCCGCTCCTTCGCGGACCTCGTGCTGAAGAACCTCGACAGCGTCGACGACCCGAGCGTCGCCCAGACCCTGCTGCGCCAGCTGGCGACCGCCGTGACGTTCTACGTGGCACGCCGGCACCGCGCAACGACGCGGCGAGCGGGCCGCCGACGCCCTCCTCGCGCTGCTCGAGGCCGCCCCCGCCGGCAGCGACCGCCAGCTGCTGCTGGCCCGCTCGTTCGCCGGGCTCGCCGTGACGCCCGCGCAGGTCGGCGTGCTCGGCGAGCTGCTCTCCGGCAGCCGGACGCTGCCGGCCCTCGCCGTCGACACCGAGATGCGGTGGTCGCTGCTCACGGCGCTGGTCGCCGCGGGTGCCGCGGGCGAGCCGGACGTCGCGGCGGAGCTCGAGCGCGACGACACGGCGAGCGGGCGCGTGCACGCCGCGGCCGCGCGCGCCGCGATCCCCACGCCGCAGGCCAAGGCCGAGGCGTGGAAGCTCGTGGTCGAGCAGGGCGAGCTGCCGAACGTGGTGCAGGGAGCAGTGATCGGCGGGTTCGGCCGGGTGCACGACGAGGCGCTGCTGGAGCCCTACGTCGAGCCGTACTTCGAGGCGCTGGTGCCGGTGTGGCAGTCGCGGACGAACGAGATGGCGACCCAGATCGTCGAGGGGTTGTACCCGGTGCGGCTGGCCTCGAAGGAGCTCGTGGAGCGCACCGCAGCGCTGGCTCGACGAGACCGACGCCGAGCCCGCGCTGAAGCGCCTCGTCACCGAGGGCCGCGACACCGCCGCCCGCGCCGTCCGCGCCCAGGAGCGCGACGCCGCGGAGGGGTGAGGGGCGCGGTCCGGGCCGCCGGCGAGTAGCCTGTGGGCAGGGCGCAGGTGCGTGCCGGTGACGACGTCGGCCGATTGGGCGGGCACCGCCGGAACGCGCGACACCCGGTGAGGCGGTGTCGGGTGTCCCCGACGCAGGAACGACTCGGATCATGTCAAGAATGCCTATCGGCGCGTGCCCGGCTACCAGATGGACGAGCGGAGAGTCCTGCTACGCGGCGGCGAGTACGACGGGCGCACCTGGGTAGGCGTGATCTCCATCGGCGAGCGCCGGTTCTTCGGCGACGGTCCCTGGGCAACCCCAGGCGTGTACGTCGTCAGCGCGCTCGTCGAGACGGACGACGAAGGGCGCGACACCAGCGTCGCCGTCCCGGCGTTCGCCTGATCGCGTCCGCCTGGAGGAGGCGTCGTCGAGGCGCGCCGCGACCGGCTCGTCCTCGGGGACGTTCGAGCGCCACGCGCGATTCCCTCCCTCCGGTACCCCGGCCCCGCGAGGCCTCCCTCCGGTACCCCGGCCCCGCGAGGCCTCCCTCCGGTACCCCGGCCCCGGGGGGCCCGTGGACAGCGACGCCGCGTGACGGAGCACGCGCAGTCCGGTGTGGATGCTCACGTTCGGCGCACGAAAGCGCCAAAACACCCCTAGGGGTGGCCTGAAAGATCGCTGCGGCGGGTAACACCTTGGTGCACGGGGGGACCGGCGTCGACTGGCGCCGGTCACCACTACAGGAGGTGTAGCCATGCAGCCCTGGGCATGGGTGCTGCTGATCGTCGTCCTCGTGGTCCTCGTTCTCCTCGTGGCCGTCCTGATGCGCCAGCGTCGGACCGCCAACCTGCGCGAGCGTTTCGGCCCGGAGTACGACCGGACCATCGACACCGCGGACGACAAGCGAGGGGCCGAGCAGGAGTTGCTCGACCGCACCCGCCGCCGCGAGAAGCTCGACATCCGCCCGCTGCCGGAGGCCGCCCGCGCGCGGTACGCCGACCAGTGGCGCGGGATCCAGGAGCGTTTCATCGACGACCCGGCCGGTTCGGTCGGGGCGGCCCACACCCTGCTCGACCAGGTCATGGCGGAGCGGGGCTACCCGACGAAGAACTTCGAGGAGCAGGCGGACCTCGTGTCCGTCGACCACCCGCAGGTCGTCGACAACTACCGTGCCGCGTACGCCGTCTACCGGCGGCAGAGCACCGGCGAGGCGAGCACGGAGGACATGCGAGACGCCCTGGTGCGTTACCGCTCGCTGTTCGAAGACCTGCTGCGCCCCGAGGGCGGCACGGCCGACCGCACCGTCGCGCGGGCGGACGACCGAACCGACGCCAGCCTGGACGACCGAACCGACAACCGCACCGACAACCGCACCGACAACCGCACCGATGACCGCACCGATGACCGCACCGACTACCGGACGAACGGCACTGCGGCCGGGGTCGCGGACGGCCAGTACGACGGCACGGTGGACGGGCGTGCCGACGTGCCCAGCAACCAACGAGCCGACGCCCTGCGCGAGACCCGGCCGGACGCCGACCCCTCGACGACCTACGGAGAGCGGCCATGAGCGAGATGGATGAGATGCGCCGCGAGGACCTACGGCGCGACGAGATGTCCGGGGGCATGCCTGCCCAGGCGAGTGAGGGCGACGTCCGCGGCGACGACGGCTCCGGCGACGTCCGCGGCCCGGCGAGCACGGACCACCCGAGCGAGATGAGGCAGAACGGCCCCGCCGCTCAACCCCAGCTCACGACCGACCAGATCGCCAACCCCGGCGCCGCGCAGGCGGCTCCCCCGGTGGGCGCGGCGGGCGCGGCGGACACCGCCGAGACCGAGGCCGCGCAGCTGCTGGACCCGAAGGACCGGGACGCCATGACGCAACGCTGGCGGGACATCCAGGCCGACTTCGTCGACCAGCCGCAGCAGGCGATGCAGGACGCCGACGCGCTCGTGGCCGGCCTCATGCAGCAACTGGCTCAGATGTTCTCGCAGGAGCGTTCGCAGCTCGAGGCGCAGTGGAGCCGCGGCGACGAGGTGTCGACCGAGGACCTGCGCGTCAGCCTGCAGCGCTACCGGGCGTTCTTCGAGCGCCTGCTGTCGGTCTGACCCACCGGACAAGGCGACGATCAAGGAAAAGTTAGGGATCATGGCCCGTCATGATCCCTAACTTTTCCTTGATCGTCGCTGGCTGGGTCAGAGGTCCTCGACGGTGCGCGCGAGGGAGTGCGCGCGGATCGAGGTCATGACGTCCTCGAGCAGGATCGGCTGGCCGACGCCGTCCGAGAGCGGCAGCCGCCAGTTCGGGTACTCGTCGTACGTCCCCGGCTGGTTGATCGCGCGCCGGTCACCGGTGGCGTCGGCCAGCGCGATGCCCACCAGCTTGGCCGGCGTCCGGACCAGGTAACGGTGCAGCGCCTCGACCTTGTCGCGTTCGCTCGCGCCGTCCTCGAGGAGCCCGAGCTCGCGCAACCCGTCGAGCACCGACTCCCGGTCCTTCGCGTCGGCCTCCTGCTCCTCCTCGACCGAGCGCGTGAGCAGCCCGAGGCGGTCGCGCAGCTCGACGTGCTCGCCCGCCAGGTAGCCGGCCGTCGGCGGCAGGTCGTGCGTCGTCACCGTGGCCAGGCACAGCTCGCGCCACTCCTGCGGCGGCAGCGGCCGCCCGCTGTCCCAGTTGCGCTCGAACCACAGGATCGACGTCCCGAGCACGCCGCGGTCCCGGAGGTAGTCGCGGACCCAGGGCTCGACCGTCCCCAGGTCCTCCCCGACGACGAAGGCGCCGCTGCGGTGCGCCTCCAGCGCGAGGATCCCGATCATCGCCTCGTGGTCGTAGGTGACGTACGTGCCCTCGGCGGCGCTCAGCCCGCTCGGCACCCACCACAGCCGGAACAGCCCGATCACGTGGTCCACACGCACCCCACCGGCGTGCCTCAACACGGTCCGGATCATGTCGCGGAACGGCGCGTACCCCAGCTCTGCCAGCCGGTCGGGCCGCCACGGCGGCTGGCTCCAGTCCTGCCCCTGCTGGTTGAAGGCGTCGGGCGGGGCACCGACCGTCACGTCGCGGGCCAGGACGTCGGCCAGCGTCCAGGTCTCCGCGCCCTCCGGGTGCACGCCGACGGCGAGGTCGTGGACGATCCCGATCGGCATGCCCGCCTCCAGCGCGGTGCGCTGCGCGTCCGCGAGCTGCTCGTCGAGGCACCACTGCAGCCACATGTAGAACTCGACCCGGTCCGACATCTCGTCGCGGATCTGCCGGACCGCCTCGGAGCGAGGATCGCGCGCCAGGTCCGGCCACGTCGACATCGGCAACCCGTACCGCTCGGCGAGGGCGCACCAGGTGGCGAAGTCGACCAGGCCCTCGCCCTCGCGAGCGCAGAAGGCCTCGAACCGCGCCTGCCGCGCACGCGACCGCGGCTGCTCGAAGACCGTCTCGAGCGCAGACTTCTTGGCCGTCCACACCGCGTCGCGGTCGAGCGGATCCGCGTTCTGGTTGAGGCCCCTCATCGCCTCCGCCTGCCACTCCACGAGCGCCCGGTCGGTCGAGGGCATGTAACCGACCTCGCGGATGTCCTCGACCCGCAGGTAGACGGGGTTCACGAACCGCCGCGTCGTCGGCAGGTACGGCGACGGCTCCATCGGCGGCACCGGCTCGGCAGCGTGCAGGGGGTTCACCAGCACGAACCCCGCACCGTGGTCGCGGGCGCTCCAATCGGCGATCTCGGCGAGGTCCGCCAGATCGCCCAGACCCCAGGAGAACCGCGAGCGCACCGAGTACAGCTGGGTCATGAAGCCCCAGGACCGGCCGGCCTCCAGCGCGGCCGGCAGCTCGAGACGCTCAGGAGTGACGACGAGCGGGCGCTCCGCCTCGCCGCCCTCGTGGTGCGCGTGCAGCCGGTGCCACCCCAGCGGCAGGTCGGCCGGAAGCGTGAAGGTGGCCTCGCCCACCTCGGCGCCGTCGATCGTGCGGGGCTCGACGACCAGTTCCTCCTGCTCGAGGGCCCGGCGCCCGCCCTCCTCGAGGTCCACCCAGACCTGGACCGGCGTTCCGTGAGGCACGTGCACCGGCACCTGGGCGGCGCTCCCCTCGCGGACGACGACCAGCGGCGGCAGCACCTGCCGCCAGGGCCGCTCCGCCACCTCGACGAGGGCGCGCTCGACGGCGTCGTCCGTGCCGGCGTCGACGTCGAGGCCGCGCAGGACGGCGACGACCGTGCGGCGCGACACCGGGCTGTGCTTGCCCTGCCAGTCGTGGAACTCCGTCTGCACGCCGTAGGCCTTGGCGAGCTCGAGCAGCTGCGGCGAGGGTTCCTGCGCGGCGGGGGCGAAGGCGTCGAACCCGTCGTCGTCCTCGACGGCGTCCTCGACGCGTCGTCCTCGTCCTCGACGGCGTCGTCCTCGTCCTCGACGGCGTCGTCCTCGTCCTCGACGGCGTCGTCCTCGTCCTCGACGGCGTCGTCCTCGGCTCGCTGCGTCGTCCGGCTCGTCGTCGTCCAGGTCGTCCTCGACGTCGTCCTTGACGTCGTCCTCGTCCGCGACGTCGAGCCGCACCGGCGATGTCGCGGACTCCTCGGCCTCGGCCGGCAGCTCGTCGTCCGCCAGCTCCGCCGGCGGGTCGACGAGCACTGGCTCGCCGGGACTGGTCAGCACCGGCGGCGGCTGCACCGTCGGTACGTCCGGCGTCAAGCTCTGGTCCCGGGACGGGTCCTCGCCCTCCGGCGGCACCTCGGTGTAGACGGTGCCGCCGCCGGTGCGGTCGACGTCGGCGATGTCCGGCGTTCCGTCGGCCTCGGGCTCCTCCGCGGGCATGTCGGCGTGGTCCGGGCGGGGGGTGTCAAGGGGCTGATCAGGGCGGCCGGGCTGGACTGTCACGCCCCAGGATCCTGCCAGACCCACCGTCGGGCGCAGTTCGGTGCACCCGCTGTCAGGGGGCCGCCCTAGGGTGACGCCGTGACCTCCACGCCGCCGTCCTCCGCCCCGGCCCGCCCCGAGTACCCGCCGGCCGAGCGGCTCGACCTCGTCGAGGATGTGTCAGGGGTGCCCGTCGCCGATCCCTACCGATGGCTCGAGGACTCGTCCGACCCGCGCACGCAGGCGTGGTCCGACGCGCAGGACGACCTGTTCGCGGCGCAGGCGGCCGGGTGGCCCGGCCGCGCCCGGCTCGGTGATCGCATCCGCGACCTGCTGTCCGCCGGCGTGGTCGGCGTCCCGATCTGGCGAGGGGAACGGCGGTTCTTCGTCCGGCGCGAGGGGTCGCAGGAGCACGGCGTCCTGCTCGTTCAGGACGGCGACGAGCCCGAGCGTGTGCTCATCGATCCGATGGCGCTCGACCCGACCGGGCTGACGACGCTCGACGCCTGGCAGCCCAGCAAGGAAGGGCAGCTGCTCGCCTACCAGCTGTCGGAGGGCGGCACGGAGGAGAGCGTGCTGCGCGTTCTCGACGTGGCCACCGGCGAGCAGGTGGAGGGGCCCATCGACCGGGCCCGCTACTCCCCCGTCGCCTGGGTCCCGGGTGGGGAGTCGTACTACTACGTCCGCCGGCTCGACCCCGCGGGTCGCCCGGAGGAGGAGCGCCAGTACCACCGCCGGGTGTGGTTCCACCGGGTCGGCACCGACCCCGCCGGCGACGTGGAGATCTTCGGTGCGGGGCTCGACATCCGGTCGTACTACGGCGTCTCCGTGTCGCTGGACGGCCGCTGGCTTCTCGTCTCGGCGGCGACCGGCACCGCGCCGCGCAACGACGTGTGGATCGCCCCGCTCGAGGGCGCCGACCTCGCCGCTCCCCCGCTGCGCGAGCTCGCCGTGGGCCTCGATGCGAACATCAGCGCCAGCGTGGGCCGTGACGGCCGGCTGTACGTGGCGACCGACCTCGACGCCCCGCGCGGCCGGCTCGCCGTGAGCTCCCCCGAGGACCCCGGTCCCGCCACCTGGCGGGACCTGCTGCCCGAGGACCCGGAGGCGGTGCTCGAGGACTACGTCGTCCTGGACGGCCCCGAGCTCGGCGACCAGCCCCTGCTGCTCGCCTCGTGGACGCGTCACGCCGTGTCCGAGGTGACCGCGCACCACCTCGCCACCGGGGCACCCCTGGACGGCGACAGCGCCCGGGTCGCGCTGCCCGGGATCGGCTCCGTCGGCGGGCTCGTGGGGCGGCCCGAGGGCGGGCACGAGACGTGGTTCACCTACACCGACCACACCACCCTTCCGCACGTGTACCGGTACGACGGGCGGGACCGCACGGTGTCGCTCTTCAGCAGCCCGCCGGGCGTCGTCGAGGTGCCACCGGTCGTCGCCCAGCAGGTCTCGTACACCTCGGCGGACGGCACGACCGTGCGGATGTTCGTGCTGGCCCGCGAAGGGGTCGAGGCGGGCCCGCGCCCCGCGATCCTCTACGGGTACGGAGGCTTCGGGGTGTCGCTCACCCCCGGGTACTCCGCGAGCATCCTCGCCTGGGTCGAGGCGGGCGGCGTCTACGCCGTGGCGAATCTGCGCGGCGGCGCCGAGGAGGGCGAGTCCTGGCACCGGGACGGGATGCTGGGCGCCAAGCAGAACGTCTTCGACGACTTCCACGCGGCGGCCGAGCGCCTCGTCGCGGACGGCTGGACGACGAGCGGGCAGCTCGCGATCAGCGGCGGCTCGAACGGCGGGCTGCTGGTCGGCGCCGCGCTGACCCAGCGGCCCGAGCTCTACGCCGCCGTGACGTGCTCGGCGCCGCTGCTCGACATGGTCCGGTACGAGAAGTTCGGCCTCGGTGCCACCTGGAACGTCGAGTACGGCGCCGCGGACGACGCTGAGCAACTGGCGTGGCTGCTGTCGTACTCCCCGTACCACCACGTCACCGAGGGCACGGCGTACCCGGCGGTGCTGTTCACCGTCTTCGACGGCGACACCCGGGTGGACCCGCTGCACGCTCGCAAGATGTGCGCGGCCCTCCAGCACGCGACCGCGAGCGGCCGCCCCGTCCTGCTCCGCCGGGAGAAGGACGTCGGCCACGGCGCCCGCGCCCTGTCCCGGTCCGTCGACCTGTCCGCGGACACCCTCGCGTTCACCGCCCGCTGGACCGGTCTGCCGCTCTGACGCCGACCGTGCCGCAGGGCGCCGCTACCCTCGGCGGGGTGCTGGGCGCTGATACTCCGAGCCCGTCGCCGTCGCCGTCGAGCGCGGTGAACGCCGCCGCCGGGCAGGTCGGCCACTGGTTCGACGTGTTCCTCGGGCCGCCGCTGGCGGTCGCCCTCATCGTCGTGCTGGCCCTCGTGGTGCGCTTCGTCACCCACCGGGTCATCGACCGGGTGGCGGACGGCATCGTGTCGGGCCGGGCCGGCCTCGGGCAGCTCGAGGATCGTCTCCCCTCGACCCTGATCCTGACCGCCCGCCGCGAGCAGCGGGCCCGAACCACCGCATCCGTGCTCAAGAGCCTGACCACCGCGACCATCGGGGTGGTGGCGGGACTGATGATCCTCGATCAGCTGGGGATCGCCACCGGTCCGCTGCTCGCGAGCGCCGGCATCGTCGGCGTCGCCGTCGGTTTCGGCGCTCAGACCCTGGTCCGCGACGTGATCTCCGGTCTGTTCATGCTCGTCGAGGACCAGTACGGCGTCGGCGACGTGGTCGACCTCGGCGACGCGTCGGGCGTCGTCGAGGCCGTCGGCCTGCGCGTCACCCGGGTCCGCGACGTCGACGGCACCGTCTGGTACATCCGCAACGGAGAGGTGCTGCGGGTCGGCAACCGCTCGCAGGGCTGGGCACGCGCGGTGATGGACGTCGGCATCGCCTACGGGGAGGACGTCGCACGGGCCGAGGACCTCCTGCTCGACGTCGCCAAGAAGCTCAAGGATGACGAACAGTTCGGCGCGCTCGTGCTCGAGGAGCCCGAGATGTGGGGCGTCGAGTCCGTAACGGCCGACGGGGTGGTGCTGCGGCTCGTGGTCAAGACGCAGCCGCTGCAGCAGTGGGCGGTGGCTCGCGAGCTGCGCCGGCGCATCAAGGAGCGCTTCGACGCCGAGGGCGTCCGGGTGGCGCACCCCCAGTCCGCGGTATGGGTCGCCGGGGACGCTCCCGGTCCGGCCCGACCCCGGGGGAACGACGCCGTGAAGGCCGACGGCCCCGCGGCGCCCTGACCTCCTCCGGCTCGCGCCGTGTGCCCGAAAGGCGCATCGCGGCCCGGACTCTCACGTACGGTGGGCGGGACCGCAGGCATGGCCTGATCCGCGACGAATGTCCGGGTCGGGGCCGCACTGGCGGTGACCGGTGCGAGAGAGAGAGAGTGAACGAGCTCGGGGAGTCGTTCCCGGCGGTCCTGTCGGCCGCCTCCAGCGGTGATCCCGAGGCCTTCGCGCAGCTGTGGCGAGCCACTCACCCTCTGTTGTTGCGGTACCTGCGGGTCACCACTGGGGACGCGGCGGAGGACGTGGCCTCGGAGACCTGGATCAAGGTCATCAAGAACCTGAACTCCTTCACCGGTGACGAGCAGGCGTTCCGAGCCTGGCTCACCGTGGTTGGCCGCAACACCGCACGTGACCACGCCCGCGCGGCGGTCAGGCGCCCCGAGACGCCGGCCGACGAACTGCCGCCGGTGCGCGAGGCCGGCCCGGATGCCGCCGACGAGGCGCTCGCACGCCTCGGCACCGAGAACGCCCTCCGCCTGCTCGCCACCCTCCCGCCGGCCCAGTCCGAGATGGTGGCGCTGCGCGTGATCGTCGGCCTCGAGCCTGCCGAGGTCGCCCGGATCGTCGGCCGCAGCCCTGGTGCCGTGCGTGTCGCCGTCCACCGCGCCCTCGCCACCCTGGCGCAGCGGCTCACCGAGGGCGCACCCGATCGGGTGTCGGACGTAACGGCCGCAGAGAGAGAGGCGTTGACGCGACGTCATGGCTGATCGTCCCCGCACCGGGCAGCCGGATGACGACGCCTCCCACGAGGCGGCGCTCCGGATGCTCGTCGACGCCCTCACCGGTCCCGGCACCCCCGAGGAGCTGGCCCGCGAGCACGCCTACCTCGAGTCGTTCCGCGCGCTCAGCGCGAGCGCCACGGCGGCTGTCGCGGCGGCCCGCCGCCGCCGCCGGTTGCGGCTCGCTGCCGCCGGCGGCGTGGCGGCCCTCGCGCTCACCGGGACGGCTGCCGCCATCACCGGCACCTACCCGGGCGCGGGACCCCGCCCCTCCCCCAGCTCGCCGACCGCGTCCCCGGCGGCGTCCGGGCATCCTGGCGCCACGAGCTCGCAGCCCTCGGGGGGCGGCGCGACGACCGCTCCCGTCGCCCCCACGGGCGGCGCGGGAACGGCATCCACGTCGACGTCGGCATCCACGTCGACGTCGACATCCACGTCGACGTCCACCGCGCCGGCGTCGACGTCCGCGCCCGCGTCGTCCACGTCGACGTCCACGACCTCCCCGCCACCGGACTCCGCCCCGCCGACGTCCGCGCCCGCCGGCCCGCCCGCCGCGCCGAAGCCCACGCCGACGCCGTCCCCGACACAGTCCACGGCGCCGGCCGACCTGCCACCGCTGGCGACCCTGAAGGCGTACTGCAAGCAGTACCTGCGAGGGAAGGTGAAGGTCGGCTCGCACAAGTGGGTCGTCCTCGTGCTCGCCGCGGGCGGAGAGGCCGCGGTGCCGGGCTACTGCGAGGGCCTGGCCGGCGGCAGCTGACGGGTGTTCACCGAGGCAGGTCCCCGAAGCCCGGGGCCACGGGGTGCGCCGGCACCGGCACCGGCCGAGACTGGGGACGTGCCCGCACACGACGATGCCCCCGAGGGGCCTTCCGACGGCGCGGGTCGCGTCGCACTGGTCACCGGCGTGACCGGCTACATCGGCGGGCGGCTCGTGCCGGAACTGCTCGCCACCGGCTGGCGGGTCCGGGCCCTGGCCCGGCATGCACCGCGGCTGCGCGACCGGGCCTGGTTCTCCCAGGTCGAGGTGGTCGAGGGCGACGCCGCCGACCCCGCCGTCCTGCGGCAGGCGCTGGACGGGGTGGATGTCGCCTACTACCTGCTGCACAGCCTGGGCTCCGGCCGCCGGTTCGAGTCGACCGACCGGCACACGGCCCGCGAGTTCGCCAGAGCCGCTCGGGAAGCGCACGTCGGGAGGCTGGTCTACCTCGGCGGCCTGTACCCCGAGGGCGAGGACCTGTCCCGCCACCTCGACTCCCGGCGGGAGGTGGGCGAGATCCTGCTGGCTAGCGGGGTGCCGACGACGGTGCTGCGGGCCGCCGTGATCCTCGGATCGGGGTCGGCGTCGTTCGAGATGCTGCGCTACCTCACCGAACGACTGCCCGTCATGATCACCCCCCGGTGGGTGAGCACCAGGATCCAGCCCATCGCCATCCGCGACGTCCTGCGCTACCTGGTCGGCAGCGCCACGATGCCGGCGGAGGTGAACCGGGGCTTCGACATCGGGGGGCCCGAGGTGCTCACCTACCGCGACATGATGCAGCGCTACGCGAAGGTCGCCGGACTGTCACGACGGTTCATCATTCCGATCAACGTGCTCACGCCCCGGCTCTCGAGTCACTGGGTGGGGGTCGTGACACCGGTGCCGAACGGCCTGGCCCGGCCGCTGGTGGAGAGCCTCGTGCACGAGGTCGTCGTCAAGGACCGGGACATCACGCAGTACGTGCCCGACCCGCCCGAGGGCCTGCTCGGGTTCGACCGAGCCGTCGAGCTCGCGTTGCAGAGGATCGGCGAGGCGGACGTGGCCACCAGGTGGTCGTCCGCGTCCATGGCCGGGGCGCCGAGCGACCCCTTGCCCAGCGATCCGGACTGGGCGGGAGGCAGCCTCTACGTCGACGACCGGTCCTCGCCGGTGTCGGCGAGCCGGGCCTCGCTGTGGTCGGTGATCGAGGGCATCGGCGGGGTCAACGGCTGGTACTCCTGGGCGCTGGCCTGGCGGGTGCGGGGCTGGCTGGACGTCGTCAGCGGCGGCCCCGGCCTGCGGCGCGGCCGGCGGCTGCCCGACAGGGTCCGGGTCGGGGACGCCCTCGACTGGTGGCGGGTCGAGGACGTCCAGGAGCAGGAGCTCCTGCGGCTGCGCGCGGAGATGCGCCTGCCGGGCCTCGCGTGGCTCGACCTTCGGGCGGAGACCGACGCGCAGGGGCGCACGGTGTTCCGGCAGGTGGCGTACTTCCACCCGCGGGGGTTGCCCGGGCAGCTCTACTGGTGGGCGGTCAAGCCGTTCCACGGCGTTGTCTTCGGCGGGATGCAGCGCAATGTCGCGCGAGCGGCGGAGGAGTTCGAGCGCTCCGTCAGCCCGACCGCTCCGACACCGGCCCGCAGTGCCCCGTGAACGTGTTCGTGGAATCCGTGAACCACGGCCAGAGCATTCCCTTGGCGGTCTGAGGACCGTAGACCCCGGTCGCCGTCGCCGCGCCCTGGCGGTGCTGCTCGTTCTCGACGGCCGCCTGCGTCCCCGGGCCGAAGATGCCGTCGACCTTGATCGTGCGGTCCGAGCACTTGGCCAGCGCCTGCTGCATCGCCATCACGGACCGGCCGGTGTCGCCCCGCTCCAGCCCGCACAGGTAGGAGCCCGCGGCGCTGACGGGGAACTGGCGGTAGAGCGTGCCGTCGGTCGAGCGGACCGTGCTGATCCTCGTGCACGGAGCCGCCGCGCGAGTGGCGCCGGTCGTTCCTGTGGTGCTCGCCACGCTCGTCGTCGGTGCCGCCGACGTGCCCGAACCGCCCGAACTGGTCGAGCTGGTCGAGGTCGTCGTGCTGGTCGAGCTCGTCGTGCTGCTCGAGCTGCCGGATCCGCTCGCCGCGCCGGCGCCACCCGCGAGCGCGGCGACGACCGCAGCGGCGAGGATCCAGCCGCCGATCGCGCTGGCGTCGCTCATGATCCTGTTCTGCCCGCACGGCAGCGGATCATGCGCGATCACTCCATCGTGTTGACCATGCTCCAGGCGGCACGCTCGAGGTAGTCCCACAGCACCGACTCGAGCATCGGCGCGAGACGCAGCGACTCGACGGCTGTGCGCATGTGGGCGAGCCAGCGGTCCCGCGCCTGCGGGTTCACCCGGAACGGCGCGTGCCGTAGGCGCAGCCGCGGGTGCCCGCGCTGCTGGCTGTAGGTGGTGGGCCCGCCCCAGTACTGCTCGAGGAACATCCGCAGCCGCTCCTTCGCCCCGGTCAGGTCCTCCTCCGGGTAGAGAGCACGCAGTTCCGGGTCGGCGGCGACGCCGTCGTAGAAGACGTCGACGAGGCGGACGAACGTCTCGTGCCCGCCGACCTGCTCGTAGAACGTCGGCTGAGCGCCGGGCTGCACCGTCATTCGTGCAGTGTCTCAGCCCCTCTCAGCCCCCGTGCGGCGTCCGGTGCGCCTGGGCCTGCGCGCGCTCCGCGAAGCAGCCGTTCTCCGTGCGGAGCACGCGGCGCATCAGGGGCGCCAGCATCCGGCCGAGCACGGGCGCCAGCGGACCGGACATCGTCAGCACGAGCGTGCTGCGCGTTCCCGCGTCGTCGGCCTCGACCCGGTGGGAGCCCGTCATCATCACGCCCTGCCGGCGCGACTCCCAGGTGAAGGTGTGCCCAGGGGTGAACTCGGTCACGGTCCAGAGGGCGCGCTGCTGGCCGGGCTGTTTGATCAGCGCGCGGGCACCCAGCCGGAGCGGCCCCTCCTCGAGGCGCTCGACCGATTGCACCGTGGGCATGTACTCGGGCCAGGAGGTGACGTCCGTCACGAGTTCCCAGACGACCTCGGACGGAGCATTGATCATCCGTGTGTTCGTCCATTCCATGCCGATGAATGTACCATCTGGTACATGGCGGCGGAAGCGGGCGGCAGGGAGCAGTTGCTGGAGCGGGTGGTGGCCTTCGCGGCGGCTGAGGGGATCGCCGGCCGGAGCCTGCGAGACATCGCCGCCGGGGTCGGTACCAGCCACCGGATGCTGCTGTACCACTTCGGCTCACGCGAGGGCCTGATGGCCGCCATCGTCGCCACGATCGAGGCGCAGCAGCGAGAGGTGATGACAGCTCTGACCCAGCGGGTGGGAACGCCGCGCGAGGTGATGCTCGGGCTCTGGGAGCAGCTGACGCGCCCCGAGCTGCTGCCGTTCGTGCGGTTGTTCTTCGAGGTCTTCGGCCTCCTCGCGCAGGACACGCCGGGTACCCGGCCCCTGCGTGAGAGCCTCACGGGCCCCTGGGTGACCGAGGGCCTCGCGGGCGCCGAGCGGCTCGGCGTCGCGGGCGACCCCGCAGAGCTGCGGCTCGGGATCGCCGTCACCCGGGGCCTGCTGCTGGAGCTCGTCGCCGGCACCCCGCTCGCGGACGTCGACGCCGCCTACCGCCGGTTCCTCGACCTCTACGACGCTCCTTGATCCCCAAGTTTTCCTTGATCCCCAAGTTTTCCTTGATCGTCGCAGCCTGGGGGCGGCGGCCGCGGGGCGCGGGCGCGCGGTCGTGGGTCAGAGCAGCGAGGGGCGCCGCGCCAGAACGTGACCGCGGCGCGTCGTCGCCCGCACCCACGGGCCTGCCCGGTACAGCGCGACGGGTTCGGCGTCGTCGAGGAAGCCGAGCGCATCCGCGGCGAACGCCGCGCCGGCGGGTACGTCCGGCAGGTCCGGCGTCACCGGACGGCCCCACACCTGTCCGCGCAGCCGGGCGACGGCCTGGGCCCCGGCTCCCTCGGGAACGCCGGCGGCGATCTCGCGCACCCCGTCCGCCGCGGACGCCCGCAGAGCGGCCGGTTCCAGCAGCCCGACAGCATCCCAGCCCGAACGCGGCGGGGCCACCCCCGCCCATGCCGCTACGGCGGTGGCGGGTGGGAGCGGGAGCTCAGCGCTGTTCCCGTCCGGGGGAACGCGCGGGACCCGGTCGAGCAGGGCGGCCAACTCGACGGTGGCGTCGACGTCGGCCGGCGCGGCGAGCGCGAGCACCCGCAGGCCGAGCACCGTCGGCCCGCCACCGCCGTGCACGGGCGACACGTACGCCGCCAGCACGGCCCCCGACGCGACCAGCCGGCAGGCGCCGTCCGGGTCGACGCGGCGAGCGCGGCCGACGAAGGTCGCCAGATCGGCGAGGGCCTCTGCGTCGGGCAGGGCGAGGAACGAGCGCGATGGCAACGGTTCGCCGCTCACGGCGTCCGCGGGGCCGCCCGCCGGTGCCGCCAGCGCACGGGCCCGTCCCGCCAGGCCTCGAGCCGTTCCCGCTCCGACGGCGTCATCCGGCGCGGCCGGTCGTTCACCCGGTCGAAGAGCACGAGCGTGGTCTCCGCGCGGGCGTAGACCCGGGGCCGGGCCCCCTCGCCGGCCCCCTGATCCGGCTCCTCGTCGAGCACCTCGTAGCCCAGGTCGAAGCTGGCGCCGGCGAGGCCCGTCAGCCAGAGGTCGATCGCCACCGGCGCCGTGCGGTAGACGAGGGGCTCGAGATACTCGATCTCCGAGCGCGCCACGAGCAGGCCGGTCTCGACGACCGAGCCGCCCTCGTCGCTGCCGGCGGCGGCGAAGGCCACCACGCGGGCGTCCTCGAGCAGGCGGAGGAACTGGACGTTGTTGACGTGCCCGTAGGCGTCCATGTCGCTCCACCGCAGCGGCGTGAGCACCCGCGTCCTCGGCATGACGGCCATGATGTCCCATCCGGTGCGGTCCACTACCGTGACCCGGTGGCCGACCCCGATCCCCCGGGCCTCTCCCTCGGCGCCGTCGCCGGTTGGCTCTCGGCTCGTGGGCTGGTGGACGGTTCGCTGACGGCGGAGCTCGTCGCGGGCGGCCGCTCGAACCTCACCTACCTGTTGTCGTCGGGGCCGTCCGGCTCGTCGGACTCGTCGGACTCCTCCGAGGAGGGCCGGTTCGTGCTGCGCCGGCCTCCGCTCGGCCACGTCCTCGCGACTGCGCACGACATGGCTCGCGAACACCGGGTGCTGTCGGCCCTGCAGGGCACCGGCGTGCCCGTGCCCCGGCCGCTGGCCCTCTGCAGCGACGAGACGGTCACCGGCGCCCCGTTCTACGTGATGACCTTCGCCGACGGGCTGATCGTGCGCACGCGGGCGGACGCCGAGGCGATCCCCGCCGACGGCCGCAGCGCAATGGTGCTCGCGATGATGTCGGTGCTCGCCGACCTGCACGCGGTGGACCCGGCGGCCGTGGGGTTGGGCGACTTCGGGCGGCCGGAGGGGTTCCTGGCCCGCCAGGTGCGCCGGTGGGGGGCGCAGCTCGACGCCTCCCGGTCCCGGGAGCTCCCGGGCGTGGACGAGCTGCGGTCCCGGCTGGCCGCGACGGTGCCCGGGTCGCCGCCGGAGGCTGCGATCGTGCACGGCGACTACCGGCTCGACAACCTCGTCGTCGGGCCGCCCTCGGCGCCGGACGCATACCGCGTGCGCGCGGTGCTCGACTGGGAGATGGCGACGCTCGGCGATCCGCTCGCCGACCTCGGGCTGCTCGTCGCGTACTGGGAGGGTCTTGGCCGGTTGCCCGGCTCGGCGGTGGCGGCGCTCGGGCCCGCTGCCGGGATGCCGGCGGGGTCCGTGCTCGTGGCGGAGTACGCCGGGCGCAGCGGGCGGGACCTCTCCGCACTGCCGTGGTGCGTCGCGTTCGGCTACTTCAAGATCGCCGTCATCCTGGAGGGGATTCACTACCGGTTCGTGCAGGGCCGCACCGTGGGCCCCGGCTTCGACCGCATCGGCGAGGCGGTCCCCGCGCTCGTCGCCCTGGGCCTCGCCGCCCTGCCCTGACAGCGTAGGCGGTTACGCTGCTGGGCGATGGACGTCCCCGCGGGCTTCAGCCCGACGCTCATCCTCGTCCTCAACCTGGCGGGGACGTTCGTGTTCGGCCTGAGCGGGGGGTTGGCCGCGGTCAGGGCCAGGCTCGACCTGTTCGGCGTGGTGGTTCTCGCGGCCGTCGTCGGCCTGGCCGGCGGCATCACCAGGGACGTTCTGATCGGCACACCGCCCGCCACCTTCCGGGACTGGCGTTACCTGGCGGCCACTGCCGCCGCCGGCGTCGTCTGCTTCTTCGCCGGACGCGCCCTGGAGCGCGCCGAACGCAGCGTCATGATCTTCGACGCTCTCGGGCTCGGTCTCTTCGCGGTGACGGGTGCGACGAAGGCACTGCAGTTCGGGCTCGGCCCGGTGCAGGCGATCCTCCTCGGCACGATCACCGGCGTCGGCGGGGGGATGCTGCGCGACATGCTGCTGCGGGAGGTCCCCACCGTCCTGCGCGAGGGGCTGTACGCCATACCGGCGCTCCTGGGGGCCTCGGTGCTCGTCGTCGCGCAGCAGCTCGGCAGCACGAACCCGCTGTACCCCGTGCTCGGCGTCGTCGTCTGCGTCGTCGTGCGGCTGTTCGGGCTGCGGTACGGGGTCAGCGTCCCCACCCCAGCCGTCGAGGAGCACGACACGGCCGCCTAGATCCATCTCGAAGGGAGCACACCATGTCGGGAAGCTCAGCCACTGACGGCGTCCTCGGCGGTCTCGACGCGATCCGGAGTTGGCAGGAGGACTTCTACCGCTCCCTGCACCAGCATCCTGAGCTGTCCCACCAGGAGCAGCACACGGCCGCCGAGGTGGCCGAGCGGCTCGGCACGTTCGGGTACGAGGTGCACGAGGGCATCGGCGGGACCGGCGTGGTCGGAGTGCTGCGCAACGGGGCCGGCCCGACGGTGCTGCTGCGCGCCGACATGGACGCGCTGCCGGTCAGGGAACGCACCGGGCTGGCGTACGCGAGCACCGAGACCGCCCGGGACCAGGACGGCAACGAGGTGCCGGTGATGCACGCGTGCGGGCACGACGTCCACGTCACCTGCCTGCTCGGGGCGTCCGCTCTGCTCGCGAACGCTCGCAACCTCTGGCACGGGAGCGTCGTCGCGCTGTTCCAGCCTGCGGAGGAGCTGGGCGACGGCGCCCGGAAGATGCTCGACGACGGGCTGGCGGACCTCGTCGGGGATGTGGACGTCGCGTTCGCTCAGCACGTGCTGCCGATGCCGTCCGGGATCGTGGGCACGCGGCCCGGCTCGGCGCTGTCGGCCGCCGACAGCATGCGGATCACGGTGCACGGGCGCGGCGCGCACGGCTCCATGCCACAGGCGTCGGTGGACCCCGTGGTGCTGGCCGCGATGATCGTCGTCCGGCTGCAGACCGTCGTCGCCCGCGAGATCGCGCCGACCGAGCCAGCCGTGCTGACCGTGGGCAGCATCCAGTCCGGCACCAAGAGCAACGTGATCGGCGACCACGCCGTGCTGCAGCTGAACGTCCGCAGCTACGACGACCAGACCCGCGACACCGTGCTGGCGGCCGTCCGGCGGATAGTGCTGGGCGAATGCCAGGCGTCGGGGTCGCCCGCCGATCCGGAGTTCGAGCTGTTCGACCGGTTCCCGCCGACGCAGAACGACGAGGCGACCACCGAGCGGGTCCGGCAGGCGTTCGACGCCTTCTTCGGGGAGCGCTCGCAGGACCTGCCGCTGCAGACCGCCAGCGAGGACTTCAGCGACATTCCCAACGCCCTCTCGGTGCCTTACACCTACTGGGGGATCGGGGGAATCGACCCCGACGCCTACCGGCAGGCGGCCGAGGCCGGGCGGATCTCCCAGGACGTCCCGGTGAACCACTCCGCTGCCTTCGCCCCCGTCCTGCAGCCGACGCTGGACACCGGCACCCAAGCCCTGGTGACCGCTGCCCTCGCCTGGCTGAGCTGACCTTACCTCTCCGACGATCAAGGAAAAGTTAGGGATCATGGGGCGCCGTGATCCCTAACTTTTCCTTGATCGTCGGATTCAGGGTGCGATCGGGACGAGAGGCGGCGCATGCCCGCCAGCCATGCGTCGGGGTCGGCGGCCCGGCCGGCGTAGTAGCGGGCCACCTCGGGGTGCGGCAGGAGCAGGAAGGGGCCGTCCTCGAGCGAGGTCACGGTGAGCTCAGCGACGGCATCCGGCTCGATCGCGCCCGGCAGGAGGATGCGCCGTCCCAGCTCGCCGGTCGCCGCGAGCATCGGCGTCCGCACGCCCTGGGGGCACAGGGCCTGCACCCGGACGCCGCGCGTGCCGTAGGTGATGGCCAACCACTCCGCGAAGGCGAGCGCGGCGTGCTTCGTGACCGCGTACGGCGCAGCTCCCGGCATCGTCAGCAGCCCCGCCGCCGAGACCGTCGCTACGAAGTGGCCGCGGCCCCGCTCCAGCCACTCGGGCAGGACGTGCCTCGCCGCGTGGACGTGCGCCAGCACGTTGACCCGCCAGGCCAGCTCCCAGTCGTGGTCGGGCGCCTCCGGCCCGCCGCCGACCCCGACACCGGCGTTCGCGCAGAACAGGTCGACGCCCCCGTAGGCCTCCCTGGCGGCCCGCACCAGGGCCGCGCATCCCTCGTCGCCGGCGGCGTCCCCCGGCGCCGCGAAACCTCCTACGGACGCCGCCACCTCGTGCGCCCGGTCGGCGTCGAGATCGTTCACGACGACTCGCGCTCCGCCCGCCGCGAGCCGCCGGGCGAGTGCCGCGCCGATCCCCGAGCCGGCTCCGGTGACGACCGCCCTGAGTCCCTGGATATACGGCATGCCGCGGACGCTACCGGTGATGCCCGGAACGTCCTTGATCCCTGAGACTTCCTCGATCCGCGGGGAGGCAGGGGTGGGCCAGCCGCCAGGCCGCATTGATCAGACCGACGTGCGAGAACGCCTGCGGCGCGTTGCCGCGCGGCGCCCCGGTCCGCGGGTCGACCTCCTCGGCGAGGAGGCCCAGGTCGTTGGCACGTCCCACGGCGAGGTCGAACAGCCGCTCGGCCCGCTCGGGCTCCCCTGCCATCGCCAGGCACTCGACCAGCCAGAACGAGCACAGCAGGAAGCCGGCGGCGTCGCCCTCCCACCGCAGCACGAGTCCGTGCTCCTCCCCCAGCCGCTCGGCGACCCGCTCGATCGTGGCGTGCATCCTCGGGTCGTCGACGGGCAGGAACCCCACCAGCGGCATGAGCAGCACGGACGCGTCGAGCCGGTCCGAGCCGAAAGCGCCCGTGTACGCGCCGGCGTCCTCGTGCCAGGCCTGCTCCAGCACAGCGGAACGGACCTCGTCGCGCGCCGCGGCCCACCCCTGCGGGTCGGCCCGTGGACCCAGCTGCGGCGCGAGGCCTACCGCCCGATCGAGGGCCACCCAGCACATGACCTTCGACGAGGTGTAGTGCTCCTGCGCCTCGCGCGCCTCCCACATGCCGGCGTCCGGCTCCCGCCACGACCGGCGCGCCTGCTCCGCCAGCCCGGCGAGCAGGTCCGCGACGTCCGGCGGGAACGGCTCGCCGTCCTCGCCCAGCACCAGCTGCGCGGCGTCGAGGACTTCGCCCATCACGTCGAACTGCCGCTGGCGCCACGCCTCGTTCCCGGCGCGCACCGGCCGCGCGCCGCGGTACCCGGGCAGCTGCGTCAGCACTCGCTCGGTCAGGTCGCGTTCCCCGCCGACGCCGTAGACGATCTGCACCCGCTGCCCGTCGAGGTGGCCCATCGCCGTGGTCAGCCAGCGGAACAGCCGGCGCGGCTCGTCCGGGCAGGTCGCGAACCAGAGCGCGCGGGCGGTCAGGCTGAGGTCGCGGACCCAGGCGAACCGGTAGTCCCAGGTGTCGTCGGCGCCGTTCGTCTCCGGCAGGCTGGTGGTCGCGGCCGCGACGACTGCCCCGGAGGGCGCCTACGTCAGCCCCTGCAGCACCACCGCGGCGCGCCGGACGAGGTCGGGGTGGGTGCCGTCGTAGTCCACGTGGTCCTCGGCCCATGAGCGCCACGCCGTCACCGTGTCGTCGACGTCGGCCGCGCGGGCGGCCCGCTGCTCGCGGTCGGCGTCCGTACCGTCCGGTTCGGGGAAGGCGGTCTCGGCGGCGAGCCGCAGGACCAGGACGTCGCCGGCCGCGACGCGGAACGTCGCGGCCGCGACGTTACCTGCGAGCTGCCACTCCACCGGCCCCGTGCAGATCAGCCGGACTGGGCCGCCGACAGCCTCCAGCCCGCAGGCGGGCGGCTCCAGCTGCCGCAGGTGAGGCACCACCAGCCCGTACTCGGGGCGCGGCGCCAGCTCGGTCCGCAGCTCGACGCTCCCGGCGAGGCCCTCGACCCGGCGGACGAGGATCCGGGGGCTCCGGACGCCGATCGCGTGCCCGCGCACCCCGCGCTCGAGGGCCAGGGCGTCGGTGACGGCGACCGAGCCGGACTCCGTCTCGTGGACGGTCCGCAGCACGAGGGTGTCGTCGAGATAGGCCCTGCCGGTCGTGGCGGGGCCGACGGGGCGCAGCGACCAGGTGCCGGCGTCCGGGCCCAGCAGACCGCCGAACACGCTCGGCCCGTCGAACCTCGGCAGACACCACCAGTCGACGGTGCCGTCACGATCCACGAGCGCCGCGGAGATGCAGTCCGAGAGGAAGCCGTGGTCGCCACCCCGCTCGGTCATGCGCCCCACTGAAGCAGCGCCCCCGCAGGGGCACATCTCGGCATGAGCGCGTGCGGTTCTCGAAGGCGGGGGCACGCGGCGGCCACGGGCCCGGCTCGGCGTGCCGTCGTGCCTCCGAACCCCCTGATCCGGTCCGGGACCTGCGCATCCGCATGGGTTCGGAAGCACGCACGATGGCGTCGGCGTCGGCGTCGCAGCAGAGGGGAACCCGTGCCGGCAGCGGGCAGGGCAGTGCGGCGTGCGGAGCTCAGCGGGGCGGCGCGACGGTGAGCCGCCCGACGACAGCACCGGACGCGAGCCGGGCGAGCCCGGCCGGGGCGCCCGCGAAGGGCAGCTGGTCGGCGACGAGAGGTTGCACGGCACCCGCGGAGACCAGCCCCAGGAGCTCCTCGTGGCAGCGGCGCACCAGGGCCGGCCCCTTGCTCCGGTACAGCCCCCAGTGCAGGCCGAGAATGGAGTAGTTCTTGACCAGGGCGTGCGAGAGCAGCGGCTGCGGGATGGTGCCCGAGGTGAAGCCGACCACGACGATGCGGCCCTCGAACGCGACCACCTTCGTCGACAGGTCGTACGAGGCGCCGCCGACGGGGTCGAACACGACGTCGACGCCCCGGCCCTCCGTGGCCGCCCGGACGGTGGCCACCACGTCGTCACGGGTCCTGTCGACGACGACGTCCGCGCCGAGTTCCGCCGCGGCGAGCGCCTTGAACGGTCCCCCGACGACCGCCACGACGCGGGCACCGGCGGCCCGCCCGAGCTGGACCGCGGCGCTGCCCACACCGCCGGCCGCGGCGTGGACGAGCAGGGTCTCGCCCACGCGCAGGCCGGCCCGCCTGTACAGCGCGAACCACGCGGTCTGGTAGGAGAGGAAGAAGGCCGAGGCGGCAACGTCGTCGAGGCCGGCCGGTGCGGGCAGGACGTCGTGGCTGGCGGCGACGGCGTACTGGCCCAGGGCCCCGTGCGGAAGGGCGGCGACGCCGACGACGCGCTCACCGATGCGGTGCTCGTCGGCGCCCGCGCCAACGGCGACGATCATGCCGCAGAACTCGACGCCGGGCGTGAACGGCAGGGCGGGGCGCTCCTGGTACTCGCCCTTCGCCAGCAGGACGTCGGGAAAGTTCAGAGCCGTCGACCTGACCTCGACCAGCACCTGCCCTGGCGCCGGACTGGGAAGGGGGACCTCGACGCGGCGGAGCACCTCGGCGGGGTCGCCGAGCTCGAGGACCTGCCACGCGTCCATCCGTGCGGGAAGGGTCACCCGAACCCGCCCGTCAGTAGGAGCCCCCCGTCGACCACGAGTGTCTGGCCGGTGATCCACGCGGCGTCGTCCGACGCGAGGAAGGCGACGGCCGAGGCGACGTCGTCCGGCACGCCGAGCCGCCCCAGCGGGTACCGGGCCGCGACCTGCTCCTCGCGCCCCTCGTAGAGCATGGTCGCGAACACGGTCTTGACGACGGCCGGCGCGACGGCGTTCACCCGGATCCGCGGGGCGAGCTCCAGGGCGAGCTCGCCGGTGAGGTGGATCAACGCCGCCTTGCTCGCCCCGTAGACGCCGATCGGCGGCGAGGGCCGCAGCCCGGCCACCGACGCGACGTTCACCACGGCCGCCCCCGGGTGCTCCCCCAGCCCGGCAACTCGAGCGGCCTCGACCCAGGCGACGGCGGCGGCCACGTTGACCGCGAACGTCTTCTGGACGGCGCCGAGGTCGGCCGAGGTGACCGGGCCGGCCACCGGGCTGATGCCGGTGTTGTTGACGAGGACGTCGATGCGCCCGTACGCGTCGAGCGTCCGGGCGACGGCCCCCTCCCGGTGGGCGGGGTCGTCGGCCTTGCCGGGGACGGCGAGCGCGACGGCGGGTCCCCCGAGCTCCTCGACGGCCTTGTCCAGCGCCTCCGCGCCACGGGCAGTGATCGTTACTCGCGCCCCCTCGGTGACGAGCCGGCGGGCGATGGCGAGCCCGATCCCGCGGCTGGCCCCGGTGACGAGCGCGACTTTGTCCAGGTAGCGCGGATCCTTTGCCTCGCCGCTCACAGGCCGAGGTCCCGGCCGATGAGCTCCTTCATGATCTCATTCGAGCCGGCCCAGATCTTCGTCACCCGGGCGTCGCGCCAGGCCCGCGCCACCCGGTACTCGTTCATGTAGCCGTACCCGCCGTGCAGCTGGACGCAGGCGTCGAGGACCTCGTTCTGCACCTGCGAACTCCACCACTTGGCCTTGGCCGCGTCGACAGCGGACAGTTCACGCCGGCAGTGCGCGAGGACGCCGGCGTCGACGTACGCCTGCGCGACCTCGACCTTCGTGACGAGCTCGGCCAGCAGGAACTTGTTGTGCTGGAACGACCCGATCGGCTGCCCGAACGCCTGCCGCTGCTTGGTGTAATCGATGGTCTCGGAGAGGATCGAACGGGCGTGCGCGAGGTTGCTCACGGCCGCGCCGATTCGCTCCTGCGGGAGGCGCTCCATCATGGCGATGAAACCCTGGCCCTCGTCGCCGATCCGGTTGCCAACCGGCACCCGGACGTCGTTGAAGAAGAGCTCGGCGGTGTCGGACTCGTCCTGGCCGACCTTGTCCAGCTTGCGGCCCCGGCTGAAGCCCGCCATGCCGGTCTCGACGGCCAGCAGGGAGATGCCGCGCGCCCCCTTGGCCGGGTCGGTGCGGACGGCGGCGACGACGAGGTCGGCGCTGTAGCCGTTGGTGATGAACGTCTTCGAGCCGTTGACGACGTAGACGTCGCCGTCGCGCACCGCCGTCGTCTTCAGCGCCTTGAGGTCGGTTCCACCGCCGGGTTCCGTCATGCCGATCGCCGTCCAGATCTCGCCGGTGGTCATGCCGGGCAGCCAGCGCTGCTTCTGCTCGGGCGTGCCGAGGTCGACGAGGTACGGCGGCACGACGTCGGCGTGGATGCCGAAGCACGACGACAGCGCGGCCGAGAACGCGGACAGCTCCTCCGCGGCCGCAGCGGTGAAGCGGTAGTCCTCGACGACGCCCCCGCCGCCGTACTCCTCCGGGATCTGGAGCCCGAGCAGGCCTTGCTTGCCCGCCTCGATCCACAGGTCCCGCGGGAAGGCCTTCGCGGCGAGGAACTCCTCGTGACGCGGCCGCACGTGGCGGTCGACGAACTCGCGGACCAGAGCGCGCACGTCCTCGTGCTCCGGGTCGTACAGGGTGCGGCGCAAGAGGGACCTCCGGGAGCGCTGGCTGGGGTCACTGAACGGTAGCTCCCGGCACCGACAGGCGGAACCGCCCCGATCAGGGGTGGACCACAATGGCGACGTGCCGGAGACCGAGACCGATCCGATCCCCGATCCAGCCCGGACGAGCCCGACGCCGTCGCAGGACGAGCAGGACGCCCTCGAGGGCCTGCTGACGGTGCTCGACCTCGCGCCCGATCCCGGCGGTGACCCGGACACGTTCGTCGGGCAGAGCCAGCCGCAGCCGTGGGGCCGCGTGTTCGGCGGCCAGGTGCTCGCGCAGTCGCTGGCCGCCGCCCAGCGCACCGTCGATGATGCTGAGGTCGGGGCGCGCCCGGTGCACTCGATGCACGCCTACTTCCTGCGGGCCGGCGACTCCGGCGAGCCCATCACGTTCGCAGTCGAGCGCCTGCGTGACGGCCGCTCGTTCTCCGCCCGGCGCATCCACGCGATGCAGTTCAGCCGGCCCATCCTGTCGATGATCGCGTCGTTCCAGGCCCCGGCGACGGGGCTGGAGCACCAGCTGCCGATGCCCGACGTCCCGGCCCCCGAGCAGCTGCCCTCCATCCCCGAGCGGTACGGCCATCTCGACAGCGGCCCGGCGAAGTACTGGATGCGCCAGCGGCCGATGGACCTGCGGCACGTCGACGAGCCGATCTTCCTGACGGGTGCCGCCGAGCGGAGCGCACACCAGGCCGTGTGGATGCGCGCCGTCGGGCCGCTCCCGGACGAGCCCGCCCTGCACGCGGCCGTCCTCGCCTACGCCAGCGACTACACCCTGCTCGAGCCCGTCCTGCGCGCGCACGGCCGGGGCTGGTCGGACCCCGGCCTCAAGGCGGCGAGTCTCGACCACGCCATGTGGTGGCACCGGCCGGCCCGGGCCGACGACTGGCTCCTCTACGTGCAGGACAGCCCGTCGGCGCAGGGCAGTCGGGGCCTCGGCATCGGCAGGATCTACACCCGGGACGGCGTCCTCGTCGCCACGGTCGCTCAGGAGGGCATGCTCCGGGTCCCGCCCGGCACACCGTTGTGAGGGGTGCGCGCAGACTGGAGGCATGAGGGGAAGGGCGTCGCGCGGGGGCCGCGGCCGGCTCGAGGACGTGGCGGTCCGGGTGCTCGGGCCGTCGCCCGACGGCGGGGTCCGGGTGTCGACGAGCGTGCGGCGCTTCTACGGGTCGATGAACGAGCTCCCGGGGCGGGCCCGGGACATCGTCCGATCCACGGACGGGGTCAGCCGGCTGCGCGGCCGGCTCTTCCCCGCAGCCCTCGTCGCAGACCCCGGACTCGCCCGCACCGTGCTCACCCGGCCCTCGGGCTTCCGCCAGGGGCGCGGCCTGGAGCTCCTCCGGTTCACCCTCGGCCAGGGCTTGCTGACCAGCAGCGGGGAGCTGCACCGCCGCCAGCGGCGGCTCGTCCAGCCCGCCTTCCACGCCCGCCGGCTCGCGGCCTACGCCCTGGACGCCGTCGAGCTCGCCTCCGCCCGCTCCGCAACGTGGGACGACGGGCAACGCGTCGACCTGGCCGCCGAGATGTCCTCGCTCACCCTCGAGGTCGTCGGGCGCACCCTGTTCGGCACCGATGTCCGCCACGAGGTCGAGACGGTCGCGCAGGCCCAGCGGGCGCTGCTGCAGGCGTTCCCGTCGCTGCTGACCGTGCGGGGAATGCTCGGCGTGCGGTTCCCCGGACGGCTGCGCCGTGGCCTGCGCCGCGAGTCGCAGCGGCTCGACGGCGTGGTCGAACGGGTGGTCGCCACCCGGCGCGAGTCCGGTGACACCGGCGACGTCGTATCGCTGCTCCTCGCGGCGCGGGACGACGAGACCGGCGAGCCGATGCCCGCGCGGCAGGTGCGCGACGAGGTCCTCACCCTGCTGCTGGCCGGGCACGAGACGACCGCCGTCGCGCTCTCGTGGGCATGGCTGGAGCTCGACCGCACACCCTCCGCCAGGTCCCAGCTCGACGCCGAGCTCGCCTCGCCCGCACGCGAGGCCGTCGCCGAGGGCGGCTGGGACCGCCTGCCGGTCACTCGTGCCGTCGTCGCGGAGACGCTCCGGCTGCACCCGCCCGCGTTCCAGCTCGCGCGGCGCCCGACCGAGGACGTCGTCCTCGGGGCGTACCGCTTCCGCCGGGGCAGCGCGGTGCTCATCTCCCCGTACGCCCTGCACCGGGACGAGCGGTGGTGGGGGCCGGACGCCGAGGAGTTCCGGCCGTCCCGATGGCTCACCGAGGAAGGCCACTTCGACGAGACGGCGCCGGGGCAGCCCCGCGGTGCCTACCTGCCCTTCGGGGCCGGCAGCCGGATGTGCATCGGCGCCGGCTTCGCCGTGATGGAGGCCGTCCTGCTGCTCGCGCGCCTGGCCGGCGACTGGCGGGTGGAGTTCCCGGCCGGCTTCACCCCGGACGTCCGGCCGGCGGTCACCCTGCGGACAGGTCCCCTGCCCGCGACGCTCCGCCGGCGACGGTGATCGCCGGCCATACCGCGTCGTGGCCCATCACCCGCGTCCCGCCTGGTAACCGTGGCGCAGGCGGGCGGCTGCGGTATGCAAGGCGATCATGGGCATCCCGTCCTGAGACTACGCTCGTCTGGCTGGTGGACGGCCATCGAGGATTCACTGATCGATGTGGCCGAGCGTGTGCTCATTCAGGCAGATCCAACATGAATGAGCACACGCTCGCGCACACTGATCAAGAGCGAGCACGGGCGGCCTGCCTGCCGGAGTTGCGAGACGACCGGGACATGCGCGCCGCCGCCCGGCCCCCATTGGCGGAGGCACCCGGACGGCGGCGTGGAGCGGAACTAGCGGCGAGCGTCCTTGTCCGCCGCGAGGCCGACGCCGAGCAGGGCTACGGCACTGACGAGGTGCAGCACGTTGTCCGCGCTGTTGAGGGCGAGGATGTTCGCGCTGCTGTCCAGGATGAACAGGCCGATGATCCCGACGACGAGATAGACGCCGCCCACGGCCGTGTTCACGGCACGGGAGGGCTCGACGCCGCGGGTGGCGCCGTAGAGCAGCAGGGCCCCGACGAGCAGGTGCACGACGTTGTGCAGCGGGTTGAACTCGAAGCCGAGCAGGGTCTTGCCGTCCTGGCTCGCGAAGCCGACACCGCTGGTCACGACGAATCCGAGCACGCCGACCAGCAGATAGACGATGCCGAGGACGTAGCCGAGCAGCCGGTTGACCGACCGGGTCGCCGTGGTGTTCGAGGTGGCCGACGTGGCCATGGATGGAACCTCCTGGGAGTGACGGGCCCGCCTTGCAGCGGGTTCGCGCAGCAGTTACCCTCGCCACTCGCCTTCACGCCTGGTCTCGGCGCCTGTCATCCATCCGGCAGGCACGCCGACCGCCGGCAGGAGCGATCATCAGCCCTGCGGCTGGCCGATGTTCACCATCCAGGGTGTGCCGAAGCGGTCGATGCACATGCCGAACTCGTCGCCCCACGACTGCTTCTCCAGGGGCATCATCACCGTTCCGCCATCGGTCAGCTTCTCCCAGTAGCCGCGCAAGTCCTGGTCGTCACCGCTGAGGCTGACGCTGATGGCGCTGTTGGGCGCGCTGTAGTCCATTCCCGGTGGCGTGTCCGACGCCATCAGGGTGAAGCCCGCCGGTGACTCGAGCTGGGCGTGCATGACCTTGTCGGCGCCGGGGCCGTCCGGCATACCGGACTCGCCGAAGGTGCTGACGTTGAGTTCGCCGCCGAACACGCTGCGGTAGAACTCCATGGCGTCGCGCGCGTCGCCGTTGAAGCTGAGGTAGGGGTTGAGCCGGGAGGTCATGACTTCTCCTTGAGGCGGATCGCCGTCGATCGTGGTGCTCCGCACGCTAGCGCGGTCGAGGGCCGCACGGGAGGGCGCGAAGGAGTTCGCGGAGCGAGCGACCACCGCCCGTGATACTGCCAATCGTTGACACAAATCCTTGCCAAATAAGCGGTCGCGACCTTGCCGGACGGGTCGCGGAACTGCTTGCCTTGGGGCTGCTGCACCTTCTCGGGGGAGTCGGCTACGGGCAGTAGCGAGATCGTTACGAAACAGTTCCCCCCGGAGGTCCTATGAGACCGCATCGACATCTACGTGCCCTGGTGATCGCGGGGCTGCTCGCCGTCGTGGCGCCCCTCGCGGTCAGCGCCCCGGCACAGGCCGAGGGCGGCGCGGTCAGCGCAGACCCGGCAACCCCCGAATACCTCTACACGGCCGACAGCCCACAGCTGGAGCGCCGGGCGCAGGCCACGGGTGACACGGACGACGTCCTGCTCGCGATGGAGTGGATGCCCACGGTCGACGGCACCGTCGACGGCGCACGGATCTGCCTCGATCTCGACCCGGCCGAGGTCAACGCGCGACTACCGCTGTTCGCCTATCTGTGGAGCGCGGACGGCGAGCTCCTCGCCTCCGGAGGTGCCTATGAGGGCATCACCGGCGCCGACCCCTGCTTCTACGACATCGGGTTCAGAGCCGTCCCGGTGGCCGCGAACCAGCACTACGTCGTCGGCTTCTGGGTGCGGGGCGGCCAGTACTCCTACGTGCGGTGGGGCTTCCGCTGCCAGGTGTCCAGTGCTACGGGCGACATCGTGGGCCTGTCGAGCCGATACGCCTACACCTCGCTGATCGGCAGCCTGGCGCCGTTCCCGACGAACAGCTACCACCAGACCGACTACCTCGTCAGCCCGAGGTTCACGCCGACGGCTCCTGACCCCGCTCCCGAGCCGGCGCCCGACCCCACTCCGGACCCAACGCCCACCACGTGAGCTTCGACCGCTCACAGGCCGCGCATGCGGAGCGCGGCCTGTGTGCGGTCGCGCACCTGGAGCTTGGCCAGCACTCGGGACACGTGGTTCTGCACCGTCTTGACGGTCACCCCGAGCTCCCGGGCTATGGCCGCGTTGTCGCTGCCTGCGGCGATCAGCGCCAGCACCTGCGCCTCCCGCTCCGTCAGGTCGGGGTTGTGCCTGCGCCTGCCGCCGTCGAGGACGCGCTGTGCCGCGCCCGCGCCGAAGACGGCGCCACCCGCCGCAACCGTGCTGATCGCCGCGAGGACCTCCTCTTGCACCGCGCCCTTGAGCAGGTAGCCCCGCGCCCCGACCTGCAGTGCGGCGGTGACACTGTCGTCGTCGTCCACCATGGTCAGGACGAGCACGGACGGTGGCGGGTCGAGCCGGGTGAGGCGCCGGATGGCCTCCAGCCCGGGCAGTCCCGGCATGTTGAGATCCATCACGACGACGTCCGGCGCCAGCTCGGCGGCCAGACGGCAGGCCGCCTCGCCGTCCGCCGCGAGCCCGACGACCTCGGTGTCGGGAACCGAGCGCAGCAGCGCGGCGAGGCCGTCCCGGAAGATCGGGTGATCGTCGACGACGAGGACGCGGGTCATGCCGTCGAGTCCGTCACACGGACGAGGACGCCGGAGCGAGAATGCTCGGTCACCGGTTCCGCCGGAGCCAGCGCCGCTGTGGGGAGGAACGCGCTGATCGTCGTACCCGAGGCCGGCCGCGCGTCGATGGCGAACGTCCCGCCGATCTCCTCGGCGCGCTCACGCATGCTGACCAGACCCACACCCTCCGCTCTGGGGACGACCACCCCGCGGCCATCGTCCCGGACCTCGACGAGCAGACCGCTCTGGGCGCACTCCAGGCGCACCAGGGCGGACCGGGCGTCGGCGTGCCGGAGAACGTTCGTGAGCGCCTCCTGAGTGATCCGGTACGCGGCAACCTCGACGGCCGCCTCCAGCCTCGGCAGCTCGTCGGCCTGGACCTCGACGCTCAGGCCGGCGCCCGCGGCGATGCGGTCGGCGAGCTGCGCCACCGCCTCGGCCAGGCCCAGCTCGTCCAGCGCCGGCGGCCGTAGCCCCTCGACGATGCGGCGGACGTCGACGACAGCGCCCTGGATGCCGGAGCGGAGTGCGAGCAACCCCTCGTCGGCGGCTTCCGCCGCGTCGGGGCCGAGCCGGCTGCGCAGGACGTTCCGCAGTGTGTCGACGTGCAGCAGCAGGCCGGCCAGCGCGGGGCCCAGGCCGTCGTGCAGGTCGCGGCGCAGCCGGCGGCGTTCCTCCTCGCGGCCGAGCACGAGCCGCTCCTGGGAGGCGCGGACGGCGTCGAGCAGGCCGGCGGCGTGGACGACGGTTCCGAGCTGGCGGGCGAGGTCGACGAGCAGCCGGCGGTCCGTGTCGCGCAGCGGCCGCTGCGCCCAGGCGAGGGTCCCGACCTCCACACCGTACGAGGTCATCGGCAGAGAGTCGACCTCGCCCGCAGGCCTGCCGCGCAGGGCCAGGGTGCGCCCGTCCGGATCCGTGATCTCCACGTAAGGCAGGTCGAGTGCCTGGCCGACGTCCTCGACCAGGGACCGCAGGAGCGAGGGGACGTCGCCGGCGTCCCCGAGCCGGCGAGCGGTGGTGGCCAGCACCTCCGCGGGCTGGGACCACTGGCCGTACGTCAACCTGTTCGCGCCTCGCTGCAGGGCGTCGCGCAGCGGCGCGAAGGTGACCGCGACGACGCCCGCGGCCAGCCACGGCAGCCAGATCGCGTCGGGACGGCGCAGCATCACGCCCACTCCCCCGACGACGACCGCGTAGAGCAGCGCGATGGCGAGCCAGAGCGTGCCGTACGTCAGGGAGCGGTTGACCGCGAGCTGGATGTCGTAGAGGCGTCGTTGCAGGACGGCGACGCCGATGGCGACGGGGAGCGGGATCGTCGCGACGGCGAACAGCCACGGGCCGGCGGCGTCCGAGAAGCTGGCGACCAGGGCCACGAGCGGCGGGACGAACGCTGCCCCGAAGATGAGGGTCTGCTGCCGCCCCAGCGGGCCGCCCCGGCGGTACTTCTGGACCAGCACCGCGACGGCGAGCCCCACCGCGCCGATTCCCAGGAGCAACGCGACGCCGGCCAGGACCTCGAAGACCGGCGCCCAGGACGGCGGCGCCCCGATCGGGTTGTCGATGTGCTCCACTCGCAGGTCTGTCAGCGTCGGGGAGCACAGGCTGACGGCGGAGAAGACCGCGATCGTGGCGAGGGTGAAACGCTCGGCGAAGCGACCCAGCCGGGTGGTTGCCGGTAGCCCGTCCGGGAAGCGGAGCGGCAGCCACATCACGGCGGCGAACCAGGGCAGCCCGCGCAGGAAGGTGCCGAGGGCCGACCCGAGGGCGGCGAGCCGGGCGTCCGGATGCTGTGCCAGCACCGCGTAGGACGTCGCGACCAGGGCCTCGCCGACCCCCCACACCGCCGCGATCGCGAGCGCGAGCCGGCCGACGGGGTGGCCCGGACGGTGCCAGACGATGACGAGCCCGACCACCGCGTAAGCCACGATGACGGCGCCGACCGCGGCCTCGTTCCACCGGGCGGGTCCCGCCGGTGAGGCCGCGATCGCCAGCGCCTCGGTGCCGACGCCGACCAGGGCGGCGAGCACGGACGCCGTCCGGCTCGCCGCTCTGGTTCCCAGCCCCGTTGTTCGGCTGCTCACGCAGACAGGGTCGCTCATCGACGCGGAGGCCGGGAGAGCCCGTCAGGAAATCCGCTCGGACGCCCCGTCGCCGGTCCGCGACGCACGCAGCAGCAGGACCGCGACGCCAACCCACCAGATCATCCAGACCATGCCGATGACGTCGTGCGCGAAGGGCACGAGCACGATGCCCGCGCCGCCCAGCACGGCGCCGAACCAGCCGACCCACCTCGTGAACTGCTTCTCGGCGAGGGCGGCGACGCCCAGGGACAGCGCCATCGCCATCTGCAGTGCGACCTGGAGGATGTAGCCGTAGTTCCTGATGTCGTTGACGATGGAGATCGTCGCCGGGTCGGCGCCGTTGTGCGCCGCGTAGACGGCAGCGGCTCCGGGCGGGAAGCCGACGGCGAGGGTGGATGCGACGAACACCACCCCGAGGGCGAGGAACGTCTGCGCCGCGGTGCGTCCTGCCTCCGTGCGGTGCCCAAAGAGCCGGGCGATGATCACGACGGCGGCCGCCAGGACGACGAACGACATGGCCTCGACATAGCCGCCCGCGAGGACGCGGGTCAGGTTCGCCCCGCCATAGATCTTCTGGATGACGGCGGGAGCGTCGCCGTGCTCGACGGCGACCTCCTGGCTGAAGCCGGCGAAGAGCAGGACGACGTGGGCGAGGGCGAGGCCGCCGCCGACCCGCCAGAGCGTGCGCGAGGGGCTACGGGGAACGTTCAGGGCGGTCAGGGGCATGGCGGCGACAGGCTCGGTGAACTGGGCCATGAGGAGCTCCTCGGGAGGCGGTGGGAGAACCGGACCTCTCGAGGGTGTCGGCGCCTGGGGTAGCCCGGATCGGGCGGTTTCCCGGCGGCCCCCGGAATTCCTCCCGGTCCCGGCGGGATCGTCAGTCCGCACGTGCGGCGCCCGGAGCCCGGCCATCGCCATCGGCGCTGGCCGCGGAGCGGAGGAGATGGGAGGAGATATGACGACTGGGTGGCCGGGAGCGATCGATCGACCTCGATGAGTCAGAACGAACGCTCTAGTCCGAGCCGTCGGTGAGCCCTTTCCCGCATCGTGGGATGGGCCTCGAAGGACATGGAGCCGCAGGAGCTCGACCTGGTGGAGTAGCCGCCCTCACGAGACCGTACGCCGCGACCTGTGTGCCCTCATCGTGGTCATCCACCCGGAATGATCACGATAGGGGACACAGGTCGCAGCGTGCCGTCCGTCAGTCGCGGGTCAGCTTGCGGTGCGTGACCCGGTGCGGGCGGGCCGCCTCGACGCCGAGCCGGGCGACCTTGTTCTCCTCGTAGCCGCCGAAGTTGCCCTCGAACCAGAACCACTTCGCCGGGTTCTCGTCGTCGCCCTCGTAAGCGAGGATGTGCGTCGCCACCCGGTCGAGGAACCACCGGTCGTGGGAGATCACGACGGCGCAGCCCGGGAAGTCGAGCAGCGCGTTCTCCAGCGAGCCGAGCGTCTCGACGTCCAGGTCGTTCGTGGGCTCGTCGAGCAGCAGCAGGTTGCCGCCCTGCTTGAGGGTCAGCGCGAGGTTGAGCCGGTTGCGCTCGCCGCCCGACAGCACGCCGGCCGGCTTCTGCTGGTCGGGGCCCTTGAAGCCGAACGCCGACACGTACGCCCGCGAGGGCATCTCGACGTTGCCGACCTTGATGTAGTCGAGCCCCTCTGAGACCGTCTCCCACACGTTCTTCTTGGGGTCGAGGCCGGCCCGGGACTGGTCGACGTACGAGATCTTCACCGTCTCGCCGACCTTCAGGCTGCCGGCGTCCACCGGTTCGAGGCCCACGATCGTCTTGAACAGCGTGGTCTTGCCGACGCCGTTGGGGCCGATCACGCCGACGATCCCGTTGCGCGGCAGCGAGAAGCTGAGGTTCTCGATGAGCTGGCGGTCGCCGAAGCCCTTCGACAGCTTCGACGCCTCGATGACGACGTTCCCCAGGCGCGGGCCCGGCGGGATCTGGATCTCGTCGAAGTCGAGCTTGCGGGTGCGGTCCGCCTCTGCCGCCATCTCCTCGTATCGGGCGAGGCGCGCCTTGCTCTTGGTCTGGCGGCCCTTGGCGTTCATGCGGACCCACTCGAGCTCGTCCTTGAGGCGCTTGGCGAGCTTGAGGTCCTTCTTGCCCTGGACCTGCAGGCGCTCCTGCTTCTTCTCCAGGTAGGTCGAGTAGTTGCCCTCGTAGGGGTAGGCGCGGCCGCGGTCCAGCTCGAGGATCCACTGCGCCACGTTGTCGAGGAAGTACCGGTCGTGGGTGACCGCGAGCACGGCGCCCGCGTACGAGGCCAAGTGCTGCTCGAGCCACTGCACGCTCTCGGCGTCCAGGTGGTTCGTGGGCTCGTCCAACAGCAGCAGGTCGGGTTTGCTCAGCAGCAGCTTGCACAGCGCCACCCGGCGGCGCTCGCCGCCGGAGAGAACCCTGACGTCGGCGTCCGGCGGCGGGCAGCGCAGGGCGTCCATCGCCTGCTCGAGCTGGGAGTCGACGTCCCAGGCGTCGGCGTGGTCGATGTCCTCCTGGAGGCGCCCCATCTCCTCCATGAGCTCGTCCGAGTACTCGACCGCCATCTTCTCGGCGATCTCGTTGAACCGGTCGAGCTTGACCTTGATCTCGCCGAGGCCCTCTTCGACGTTGCCCAGGACATCCTTGTCCTCGTTGAGCTCCGGCTCCTGCATGAGGATGCCGACCGAGTACCCGGGGGTCAGGAACGCGTCGCCGTTGCTGGGCTGGTCGAGCCCCGCCATGATCTTGAGCACGCTCGACTTGCCGGCGCCGTTGGGTCCGACGACGCCGATCTTCGCGCCCGGGTAGAACGCGATCGTGACGTCGTCGAGGATCACCTTGTCGCCGTGGGCCTTGCGGGCCTTGCGCATGGTGTAGATGAACTCGGCCATGCCTCTTCCAATACCTAGGTGGAGTGAGTCTCATGCGGCCACGCCCGGGACCGACCCGCGCAGACGCTCGGACGGCCGCCGTTCCCCGCGCGTTCGCGGCGCTCGTGTGGCCCCAGTGTGCCGCAACGCCGTTCGGTGCCCGGCTATGCCTATTGCCGGCCGCGATGGAGTGGGATGGTGAGGGGGTCGTTGGCATGTTGAGCCCGCCGGATCACGTGGTGAGCCGTCCGCGATTCTCGTCCAGTCCGGCACCTGCCGGAGACGGGGCCGCGCACAGTGATGCTCCAGCGCCCGGAGTACAGTTCGAGTTCCGAGGAGCTCGCGCGCGCTCTGCACGACCTGGCGCGCTTGGCACGGGACGGGATCCCCGGCTGCGCGTCGGCCAGCGTGACCATGCGGAACGACGGGGACGTCCGCACGATGTCGGCCAGCGACGACCGCGCGCGGGCCATCGACGAGGAGCAGTACGCCTGGGAGTCCGGCCCCTGCCTGTCCGCTATGTGGAGGCGTGTGGTCGTCAGTGTGCCGGACTACGACAACGAGGTCAGGTGGCCGCACGTCACCGCCAAGGGCCGAGCTGTCGGCGTCCACAGCAGCCTGTCCCTTCCGCTGGGAGGCGACGGGAACGTCCTTGGTGCGCTGAACCTCTACGGCGACACCGTGGGAGCGTTCGGAGACAGCTCGCTGCAGACTGCGGACCTGTTCACCCGCCAGGCCGGCGTCGTGCTGCGCTACGTCGAACAAGTGCGGGCCGAACGCGCCCGGAACGCCCGGGAGCTCGCGGTCGCCGCCTCCCTGCAACGGTCCTTGTTGCCGACCGTGACAAACCTGCCGGGGGTCAGCGCCGCCGCCCGCTACCTGGTCAGCGGATCGGCGGCGCAGGTGGGTGGTGACTGGTACGACCTCTTCGAGCTGCCGGACGGCGCCATCGGCGTGGCGATCGGAGACGTCATGGGCCACGACGTGACGGCGGCCGCGGCGATGGGCCAGCTGCGCAGCGTCCTGCGGTCCTACGCCTACGAGGGCAGCAGCCCTTCGATCGTCCTGGACCGGATGGATCGGCTGGTTCAAGGCTTCGGCATGGCCGAGGTCGCCACCGCGATCTACGGCCGACTCACCCTCGGCAACGGCAACGGCAACGGCAACGGCATGTTCCTGTACTCGAACGCCGGCCATCTGCCGCCACTGGTCCGGCATCCCGGCGGCCGGGTCGAACGGCTGGACCGGGGCGCTCACCACCTGATCGGCGCGCTGCCCCCCGGACGGCAGCGACGCGGCGAGGCGGCCGCGACCCTGCCCGCCGGGTCACTGTTGCTGCTCTACACCGACGGCTTGGTCGAGACCCGCACCCGCTCGTTCGACGACGGCATCGACCTGCTGTCGGCCGTCCTTGCCCGCAGCGACGACGACCGGTCGCCGGCGCAGACCTGCGACGCCCTCCTCGAGGCCCTGGTCCCCGCGGATCCCGAGGACGACGTCGCCGTCCTCGCCATCCGCATGGACCGCTGATCCCGCATGATCTTCCCCATTCTTGGGTAGAACTCTTGCGATCAGTGACGCGATCCGCCCAAATGGACCGCCATCGAGCCGCCAGCTCCCGGACACCGAGGTGGAAGTAGCACCCGATGAGCGCTCAGCCCGACGACGCGCAGCCGGAGGCGACACCCGCCGAGGCCATGGTCTGGCTGCCCATGGCCGAGCCACTGGATCATGATGCTTGCCCTTGCGGCGCGCCGACCGGGAACGGCTTCTGCGCGGAGCACAGCGGGGCGGTCGCCTTCAAGCTACCGGTGACCGCTGATGGCCAGGTCTTGCCGGCTGTCGATTGGCGCTGGGCACACGAGCAGCCCTGCCCCTCGGGAGAGTCCGAGCTCGTCGGCAGCCCCACCCACGCGAACCTCGCCGGGGGGCGCGTCTGGGCCTGTCCCCACCGGGAGCACCTGCCGGGAATCGTGACGGTGCCCTCGGCCGGTTGACCTCGGTCGAGATCGCGCACGACGGCTTTCCCCGGCGGCACGGGGTCCCGCCGCGCCATGGCCTTCCTGCCTCCTCTTCGAGCCCTCCTCCGCTGCGCGGGGCCGGCGAGAAGATGTGTTCCCAGGCCTAGATATGTGACCTCCAGGTCACATATTATCGGGACATGGCAGACGACGACCTGGTGTTCCGCGCTCTCGCGGATCCGACCCGCCGCCTGCTGCTCGACCTGCTGTTCGCCCGGGACGCCCGCACCCTCACCGAGCTCGAGCAGGAGGTGGACATGACCCGGTTCGGCGTCATGAAGCACCTGCGCGTCCTCGAGGAGGCCGGTCTCGTCACCAGGCGGCGACACGGCCGCGAGACCTTGCACTTCCTGAACCCGGTTCCCATCCGGCTGCTCCACGACCGGTGGATCGACAAGTACACCGAGCACGGCGTCGCCATGCTCGCGGACCTCAAGCACGACCTGGAGGAACAGTGACGACCGACAGCGCGCAGGACACGGCGAGCAGCAGCACCGGCACCACCCCACGACCTGTGCAGGTGCACAGCGTCTACATCAAGGCAACGCCCGAACGGATCTGGCAGGCCATCACCGACCCTGAGTGGAACGGCCGGTACGGCTACGGCGCTCCGAGCACCTTCGAGCTGCGCCCGGGCGGTGACTTCCGCGCCGTCCCCGGCGAGGCGATGATCGAAGGCTCCCGGCGGATGGGCTGGCCAGTGCCCGAGACCGTCGTCGACGGCGAGGTGCTCGAGGTCGACCCGCCGCGACGGCTGGTGCAGACCTGGCGGATGGCGATGGACCCGCGGGCCGCGGCCGAGGGTTTCACCCGGCTCACCTACGAGATCGCCGAGGGCGGTGGCCCCGGCGTCTGCAGGCTCACGGTCATCCACGAGGTCGGCAGCGCGCCGTCCGTTGCGGCCATGGTGGAGGGAGCGCCCGGCGCCGAGCAGCAGGAGGGCGGCGGCGGCTGGCCGTGGATCCTCAGCGACCTCAAGACCCTGCTGGAGACCGGCTCGTCGTTCACGTCCGTTCCCACGCCCTGACCTCTGCCGGGGGGCTGGGCCGGGGGGCTCGGCCGCCCGGCCGACCGACCCGCCCGGCCGGGCGGCTGGGCGGCCGAATCGGCTGCTCGGCCGCCCGGCCCATCGGTCGTGGACCGCCTCGGGAACTGTGACATTCACCGGTGTTCTGGTGGGATGCATGGAGTGACCGCCGCCCGCGCCGCCCGCGTAGGCCTCGCGGTCCTGCCGGCCGTGGCGATCGCCGCCGTCGTGGCCGCAGACCTCTCCGTCGGGCGGAGCGTCGTGCTAGGGCTCGTCGTGGTCGCTCCACTGCTGGCGGCCAATGTCGCCGGCCCGCGCATGACCGCCGGGTACGGGGCCGCGGCCCTCGTCACCGCGACGGTCCTCGGGCTGAGGGACGACGCGTTCGATCCCGGCGACCCGCTGTACGCCCAGCTGATCCGGCTCGTCGTGATAACGGTCATGACCGTGCTGGCCGTCTTCCTCTCCCAGTACAGGCTCGACCGTGAGCGCCGGCTCACGCAGGTCACGAAGGTCGCGGACGCCGCCCAGCGCGCCATCCTGCAGCCGGTGCCGGAGCGGCTGGGACACGTGCAGGTCGCGGTGCACTACGAGAGCGCGACCCGCGAGGCCCTCGTGGGCGGCGACATGTACGGCTTCGTGCTCACCGACCACGGGCTGCGGGTGCTCGTCGGCGACGTGCGGGGCAAGGGGCTCGACGCCGTCCGGCTCTCGGCCCAGGTGCTCGCGACCTTCCGGGAGCGTGCGAGCGACAGCGCGGATCTCGGCGCGCTGCTGGACCGGCTCGACGACCGGGTGGCGCAGGCCGCGGAGAGCGACGAGGACTTCGTCACCGCCGTCCTCCTGCAACTCACCGGGGACGGCGTCCTGACCCTCGTCAGCGCCGGGCACCCGGCGCCGATCCTGCTGTCCGGGGGCGCCGCGCGCGTGCTCGAGACCGACCTGTCGCGGCCACCGCTCGGGCTCCGCGGCACGTCCGCCCGGTTGACGACCAGGATGCTCCCGTACGACCGCCTGCTGCTCTACACCGACGGCCTGACAGAGGCGAGGAACCCGCGGACCGGTTCGTTCCTGCCGGTGCAGCAGATCGTAGACGCGGTTCAGGTGCAGGCCCCCGTCAGCGAGGCGGTGACCGAATTGCGGGACCAGGTCGTGCGGTGGAGCGGCGGCGCCCTCCACGACGACATCGCCCTCGTGCTCCTCGAGTACGTCCCCGACGCGAGCGAGGACCGCGAGATGAGCGCTCGCGACGCGGCTTCTTCGTTAGGGTGACCTCCGGATCGGTGAGCGAGAGGCGGACATCGTCGTGGTGGACGGAGCCCCGGGTGGACCCGGTGCCGGCAGTGCGGGCGCCGAGGGCGGCCCGCGCCGCGCGGTCTTCACCGGGGAGGCCCGCACGGCCAGCGTGGCCGAGGCGCGGCGGTGGGCGCGCGGCGTCCTGACGGCCTGGGACGCCGACGAGCTCGAGTGGGAGCTCTCGCAGTTGCTGACCGAGGTCGTGACGAACGCGGTGCTGCACGCGGGCACCCCGCTGCGCGTGGTGCTCGAGCAGGACGGAGCGGCGGGCCGGCTGCGCTGCGAGGTGAGCGACGGCTCCCCTGTGCGGCCCCGGCTGCGCCACCACAGCGCGGAGGCGACGACGGGCCGGGGCCTGCAGCTTCTCGAGAGCGTCGCCGCCTCGTGGGGAGTGCAGCCGGTGGGCGGCGGCAAGACGGTCTGGTTCGAGCTGGACGGGGAGAGCGGCGGTCGCGGGGGGCTGCCCGGGAGCGAGGACTTCGCGGCGCTGCTCGACGAGCTCGCCGGAGGCCAGACCGCCGAGGAGGGTGGCAAGGGGGCCGTCGCCCGCGGCTCGTTGCCCCCGTCGCTCGGCTCCGCTCGGATCGAGCTGCCGCCCGGAGGGGCCGGGGCGGTCTCGCCCGCCGTCGTCCGGCTCCACGCCGTTGCGCTCCCGCCCTCCCTGCTGGACGCCGCCTCACGGGCCCCGCTACCCGCGCGGGCGACTGCAGCGTGAGCGAGCACGATCAGACGCTCGTCGTCGTCGAGATGCGCAGGATTCCCGTCGCGCTCCAGGCACGGGCCACCGAGCACGCCGAGGAGCTGCAGCGCGAGTTCGTGCTCATCGCCGAGGGGCTGCAGCACACGGAGAGCAGCACCGCGCTCCCCCGGCGGCTGCTGGACCTGGTGGACGTGCTGCGGCGGGAATTCGGCGGCTTCACCACCGAGCAGGAAGACGCCTTCGACGAGGCCCTGCGCAGCGGGGTCCGGACGGTCGACCTGACCTTCCGGGTGCCGCCCGCCGCCGCTGAGGCCGCCATCGCCCTCGGGCAGATGCTGGACGAGGCCGACGAGTACTGCCGCGAGGGCCGCCACCTGCTGACCCTCGCGACGCCGCCCGAGCTCGTCGCCTACCGCCGGTGGTACCTGGAGCAGTTCGTCGACCAGCTCGCGGGAGGCGCGCCGACGCCCTGGCCGGGTCCGCTGGGCTGAGGGGCGCATGCCACCAGTTCGGTGGTGGCACTCGCCGCCGGCGTCCGCTCTCCGCATCCTGTCCACGTGACGACGACTCTCGCCGCCTCCCGCCGCCGGCTGCATTACGCGTGGGTGGTCGTGGCGGTGGCCTTCGTGGGACTGCTCACGGCACAGGGCGCCCGATTGTCGTTCGGGGCCTTCATAGGACCCTGGCAGAACGAGTTCGGCACGAGCCGCGGCTCGATCAGCCTGATCAGCACCGTGAGCTTCCTCGTCTACGGCGTCACCCAGCCCCTGGCGGGACGCCTCGTCGACCGGCTCGGGAGCCGCGCCGTCCTCTCGGGGAGCGCGGCACTGGTCGGCGTCGGGCTGGCCCTGGCCGCGACGGCGCGGTCACCCCTGCACCTGGCGCTCACGTACGGGCTGCTCGCATCGGTCGGGTTCGGCGGCGCGTCGCAGGTGGTGGCCAGCGTCGCCGTCACGGAGTGGTTCATCGCCCGCCGCGGCCTGGTCTTCGCCGTCGTCGAGGCGGCCTACGGCGCCGGGCAGATCCTGGTCGTACCTGCTGCGCTCGCCCTGGTGACGACGGTGGGCTGGCGACCGACGCTCGTCGTGCTCGCCGGGCTGGCGGCCGTGGTGGCCGCGCCGGTGATGCTCGTGCTGCTGCGGTCACGACCGGCCGACAAGGGGCTCGAGCCGTACGGCGGCGCCTCCGTGCTCGTACCGGAGGAGCGGCAGCACCCCGAGGCACCGCCCGTCCGCGTCGAGCGGCCGCCGGTCTCGGCGCTGCTGCGCCGCCGCGAGTTCTGGGGCCTGGCCCTGCCGTTCTTCGTCTGTGGCTACACGACCACCGGCATGATCGACACGCACCTCATCCCGCTCGCGCACGACCACGGGTACGGGACGGCGACCACCGGCGCCGCGGTCGGCGTCCTGGCGGTGTTCAACGTGCTGGGGACGCTCGCCTCCGGTCCGCTCGCCGACCGTTACGACAGCCGGCTGATCCTCGCGGGCCTGTACGGCATGCGCGCGATAACGCTCGTGCTGCTGCTCTTCACGCACAGCGCCCCCTCGCTGCTGGTGTTCAGCCTGACGTTCGGGCTGGTCGACTTCGCGACGGTCGCTCCGACGCAGGTGCTCGCGAGCCGGTGGTTCCGCGGCCACTCCCTCGGCCTCGTCTTCGGGCTGATCTTCCTGGCCCACCAGATCGGCTCCGCCGTCGGCGCCTACGTGCCCGGGGCGCTGCACGATCTGACCGGCAGCTATGACCTCGCGCTGCTGGGTGGCGTCGCTGTGCTCGTGCTCGCGACGCTGACGAGTGCGGCGCTGCCCGACCCGAGACGGGGGGCGGGGGCCGGCAGGCCGGCACCCTCGCCGGCGTGAGACCGGGATCCTGTCAGAGCGCCGCGCCGCCGTCGGTTGGTTCCGCCGGGCCCTGGACGCCGGGCGCGGCGGGCGCCTCCCCGGGCGCGGCGGGCCCTTCCCCGGGCGCGGCCGACGCCTCCCCCGGCGCGGCGGGGTCGATCGGGATCAGCGCGCGTCGGGGCACGCCGTTCGGATCCGTGTAGACCATGAAGCGGTATCCCGGTGGGGGCTCGCTCACGGCCGCCGGCTTCGGCTGGTTGCGCCGGCGGTACTCCTCGCGTTCCTCCGCTGTCGCGTACGGGGGCAGCCCGGTCTGCGCCGGGCCGAGGAAGCGCCACAGGAAGCGGTAGAACCGCTGCCAGGGCCGCAGACCGTCCGCCATGTCCGGCATCGTCCCACTCCTCAGGTGTCAGCCGCCTTGCTGCGGGCGACCGGCTTTGTGCGGCTCCCCGGACGGCGACGGCGCCGTGCCGGGAAGCGACCTTGGGGCCCGCCGATAAGGTCGGGCAGCGTGACCGAGCAGATCGTGCGGAGCGTGCAGGCAGCTGAACAGACCGCGACGGACGCTCGCGACGCCGCGTGGTGGCGGGGTGCGGTGACGTATCAGCTGTACATCCGCAGCTTCGCGGACGGGAACGGCGACGGGCTCGGCGACCTCGCGGGTATCCGCGAGCGGCTCCCCTACCTCGCGGGGCTCGGCGTGGACGCTATCTGGGTCAACCCCTGGTACCCCTCGCCCCAGGCGGACGGCGGCTACGACGTCGCCGACTACCGCGACATCTACCCGCCCTTCGGCACGCTCGACGAGGCGGTCGCCCTCATCGAGGAGGCGCATCGACTCGGCCTGCGGGTGCTGCTCGACATCGTCCCGAACCACACCTCCGACGAGCACCCGTGGTTCGCCACGGCGCTCGCCACCGGCCCCGGCTCGCCCGAGCGGGCGCGGTACGTCTTCAGGCCGGGCCGAGGGGAGGACGGCGCGCTTCCGCCGAACGACTGGCGCGCGGTCTTCGGCGGGCCGGCGTGGGACCGCGTGACGGAGCCGGACGGATCGCCGGGCGAGTGGTACCTGCACCTGTTCGATCCCAAGCAGCCGGACCTCGACTGGAGCAACCGGGAGGTCCGCGAGGAGTTCCTGGACATCCTGCGGTTCTGGTTCGACCGTGGCGCCGACGGCTTCCGGATCGACGTCGCCCACGGGCTCGTCAAGCAGGACGGACTGCCGAACCTCGGGACCGACGAGGAGCACGTGCTGACGCCGCCGGACCGGGCGGACCACCCGCACTGGGACCGGCCCGGTGTGCACGACATCTACCGGGAGTGGCGGGCGCTGGCGGACACGTACGACCCGCCGCGTGTGTTCGTCGCCGAGGCGTGGGTGTCGAGCCCGGAGCGGCTCGCCGCCTACCTGCGGCCGGACGAGCTGCACACGGCCTTCGATTTCGACTTCCTGCGCTCGCCGTGGTCCGCGCCGGAGCTGCGGCGGGCCGCCGAGGCCAGCCTGGTGGCGCACGAGAGCGTGGGCGCCCCCGTGATGTGGACGCTGTCCAACCACGACATCACCCGGCACGTCAGCCGGCTCGGCCGGACGTCGATCGGCGGTCCGGTCGAGCTGTTCCGCAAGCAGTCCGGACCGGTGGACGTCGAGCTGGGCCGGCGACGGGCCCGGGCCCTGCTGCTGCTCGAGCTCGCCCTGCCGGGCGGGGTCTACCTCTACCAGGGCGAGGAGCTGGGCCTGGAGGAGGTCCTGGACCTGCCGGAGGAGTTGCTGCAGGACCCGACCTGGGAGCGCTCCGGGCACACCGAGCGCGGACGGGACGGGTGCCGCGTGCCGTTGCCGTGGACGAGGTCCGGGCCGTCGCTGGGCTTCGGGTCGGCACCGGGGTGGCTGCCGCAGCCGGCGCGCTGGTCGGACCTGTCGGTGGAGGCGCAGGAGGGCGACCCGGACTCGATGCTCACCCTGTACCGCTCGGCACTGGAGCTGCGGCGCTCCCTGCCGGCACTGGGCGCGGGGTCAGGAGTCGACGTCCGCTGGCTCGAGCTCGGCGACGACGTCGTCGCCTTCTCGCGGGAGCCCGGGTTCACGCTGGTCCTCAATGTGGGCCGCGACCCCGTGGAGCTGCCGCCGGGCGAGGTCCTGGTCGCGAGCAGCCCGCTGACCGGCGGCCGGCTGCCCGCGGACACCGGGGCGTGGCTCGTCACCGGCTGAGCCGGGGCCCGCGCGGTCGCGTCAGAGGGGCGGTCACTCCTGAGGTCGGACCGGCGCTGCCGTGCTGTCCCTGAGGACAACGCGGCCCGCGACCGGGACGATTCGCGCCGGGGCGCCCGGATCGCTGTCGAGGGCGAGCGTTGCCGCGCGCGAGCCGATTCCCGCCAGGTCGAGGCGGACGGTCGTCAGTGCCGGCACGAGGTCGCGGAGGGTCTCGATGTCGTCGAAGCCGGCGACGGAGACGTCCCAGGGGACGGCGAGGCCGTGGTCGCGGAATGCGGCGACCGCGCCGACGGCAACGACGTCATTGCAGGCGAAGACGCAGGTCGCCGGCAGACCGGCAGCGACGAGCTGTTCGGCGGCGGCGTATCCGCCGTCACGCGTGAACGGTCCGTGGACCACGAGGACGTCGTCCGCCCCGATGCCGGCGCGCACGAGCCCGTCGACGAACCCGGTCCTGCGGTCACGGGCGGTCACGAGGTCGCGAGGCCCCGCGAGGATCGCGAACCGGCGGTGGCCCAACCCGACCAGCTCCTGCGCCAGCTGCCGCGCGCCGGCCCGGTTCTCGACCACGACGGTGTTCGTGTCCAGCCGGTTCTGCGAGACGCACGCCACCCTGCCGCCCGACTCGGCGTACGCCCGCACCTCCTTGACGAGGCGGCCGGTCACGTCCCGGTCCGCCGTCCGGCTGCCCACGATGACCACGGCCCGCGCTCGCTGCGCCCGCAGCGTCGCCATGTACTCGACCTCGCGTTCGGGGTCGCGGCGCGTGCTCGCCAGCATGACGACGAGGCCGCGCTGCTCGCACTGCTGCATGACGCCGTCCGCGATGGTGAAGAAGTACGGGTCCGCCAGGTCGTGGACGACGAGGCCGACGAGGTTGCTCTCGCCCCTGGCGATCGCCTGGGCATGCACGTTGGCCTGGTAGCCCAGCTGTTTCGCAGCGGCGAGGACGCGGCTGCGGTGGGGTTCCCCGACCGTCCGGTCACTGCCGTTGAGGACTCGGGACGCGGTGGTGAGCGACACTCCTGCCCTCGCCGCGACCTCTCTCAGCCGGGCTGGGCCGCCGCGTTGTTCCACGCTTCTCCCTTCCACCTCGCCGTGTGCTCCCAACTACCCGACCCCCCGCGCCGTCGCCTCCGCCCATGCGACCACCGCGGCCTCCTCCAGCACGCCGTCGGAGAGCAGCACGCGCAGTCCGCGAGTCACCCCGCTCCCACCCGAGAGTCTCAGCGGCTCCCGGGCGGCCAGTTGCAGGCCCACGCCGGGATAGTCCTCGATGCGGACGAACCACGGGTCAGCCGGGATGCTGCCGGTGGTCCGCGTGAACACGAGCGTGAATCCGGCGGAGGGGTCGGCCCAGACGAGCCACGGCGCGACGGAGCCGTGCACGGCGCCCTCGCCGACGGCGGCGTGAGTGCGGACCTGCGGCTCATCCGCTCGGGGAAGCCGCCAGAAGAAGCCGCCGTACCCCGCGCCATCCCGTCCGTTCGTCGCGGGGCTGCCCAGGCGTATCTCCCGGTCGCCGGGATTGACCAGCGTCGTCGTCATCTCCAACTCCCACCCGTGGTCGGCTGCGCGAGCCACGATCGTGCGATGCTCGGTGAGCAGGAGCCGGCCGGACGAGGTGACCCATCGCAGCCGCTCGGCGAAGCCGCTCTCGTCGGCCCGCAGAAAGGCCTCGTGGTCGATGCGGCCGTGGTCGTCGCGCCACACGTAGCCCTGGTCCCGCAGATAGCTCGGGCCGCCCCAGAAGTTCCAGCCGTCCACGTCCTGGAGCGCGACGGAGATCCCGAGGTGCCAGGGGTGGTCGGCCGGTGAGGCGTCGGTCACCGGCGTGCCGGCGAGCGTGCGAACCGGGTGGAGGTAGGGGCGCGGGGAGAGGGTCACGTCGAGCCCGCTGCCGTCCCGGTAGGTGCCGATCTGGACCCTGCCGAGGCGCAGGGTCCGCAGTGCCCGGTCAACCATTGGGCACCGGACGCTCGGCCGGAGCCCACGGCAGACCGAGTTCGGACAGCAGGGCGAGCTGATCCGCCGCTCGGGCGACGGCGTCGTCGATGCCCGGCACGACCATTCGCGGGAAGGGCCCAGAGCGGTCCGTCCTGCGGTACACGGCGGGTATCTCCTGCGGCTCCGGGGCGAGCCTCACCGCCTCGAGGACCTGCATGAAGGACCGTGTCGCCGCGAGCGGGGCCAACAGGGGCACCTGAGGGTTCCGGATGTGGGCCACGAGGTTCTCCAGGAGGTCGGTGGCACCGTGCTCGGCGTTCTCCACCCGCCCGTCGACCTCCGTCCGGACCCGGCCCGTGCGGTACTCCAGGATGATGCGGCCACGGCTCCCCTGCACGACCAGGTATGGCTCTGCCTCGCGTTCCGCACAGAGAGTCGCGGCGACGGTGATGGTCGTCCCCCGGGACGTGACGATTCGCAGGCAGGACGTGTCGTCGGCCTCGATCGGGTTGGCGTGGAAAAGTTCCACGTCCACCTCCCGCAGCCCCTCCTCCCCGCTGTCGCCGTCGAGCGCAAGCGCGGTGGCGGTGGCGTGGGCCAGCGGGTTCGTCAGGACGCCGTCGACGACGGCGACCCCGCTCAGGGAGCGACGCCCGGCCCACGGGGCACGGGCGTAGTACGAGGAGTCCCGCTGCCAGGCGCCGGCGGCACCGATACCGAGGATCTCTCCTACCGCCCCGCCGGCCATGAGGGACCGGACGTGAGGGAGCGCGTGCGAGCCGAGGCTCTGGAACCCGACCTGACACGCACGCCCTGCCGCCGCAACGCCTGCCACCACCCGCTCGTAGCCGGCGAGGGTCGTCGTGGGTGGCTTCTCGAGCAGGACGTGCGATCCCGCGCGAGCCGCCGCGAGGGTCAGTTCGGCGTGAGTGTGGAGCGGCGTGCACACGATCGTCACGTCCGGCCGGACGGCGTCCAGAAGGTCCGGCAGGCGTGTCGCCACCGGAGCATCGCCGATGAGGCCGAGTTCGTCGCCCGACGGGGGTCGGGTGTCGCAGACGCCGGCGAGCCGCACGGGCACACCCGCGCGGGAGAGCCGCTCGATGTTCTGCAGGTGCCAGCGCCCGTGCCCGTGGGCGCCGACCAGCACGACGGCGGCGGGGGCGGTGGGAGGTGTCACGTGGAGTCCTCGCGGTGGTGGTCGACGTCCATCGAGGACCACCGTAGTCCCGTCGGCCGCGTCTGGAAAGCGCATTCCCATGCCACGACCACGCTCGCGGTCCACGTCGTCCAAAACAACTGGGTAGCTCCGCGCAGGTGACATCCGCGAGCTGCGGACCCCGACGAGGTAAAACTTGGGTATTGACAGGTCCTGCGCCTGTTGCTCTACTGGGAAAGCGCTCTCCCGCTCTCTCTCGTCCCGCCTTTCCAGCGTCCCGCAGACGGCTGGCGCGGACCGTATACGTGCTCCGTCGAGTCGCGCCTCCCCAGGGGATGCGGCCGGACTCGTGCTCGACCACTGCTGGAGCGGGTGTGGCGACGATGCGCCGAGGCAGGCGCGCGTCGAACAAGACCCACATCACACCCGCGTGGTCCCTCGAAGGAGGCAGGCATGTACGACGAGCCCGGGAGTGCGGCACTCGCACACGAGCCGACGGAGTTCCCGAAGTCACCCAAGAAGGCGGCCGCCAGCGGCTGGATCGGCAGCGTGCTGGAGTACTACGACTTCTCGATCTACGCCCAGGCCGCGGCGCTGGTGTTCCCCACCGTCTTCTTCCCGAAGGGCAATCCCACGGTCGCGCTCGTGGCGTCCTTGGCCACCTACGCCGTCGGCTACCTGGCCCGGCCGCTCGGGGCGGCGGTCCTGGGGAACTGGGGCGACCGGCACGGCCGCAAGAACGTCCTGGTCCTGTGCATGATCGTGATGGGGTGCGCGACCTTCGCCGTCGGGCTGCTGCCCACGTATGCGCAGGTGGGGGTCTGGGCCCCGGTCCTGCTGGTGCTCCTGCGCATCATCCAGGGATTCGCGGTCGCCGGTGAGCTGGGCGGTGCGAGCGCCATGATCGTGGAGCACGCCCCGTTCGGGCGCCGCGGCTACTACGCCAGCTTCCCGCTGCAGGGCACGCAGGCAGCGGCCATCATCGCCGCGGCCGTCTTCCTGCCGCTGTCCGCCTTCCTGTCCAAGGACGACTTCCAGACATGGGGCTGGCGGATCCCCTTCTTCCTGAGCGCCGTCGTGGTCGCCGCGGGCTACGTCATCCGGCGTCGCGTCGACGAGACCCCGGCGTTCAAGGAGGAGGCGGCCCAGGGCGCGGTCGTGAAGGCGCCCATCGCCCAGGTCTTCCGCGAGAACGGCAAGAACGTCCTCCGGGCCATCTGCATGGCGCTCGTCAACGTCGTCGGGACGACCGTGGTCGTGTTCGGCGCGGCGTACGCGACCCAGAAGAGCTACGGCGTCGGCCTGAGCACGACGCTCTACCTCTGGATCCCGATCGCGGCCAACGTCGTGGCCATCATCCTCATCCCCTACTTCGGCAGCCTCTCCGACCGCATCGGCCGCCGGCCGCTGATGATCTGGGGCGCCCTGGGCGCGGGCGTGCTGTCGATCCCGTACCTGTACGCGGTGGGCCAGAAGAACGAGTTCCTCTCCATCGTGCTGGCCGTTCTGGCGGTCGGCGTCTTCTACCAGGCCTGGAACGCCACCTTCGCCAGCTTCTTCCAGGAGCTGTTCCCCACCCGCACCCGCGTCACCGGATTCGCCATCTCGCAGAACATCGGCCTGACCATCGTCGCCTTCCTGCCGACGATCTTCGCGGTGGTGGCACCGCCCGGATCCACCCATGTGCCGCTGATCATCGGCGGCCTGTGCCTCGCCCTCACGGTCGTCGGTGCCGTCGCCGCCTGGTCCGCGCCGGAGACCCACCGCATCCATCTCAACGACCTCGGCAAGCCGGACGCCGTCCCGGTACCCCGCGAGGAGTACGAGCGGATCCGCACGGCCGTCAACGCCTGACAGAGATCCTTTCGCGACCTCGAAGCCCTCGTCACCACGACTAAGGACGTTCCCGTGACACGCAAGAGCATCGGCATCATCATGAACGGCGTCTCCGGGCGCATGGGCTATCGCCAGCACCTCGTGCGGTCGATCCTCGCGATCCGCGAGCAGGGCGGTGTGCTGCTGGGCAGCGGTGACCGCGTCCAGGTCGAGCCGATCCTGGTCGGCCGGCGCGAGGCCGCCCTCGCCGAGCTGGCCGCCAAGCACGACATCGCCGACTACACCACCGACCTCGACGCCGCCCTCGCCGACCCGCGCTGGGAGATCTACGCGGACTTCCTCGTCACCAGGGCACGCGCCGCGGCGCTGCGGAAGGCGATCGCGGCGGGCAAGGCGATCTACACCGAGAAGCCCACGGCGGAGACGCTCGAGGAGGCGCTCGAGCTGGCGGCCCTGGCCCGGGCGGCCGGCGTCAAGACCGGGGTGGTCCACGACAAGCTCTACCTGCCGGGTCTCCGGAAGCTCGCCCGGCTGATCGACTCCGGCTTCTTCGGCGCGCATCCTCTCGGTGCGGGGTGAGTTCGGCTACTGGGTCTTCGAGGGCGACTGGCAGGCTGCGCAGCGGCCGAGCTGGAACTACCGCGCCGAGGACGGCGGCGGGATCGTCGTCGACATGTTCCCGCATTGGAGCTACGTGCTGGAGAACCTCTTCGGGCGGGTGCAGTCGGTCTACGCGCGCGCCGTGACGCACGTGCCGACCCGGGTCGACGAGGCGGGCGACGCCTACGCCGCGACGGCGGACGACGCCGCCTACGCCGTGTTCGAGCTCGACGGCGGCGTGATCGCCCAGCTGAACTCGAGCTGGACGGTCCGCGTGAACCGCAAGGAACTCGTCGAGTTCCAAGTCGACGGCACGCACGGCAGCGCCGTCGTCGGCCTGTTCGGCTGCCGGATCCAGCCCCGCAACGCCACACCCAAGCCGGTGTGGAACCCCGACCTGCGCGAGGAGCACGACTACGACCGGGACTGGATCGAGGTGCCGGACAACGACGTGTTCGAGAACGGCTTCAAGACGCAGTGGGAGGAGTTCATCCGCCACGTCGTCGAGGGCGGTCCTTACCCCTTCGATCTCCTCGCCGGCGCCCGCGGCGTCCAGCTGGCGGAGGCGGGCCTGGAGAGCTCCCGCACCGGCAGGCGCCTCGACCTCCCGGAGCTCGCCCTGCCGCAGCTCGTCCTGCCCGAATCGAAGGCCACCGAAGCCGACGAGGCGGTCCCGGCGGGGGCGCACCGATGAGGGACGTTCCCGCGATCGACACCGCCGGCACGCTGCAGCGCGTCCAGCTGTCCGATCCCCCTGCCTTCCACCGTCCCACCGAGGCGCTGCGCTCCCGTGTCGCGTACGCCGCCGCGCACGTCGTCCCCCGGACCGCCGCGGAGAACGTGCCGGGCGCACCCGCCGACCTCGACTGGGACGCGACCCTGGCCTTCCGCCACCACATCTGGTCCTGGGGGCTGGGCGTGGCGGACGCGATGGACACCGCCCAGCGCAACATGGGGCTGGACCCGAAGGCCACCCGCGAGCTCATCGCGCGCAGCGCCGCCGAAGCGCGCGCCGTCGGGGGTGCACTCGTGGTCGGGGTGAACACCGACCACGTCGCCGACGACGTCCTCTCGCTGGGGGAGGTGATCGACGCCTACGTCGAGCAGCTGCACTTCGCCGAGGACCACGGCGCGGGCACGGTCCTCATGGCCAGCCGGCACCTGGCACGCGCCGCCACCTCGCCGGCCGACTATGCGCACGTCTATCGCGAGGTTCTCCGGCGGGCCGGGGCACCGGTCATCCTGCACTGGCTGGGCGAGGCCTTCGACCCGCAGCTCGCGGGCTACTTCGGCTCCCCCGACGTCCCGAGCCGCATCGACACCGTTCTCGCGATCATCGCGGAGAACATCGAGCGGGTCCGGGGCATCAAGATGAGCCTGCTCGACGCGGGCCACGAGATCGCGGTGCGATCGCGCCTGCCCGAGGGCGCGACGCTCTTCACGGGCGACGACTACAACTACGTGGGGCTGATCGAGGGCGACGGCGAACGGCACTCCGACGCCCTGCTCGGCGCATTCGCCGTGGTGGCGCCCAACGCCTCCGCCGCGATCCAGGCGCTGGACGCCGGGGACGCCGAAAGCTATCGGAGGATCCTCGGGCCCACCGAGCCGCTGGCGCGGCACGTCTTCGCTGCTCCCACCTACTACTACAAGACCGGCGTCGCCTTCCTCGCCTGGCTCAACGGCCACCAACCGGCGTTCGCCATGGTCGGGGGGCTGCACGCGGCGCGCAGCCTGCCGCACCTCTCTACGCTGCTGCGACTGGCCGACCAGGCGGGCGCTCTGGAAGTGCCCCACCTGGCCGCCGAGCGCTGGAATGCTCTGCTGGCCGTGCACGGCATCTCGGCACAGGAGGCGGTGAGGGCGTGACAGCTCATCCGCGGCTGTCGCTCAACCAGGCGACGGTCAAGCACGCCGATCTCTCCACCGCCCTGACGGTGACCCGCGACGCGGGCATCCCCGCGATCGGGCTCTGGCGTGAACCGGTCGCCGAGGTCGGCCTCCGGACGGCGACCACGATGCTGGCCGACTCGGGGCTGCGCTTCTCCAGCCTCTGCCGCGCGGGCTTCTTCACCAGCAGCGACCCAAGTCTGCTCAGGGCCGCGCTGGACGAGAACCGCCGTGCCATCGAGGAGACCGCCACCCTCGCCGCGGCGGGCGCACCTGGCTCCGCGCCCGTTCTGGTCCTGGTCGCCGGCGGGCTCCCGGAGGGGAACCGTGACCTGCCGGGGGCCCGGGCCCGGGCAGGCGACGCCGTCGGGGCGCTGGTGGACGACGCCGCCGCCGCGGGTGTCGTCCTTGCCATCGAGCCCATGCATCCGATCTACGCCGCGGATCGCGGAGTGATCTCCACGGTGGCGCAGGCGCTCGACCTCGCCGAGCCGCTCCCCGCCACGACCGTCGGCGTCCTGCTCGACACCTTCCACATCTGGTGGGACCCGCAGCTGGACCAGCAGATCGAGCGAGCCGGCCGCGCCGGTCGGATCGCCGGCTACCAGGTGTGCGACTGGATCACGCCACTGCCCGACCCGCTGCTCGGCAGAGGCATGATGGGCGACGGGCACATCGACTTCGGACCCGTCACCCGGGCCGTTCTCGATGCCGGGTACGCCGGGGACATCGAAGTGGAGATCTTCAACCAGGAGATCTGGGACGCCGACCCCGCCGAGACCGCTTGTCGCACCGTCCGCGCGTTCGACGCCAGGGTGGCGCCCGCTGTTCCCGCGCAGCAGCCGGGCCGGATGCTGACGCCCTCGAACGGCAGGTGAGGGAGGAACCGTGCGTGTCCTGGTCGCCCCGGACAAGTTCAAGGGAAGCCTCACCGCCGGCGCGGCGAGCGATGCGATAGCAGCGGGCGTGCGGCAGGCCCAGCCCCACGCCGAGGTGCTGCTCGCTCCGGTAGCCGACGGCGGAGACGGAACCGTCGACGCTGCCGTGGCGGCCGGATTCCGGCGGGTGGCGACGACGGTCACCGGGCCGACCGGGGAGCCGGTCGTGTCCGGCTACGCGCTCCGGGGAGAGACGGCCGTCATCGAGCTGGCGGAGGCGTCCGGGCTGCGGCGGCTGCCGAACGGCCGCCCCGAGCCGCTGACGGCCACGACCTTCGGGACGGGGGAACTGATCCGAGCCGCACTGGACCGGGGAGCTCGGCGTCTCGTCGTCGGCGTCGGCGGGAGCGCGACGAGCGACGGCGGTGTCGGGATGGCCCAGGCGCTCGGGGTGCGCTTCGTGAACGGGCGGGGAGAGGACGTCGGCGCCGGCGGGGCTGCCCTTCGCGACCTCGAAACCATCTCCCTGGACGGTCTGGACCCTCGCGTACGTTCTGCCGACCTGATCGTCGCCAGCGACGTGCAGAACCCTCTGCTCGGTCCGCGCGGGGCGGCCGCCGTGTACGCACCCCAGAAGGGCGCGGATGCGTCCGACGTCGCCGTGCTCGAGCAGGGGCTGGGCATCCTGGCATCCGTGGTGGCCCGGCAGCTCGGGGTCGACCTCGCCACGATGCCGGGGGCCGGCGCAGCAGGAGGAGCCGGCGGCGGAGCGGTGGCCTTCCTCGGTGCGCGGATCGTCTCCGGCATCGACTACCTGCTCGAGCTCATCGGCCTTCCCGAGCTCCTCCGGTCTGCCGACCTCGTCATCACCGGCGAGGGTTCCCTCGACGACCAGAGCCTGGCGGGGAAGGCTCCGTGGGGGGTGGCGCAGGCAGCCGCGCGAGCGGGCGTGCCCGCTGTCGCCCTGGTGGGACGACTCCTCCTCACCCACGAGCAGCTGAGGTCAGCGGGTTTCGCCGAGGTCCGGGCGCTCACCGAACTGGAACCGGACCTCGAACGGTGCCGGCGAGACGCCCCGGCGTTGCTGACGCGCCTGGCCCGCACCCTCGCCGAGACCTCGCCGCTGCTCCGCGCGGACGACCGTTCCCTCCCCTGAGCAGCCCGCCTCCCCCTCCCCCGCCCCCCGCCATCCAGGACGACGAGGACGAGCCCATGCAGAGGATCTGCTTCACCCTCCAGGTCCGGCCCGACCGGCTGGCGGAGTACCGGCGCCGCCATGCCGCCGTGACCGGCGACATGCTCCACGCCCTGGCCGACAGCGGCTGGCGGGACTACTCGCTGTTCCTGCGCTCCGACGGCCTGCTCGTCGGTTACCTCGAGGCCGACGACTTCGCGGCGGCGCAGGCCGCGCTGGCGTCCACCGAAGCAAGCCGTCGCTGGGAGGAGTCCATGGCCGGCTTCTTCGTCGACACGACGGCGGAGGACAAGCACCCCCTGGAGGAGGTCTTCCACCTCGAGGACCAACTGGCGCGCCTGGACGATGCGGAGGGACCGCGCTGATGGATGTGGCCGAGCGTGTGATCACTCATGCCGTTTCCGCCTGAGTGATCACACGCTCGGGCACGACCTCGGGCACACGCTCCAGCAGGGTCGCCAGCGCATCAGCCGTTGTTGACGACCGCCCCAGCGTCGCCGGCGGCCTTCTCGTCCACGCCGGCGGCGTCGAAGGTCGCCATGTCGCGCAGCGCCGCCGCGGCGGCCTGGACCAGGGGCAGTGCGAGAACCGCGCCGGTGCCCTCGCCCAGGCGCAGGTCGAGCTCGATCAGCGGGCGCAGGCCCAGGGCGCGCAGGGCGTGCGCGTGCCCGGGTTCGGCGGACCGGTGCCCGGCGATGCACGCGTCCACGGCCGCGGGCGCGATCGCCTGCGCGACGAGAGCGGCGGCGCCGGCGATGACGCCGTCCAGGATCACGGGGACCCGGTGCGTGGCCCCGGCGAGCACGAACCCGGCGAGTGCCGCGTGCTCCAGGCCACCGATGGCGGCGAGCACGGCCATGGGGTCGGCTGCGGCCACGCCCTGGTCCACCGCGTTCCGGGCGAGCCCGGCGCGGACGGCGGCCACCTTCCGCTGCAGCGTCGGGTCGTCGACCCCCGTGCCGCGGCCGGTGACGGTCGCCGGGTCCGCGCCGGTGAACGCCGCGATCAACGCCGCGGACGCCGTCGTGTTCGCGATGCCCATGTCACCGGTGAGCAGGCAGTCGGCCCCCTCCTCGACCAGGCGGTCCGCCACGGCGATCCCGGCCTCGATGCCGGCGACCGCCTCGTCGCGGGTCATCGCGGGGCCGGCCGTGAGGTCGCGGGTGCCGGGGCGCACCCGGTGGGACCACAGCCCGTCCGCCGCGGGAAGCTCGCCGGCGACGCCGACGTCGACCACGACCACGCGCACACCCAGCTGCCGGGCGATCGCGTTGACGGCCGCGCCGCCGGCGAGGAAGTTCCCGACCATCTGGGCGGTCACCTCCTGGGGCCAGGGCGTCACCCCCTGCGCGTGCACGCCGTGGTCAGCCGCGAAGACGGCGACGGCGGGAGCCGCGGGAACGGGCGGCGGGCACGTCCCTGCGACGCCGCTGAGGCGGACCGAGACGTCCTCGAGGACTCCGAGTGCTCCGCGGGGCTTCGTGAGCCGGTCCTGCCGGGCCCTGGCCTCGCGGATCGCGGCGTCGTCGGCCGGACGGACGGTCGCGAGGACGCGAGCGAGTTGCCCGCCGGCCTGATCGGTCACGGCCCGATTCTCCGCCCCCGCCGCGCGCCCGGTGCCGAGGCGAGGCCCACGGCGAGCGCGACTCCCCCCAACCCGACGAGCCGGCCCAGCCGGACCGCCCGCCGGACGTCGTCGACCCGGGGGGCCCTCCCCCCCCTCCCCCAGGACCGGACGTCGCTCGACATGGCCTCCGTACACGTTGGTCCCGCCCAGGCGCACGCCCAACGCTCCCGCTGTCGCCGCCTCCGGCCGGCCGGCGTTCGGGCTCGGATGCCGGCTCCCGTCGCGGCGCAGCACCCGCCAGGCGTGGCCCGATGAGCCTCCGACCGCCGGCGCGGCCAGCACCGTGAGCAGGCCGGTCACGCGCGCGGGCACCAGGTTGGCGGCGTCGTCGAGGCGCGCGGCGACCCGGCCGAACCGCAGGTACCTCGGCGACGTGTACCCGACCATCGCATCCAGGGTGTTGACCGCGCGGTACCCGAGCAGCCCGGGAACCCCCGCGACCGCGCCCCAGAGCAGGGGCGCGACCACGGCGTCGGACGTGTTCTCGGCCAGGGACTCCACGGTCGCTCGGGCGAGGCCGGCCTCGTCCAGCTCCGAGGGGTCACGCGCACACAGGTGCGTCAGCCGCTGCCTCGCGGCCGGCAGATCGCCGTCCTCGAGGAACCCCGCCATCGCCGCACCCTCCCGGGCCAGGCTGGTGCCACCGAGCACCACCCACGTCGACGCGGCGGTGAGCGCGAGCCGGAGCAGCGGTCGACGCCGCGCTGCCCGCTCGACGGCCCAGCCCCCCGCGACCGGGCCGGCGAGCGACAGCGCGACGAGCACCGCGCCCGGCGTGACGGCGTCCGCGTGCAGCCGGCGCTCGAGCACCAGCACGAGACGCCCGAAGGCGGCGACAGGGTGGCCGCGGCGGGGGTCACCGAAAGCGGCATCTGCGAGCGCGCCCAAGGCCAGACCCCCGGCGCGGGCGACAGCAGGCGTCAGCGACACAACCCGATCGTCCCGCACCCAGCGCCGCGACCCGCCATACCCCCGCGGCGGCGAGGGCACCGACTTGAGGAGGCAGCGCGTCGAGGCGCGCCCTCACGCGGACGCCAGCAGCGTCACCCCCCGGTCCGGCCCGTCCGTCACGTCCTCCTCGTCGCCCAGGTCGTCGAGTTCGTCGACCATCTCGTCGTCCTCGGAGGCAGACCCGGTGCGGGCAGGCGCCGACGCAGCGACGTGAACTCCCTCCTCCGACTCCGCCCCGAGCGCGGGCACCCCCGGCGCAGGAACAGCGGTCAGTTCGCCCGTCGCCGTGTCGACGACCCCCTCCGCCGTCAGCGTCTGCGTCGAGACGGCCCGGCGGCGGCGCACGAACGTCGCGACCCCGAAGGCGAGGTCGTGACCCAGCGCCTCCGCCTCGACCGCGAGGTCACTGCGCTGGCCGCCGTCCTCGCCCTTCCACTGCTCGGTCCGCACCCGCCCCCACACCACGATCCGGTCGCCCTTGCGCACGCACTCGGCCGCGTTCTCCGCGAGCTCGCGCCAGCAGCTGACCTTGAGCCAGAGCGTCTGCCCGTCCACCCAGTCCTTGGAGTTGTTGTCGTATCGCCGGCTCGTCGACGCCACCCGGAAGCTCATCACCCGCCGGCCGTCGTCGAACTTACGGACGAGCGGGTCCGTGACGACAACGCCTGCGACGTGCATGTACGTCTCTCGCATGTCCCCTCCTGCGAAACCAGCCCCGGCCGGTCGCCGGGCGCAGGAGCAGCATGGGCGGCCGCGGGGACGGCATGGCTGGCCGGAGCGGCCGGCTGTGGACGCCGTGACACTCACGTGCCCCTGTGGACGAGACGCGGAGCACAAGAGGTCAGAAGGCCCCGGCCAGCGCCTCCCGGGCCGCCCGGTGGTCGGCGAGGACCTCCTCCACCGGTGTCACCACGTTCCGCCAGGCCACCTCGGCGACGGCAGCGCGCAGCTCCTGCACGGCGTGACCCCGACGCCGGCGCGCTCCGCGCCGCACGAGCCAGACGCCCGCCAGACCGAGGGCCGCGCCGAGCAGCAGTCCTCCGACCAGCAGGAGCGTGGGCAACGCCACGGACCCGACGTAGGGCGTCGGGGGCCGGGGCTGGTCCAGCCAGCGCAGGACACCGAGCAGGATCAGCCACACGAACCCGACGACGGCCGCCGCGGCCAGCACGAGCTGGAGCCCGGCCAGCAGCAGCCACCACCAGGGCCGGCCCACCCGCAGGTCCACCTCGCCAACGGCCTTGTCCAGCTCGCCGGTCAGGTCGTCCACGTGCGGCGCCGTGACGGCCCGGACGTCTCGTGCCCAGCGCGGCGGCAGCCGGTCGGCGACGGCAGTGGCCACCTCCCCCACGGCGAGGTCGACGCGCTCACGTTGGGCGGGCGACGGCGCCGCGATCGGGGCCTGCGTCAGCTCCCGCAGCCGCTCCTCGGTCTGGCCGGCGAACCGCAACCGGCGCAGAGGGTCCGTTCCCATAGCTCGCCAGGCCCGCAGGAACGGCCAGCTCACCGCCGCGGAGGCCTGCCGCCTGTACTCGGACGCGACGGTCTCCAGCAGCACCGGCAGGCCGGCGGCCGACGCCATCGCGGACACCAGGTCCTCGGCGGCGGGGAGCGTCCGGACATCGGGTTCGCTGCTGGACAGCCCCTTCGCCAGCAGCCGCGCCGCCTCGTCCAGGTCGGCGCTCGCCCTGGTCAGGAACGCCCCCTGCCCCTGGACGACGTCAGCGATCAGCTCCCGGAGCTCATCAACCCCGTCGCCGCGGCGCGCCGACGCCGTCACGACGCGGACCGTCGACAGCCCGTCGGCGTCCAGCAGCCGCCGCAGGTCGGTGCGGCAGGTGTCGACCTCCGTCGCGGCCAGCCGGTCGACCTGGTTGAGCACCACGAGCATGACCTCGTCGTGGCCCACGAGCCTGCGCAGGTATCCGCGGTGCAGGGACTCGTCGGCGTACTTCTGCGGGTCGACCACCCAGACGAGGAGGTCGACGAGCCCGACGAGCCGGTCGACCTCCAGCCGGTGCGCCACCGCCGTGGAGTCGTGGTCGGGCAGGTCGAGCAGCACCAGGCCGCGCAGGGGCGCCTCGCGGTCGGCGTCCAGCACCGTCTCCCGCCCGACCCGCCGGCCCGGCGGCACCCCGAGCCAGTCCAGCAGCGGGCCTGCGTCGTCGTCGCCCCACACGCACGCCATGGCCTCGGCGGTGAGGGGGCGCCTGGCTCCGACGTCCGCGATCTCCATCCCCGACAGGGCGTTGAACAGGCTGGACTTACCGCTCCCGGTTGCCCCGGCGAGCGCGACAACGGTTCGCTCGCCGCCGAGCTGCAACCGCTCCGCCGTCCGCGCCAACACCTTCTGCGCCTCATCGCGCGCGGCCGGGTCGAGCCGGTCGCCGCCTGCCTCGAGCGCGGCCTCGAGGGCCTTCGCCTTCGCCACGACGTCGGGAGCGCTGCGGCGCCGCCCGCTCATCGCCCCTCGTCCACGAGGGCAGCCCGCGCCGTCAGCACCTCTCCCCGGCCCGCCCGGACACCGAGCGCGTCGAGGTCGTTGCGCACGCGGATGCGCTCGTCCTCGACGAGTGCCTCGAGGCGCCGGGCGAGGTCGGTGCGGGCCGCTGCCGCGAGCGCGGCGACGGATTCCGCGCCGTACAGCGCGCCGAGCACCGTGGCGGCCACCTGGCCGGGGCCGCGGGGCTCGCCGGCGTCCGGGCCCGACAGGGTCAGCAGACCCAGGACGGCGACGGCGCCGTCGAGGCCGAGCGCGCCGGCCGCACTCCCTTCGACGGTCCGCTGCTGCAGCAGGTCGGTGAGAACGGTCCGCCAGTCCCGGACGGCGCGGTCGACCCGGGCGTCGTACCCGGGGGGCAGCGCGGTGAGCGCGGGCGCGGCCGTCACCAGGCCGGCACCCGCCGGGGACGCCGACCAGCCACCGGCGAGGGCGGCGAGCGCGCCGCGGCTGCGGGCGAGCACCACGTTGGTGATCGCCGTGTGGAGCGCGTCGAGCACGGGCTGAGCCGGCGGTACGCGCGGTCGCAGCCGGGCCCGCAGCCGGTCCCGCAGCGTCACGCCACCCGGCTCGAGACTGCGGAAGACGTCACCCGTCGCCACGAACTCCTGCCACCGGGAGAGCAGCTCGCCGCGGACGACGGACCCGTCGGCGAGGGAGTCCCGCAGGCCCTCGCGGGCCTGGTCGAAGGTCGACTCGAGAACCCGGCGCAGGTCGGCGTCGGCGACGGCCTGGGCATCTGCGGCGGCGGCGACCACCGCCACCCGCTCACGCAAGCTGTCCAGGACGCCGATGAGGGTCCGCCGGACGACGACGTCGCGGGAGCGGGCGTCGAGCGCGAGGCGCTTCAGCCAGCCGGCGAGGGGGGCGACGAGGGACTCGGGCAGGAACCCGCTCTCCAGTGGCGTCTCAGGGATGGTGAACATCGGGGACGTGCCGAGGCCACGGTCGCGCAGCCGGGTCGCGAGGTCCATGCGGACCTCTTGCATGACGTCCGGCGGGACGCGGTCGAGCACGACGGCGACGGCGACACCGCGGTCGACGGCTTGCTTGAGCAGCTTCCACGGGACGGCATCGCCGTAGCGGGCGGACGTCGTCACGAAGACCCACAGGTCGGCGGACGAGAGCATCTGCACGGCCAGCTCGCGATTGGCCTCGACGACGGAGTCGATGTCAGGGGCGTCGATGACGGCGAGCCCGGGCGTGATGCCCTCGTGCGGGACGAGCCGCAGCGCGGTGACGCGCGGCGCGTCGATCTCGATGGGCTGGGCCGGTTCCGGCGCCTCGGAGGTGACCCGTGCCAGGCCGGGCAGAACCCGTTGCGAGAGGAAGGCCCCGGAATCGTAGGGGTGGTGCACGAGCACCGGCGACCGTGTGGTCGGGCGCAGGACGCCGGAGCGGGTGACCTCCCGCCGGGCGATGGAGTTCACGAGGGTGGACTTGCCGGCGCCGGTCGACCCGCCGACGACCGCCAGGAGCGGCGCGTCGAGGCGCCGCAGCCGGGGCAGCAGGTAGTCGTCGAGCTGCCCGAGGAGCGTCTCCTGCTCGACCCGAGCCTCCGCGACGTCCGGGACCTCCAGCTGCAGGCGGATCGACGCGACCTCGGCACGCAGCAGCTCCGCCGCCTCGAGCAGATCGACGGGCTGGTCTTCGTCCCAGGTGGAAGCCGTGGTCTCGGCGGCGAGGTCCGCTGCGGTCGGGACGCCCGGCGGAACGTCCCGGGAGATGCGCTGGGTGGAACCGCCGGCGCTCGCGTCTGCGCTCGCGTCTGGGCTCACGGCGACGCTCAGCTCGACGCTCACGTCGGCCGTGGGAAACACGGGGGCGCCGTGCGCGACGGCGTCCGCGTGCGATTCCACAGTGCCTCCTCAGTGGGCACACGGCCCGCCGTGGTACCCAACGGAAGCGTGCCCTTGACGTTGGCATACTGCCAAAACGGCGCGAGATGCGTATCACGGGATGGCCGTCGCAGCGCTCACCGTGGCCTAGCCGTAACCGATTCTCACTGCTGGTCGATGGTTCGATACGCCCTGTCACTGCCTTCGCGCTCGCGGTCGGCACCCGGACGGGATCGGACGAGCAGGCATTCGCCCGACCGTTAGCCTGAGCGGTGATGCCTCCGCTCAGGCGGCAGGCGTTGGGCGCCCGTAGCTCAGCGGATAGAGCAGCGGACTTCTAATCCGATGGTCGCAGGTTCGATCCCTGCCGGGCGCGCTCTGAGCAGCTATTATGTAGTGCTACATGCTTTGTTGATCATGCTCGTGACGCGAAGTCGGGGTAAGCTTGCGTCGCGATCCGCGCTGACGATCGGCACACCGAGATCTCCCAGCGTGACCTTCCGAGCCACCACCAGCGTCCAAGGCTCTTCCGCGACGTCGCCAAGCTGAGTAGAACGATCTGGTGGGCGACGAGCTGCGCCCGGGCGTGGCCTTTGCCGGGAGTGGTGGTGGAGGCCCTGGTCGCGTCGGGTGGGATGGGTACGGTCTACCGCGCCACCGATCCGACTCTGCAGCGCTCGGTGGCGCTGAAGGTCATTGCGCCGCTTTTGGCGAAGGACCCCCGGTTCCGGCACAGGTTCCTGGCGGAGGCCAGACTGGCCGCGTCCCTGGAACACCCCGCGATCGTCCCGGTGTACGCCGCCGGGGACTCCGACGGGCGACTCTATCTAGCGATGCGGTTCATGGAGGGCGGCTCGCTCGCCGACCTTCTGGATGCCTCGCCCGCGCTGAGCTTGACGGAAACGGTGCGGCTCCTGGGCCCCGTGGCGGATGCGTTGGACACCGCACACGCGGCCGGTCTGGTGCATCGGGACGTCAAGCCCGGCAACATCCTGCTGCAGGGTGATCGCGCCTACCTCGCCGACTTCGGGCTCGCGGTGACCGAGACTCCGGAGGATGGGCAGGACGACGAACGGTCGAGCGCTGCGGATCTGGCTCTCTCCGGTACGACGGCCTACCTGGCGCCGGAACGGATCGAGGGGGATCGAGGCGACGGGTGCCGCTGACCAGTACGCGCTTGGGTGCGTGGCCTTCGAGTGCCTGACCGGCATCAGGCCCTTTGCCCGGTCGAACGAGCTGGCCATGGTCTACGCCCACCTGCGCGAGCCTTCGCCGAGCGCGACCGCGCTCCGGCCGGAGCTGCCGTCGGCCGCGGATGCGGTGCTGGCTCGGGCGTTGGCGAAGGATAGGCAGGATCGATTCGGGTCGTGCAGGGAGTTCGTCGACGCGCTCGAGGCGACCACGGCATCGTCAGCGGGAGCGCCGCCTCGGGCCGACCGGCGGCGACGCTGGCGAAGGGGTGGGGGCGTCGCGATCCTGGCGGCCGCCGGTGTAGCTGCCGCGGTGGCGGGTCTAGTGTACGGCGGCAGTCCGGGCCGTCCGACAGCCGGCGGCAGCCTGTCAGCCGGCGACGGTGTAGCCATCCTCGATTCGGCCGGAGGGCGCGAGATCGAGCGCCAGTCTCGGTGGGCGCCGACCCGCTGGCGATCGCCTCCGACGGCCGGCGCAGCGTCTGGGTCGTGAACGCCGACGACCACACCATCTCCCGTATCGACGCGGCCACAGCTTCGACGTCGGGCTCTCCCTTCGCTCTGGTGGGCGCCACCCCGTCCGGCCTGGCCTACGGAGAGGGTGCGTTGTGGGTGTCGGCCGGGAGCAGGGCCGACACGCTCGACTTCGGAACGATCACCAACGAGGTCGTGCGCGTGGACCCCGTCACGGACCAACCGGGCGATCCGATCAGTCTCCGGCCGAACACAACAGCTGTGGGGTTCCATCACAGCGGCAGCCAGATCGCGGTCGGTGGCGGCTCGGTCTGGGTGATCGACGGGGCCGGGTCGGTGGAACGTATCGACCCGACGACAGACAGACCGCAAGTGATCCGGGACGACGGCTACCAGGCCTCGGCGATCACCTTCGGGGACGATGCGGTGTGGGTGCTCGGCGAGCGCGCCGGACAATCGGGCCAGCCCGAGGGGCCCTTCGTCTGGCGGCTCGATCCACGAACCCGTCACCCCTCCGACCGGATTGCGGTGCAAGCGAGCGGCGGCAGCGATCTGGCTGCCGGGGCGGGGTCGGTGTGGGTGGCCAGCCCCTGGGACGGGCGGGTGATCCGTATCCACCCCGGTGCTCAGGTTGTCACCGAGACGGTCGACGCTCCGGGAGCCAGTACGGTTCGGTTCGACCAGCCCGCGGGAACGCTGTGGGTCGCCGATCCACTCGGGCGCACTCTGCGCAGGATCGACCCCGCCACCGATCGGACCGAGTCCTCGGTCGAGCTGTCCGGATCACCCCAGGCCATGGCATTCGTCGACGGCCGGGTCTTCGCCTCGGTGATCAATGCCGGTGGCGGAGGGTTGACGGTCCGGCCGCCTGCTGCCGGAGATGTCCAGCGCTCGGGTTGCCAGGGGGTGTGGGGTAATCCCGGGCGGCGTCCGGACCTGCTGATCGTCGGCGACTTCCCGTTGGACCGGGTGGCCTCGCGGGTCGACTCCGAGGCCGTGCTGTCGGTCATGGCGGAGCACGGGTTCCGGGCCGGACGAGCACACGGTGGGCTACCAGGTGTGCGACGACCGGGGGAACACCACGACCTCCCTCAAGCCGTGCGCCGACTTCGCTCGCGCCTATGCCCAGAGCGCGCGAGTCGCTGCCGTGATCACCGGGTATTTCTCGGACTGCGCGCGGCTGCAGCTGCCGGCACTGCTCGACGCCCCCGGGGGAGCCGTCGCGGCAATCGGGACCATGAACACGGAGGACTCCCTCACCGACGGCAGTCATCGCAACTACGTCCGGCTGGTCTCCCACGACAGCGACCAGGTCGACGCGGCGATCAGCGTGTTTGCTCGCCGCCACGCCTCACGGGTGTTCGTCCTTTCCGAGAGCCTGGATTTCCCCTACATCCGCGAGCTGGTCGACCTGTTCAAGAGCAGTGCTGGCCGTCGCGTGATGGTCGTTGGTGCGGCGGACTACCATGCCCTTGACGAGGGCGGCATCGACCGGCTTGCGCGGCAGGTGCAGCGGGCCGGGGCCACCGGTGTGTACCTGGTCGGCGGGCCCGAGTCGACGAGCGGCATGCTTGTGCACGCTCTCCGCGCGGTGTCGCCCGGCATGGTGATCGTCGCACCGGACGCGATGAACCCGGTCAGCGCCGCGATCTCGGTCGCTGGTGACGCCGCCCGAGGCATGTACGTCACCTCCGCGAATCCCCCCAACGATCTTCTGCCACCGACGGGACGACAGTGGCTGCATCGGTTCGCGGCCACTCAGCTGGGGGGCCAGGTGCCGACGTCGTCGACGCTGGCCGCGGCGGCCGCTGAGGTGCTTCTCGACGCCATCGCGAGTTCGCACGGCACTCGAGGCTCCGTCGTCGGCGCTCTGCGTGCAACGGACCTGCCCGACAGCATCATCGGACCCGTCCGCTTCACCCCGCGCGGCGACATCGAGGGATGCGCGGTCTCGGTCTACCAGATCGTCGGGGGCACCTTCTTCGTTCCCGACGTCCAGGCTGATCTACAGGGCGCCGCCTTCGTCCAGCGTGCCGGATGCTCACCCGGTTCGTGAGTCCTGCTGCGGGGTGATGCCTCTGTCCTCCCGGACGTTCGGGGCGTCAGCACGGACCTTGATCCCTGCGATGCGCCCAGCTACGTACACCGGCCGCTCGACCAAGATCACGATGTCGGGCGGCACACCTACCAGAGCGCCGAAGGTATTGGTGTCGAGCAGCGGCGGCGTGCAGTAGTAGGACATGGAGACGGCGAAGCCTCCGGCATATCGGGCGAACTCGTCGGCGAACATCTCCGGCAGCACGGCGCAGGGTCCGCCCTGATCATTGACGCAGCGCCGTCCGTGCAGGGCATTCGTGACCGCGCCGCCGAAAGCACGGCGGTCATCCGAGGTGAGCAGCAGGCCCCACACCGCGTGCCCGAGCTCGTGGTAGACCAGGAACCGGTTCGACGGGAAGGTCACGGCCGTGGTCTGCCGGTCCACATGGATTCCCCACCGACCGTCCGGGCCCGTCCCCGCCAGGGAACACGACGCCGCCGGGCGGACGACACAGTGCCACGTCGTCGTCGAACGCGACCATCCCGGCCAAGCGCTCGACCACCGGCCGGGCCGCGGGCACCACCTGGGCGAGATCGACCTGAACCGCAGCGCGAGCCGCTGACGGCAGCTCGAACCGCCATGTCTGCGCGTCTGCGTCTGGTGCGCGTGCCCACGCCAGGATGGACAGCACCGGCGAGCAGCACAGTGGCCAACGTCAGAACGGCCAGGCGATTGCTCATGCCGCGTACGCTCGGAGGCGCTGATCAATGCCGACTCAACCACCGCTCAACGAGCCAGGCGTCACGCTCGCGCGGGGATAGCGTGATCGCGTGCTGTGGTTCCGCGTTCTCGGCCGGTTCCAGGTCGACGACGACCACGGCCCGCTGTCGCTGGGAAGCGCCCGACGACGAGCCCTGCTCGCGCTACTCACCCTGAACGCCGGTCGGGTCGTGGCCGTCGACCGGCTGATCGATGCCCTATGGGGTGAGACACCGCCGCGGACCGCCGCGCACGTCCTGCACGTCTACGTCTCCGACCTGCGGCACGTCATGCCCGACCAGGTACTTTTGACCGCCCCACCGGGTTACCTCTTGCAGGTACCGGGGGATGCCGTGGACCTGAACGAGTTCGAGCGGCTGCTGTCCCGGGCGCACGCGGCCTTCATGGCCGGGGACCCGGCAGGAACCGTCTCGGCCGTTGACGCGGCGCTCGCCCTGTGGCGAGGCCCAGTCCTGGACGATCTCGCGTCCGAAGGGTTCGTCCGGGTGGAGGCCCAACGGCTGGAGGAGTTGCGGCTGACGGCCCGAGAACTGCGCGCGACTGCCGCACTCACGCTGCCCGACCCACCGGACCTCGTGCCCGAACTCCGAGCACTCGTCGTCGAGCACCCTTACCGCGAGCGATCGCACGCCCTGCTCATGCGCGCTCTCGCGACATCGGGCCGCCAGGCCGAAGCGCTCGAGGTCTACGCGACGACCCGGAGCCGGCTTGCCGACGAACTGGGCATCGAGCCAGGGGCGGAGCTGCAGGCGGCGCAGACGGCCGTCCTGCGTCAGGAGGTTGCTCCGACGACATGCGCCGCGCGGCGTCGTGATCGCCCTCGGCGGCCGAGCCTCGCCGGCTGAAGGCATTGGCTCGGGCGGGAGAGTTGGCCGCCGCCGCGTCCGGCCGAGAACTTCTCCTCGCGGCCGTCCTGGCTGCGGAGCGGCACGCCAGCGGACCTGACGGCTGCGGGAGCAACCGCAGCGTCGGCGGTGCGATCTGTCGTCGTCCCTGCTCGCAGCGCCGCCTTCCGTTCCCGTGACGTTGCCCGCGACGTCGCCGCCCTGGCCGCCGAGCAGGACGCCGACCTGGTCGTCCTCGATGCCGCCGGACACGTCGGACCGGCAGGGCGATTGTCCGATTGGTTGCTCAGAACCCTGACCGGGATCACGGCTGACGTCGCTCTCCTGATCGGCGACCCACCCGCACCACACCCGCCCTACGCCGTGCTGTTCGGCGGTAGCGAGCACGACTGGGCGGCAGCCGAACTCGCCGCCCTCCTGACCCGAGCAGCCGGGGGCTCACTCCGGATCATCGGGACGTTCACGGAGGAGGACGACGCCTCCACGGCTGATTGCGCGGGTGGGTCTGGCCGTCCAGAGGGCCGTCGGCGTCCCTGTCGAACCGGTCCTCGTCGAACCGACGACGACCGGCCTGCTCAATGCCCTCGCCGGCACGACACCGATCATCGGGTTGTCCGAGCGCTGGCAGTCGCAAGGACTGGGATCGCTGCGCCACCGCCTTGCACTGACCACGCCCGGCGCCCTTCTGAGCCGTCGCGGCCTGCGGCCCGGGCTGCTCGCGACACCCAGGTCCAGCACCCGATTCGCCTGGTCCGTCGCGTCCACCTCAGAAGTCGCTCAGCAGCACGACGGGCGACGAGGACTGGACGGTTGACCCCTTGGCGAGCCGGCCGCCCCACTGACACAGCGGCAGAACGTCACGAAGCGTATGCGGGCGGAAAGGGAGCGCGCCGACCTGCAGCGATCTTGGCGGCAGCGCCTACGGCCTCGATCCCACCCGCGCGCCGACGCTGGGGAACGTTGGGACCCCCTCGTGACGCGAGTCATGACGCGAAGTCGGGCCCACGGGAGCAAGTACAGCAACTTCAGACTGATCAAGTGCAACCAATGCAGCAGGTAGAAGGCTTAGTCGTCTCGGTCGATCACCCTTTTAATCCGTGGGTTCCGGGTTCGAGCCCCGGGAGGCCTACAGACCCTCAGGGCTCCACCACCTCGGCAAGACCGTCTGGCTCACCATCCGCAGCTGACGCGAACCGCGACCGCAATCACGTCGTCGACTGGACGTCGGTGCGCTCGATCAACTTGTCCACCACATCCTCCGCCAGGTTCTTACGCTTGCCCGCCTCCCTGCGCGCCGCCACGGCGTCCTCCTGCTGCTGCACTTCCACGCGGGCGGCCTGCCACGCAGACCAGTGCCCGGACACCAGAGCCCACAGTGACAGCGCCGAGACGTACGTCACGCTACTGAGCCAATGCGTGGCGTAAGAGATCGGGATCATCGCGATCCAGAAGATCGCAAGCCATCCATTCACCCGCCGCATGAACACCGGGTCCCCCTGCACCGACGCCCAGATCGACTTGACCGTTCCCATCACTGACTCCCCATTCAAGGCCAGGCCCGGTCCCCGATGCATGATCGATAGTGCCATCTACAGCCCCCGTGGCGCCCGCGTGCACCAGCGAGGCGGAGTCCTGTTCGCCCATACGGGCGCCGGGCCCCGACCCGACGGTTACGCGCCGTATGTGATGGCGGTGCCGAGCCCTCCTGCCAGCAGGCATCCCCGCTGGTCCGGGCCCTTTGCGCTCCCTCGCGGCAGGTCATGGACTCCCCCGGCCCGGTACCCTGGTACTACTGGACGAGGCGCCACGACAAAGCCGTGCCGCCGTCGCGTCAGCGGCGCTGGGCCATGGCACCTCGACATGACCCGGCTATCTCCGCAGACTGGTAGGGGCGGGTCCGCGCCCGGCGTTCCGGCCATGGGAGGCGATCATCTTGCCTGCTCAGGAGGACGTGGCCGGGCGCCTTCGCGACCTGCACGACGAGTACGTCTGGGAGGTCAACGCCGCGATCGGCGAAGGCCGGCAGGATCTCGTCCGGAGCCTGGTCGACGATTATCTCGACGAGGCCCTGCAGATGACGATCGAGTCGTACGACGACGCGTGCGGGCGGCCGGACTGCGTCGTCTGCCGCCGGCAGATGGCCGTTGCGGTGCCTTCTCGCCGGCGCCGGCCGTGGTGGCTCCCGTCGTTCCGTCGCTGACCCTCTACCTCACGACTCCCGGAGAGGTGCCTCATCGTCCGGGGCACCCGCCTTTACCGCATGAGTGCATGCAGACACGATGCCGGCCGCGAGCCGACGAGAGTCAACGGCGCAGGTAGGGCGCATAGTCCAAGCCTGGTCCTGGGCGTCGGCGGGGCGTAGTCTTGATCGGCGGCCGCCGAGAGTGGTACCTGAAGCAGTGCGGGTGTCCGGTCCTGCCCTCATGGATCTCGAATTGACCTGCCGGGGAGCCAGCGTGAGCGTCTGCGTCCAGTCGGACAGCCGAGGCAGGTCGTAGTAGTGAGCCGGTGGTGGATGACTCGGGGCGGCGGGGCCGTGTGGTGGGGCTGACGGACCGGCTCACGGAGCGCACTGCGCTCGGTCAGCTGGTCGAGGCGGTCCGGGCCGGTGAGAGCCGGGCCCTGGTGGTACGCGGTGACCCGGGCGTGGGCAAGACCGTCCTTCTGGATCACCTGGCCCGACAGGCGTCGGGGTCAGGGTGCCGGATCGCACGCGTTACTGGAATGCAGTCGGAGATGGAGCTGGCGTTCGCCGGTCTGCATCAGCTGTGTGCGCCGATGCTGAGTCGGGCGGAGCGGCTGCCGATTCCCCAGCAGGAGGCGCTGGATACCGTGCTCGGCGTCGCCGCAGGGACGCCGCCGGACCGCTTCCTGGTCGGGCTGGCCGTGCTGAGCCTGCTGTCAGAGGCGGCGGCCGAACGACCGCTGATCTGCCTGGTCGATGACGAGCAGTGGCTGGACCGGGCCTCGGCGCAAGCACTGGGGTTCGTGGCCCGGCGGCTGGCGGCCGATCCCGTCGGGCTCGTGTTCGCTGCCCGCGACGTGGGGCCGGATCTGGCCGGGTTGCCTGAGCTGGAGGTCAGAGGGCTGGACGACGGTGATGCGCGGGCGCTACTGGCGGCGGCGCTGGCCGGGCCGCTGGATGAGCGGGTCCGCGACCTGATCATCGCCGAAACCCGTGGCAACCCGCTGGCGCTGCTGGAACTGCCTCGCGGTCTCACGTCTGCGGAGCTGGCGGGCGGGTTCGGCTTGCCGGGCGTTGGGCCGCTGGCAGGGCGGATCGAGGACAGCTTCGCCCGCCAGCTCCAGACTCTGCCGGACCAGACCAGGAAGCTTCTGCAGCTGGCGGCGGCCGACCCGTCTGGAGACCGGATGTTGGTCTGGCGGGCAGCCGGGCGGGTGGGCCTTCCGACTCAGGCCGGGACGCCGGCGGTGGAGGCGGGACTTGTCGAGTTCGGTCCCCGGGTCCGGTTCCGGCATCCGCTGGCCCGGTCGGCCGCCTACCGGTCGGCGTCGTTCGCCGAGCGGCAGCAAGTGCACGCGGCGCTGGCGGAGGTGACCGACCCGAACGTGGATCCGGACCGCCGGGCGTGGCACCGCGCCCAGGCCGCGGCCGGTCCGGACGAGGATGTCGCGGGGGAGCTGGAGCGGTCGGCCGGGCGGGCGCAGGCTCGTGGTGGGCTGGCTGCGGCCGCGGCCTTCCTGGAGCGGTCGGTGCTGTTGACCGCCGATCCGGCGCGGCAGCCCGGCCGCGCGCTGGCAGCGGCGCAGGCCAGCATGCAGGCCGGCGCCTCCGGCAAGGCCCTGGAATTGCTGGATCTCGCGGAGGCCACGCCTCTGGATGATCTCGCCAGCGCGCCGGGTGGATCTGCTGAGAGGGCAGATCGCATTCGTGTCGAACCTCGGCAGCGACGCTCCCTCACTGCTGCTCAAGGCGGCCAAACGGCTCGAGCCACTGAACCTCGATCTGGCCCGAGAGACCTATCTGGCGGCGTGGCGCGCGGCCTCGCTCGCCGGGCATCTAGCAGGCGCCGGCGATGTACTCGAGGTCTCGCGGGCCATGCGGGCGCTCCCTCCTCCCGGGGACCCTCCCCGCCCGATCGATCTGCTTCTGGATGGTCTGGCGCAGCTGGTCACCGCGGGTTCTGCCGCGGCGGCACCGACGCTGCGCCGGGCAGTCACGGCGTTCGCCGCCGGCGACGTCTCCCGGGAAGCGGGACTGCGATGGGGCTGGATGGCCGCGACCTTGTTGTGGGACGAAGAGGCAGGCCGGGGATCGCCGCGGAACAGGTGCGGCTCGCCCGTGCAGCTGGAGCCCTCGAACAACTCCCGACCGCTCTGGTCGCACTGGCCATGAGTGACGTATGGCGAGGTGACTTCGCGTCAGCCGAGTCCTTGATCGCGGAGACCGATGCCGTCGCCGAAGCGACCGGGAGCCGGATCGCGCCGTACGCGCACCTGTTCCTGGCGTCCCTACGGGGCAACCAGACCGAACTCATGTCACTGATCGCAGTGGCCAACGCGAGGGCCGCCGCCGAGGGTCAGGGCGTTGCGGCGACCTACGCACAATGGACGGCCGCGATCCTGCACAACGGCCTCGCCGGCTACGCCGACGCGTTCGCGGCCGCC
>CAWBAJ010000016.1:0-108790 GCA_963786765.1 uncultured Actinomycetota bacterium | reverse complement strand
GTATGCGTGCGGTCGTCGTCAGTTCGCCGGGCGGTCCCGAGGTGCTGCAGGTCGCCGAGGTGCCCGACGCCGTGGCCGGGTTCGGCGAGGTCCTGATCGAGGTGGCCGCCGCCGGCGTCAACCGCGCCGACCTGCTGCAGCGCCAGGGCAACTACCCTCCGCCGCCGGGCGCGCCGGCATGGCCGGGGCTGGAGTGCAGCGGCCGGATCACCGAGGTCGGCGACGGGGTCGAGGGCTGGTCGGTCGGCGACGAGGTGTGCGCGCTGCTGTCCGGCGGCGGGTACGCCGAGCAGGTCGCCGTCCCCGCCGGCCAGCTGCTGCCCGTGCCCGACGGCGTCGACGCTGGTCGACGCCGCCGCGCTGCCCGAGGTCGCCTGCACCGTGTGGTCCAACGTCTTCATGCTCGCCGGCCTGCGGCCGGGCGAGACGCTGCTGGTGCACGGCGGGTCAGCGGCATCGGCACGATGGCGATCCAGCTGGCGCCCAGCGTCGGCGCCCGGGTCGCCGTGACGGCCGGGTCGGCGGCGAAGCTGGAGCGCCTGCGTGAGCTGGGCGCCGAGGTCCTCGTCAACTACCGCGAGCGAGGACTTCGTCGAGGCGGTGCAGGCAGCGACCGGCGGCGCCGGCGCCGACGTGATTCTCGACATCATGGGCGCGAAGTACCTGGCCCGCAACCTGGACGTGCTCGCGCCGAACGGGCGGCTCGTCGTCATCGGGATGCAGGGCGGGACGAAGGCCGAGCTGGACCTGGGCGGCTGATGCGCGAAGCGGGCCGCCGTGCTCGCGACGTCGCTGCGGGCGCGGCCGGCCGGCGGAGAAGGCGGCCATCGTGGCGGCGTGCGCGAGCACGTCTGGCCGCTGGTCGCGCGCCGGCGACGTGCGGCCGGTCGTCGACCGCGTCTACCCGCTGGCGGAGGCCGCCGACGCCCACCGCCGCGTCGAGGCGTCAGCGACCACATCGGCAAGGTGCTCCTCACCCTCTGACGGGCCGGCGACTTGCGTCCCTTCATCGTGATCATTTGGGGGGAATGATCACGATGAAGGGACACAAGTGGGAAATGGCGGTTCAGTGCGGGCGGTCGACGACGTGAAGGATCGCGCGGGTGGCGCGCATCGTGACAACCCGCCCGCTTTCTCACCGCTCTCGGCCGGGTCCGGGGCCGTGTCCTCGACGGTGCCGTCGACGAAGAGGGCGAACCGCTGCCCGGGCGGGGCCGGCCACAGCAGGCTGACGAGACTCCGTCCGGCGGCATTTGCCACGGTGCGGTGCCCGGCGCGGATCGTGGCGACGTCCTCCTCCCACGTGACGGCAACGGCGGAGGCCCGCGGCCGGCCGTCGGCGTCCGTGGTCAGCAGGAGCGGGACGGTCTCGAACCGGGCCGCAACCTCGAGCAGCTTGGGCAGGTCCACCTTGACGCTCATGACCTCATCCTCGCGCCACCGGCATCACCGTGACTCATCCTGAGCCGGACCCGCAGCGGGGGAACCCCCTGAACCAGAGCGCGCGAGAAGGAGCGCGGCCGAGGCGATCCGAGGAAGCGGCAACGATCAACGTCGCTCGGTTCGGTCACGCGGTCACATCGTCACACCGTCACCCCATCGGTCACGACATGGGAGTGGGGCGTCTGCGCACCGTCCCGGCGCACAGAAGCCCCATTCCGTCATCCTGGTTTCACCGGGTGAATGCGATCGTCACCTCGCCGAAGGAGTGCAGGAAGATCACGACGACGAGGAGGAACCACCCTGACAAGAAGCCGCAGTACCACCGGATCGTCTCCGAGGTCCCGCATCGGGAAGCCGGCGGGGTGCAGAGTGCAGTCTGGCTGTAGGCTCGCCCCACGCGGGCCAGTCGGCGGACGGACATGGTCGTCTCCTTTTCCGATCCGTTGCTGGTTCGCAGGGCCAGTCGGGTTGCCGCCCGACTGGCCCTTTCCTTGCACCCTTGAATTTCCCTCCCCGAGGCCGGCTCAACCTCCGGCATTTGCTCGGCGGCCGGTCAACCGCTGACCGAGGGAGAATTCGTCTCTCTGGCCGATGCGTTGCCTTCCATGTATCTCGTCGCCGGCCGCGCGTGTCCGCCGCGCAATCCCTGGCGGGCATCGAGATCGCAGTTCAGCACGTCACACGACCGGGCCCTCGCTGAGCAGCGGCACCCCGCCGATCCCGCCATGGCCGCGGTTGACCGGGTATCGGGCGGCGACGGTGCTCGAGCCGCCCGCCGGATCGGCTGATCAGGGGGCCGCGCGGGCAGGGATGGCGCGGTGTCGAGCTCGGCGAGCAGCCTCTCGGTCTCGGGCTCGAGGTCGGTGTCCAGCTCGTCGGCGAGTGCCAGCAACTGGTCGGCGAGCCGGTGCTGCGCCTCGCGGTTGCCGGCGAGGTGCTCCGCGCGCAGACCGTCGCGCCAGAGCAGCTCGTTGACGGGGAACCACCCTGCGGCCGATCCGGGACGCACGCCGGGCCGTAGCGGCATCGCCGCTCGTCAGCGCTCGCCGTGCCACCTCGTGAGCGATGTCGACGACGGCAGCGACCATCTCCTGCCGGATGGGCTCGGCCCAGGCGTAGTGCGTTCCGCTACGCCGTCGAAGGGGCGGCCGGAGACGAGCTCGAGGGCCTCGACGAGCCGGTCGGTGGGGGGCGGCATCGGGGCCGACGAGCTCGACGCCGGGACCAGTCGGTCCGGACGGCCGGGTGTAGGCGGTGCGCGCCGGCGTCCGGGGTGCGCGGATAGTACGGGACGCCCCCGGGGTCGTTGCCGAGCCACTTGCGGGTGCGGCTGGCGAGCGACCAGATCGTGGACGGCGAGAGCCGCGGACGGGCCAGAGCGCCGCGCCGACCTGCTCGGTGGTGGCGCCCTGCGGCGTGCAGGCGAGGAAGGCCACGAGCGCGGTGGCGCGTCCCAAGTGGTTCGCCACGGCGCGCCCGTCCTTGACGACTACCGGTTCCGGTCCGGTGGTGCCCGTCACGGTCACCGGCCCGAACAGTTGGACGGCGGGGGCCCGTCCGGGCAGCCGGACGACCTCGCCGGGCTGTTCCGGCCGCTCCCATGGATCGACGGCGCCCGAGGCGTCCCCCTGGATCGGGACGTCAGGCGTCGTCGGCGGCAATCGGCGTACCTCCACCGGGCCGGGCGCCGGCGACGACACGGGCAGCTCCGTGAGCGCGGGCTCGCCGACGGGAGCCGGGCCGCCCAGTCCGGGCCCGGCACGGGGTCGGCGTCCGAGAGCTGCAGCGCGTCCAGCAGGTGCTCGTACTCGGGGCCGGTCAAGCGCTGCGGGCGCAGGGTGAGTCCGGCGGGATCGAGGCGCGCGCTGGTCCCGTCGGCGTCGAACCGCAGCCGCCACTCCCCCAGCCCGGACGTCCCGCCGGTCACGGCCGCCAGGCCCACGCGCGGCACCCGGTAGAGCACGTCCTGCAGCCGGGCCCGCAGTGGTGGTGGGACCTCGTGCGTCATCAGCACGATCTCCGGCGACCACGCGTCCTCGGCCAGGCCGGTTCCGCGAGCCGCGGCAAGGTCCCCGACCCCCGACTCCCGCAGTACGCGCTCCACGTCGACCACTCGCCCCTCCAGGTCGGCGACGAGCTGCTCGATGCGTTCCACGTGCCGCAGCCGGCCGGTGGCGACGGTGGCCGGGAGCTCCGGCAGACAGCCGACGAGGGTGACGAGCAGGTCGTCGGCCCAGGGGCTCGTCGCGAGCTCGACGGCGAGCGCCGCGAGGACGGGCGTCGCGTGGGCGTCACTGCCCTCGAGGCCGAGCGCGGTGATCTGCTCGAGGTCCACGAGCACGTGGGCGCCCTCGAGGTCGTGCCCGACCGTGACGAGCGCGGGGTAGGGCGCGCGCATGTCGACGTCGGGCCACGCTCGCAGCTCCTCGTGCGTCATGGCCCAGACCGTCGGATCGCTCGTGGCGATCCAGGGCGGCGGCAGCGTGGCGACTTCCGTCAGGTAGAGCTCGAGGTGGGACGAGGTGAGGCGGGCCGCGCGAAGTCCGGGCAAGGCACGTCCGGCGCTGCGGTGTGCCGCGGCGAGGTGGCGCAGGGCGAGGTCGACGTGCGCGAGACCGGCGGGATCGGCGACGGCGCGCAACGCGGCTTCCGTCTCCGCAGCTCCGCCAGTGGGCATGGGGATCCGCTGGCCCGGACGCCGCTGGTGCCGCTGGCGGGCACGGCGGGCGCCGAGGAGCACCACGAGGGATGCCGCGAGCAGCGCACCCGTGCCGGTGGCGGTCCGTACGTCGAGAACCTCGCCCTCGTCGACGCCCTCGGCAACCGGCCCGTGTCGATCCGACGGCGCGGGGGTGGCGGAGGCCCGTAGGGGCGCCGCAGTCCGCCCCGCCTGCTCCGGCGGGTCGTCCCCGGTGCCGGATCGGGTGCCTGGCCCCACGACGGATCGAGCGGATCAACGGCGGGGGCTCCTCCGCGGTGAGCCCCCGGCGCCGCGACGTGCGGCGGTGGGCTGGGTTCTCCCCACGCGCCCGGGACCTTCACATGCCATCCCGGGTAAATGAGGTCCGGGTCGGTGAGGTGCCGGCCGTCGGGCTGCTGCACATCCTCGGTCGCCCGGGCCAGCTCGGGATACTGCGAGCCATCGCCGAGCTCGTGCAGGGCGATCCCAGACAATGTCTCACCACGCCGGACGACGTGGTCGTGGCCTTGGTGCTCTGCGGCATGCGGCACTGTCGGCAGCTCCAAGTGCCAGCCGGGTTGCAGGGTGTGGCTGCGGTCGAGGTGCCCACCACCCGGCTGTGCACGGTCGTAGTTGAGGTCCGCGATGCGCCGCCACTGGCTGCCGTCGCCGAGGTACTCGGCCGCCAGATCCCACAGCGTGTCCCCGGCTCTCACCTCGTGCACCTTCACGGCGGACGCCGGGGACCTGGAGTCAGCCGCCGACTCAGCGGCCTCCGCCGGCCAGGACACGAGACCTGGCGCCGCCGACGCCGCCGCCACCACCACACCCGCGGCGGGCGACGTCAGAGCGGCTGCACCGAAGGCGGACGGACGCACCGACGCCCCGGCCGCGGTCGGGACCAGCACCATCGCGAGCACGGCAGCGACCAGTCCGCCGGCGAGTGACTGCTGCACCCCGAGCCCGCGCACCCGCACGGCCGGGACGCCGCGGACCTGCGCCGGGACCTCGAGCAGGACGGCGACGGCGAACGTCGCCCAACCCACCCAGGCAGCCAGTGTCAGCACGGCCAGGAAGAGCGTGCCGTCGTCGCGCCGGGTCAGCGCCGACAGCAGGTCGGAGGGCGCCGGCACGCCGTGCGGCAACGACGTGGAAGCCAGCGCGACGAGCACCATCGGGATCCCGACGCAGAGCGCCAGCAGCACGACCAGCGCCACGAGGGCGCGCAGAGCAGCCCCGGGTGAGCGGCCGGGCCGGGCCGCCGTTCGTCGTCCGGGCATCAGGGCACCTCCTCGTCGTCGCCCGTGACAGGTCGGGCGGAGGCCCTCCCTGTGACAATGAGGGGCCCAATCCCGGCCACGCCGAGGAAGACGGGCTGGTAGGTGATGCTCGTCGAGACCTGGACGTCGTTCCCCTGGACCGTCACGGTGCCGTCGACGCCGGCGGCGTCCAGGTACGCCCGGGCCGCACGGGCAGCGGCGGCCGGGTCGATGGTCAAGCCGTCTCCTCGGACGGCTGACGGGACGTCGAGCATCTGGCTCCCGGCACGAGCTGCCTCCCGAGCGGCCTCGTCGGCGCGTTGCAGGGCTCGCACCTTGCCGCCGCCGTCGACCACGAGACCCACGGCCGTCAGCAGGACCACCGTGAAGACGACGACGAACAACGCGATGGCGCCACGGTCGTCGTCGCGGCGCCCGCGGATCCGGCTCATCCCCGCTCCCGGTAGGTGTCAAGGGGACTGACGGCTGTCGCGGTGACCGTCCGCGATCCGGGGAACCCGGGCAGCGCGAGATCCGAGAGCTGCACGACGCAGGTGACGGTGGCGTGGACCTGCGCGGGGAGCCCGACGGGCACAGCGAACCCGGCGGTGTCGACGCCCACCTGCACCGACGAGCACTGCAGGCCCTGTTCGGCCAGGGACCGGCGGGCGCCGTCCTCGGCTGCGGCCCGCGCGCCCGAGGCAGTCCGCGAGATCGACGCGGTGCGCGCAGCCTCGTCGGCCGCGGACTCGACGCTGTTCGACGCGATCGCCACGCGCCCCGCCATCACGAGCAACCCCAGCAGGGCGAGCAGGGCCGGAGCGACGACGACGAACTCCAGCGTCACCGCTCCGCGGTCGTCGCGGCGGCGTCGCAGAGTCACGGCTGCCCTGCCCTCGTGAAGCGCTCGACGGGCCCGGACGCCGTCTGCGACACCGACCACCCCGGCAGGCCGGGCACCAGTGACAGGGTGCGGCCGGTCACCGTCACCGTCGCTGTGGTCGCCGTCCGGACGGAGCTGACCGACGATCCGAGGAGGACGTCGCCGCCGCCGGCGCGTTGAATGAACGCCGAAGCCGCCTGCTGCCCCTCCTCGCCGCTGCCGGTGCGACTGCGAGCGGCCGTCAGCCCGTCCGTCGCGGCGGCCAGGGCCACGTCGCGGGCGTGGAAGTACAGGGCGCCCTGGATGAGCCCGAAGGTGGCGAGGAGCACCGCAGGGAAGAGCACGGCGATCTCGAGCGTGGCCGAGCCCTGCTCGTCGACGCTCCGATGGACCATGCGCAGCCGCGCCACTGCCCTCACTGAAGGGCTACTTGATCTCACCGATCTTGCGGTTCACGACCGCGTTGATGCCCGCATAAGCGCCCGCCGCGATCGTGACCGCCACGATCGCGAGGGCCACCCACTCCAGGGTGGCGAGGCCGCCCTCCTCCGCCCGCTTGGCCTCCGCCCGCCGGGCGATGGCTTGCGGCGCGCCGACGAGGAAGAGCGTGACGGTGACGTAGGTCTTGAGAAGCATGGGCTGGTCCTTCCGTGGGTGTGCGAGTGGTGCGGTGGAGGGCGTGACTGGTCATGAGGTCAGGAGTCGGTACATGGCGGGCGTGGCGACGAGGAGGGCGAAGCAGAGCGCGAGCATCGCGACGGGCAGCACCATCCGCTCGCTGGCGGCGTTCGCCTTGGCCTGCTCGCGGGTGAGCATGGCGGTCCGCAGACTGCGGCCGCGGGCGCGCAGCGCCTCGTAGACCTGTGCGCCCTCCTCCCCCGCGAGCCGCATGATGTCGGACAGGTCGCCGAGCTCGGGCACGCCGAGCTCCTCGGCGAGGCCGGAAAGGCTCTCCCACGGGGTTGTGCCGGACAGGCGCGACCGCAGGAGTTCCTCGCGGATCCGCTCGAAGACCCAGGAGTGGCCCACCTGTGCGGCGTTCTCCAGGGCCTGGGAGGTCCCCGCCCCGGCGAGCCGCTCGAGGGCGACGAGTTCGATATACGCGCCGACCGCTCGGGCGAAGTCCTCGCGGGCGCTTGCCGCGCGCTCACGCAGGGTCAGGGACGGCAGCGCGAAGAACAGCGCCGCGAGCGCCACGGACACCACCGCCGGGACCACCCAGGGCAGCGGGACGCCGATGATGTCGAGCACCGCCGTCAGGAACGGCGGGAACGCGAGGCCGACGAGCGCTAGCAGCACTTTCTCGCCCAGCCACTCGTGCGGCTGGATGCGCAGGATGGCGAGTTCACGCACCGGCGGACGCAGCCCCGGCAGGGTGCCGGCGTGAGCGAGCAGCGCCCGGCCGAGGCGGTCCTGCAGACCGCTCCCCACCAGCTCGGTAGGCGTCCGCCGCTGCTGGGACAGCCTGGCCAGGGCCGCTTGGAGGTCCGGCGGCGCCGGCACCAGTTGGGCGACGACCAGGGTCAGACCCGCGCCCGCGAGCGCACCGAGCAGCAGCACCGCGACGACGAGAGGGCTCATCGTCCACCGCCGCGCGTGGCCGGACGAGGAGCGGGCAGGAACCGCGGGGTCGGCGCCCCACGGGTCATGGCCCGCAGCCAGAAGAGGCATCCCGCGTACATGCCGAGGAAGACCGTGAGCGCGACCTGACCGAGGGCCGTCCCGTAGGGCCGGATGTAGGTCGTGTTCAGGGCAAGGAGCCCGAGGATGGCCAGGGTCAGGATGGTGACCCAGCGGGCCGTGGTCCGCGGCTTCGCCCGGTCCGCCTCGATGCCGCGACGGATCCGTACCTCCTCGGCCACGGTCGCCGCGAGATCATCGAGAACGGCCGCCAGGCCGGGACCGCGCCGGTGCGCTCCGAGGATCAGAGTGGCTGCGACGAGATCGCCCGTCGCATCGTCGAGGTCGTCGGCGAAGGCCCGCAGGGCTGCGTCCGTGGGCCACCGGGCGTTGAGCCGGGCGGCGAGGGTGTTGACCATCGGCGCGATCGCCGGCGGGGTCGATCCGACGCTGGCCGTGATGGCGTGCTCGATGCCGGAACCGACCGTGAGCACCCCCGACATCCCGCGCGTCCACTGCTCGATCGCGGTCAACCTGTCGACATCGGTCGCCGCGGTCGAGTTGCGCAGCAGGGCCGGGACTCCGACGAGGAGGAGCGGGCACAGCAGCACGGCCAGGGCCAATCCGAAGATGAGCCAGATCACGGCACCGGTTGCGAAGGCGATCGCCAGCAAGAGGCGCCGCATACGGCGCTGCGGCTCGGGGAGCTCGTCGCCGAGCAGAGCGGCCAGCAGCCGGGGACGGGTACCGCGAGCGGCCGCGGGTCGGCCCTCGTCCGGCACCTTGCGAAGTCCGGCAACCGCGAAAAGCAGCCCGCCGACCAGGCTGGTCCCACAGACGGCGGCCAGGGCTGGGGTCACCGGCGTGCCTCGAGCGGCGCGATCCCGCGGACGGCGGCCCAGTGGTCGAGGCCGGGATCCAGCAGCGAGGGGTCGAATCCCGCTCGCGAGAGCTCGTCGAGGAAGCTCGGCCGACCCACCGCCACGGCGCGCCCATCGGGACCGGGTCGGAAGAGGTCCGTGACGGCCGGACGGTTGCCCTCTCCGGTGTCGACCTCGATGACCTCGGACACGACGCGGCGCAAGCGTCCCGTCTCGGGGTCGGGGTCCGCGCTGAGGTGGACGATGAGGTCGACGTGTTGCGCGACGAGCCGGGCGGCATAGGCCTCGTTCGTGTGCACGCTCAGCACGCAGGTGATGAGCCGCTCGATCGTGTCCCGCGCATCCTTGGCGTGGGTGGTGGACAGGGAACCGGCACCGGACTGCATGGCCTTGAACATGGCCATGACCTCGCCGCCACGGACCTCGCCGACGATGATCCGGTCGAGGTTGAACCGCAGCATGTGCTCGAAGAGGTCCTCGAGCGTGATGGCGCCCGCGCGGCGGCCGTTCGGACCCAGCTCACCCGATCCCGGCCGGGCCTCGAGCGCGATGGGTTGCCGGGGCCGGTTCTGCTCGTGCAGGAAGACCTCGTACTCCGTCTCGAGGGTGCCGACGGACTCCCAGGGGTCGAGCGCGTCGGCGAGCGCCCGCACGAAAGTCGTCTTGCCGGAGCCCTGCGCGCCCGACACCACGATGGACCTACGGGCGCGCACCGCCGCAGCCAGGAACTCCTCGAGCACCGGGTCGATCGTGCCGAGCGCCGTCATGGTCGCGAGCGTGACGTTCGGCAGGAGGTGCTTACGGACGCGGACCACGGGCCGCTGCGACACCTCCATGATCGCAGCGAGTCGGGCCCGACCTCCGAGGTTGAGGTGGAGCACCGGGTTCGCGCTGGAGAACGTCCGCTCGCCTCCCCCGCGCTGGGCCGCGAGAAAGGCCAGGAACTCGATGAGCTCCTCGTCCGAGTCGGCGACCGGCGGCCCGGCCTCGCGGCGGCCGTCGGAGTGCAGCAGCAGAACCCTGTCGTAGCCGGTGATCTCGATGTTCTCGACGTCCGGGAGGTCCACCAGCGGCTGCAGCCGGCCGAGGCCGAACAGGCTGTCGAAGATCGCAGTGGCGAGCGCCTGCTCGTCGTCGAGGTCCATGAGACGGCTGCCGCCGACAGCATCGGCACGGGCGTGGTCCTCGAGCAGGCTCCTGATGATGGACCTACCGAGCTCGCGCCGGTCCTCCTCGTCGACGCCGGGGCGCGCGCGCAGCTGCTCTGCGAGCTTCTGAGAAGCGCGCTGGCGGAAGGTCCGGACAAGCCCCCAGTCGATCGCCCGGGCGTCGTAGCTCTCGACACCGAACGAGGCACCCCTGTTCGTCGCCCCTCCCGGAGCTCGGACGGCGCGGCGGCCTCGTACGGCGGGCTCTGCCGGAATGGGTAGCGCCGCTTCGGGCCGAATTCCGACGACGCCGAGGCCGGGCACCGCGGTGGGGTCGGAACTTCCCTGTCCGCCGACCGGCAGACCTCGTGATGCCGCCGGAGCCCGCACTGCCCGGAGATCGAGGACGGGCGGCCCAGCGGGCCCCTCGCCGAGAGCTTCGGCGCTGGGCTCGGCCGGCAGGTGGAAGAGCGGGAGATCAGCGAGCCGAGGCGCGACGCCGTCCACGACAGGAGCCGGCCCGTTCGACCCGTCTCCCCGGTGCTGCTCAGGCACGGTGCTCCTCCCGTTCGCCGGCGGGAGGCACGGGCGGCGCCGGTGCGACCCGGGCGCGGCAGTCGCGCACGAGCGCGCTGAGGGTGCTCGCGGTGGTGGCCGCTGTCCGGGCGAGCGATGACGAGTCGAACCGGCGGCCGGGAGCTGCGCCGACCGAGTACACCTCGGCGTTGACCGGGTCCCAGGCGATGCTGGACACGACCCGTATCCCCAGCGAGGCCTCGATCTCCCGATTGCTGTAGGGCCGCCCCTCGCCGACGGTGAGAACGCACAGGCTCTCGTCGTCCTGGCTCGCGGCGAGGTCGCTGCGGAGGGAGGCCGTGCGTCGGCTTAGGGCGTAGACATCGGGCAGCCGGGTGCCCGTGACAAGCACCATGACGTCCGCCGCCCGCAACAACGGCAAGGGCGCGTAGGCGGTGCCAAGCCGGCCGGCGTCCACGAGAACGTCGAGGCCGGCTGCCTCGAGGTCTGCGAGTACCCCCGCGAGCGGCCCCCAGGTCGTCGTCAGCGCCGCCGCCTGGGCGGGGTCCGCGATGCCGGGGAGCAGGTAGCGCTCCTCGCCCAATCGCAGGCACTGATCCCACAGGCCCTGATCGGTGAAACCGTGCTGGCGGGCGGCGACGGACAGCCCGACGAGCCCGTGGGAGTGGTCGGTGCCGCCCTTGAGGAACCCGGACAGGACACTGCTGGACCCGCTCATGTCGGCCTCGACGACAAGCGCGGGACGGTGCCAGGTGAAAGCGAGCGCGAGGACGGACGTGGTCACACCCGGAGCGCCCTTCGCGCTGGCGAACGCCAGGACCGCCATCAGACCTGGCCCGCCGGCATCAGGATGATCGTGGCCCGGCCGGCGCTCCCCCACGTCGCCACCTTGGCGGCGGATGCGGCGTCGACAGTGACGTTGACGATGAGCCGATTCGCGTCGGGGTCGTCCTGCGTGCTCATCACGGTGCCCACGACGGGCGAGGGCGGCGAGGACCCTGCCGCGTCCTGGTTGCCCGGCGTGTAGAGGATCCGGACGAGTCCCCGGCGTTGAACTCGACGGCGGGACGCTGGGCCGGCCCGAGGCTGAGGCCGACCAGCGCCTGCCCGGCGCCGGGGACGAGCTTGTCCGCGACGGCATCCGGGTTGAGCAGCGACCCCGGCAACAGCCGGACGAGCGACCTCTTGCCGACCACGTCCGCGTAGTGGTCGACGGACAAGGTGTGGAGCGGGGAGTCCGGAGCGACCTGGACGCCGACCAGGTCGTCCTTCTGGATCACGTCCCCGGCGCGCACCTCCTTCGCGACGCCGACGACGGTCACCGTCCCGGTCCCGGCGGACGAGAGCCACACGGCGCCGAGGCCGCCGAGCGCGGTCAAGGCGATGCCGAGGCCGACCAGCAGAGGACGACGGCGGGTACGAACGGGCTCGACCGCGGGGCGCACCACGGCGTTACGCCCGACCGTGTCTCTGCCCGGCGGCGGCGCGACGGACTGCTCGACGATGGTGCGCTTCACGGTGCTGACCCCCGGTGATCCGTTCGCGACGCGACCGTTGCTCGCCGTGACCATTGACTGCGATGGGACGACGGATCCGGCCATGTGGAACGCCTATTGTGCACAAGTTCGGACATGCCGGAAGCCACCGTCCACAACGCGTCACCGCCGCACCCTTGTCAGGCCGCTGTATCCAGGGCGCCGTCGGCATGGTCGGCAACGGCGCTCGCCAGGCGGCGGGTCGCCCGGGACGCCCGCTGCCGCAAGGCGGCGTGACCGAGGCCGAGTTCGTCCGCCACCTCCCGGCACGACACGGTGGCTCCGGGTTCCCTGGGCGAGTGCAGGCGGAGCAGCAGCCGCGCGTCTTCCACCGACACAACGGCTCGGCGGACCCCCCATGCGAGCAGGAGGACCAGCTGTTCGTCCGAGCATGCCTCCGCCGCCCTCGGATGCGACACGGACCAGAACAGACCTCGCCGGCCGGCGTCGTCGGGCTCACCGCCGGGGATGTCGGCGAACTCCGCAGGCAGGCCTCCCGGCATCTCGGCCGGCCGCGACCGTCCCGCTGCGGTCAGAGCCGCAAGAACGTCGAGGCTGATGCCGCTGGCGGGACGGCACGTTCGCCGCTCGACCGGGTAGTTGCGAACGACCTGCCAGAGGGCCGTGACGGCACGGGAGAGGGACTCCTCCAGGTCGCCCTGCGCGTGCGCGAGCGTCCTGCGGGCGAGCCGGACCGCGGAACCGAGCATCGCTTGCAGAGCGATGCGCGCCGCCAGGGGGTCGCCGTCGCGAGCCAAGCCGCAGCAGTGCCAGCAGCACCTCGTCCTGGCCACCGCGGGTCACCGCGTCGACGACGGCAGACGGATCGGCGCAGCCGGCGAGGGCCGGCCGAGTACCGCCCCAGCCGGCCACAGCGACTCTGGCGGCGGGGTCAGCGGCGATCCGCCGCCACTCTGCGTTGAGCGCCCCGACGAGGCCACGGGTGTGCTGCTGGGCCCGCCCCGAGAGAGAGCGTGTGCCTTGGACGTGAGGCTGCGGTCGGCGCGCTCACCGGCGGCCCGGACGGCAACGCACGGTGCGTGGGAGGAGGCGGAAGCGCCAAGGGGGGCAGGAGTCGTGTTCGGCATGACCCCGCACCGTGCTCGAAGGACCTTGCCCAGACCCTTGCCCAGGAGCTTGCCCAGCTCGTGCCGGCCGAATTTCCCTTGTGAGCTACCTCACACCCGCTGTCGAGAGTCTCGGACGGAGCGCAGGTCAACGAGGCGATGGCGCGTGTCTACCAGCTCGGTCTCGCGCTTAGCGGTCACAGTCGCAGCCGTCTCCTCACCCATCACAGACGAACCCTGCGAGAGGAGACGCCATGACGATCTGCGCGGAGGCCCAGTTGCTCGCGGAGGCGGCCCGGGTCTTGGCCGCGCGCCGCGAGCTCGTGCCCGTTCCGGAGTGTTTCAGCGACAGCACCGCTGAACCCGTGCACGGTGGACGAGCTGAGGTCGTGGCTCGACAGCTCCCATCCACGAGCGGCGGCGGCGCTCGACCGGCTCCGAGCCTCGGACGCCGCCGCCCCGCACCCCCCGGCACCGCGATGCCCGCACCCACGCTCGCGGCACCCCGTTGCGGCGGTCGGGTCGTTCGGCGGTCGGTCGGACCGGGCTGATCGGCCGGGGAGGCAGCGATGAGCCTCGGCGTCGTCCCTGGCGACCCAGGCTGGGGGCAGGGCCGCTCCGCCCGGAGCTCTGGCTACCGGTCGCGCACCTACTACCTGCCCGACGACCTCCACTTCCGGATGCGCAATGCGTGGTGGCACACCCAGACGCAGCCAGGCGGGCACGACTCCATCAGCGAGCTCGTCGCGTTCGCGCTGCTGCCCGTGGTCGAGGAGCTCGAGGCGCGGTACAACTCGGGCCTGCCCTTTCCCGAGATCCCGGAGCGCCGCCGGCCCGAAGGCCGGCCCCTCCGGGCGGGCCCGACAAGCGCACGCGCTGCGTGTCCGCGCCGCTCTGCGGCATGAGGACGTCCAGGCGGCGTCCGGCACCGGCGACGCCCGGACCGGCGGCGGGACGAGCTACCCCAGGAGATCGAGATGGACGTGACGACCGACGCAGGTCGTCGAGCGCCTCGAGCAGGCGGTCGACGTCCGACGGTATCCGTGTAGCACGACATCCCCGCCCGGACCGCCGAGCCGCTGTCCCGGATCCCCAGCAGCCCGGCCAGCTCCCAGGCGTAGTTGTGCCCGGACCAGACGTTGATCCGCGCCCGGGCGCAGTGCTCGGCCACCTCCGCCGGCGCGAGTCCCTCGACGCGGAACCACACCGTGGGCGCCTGCCGCGAGGGCGAACCGATGCGGCGGACGTGCGGCATGTCCGCAGGCCGTCCAGCAGCCGGCGGAGCAGGGCCGCCTCGTGCGCCTCGACCGCCGCCATCGATGCGAGCAGGCGCTGCCGGCGCACGGACGAGGCGTGCGGCCGCGGGCACGAGCGAGGCAAGGTGCTCGACCGCGGCGGCCACGCCCGCGTGCTGGGCGAACGGTGGCGTGCCGCGCTCGAAGCGGTCGGCACGACGTCGACCACGGAGTCGAGCTTGTCGGCGTGCAGCCCTCGAGCAGATCAGGGCGCAGCCACGAGCGCGGCGAGGTGCGGGCCGGACCACTTGTACGCGCTCGTCGTCCAGAAGTCCGCGCCCAGGGCGACGACGTCGACCGGACCGTGCGGTGTCGCGTGCACGCCGTCGACGAACACCAGCGCGCCCACGGCGTGGGCGGCGTCCGCGATGGCCCTGACGTCCGGGCGGGTCCCGACGACGTTCGAGGCCGCGGTCACGGCGACCAGCCGGGTCCGCGGCGTGAGCAGCGAGGTCACCGACTCCGTCGGGAGGTCCAGCGTGGTCAGGTCCGGATCCGCCCAGCGCACGCGTGACCCCGATCCGCTCGGCCTCCTGCACCCAGGGCCGCACGTTGGCCTCGTGGTCGAGGCGCGTGACCACGATCTCGTCGCCCGAGCGCCACGTCCGCCCCAAGGGCCTGGGCGAACCGGTACGCCAGGGCGGTCGAGCTCGGCCCGAGCACCACCCCCTGGGGCGACGGCGCGCCGACGAGGTCCGCGACCGCCTCCCGCGCCGCCGTTCGTGAGCGCGTCGGAGCGCTTCGACGCCGCGAAGGCGCCCCCGTGATTGCCGATGCCCGCCGCGTACGCCGCGGACTCGGCCTCGATCACGCCGCGCGGGACCTGGGTGCCGGCCGCGCCGTCCAGGTACGCCCAGCCGTCGGCGAGCGCGGGGTAGCGGGAACGGACTGCGGCGACGTCGTAGGCGGGCGTCGCGGGCCGGGCGGACGCCGGCGCCTCCGCGAGGGAAGGAGTCGAGGTATCGGTCACGCGGTCACTCTAGGCAGGCCGCTACCGCGCGGCGGCTCGGGAGAGGTCGGTGCGACGCTCCCCCAGGGGACCGGCAGGATGGAGGCCCATGACCCAGCCAGCGCAGGGACCGGACGGCATCCTCGGGGACGGCACCGACGCCGCGCCGGGCCGCGAGGGAGGCCAGGTCCGTGATCGGGTGGTCGTGGTGACCCCCGAGGGCATGGCCGTGTCGGGCGGGGACTCGGGCGGTGACGGCCCCAGCCCGACCGAGCTGATCGAGCAGCCGGCGAAGGTGATGCGCATCGGCAGCATGATCAAGCAGCTGCTCGAGGAGGTGCGCAGCGCGCCGCTCGACGAGGCCGGCCGCGCCCGTCTCGCGCAGATCCACGACCGGTCCATCGCCGAGCTCGAACAGGGCCTGGCTCCCGAGCTGGTCGAGGAGCTGCGCAGGATCACGCTGCCGTTCGCCGAGCAGGAGACGCCGTCGGACGCGGAGCTCCGCATCGCGCAGGCGCAGCTCGTCGGCTGGCTCGAGGGGCTCTTCCACGGGATCCAGACGGCGCTGTTCGCGCAGCAGATGGCGGCCCGCGCGCAGCTGGAGCAGATGCGGCGCGCCCTGCCCGGCCATCCCGGCCTGCCTGGCGTACCGGCCCCGGAGACGCCACCCGCCGACGACGGGCCAGTACCTCTGACACCGCTGCCGCGGCTGCGGCGCCGCGTCGATCCGCTCGGCGACCGGCGTCTGGCGGCGCGCGCACGACCGCTTCCGCCGCGCGGTCGACCGCTACCACCAGCTGCTCGAGCGCTGCCGCGCGGCCCTGTCCGCGACCGCTCTCGAGGGGACCGGCGCCCGGCTCGCCGCCGTGCTGGACGACGTGCATGCGTGTGCGTCGCCGCGCAGCGCCTCGCGCCGAGCGAGAGCGAGGACGTGCCCGGCGCCACGGGGGTGCCCTGCTCGACGCGCACCGGCGCTCGCGCGCGCCGCCACCCTGGCGGCTCAATCGGGCGAGGCCGTGATGATCGCCGTCGCGGCCCTTCGTGCAGGGAACCAGGACGAGGCCGAACGGCTCGCCGACGCGGCGGCGCGCGCCGTCGACCAGGTCGCGGAGCACGTCGCAGCGGCGCAAGAGCTGGTGCAGGCCGTCGAGCACGACCTGAGTTCGCCCGTACGGGCCTCTGCTGTATCGCTTCACGCACTGCGCGTGCACTATGTCGGCAGCGGCGTGTCTCGGGGACGCGTCGCACCCTTGTGGTGCGAGGTGGGCGCGTGTCGATGCGGCGACCTCTGCGCGGCGTCGGCGGCGACCTGGGCCTCTGCCGTCGAGCGGTACCGCCGGGCGGTCGAGCGCTACCACGAGAGCGTCCGGGTGATCTCCGACCACACCCTGCGCAGGGAACTCACCCACGTCGCCTCCCCGCTGGACGCCGTCCTCGAAGACCTGGAGACGGCGGCCGGCCGGCGGCGCGCCTACGACCCCGAGCGGGCGGAGCAGGTGCTGGCGTTCATCCGCCGGGCGGCCACCCTGTGCGCCCACGCGACCGAGGCGGCGTTGACGGCGGACGAGGCCACCCGGCACCACGAGATCGAGGACGTCGCCACGTGCCTCGACACCGTCCGCGTCCTCATCAAGAAGATCGACGAGATCGGCGACGAGGTGAATCCGCCCCGTGACGTCGCGCTGCTGCTCGGGGGCCGGACCAGCCGCAGCGCAAGAGTCGGGCACGAGGAGACCGCGCGCTGTGCATGGCGCCCGAGCTCGGCCGGCACCGGACCGGGGCCACGACGGGGTATCCCCACTCGTCGAGCTGCACGATCTCGGGAAGGATCTCCGCGCAGAGGCCATGCGCCTTGCACGCAGGCCAGTCCACCGCCAACCGGCGTGGTCTCATGGCCCCTCCCGTACGGCCGCGGCTCCGGGTCGGCGGCCGCCCTCACCGTACCCGGGGCGTTCCGGGGCGTCCCGGCGGCGCTGCACGACCACCCGGACGACGGCCCCAGGGCCAGCGCCGCCAACCCGGCCAGGACCGACGCGGCTGGCAACGTGAGCGCGAGCACGGCGCACCCGAGCGCCCCGGCGACCGGAACCCAGCGCCGGTGGCGGCCGACGTCCGGGGCGAGCCGGCGCGCGGACAGGTTCGCCAGCAGGTAGTACACGAGCACCGCCAGCGACGAGAAGCCGATGGCGGCCCGCAGGTCGACCGCCCATACCAGGGCGAGCACGACAAGCCCCACGGCGAGCTCGGCGCGGCGCGGGACGCCGGACCGCACGACGGCGAGCGTGCGGGGCAGGTGCCCGTCGCGGGCCATGGCGAAGGCCGTGCGGGAGACCCCGAGCAGGAGCGACAGCAGGGCTCCGGACGCCGCCGCGACGGCCCCGGCACGCACGACGGGAACGGCGCCGTGCCACCCCGGGCGGCCACCACGTCGGCGAGCGGCGCCGGCGACGCGGCGAGGCGAGCGGGGCCGAGGGCGAGCAGCGCAGCCACCGTCACCACGAGGTACACCACGAGGGCGGTGGCCAGCGCGACGGCGATGGCTCGGGGGATGACCCGCGACGGGTCGCGGACCTCCTCCCCGAGTGTTGCGAGGCGCGCGTACCCCGCGAACGCGAAGAACATCAGCCCCGCCGCAGGAAGCACACCCGCCGGCCCGCCACCGCGCCGGCGACGGCCCGACCGTCCTGGACGCCCGCGCCGGCCACCACGACGAGCGTCGAGCACGGCGAGAACGACCGCCAGCAGGACGCGGGTGAGCCGCGCACCACGCTGGACGCCGCCGGTGCCGAGCGCGACGGTCAACAGCAGGGCGATCGTGGCCGTGACCGGGGCCGCTGCGGCCAGGCGTAGCCACCCACCGTGAGGGCCATGGCGGCACAGGATGCCGTCTTGCCGGTGACGAACCCCCACCCGGCCAGGTGTCCCCAGCCCGGCCCCAGCATGCGGCCCGCGTAGACGTAGGTGCCGCCGGCCTGGGGCATCACCGCCGCCAGCGATGCGCTGGAGGTGGCGTTGCACCAGGCGACGAACCCCGCCACGAGCACAGCCAGCGGGAGCCACGCCCCGGCCGAGCGCGCTGCGGGCGCGGGCGCCGAGAAGATCCCGGCCCCGAGCATGGCACCGAGGCCGACAGCGACGGCGTCTCGGGTGTCGAGCCGCCGGGCGAGGACCGGACCGGTCACGGCCGGGCCGGGTCGCGGCCGCCGTCCCGGTGCACACCCGCCACCGGATCCGGCGGCAGGGGAACCGAGGATGCAGCGCATTCCGCCAGCAGACGCTCCACTACCTGGGCGACCCCGTCGTCCACACAGGCAGGAGCCACGAACGAGGCGGCAGCGATGGCCTCCGGGTGCGCGTCGGCGACGGCCACGCCGGTGCCCGCCCATCGCAGCATCGGCACGTCGTTCGGCATGTCCCCGAACGCGACGACGTCCTGGGGGCCGAGCCCCTGCTGCTCGGCGAGAACGGCCAGCGTCGAGGCCTTGCTCACCCCCGAGGGCGGCGATCTCGAGCAGCGAGTCGGTCGCGTCGGAATGGACGGGCTCGGCCAACCCCTCCAGCGCGGCGCGCGCCGCCGCGAGCATGTCGTCCGCCGTGCCCTGGTCGAGCCGGTAGAGCATCTTGAGGACGACGGGAGCGCGGGCGAGCAGCTCGTCCAGGGGCCCCACCGGCCCCTCAGAGCCCGGCCAGCGCGGCCGGTACGCGGGCTCCCGGCAGAATCCGGCCGCGGTCTCCAGGGCGAAGGCCCCGCCGGGGACGGCGTCGTGCATGGCCCGGGCGACGCGGCGGACCTCGGCCGCCGGAATGCCGCGAGTGGTGACCACGCGCTCGGCGGCGAGGTCGTAGACGATCGCTCCGTTCGCGCAGACGGCGACCCCGTGGTGTCCCGTAGCCGCGGCCACGGGCGCCATCCAGCGCGGCGGTCGCCCCGTGACGAACACGACGCGGACGCCGGCGCGTTCGCACGCGGACAGTGCGGCGACCGTCCGGGCCGAGACGCTCCCGTCTGGCCGCACGATGGTCCCGTCGAGGTCGCAGGCCACCATCCGCATGGGGTCATCCTCGCGGACACTCCCGCGCACCGCGCCGCCCGTGGCCGCGGGTCGGTTGCGGCCCGGTCGGCGCCGTGCCGGGTGGCACGCGTGTCAGGCGGCCGAACCGTCCCCGCCGTGCATCCCTGCGCCCTCGCCGCTCACCGGCTCGACCGCCTTCCGTGCTCGCGGCGTCCGTGCGGCAGCTCGCCGTGAGGTCGCCTTCGCCGGAGGATCGACAGGCTCGGACTGCTCTCCCCTCGCCGATCTCGCCGCAGGGCGCGCCGGCACCGGGAAGGGCTCCTCGGGCTCGGCCGCCCGGACGGGGACGGCGGCGCCGGCCACCGGGATCGGAGCACCTCCGGATCCGCCGCCGTCAACGGCGGGGGCGACGGCAGAGGCCCCGTAGAGCTGGTGGGGGGCAGGCACGGAGCTCCGCTCCTGGCGTTCCTTGCCGGCTCCCGGGGCTGACGCTGGAGGCGCCGCCGGAAAGACCGGCTGTGCGGTCCCGGACGTAGCAGTGGCGTGCGGCGAGGCGGCGTGCGGCGAAGCGGCATGTGGCGGGGTGTGGTGCGGCTGGGTGGCGAAGTGCGCCTCCGGCTCTCCTCCGGGGGTGGGCTCGCCCGCCGGGACCGCCGGGGTGAACAGCCCGCGTGCGAGCGGCCCCAGCCCGAGGGAGCCGGAGCCGCCCGGTCCCGTGGGGGCCTGGCCGACGTTGGCCTGGCTGACATTGGCCTGGCCGGGGTAGCCGAGGCCGGCGGTGATGGCGCCGGGGTGGGTCGCCTCGTTGGTCCCGCTGCGGCCGGCACAGGCGTCATCGCCCCATGCGCGCCGGGGCCCGCGGCCGAGGGCGCGGAGGCGACCTGCGCGCTCGCGCCAAGCGTGTGCTCTCCCGGCGAGACCGGTTGCCCCGGTTGCCCCGGTTGCCCCGGCTGCGCCGAGGGCGGACCGACGGGAGCAGGAGCAGCCGGGGCGGGCGCGGCGGACCCTTCGGCAGCCGACGTGTTCGGAGCTGGGGGCATCGGATCGGGTGAGCCCGGGGCGCGGTCGGCCGGCACGGGCGGAACGGTCCGGCGGCAGCGGGGGCGGGCGTCGGGTGCCCGGGCGCCGCGGCGTGTGCCGGCGGACCGGGAGGCTCCTGGCGCGGGGCGGGTCCGCCGGCATCGGCGGCGGAAGCGGAGGCCGGAGCGGGAGCCGGAGCGGGAGCCTGGGCGGGGGACGGGGCAGCGTGGGCGGGATGCGCCGGTTGAGCGGAGTGCGTTGGCTGAGCGGGGTGTCCCGGCTGTGCGGAGTGCGGTGGCTGAGCGGGGTGAGCCGGCTGACCCGCGGCAGGGTACGCGACCTGCCCCGGAGCCGCCGGCGCGACGGAGCGCGGCGGAAGTTGCACCGTTGCCGGGTCGAGCGCCTCCCCCGCGGCAGGCAAGGGCGTGGGGTCGACCTTCGACGCCGGGTCCCCCTGGTCGCGGTCCTGGACGAGGACCTCGCCGATGACGCCGCGCACGGCCTCGAGCCGGCGGACGGCGTCCTCGTGCGCGCCGAGCACGGCGGCCAGGCGCTTCTGCTGCAGGGCGGTGATCTGCCCGGTGCGCCGGTCGGCGTCGCCGAGGACGCGCTCGGCGCGCTCGTGCGCGTCGCTCATCGTGGCCTCGGCCTGGCGGCGGGCCGTGTCGACGAGCCGATTCGCCTCGGAGCGAGCGGCGGCGAGGGCGTCGTCCGACTCGCGCCGGGCACCTGCGACGATCTCGGCCGCGGCCTTGCGGGCGGCGTCCAGGCTCGCGCGCGCCTCGCCGCGGGCCTGCTCCAGCACGCCGCCCGCCTGCCGCGCGGCGGCGTCCCCTCCTGCTGGGCCTCCTCCTCCGCGAGCCGGAGGATCTGCGCCATCCTGAGGCTGATCTCCTCGTGCTGCGGGCGCGTCTGGAGCTGGGCCTTCGTGGTGACGAGGTCCTCGCGGGCGACGGCCAGCTCGCGGCGTGCGTCCATGAGCTCGGCCTTGACCGCCGAGACCTGCTCCTGCAGCCAGGCGATGTAGTCCTCGACCTGGCGCTTGTGGTAACCGCGGATGACCGTCTCGAAGAGGTTGTCGACCCCGGGGTCGTTCAGGGCCGAACTCTGCTGCTCTGACGTCATCGCTGTTCCTCACGCTGCCGGGCGACTGGCGTGGCAACCGTAGCGTGAGCGTTCGATTACGTTCAGTATTGGCACGCCAGCGCGCCGAGGTTCACCCCCCGGGCGCCGGCAACAGCCCCGCGCGTCGCGCCGTGTCCTCGATCTTGCGGGCCCCCTCCTCGTCCCCGCTCGCCCGGGCGGTCGAGATCGCCCGCACCACGATGGGCACAGGCACCAGGGCCGCGGACGGCCCGGTGAGCAGCCGGGCGATGTCCTGCCACTCCCCGAGCAGCAGGTGCGGAGCGCGATGAGGCCCGTGACGTGCTGGTCGCCCCCACGGCGGGACCACTCCTGGTACAGCAGGGCGAACCCTTGCTCCCGCTCGCCGGTGGTCGCCAGGACGGCGCCGTGCAGGGCGAGGTCGGCGTCCGCGCCCGAGGGGTCCTCGAACTGCGCCCGGCGCTCGAGAACGGCCCGCGCCTGCGCCGGCCGGCCCTCCCAGAGCAGTCGCAGGATCTCGTTCTCCTCGCCGTCACCGTCCCCGCTGCCGACGGCCGGTGGGCGACCCGCGGCGGCCAGGCCGCGCAGCTGCATCACGTTGGCGAGCACCAGGAACGCCGCCAGGACCAGCCCGAACGTGCCGATCCAGCGGTTCTGGACGGCGACCGCGGCGAGCACGACAGCCAGGATGATCGACACGACCGCTGCGCGCTTCGCCCGGGCGACCGGATTCCCGGGCAGGAGCTCGCGCAGGGCCTGGCCGCCGTCCAGGGGAACGATGGGCAGCAGGTTGAACAGGCTCCACCCCAGAGTGGTGAAGATCGCCGCCCGCAGGGCGAACCCGACCAGCCCCGGCGGGTCCTCGTCGGGGCGCAGCAGCACCAGCGCGCCCCCGAGAACAAGCCCCACCCGCGGGACCGGCCAGGGAGATCCCGAGCGACTCCAGGCGGGACAGCTGCCGGGGCGGGGCATAGGTCGTGACACCGCCCATCGCCATCAGCGTGATCGCCGGGCTCGCGCCCGTCCGGCGGGCGAGGACGGCGTGACCGAGTTCGTGCAGCAGCACGGACACGACCGCGACCAGCACCCACACGACGAGCTCGCTGAGAGTCAGCCCTTGGGAGAACCCCAGGAAACCCACGAACAGCACGAAGGTCAGGTCGATGTGCACGGGGAAGCCGAAGACGCGGAACCGCCCCAGCGGGCGCCCGCCCTGCACGTCAGTGCTCATCGGGCCTCCCCTGCTCCTCGACAGCCACGCCAGTCTCCTCTGCCGCGGCCGGGCGGGCACCCTCGGCCACTGCACCGTGTCCCAGGACGACGAACGGCGATGCGGCGACGTTCCGCAGCCCGTCGCTCGACACTCAGTGCGCGTCCGCCAGGGCGGCCAGGGGCTCGAGCACGTCGGCGAGGCCGTCGTCCTCGACCGGGCCGGTCAGCTCCGTCGCCACCGCACGCAACTCGGGGCCGGCCTGCCCCATCGCGATCGATCTTGCCGCCCACTCGATCATCTCGACGTCGTTGCGGCCGTCGCCGACGGCCACGGTGCGTGCCGGCTCCACGCCCAGGCCGCGCCGCACCTGCTCCAGCGCCGCTGGCCTTGCTCACGCCCTCGGGAGCCAGGTCCAGCCAGGCGGTCCAGCCGACCGCGTAGCTGACCCCGTGCAGCCCGATCCGCTCGACCAGCTCGAGGAAGTCCTCAGGGCGTGTGCTCAGGGCTGCGCACGACCACCCGGGTCGCCGGCTCGGCCGAGCAGCTCCTCGAAGGCACGAACTCGAAGTCGCCCGGCAGCTCGCCGTCGCGGGAACGGGCCGGTGACCCGGTAGCCGACGCCGAGCACCTCGACGGCGTACAGCGGCGTCGGCAGGTGCTGGCGCGCAGCAGCCGGACCGCGGGCGCGGCGTCGAAGGTGACCATCTCGACCACCTCGTACGCCGCGTCCCGCGACCGCGACGGGTCGGCAGGCCGCAGCGGTCACGCGCGCCGTTGCTGCAGACGGTAGCCGTCGAGTCGAGCCCGAGGCCGGTCGAGCACCGGCAACGCGCCGGCAGCGAGCGCCCGGTGGCGACGACGACGTGGTGCCCGGCGCCGCGCGACGCCGGCGGACCTCGTCGCGGACGCGCGTCGCGAGCGCCGTCGTCGAAGTCGACCAGCGTGCCGTCGACGTCGAGGGCGACGAGTCAGGCAGCTGCGGTCGGCGGTCCGGTCACCGGCGCGCTCGAGGACGTCGGTGCCGACGTACGGCTGCAACGCTTTTGGAACGACGACCGAGCCGTCGGCCTGCTGGTGGTTCTCCAGGATGGCGACGATCCAGCGGGTCGTCGCCAGGGTGCCGTTGAGCGTGGCGACGATCCGGTTCTGGCCCTCGCGGTGCGGGTCGCGCTCGCGCACGCCGAGCCGGCGGGCCTGGTACGTCGTGCAGTTGCGGGTCGACGTCAGCTCGCGGTAGCGGCCCTGGGTGGGCACCCAGCCCTCGCAGTCGAACTTGCGCGCGGCCGGACCGCCGAGGTCGCCGGCCGCCACGTCGATGACCCGGTAGGGCACCTCGACCTTGGCCAGCATCTCCTCCTCGAAGCCGAGCAGCCGCTGGTGCTCGGCCGCGGCGTCCTCGACCCGGCACCAGCTGAACATCTCGACCTTGTGGAACTGGTGCACCCGGATGATGCCGCGTGGTGTCCTTGCCGTAGCTGCCGGCCTCGCGGCGGTAGCAGGCCGACCAGCCGGCGTACCGCAGCGGGCCGTCGCTCAGGTCGAGGATCTCCTCGGCGTGGTAGCCGGCGAGCGCGACCTCGGAGGTGCCGGTGAGGTAGAGGTCGTCGGCCTCGAGCCGGTAGACCTCGTCGGCGTGGGCGTCGAGGAAGCCGGCGCCGGCCATGACCTCGGGCCGCACCAGGGTCGGCGTGATCATCGGCGTGAAGCCCGCGTCGACCGCCTGCTGCATGGCCAGGTTGAGCAGCCCGAGCTCGAGCCGGGCGCCGACGCCGGTGAGGTAGTAGAAGCGCGCGCCGCTGACCTTGGCCCCGCGCTTGGTGTCGATCGCGCGCAGGCGCTCGCCGAGCTCCATGTGGTCGCGCGGGCTCGAACCCCTCGGCGGCGAAGTCGCGCGGCGTGCCGACCTCGCGCAGGACGACGTAGTCCTCCTCGCCGCCCGGCGGGCACGCCGGGCTCGATCACGTTGGGCAGCCGCCGCAGCAGCGCCGTCGAGCTCGGCCTCGGCGGCGTCCGCGTCGGCCTCGGCCGCCTTGACCGCCTCGGCGAGCGCCTTGGCCCGGTGCGACCAGGGCGGCCTTCTCGCTCGCCCTGGGCCTGGGCGACCTGCTTGCCGAAGGCCTTCTGCTCGGCCCGCTGGCCGCTCGAAGTCGGTGAGCGCGGTCCGGCGCCGCTGGTCGGCCGCGAGCACCGCGTCGACGAGCGCCTCGTCCTCGCCGCGGGCGCGCTGGCTGGCGCGGGCGGCGTCGGGGTCCTCGCGCAGCAGGCGCAGGTCGATCACACTCCGAGACTAGTCGATGCTCCTGTGGCGCCGTCGCCCGTCCCCGACGTGCGGCGGCGACCGAACGCGGCGCGGCAGGGCTCCGGCCGGCCCGCACTCCGCGTTACCGTGCGGCCATGCCGACCGCGGTGGACGCCACGCAGGTGGCGGCCCTGCTCCTCGCGCTGGGCGCCACCGGGGCCGCGGTGCGGACTTGCTCCGCGGGCGCTCCCCGGGACGGCACGCCCCGCGGCCCCGGCCACCACGCCGACGGACCCCGGCGTGGAACCGCCCTGGGCCGTCGTGGTGGCCAACCCCACGAAGTACGCGGACGCCGAGGGCGAGATCGCGTGGCTGGAGGAACGGAGCGTCGAACTCGGGTGGGCCCGGCCGGTGTGGCTGGAGACGACGATCGAGGACCCGGGCGCCGGGCAGGCCACCGTGGGCCTGCGCGCCGGGGCGCACGCCGTGCTCGCCTACGGCGGGGACGGCACCGTCCGCGCGGTGGCCAGCGCGCTGACCGGAACGGGAGTTCCGCTCGGGCTGCTGCCCGCCGGCACAGGCAACCTGTTCGCCCGCAACCTCGCGGTGCCCTACACCGACCTCGACTCCGCGCTGTCGGTCGCCCTCAACGGTGTCGAGCGGAAGATCGATGTCGGCCGGGTCCAGATCGACGTCTCCGGGGAGGACCGGCCGCCCCGGGAGGAGACGTTCCTCGTCATGGCCGGGCTCGGCTTCGACGCCGAGGTGATGGCGACGGTCGGGCACCGGCTCAAGGAGCGGGTGGGCTGGTGGGCCTACGTGGTGGCGGGCACGCGCCTGGCTGCGCGGGCGGCAGACGAAGGTGGTGCTCCAGCTGGACGACGACGAGCCCGGCGCGGCCCCGGCGTCTGCGCAGCGTGATCGTGGGCAACTGCGGGGAGCTGACCGGCGGGGTACGTCTCCTGCCCGAGGCGAGGATCGACGACGGCCGCCTCGACGTCGTCGTGGTGGCGCCCCGCGGAGTCGTGGGATGGATGGCCGTGATCGGCGCCGTCCTCACCCGGGGCCGCTGGGGGCACGCCCGTGGTCGGGCACCTCACCTGCCGCCGGGTGGAGGTGCGGGCGGAGAAGCCGTTGCACGTCCCAGATCGACGGGGACCCGGCCGGCATGGCGCGGGCGCTGCGTGCGGAGGTCCAGCCGGCCGCCCTGGTGGTGCGGACCTGACTGTAGACGGCAGGCCGGCGGCCTTGAACTTGCCATCGCAAAGCCCGCTGGGGTGCCGGCTAGTGCCAGCAGGATCGGCCGCCCATACCCCACACTTGGTTCTCAGCGGACATGACAGCTGTCAGCGGGTTATGACTGGACAGTAAGCCCACCTGTGACTAGTTTAAGCATGTGCCACCGTTGTGATGACATGCCCGCAATGACAGGTCTGATCCCCGGTGACATGCGGCAGGGAGCGGTGGGGCGTACGGGCCATCGCCTTCCGCTCCCTGCCGAAGAACTACTCAGTTGTGTGCTCGAACCGGGCCCGGGGGCCTGGGGTCACTTGTGGCCGGTGCAGCAGGGGTTGGCGACGACAGTCGGGTCGGAGGTCGTCGTGATGGCAGTGGCACCGAAGGCAAGGGCAAGGGCCGACAGGAGGGCTGCCACACCGGCGAAGGAACGACGAGACATGGGAAGACTCCTCTGTCATGGGAGGTTATGACTGGTGGTCAGACCGATCGTGACAGAAGTACACCCGTTTTGCACATAGCCGTCACCGTTTGTACTTATGTGCGTCCATAGGGTCACGAGCCCGAAGACGTCCCGGCCGCTTGTGAGGGCACAGTGACCACCTTTGCCGATCGCCTCCGCACGCTTCGCCGTGCGGCAGGCCTCTCCCGACGGAGCTTGCAGGCGACGGACTGTCGCCCAGCTACGTCTCCCTGCTCGAGTCCGGGCGGCGACACCCGAGCCCGGCAGTGGCCGCGCAACTGGCCGCGAAGCTCGGGTGTTCGAACCAGTCATCTCCTTGACGGCGAACCCTCCGAGCACGAGCGACGGATCCAGCTCGAGCTGGCCTATGCCGAGCTCGCTCTCCGCCACGACGGCGCGTCCGACGCGATGCAACGGCTCGTCGCGCTGCTGTCCGAACCCGATCTCGTCCCCGCCGAGGTCGCCGAGGCGTCCATCCTCCTCGCGCGTGCGCAGGAGCACGTGGGGGACCTGAACGCGGCGATCGCCACCTTGACGCCCTTGTTCGAGCGGGCACGCGACGGCGACACCTCACTGTCCTTGCCCCGCATCGCCGTCCACCTCTGCTTCTGCCACCTGGAGACGGGCGACCTCACGCGGACCATCGCGATCGGGGAGCAGGCTCTCCAAGCGTGCCGCGACCAGGACCTGGCCGGGACGGACGAGTTCTTCATGCTCGCCTCGACCGTCATGTTCGCCTACGCCGACGCGGGCGACGAGACCCACGCGTCGACGTGGGCCGCCCAGCTCATCGAGGACGCCGACGCCGCCGGGAGCCACGCCGGCCGTGCTGCTCTCTACTGGAATGCCTCTCTGCTCGCGGAGCGTGAGGGCCGCATCGACGACGCCCTGCGACTCAGCCGGAATGCGCTGGCCCACATGAGCGAGATGGGTGACAGCCGGGACCTCGCGCGGCTCAAGCTGGAGTCAGCGGGAGTGCTACTGGCCGCTGACCCACCGCGCGTGGAGGAGGCCGCGCGGGCCCTCGAACGGGCCCGCGACGAGCTGCGGCGCCTCGGCAGCGAGGTCGACCTCGTCCAGTTCGATCGGGTGGCATCCGCCGTCGCGCTGCTGAGTCTCGACCCGGAGACGGCCGAGGAACTGGCTCGGGGAGCAACCGGGCGTGTCCCCGCCGACGCTGCCGCGGAGCCACTCAGCCTGGTGCACCAGGCCCTCGGCGACGCCCTTCTGGCGCAGGGCCGCCGGTCGGAGGGACTGCAGGAGTGGACCAACGCGGCCGACCTGCGTGCCATGAGCAACGCCGGCCGCGGGACCGCGCTCTCCTGGCGCGACCTCGCCGAACGCTTCCGGGCGACCGGTCACACCGAGGCAGCTCTCAACGCCTACCGGGCCGCCCTCGATGCCGCCGGCATCCGTGACCGCACCAAGGCTGTGTTGGCTGTCATCGCCGAGCTCGGGACCGGGCCCGAGGTACCCCGTCCCGGACGCCGACCTGACGGGTTCGGCCAACCCGTAGACCGCGCCCGAGCGGCGACGCCACGGGGGCGCGCGGCCCGGCACGAGAGTGGGGGACGTGCTCGTCCGCAACGGCCGCCGGGTCGGAGGGGGCACGCGGGGGCGGTCCGGCAGCAGCCGGGCCGCCCCCGCCGTCGTCCCGCAGGCGATTTCCCTGCCCGTAGCCTGGTCAGGTGTTCGTCAGGCCGCGACCGTCGCTCCGCGCTGTCGCGGCCGTGCTGCTGACCCTCGTCGCAGCCTCCGCCGGGACGCTCGTCGCTCCCGCCGCGCAGGCATCAGCGACGACGCGCCAGTTCTCGGCGGAGCCGGTACCCGGCCCCGTCGTGCTCATCGGGACCGGCGGCGTCCGATGGTCGGACACCGGACAGCCCACCCCGGTCCTGCGTAGCCTGCTGCGCGCCGGGGCTGTCGCCGTCAGTTCGGCTCGCAGCGTCCGGACCAGCGCCTGCCCCGTCGACGGGTGGCTGGCGGTGTCGGCGGGGGCCCGCGCGGCCGACGAGCCGGGCGCCTGCCGCACCCCCGACGCCGTCAGCGCCGCGCCGGGTTCCCCCGCGACCGCTGCCCGGTGGGACGTCTACCGCCGGCTGGCCGCGGCCTCGCCAGGGGACGCCACCGTGGGCCTGCTGGGCAGCACCCTCGGCGAAGCCGGTGTCCCGACCGCCGCCGTCGGCCCTGGCGCCCTGCTGGCCCTGGCGAATCGCGACGGCCGGGTCGGTGCGGCGTGGCCAGGGCTGCCGGCTGGTCCGGACGGCGCCGTGGATCCGGCCCAGTCCCCGGCCACCCTCGCCGGGCAGGTCACCGCCGCGCTCGGCAGCGGAGCCCGGGTCGTCGCCGTCGACGTCGGCGACGTGCGTTCCGGCGGTTCCCCTGGTCAGGACGCGCAGCTCGCAGCCGTCGACGCCCGCGTCGGCGCGGTCCTCGGCGCGCTGCCCGCCGGCGCGACCGTCCTCGTCGCCTCGCTGGCGGACGCCGGCGGCCAGGCCCGGTTGCAGCTCGCCGCAGCGCGGGGACCGGTTCCGGGCGGCGGCGTCTTCGACGGCCTGCTGCGCAGCCCCTCGACCCGCCAGAACGGCCTCGTCCAGGTCACGGACGTGCTGCCCACCCTGCTCGCCGCTCTCGGCGTGGCCCCACCGGCCGGCGCCGTCGGGTCACCGCTCGTGCCGGTCGCGTACCCCGCCGGCGCCGCGACCGGCGCGGACGGGGGCGCGAGTGCTGCCGCTGCCGCCCGGCTGCAGCGCCTGGAAGACCTGGCCCGGCCCGCGGAGACGATCGACCCGATCGTGGCGCCATTCTTCGGCGTCGCCCTGGCTCTCGAGCTCCTGCTGTTCGTGGGTGGCGTCGCGCTGAGCGTGCGGCGACGGCGGCGCAACCAGCCGTCGTGGCTTCACGCGGCTCGGGCGACCGCGGCTGTCGCCGTCGTCGGCGCCCTCCTGCCGGCGGCCACGTTCGGCGCCAACGTCTGGCCGTGGTGGACTGCCGATAGTGCACCAGTCGCCCTGGCGGCCGCGGTGGCCGTGGCGGTGCTGGTGCTGGGCGTGATCGCCCTCGCCGGTCCCTGGCGTCGCGCCCTGCTCGGGCCCGTGGGCGCCGCCGGCGCGATCACGGCACTCGTCCTGACCGCCGACGTGGCGACCGGCTCCCGGCTGTCGCTGACGGCACTCATCGGCGGCCAGCCCCTGGTGGGTGGCAGGTTCTACGGCTTCTCCAACCCGGGCTTCGCGCTCTTCGCCACCGGCGCCCTGCTGCTCGCGGTCGCGGTCGCGGACCCGTTCGTTCGCGCGCACCGCCCGCGAGCGGCGGTGGCGGCCGTCGTGGCCGTGGGCCTCGTCGCGACCGTCGTCGACGGGTTCCCCGGCCTCGGCAGCGACTTCGGCGGCCCGCCGGCCCTGGTGCCTGCCTTCGCCTACCTCGCGCTGCGGGTCGGCGGGGTGCGCCTGACGTGGCGCCGGGTCCTGGCCGTCGCGGCGGGCACCGTCGCCGTCCTCGCGGCCCTCGCCCTCGGGGACTGGCTCCGGCCGCCCGCCGACCGCACCCACCTGGGCCGCTTCGTCCAGACGGTGCTCGACGGCGGCGGCGCCGACGTCCTGACGCGGAAGGTGGAGCAGAACCTCGCAATCGTCACCAGCTCGCCCGTCCAGCTCGTGCTGCCGCTGGTCGCGGTCGGCGTCGCCGTGGTGCTGGCCCGGCCCCGCCGCTGGCGACTCGAATGGCTGGCCGTCGCCTACGAGCGCGCGCCGGCGCTGCGTCCCGGGCTGGCCGCGCTCGCCGTGCTGCTCGTCGCGGGCTTCGCCGTGAACGACTCAGGCGCGGCGATCCCTCCGGTGGCGGCGATGCTCGCGCTGCCGGCCGTCCTGGCATGCGCGCTGCGGGCGGTCAGCTCACCGGATCCCGCTGCACCGCGGCGGCTGCCGGGGCCGACGGCGTCCGGCCGCCCTGCCAGGCCCACCGGACCACCGCCACGATCAGAGCCGCCAGCAGCACCGGTGCCACGTAGCGTCGCAGACCGAGGGTGACCGTCTCGACGGTGGGCGTGAGCCCGACGACCCGGCCAGGCACGTAGGCCAGGGTCAGCACGGCCAGCTGTGCCAGCAGCACGCGATCGAGTGCCGTGGCGGGCACGAGGGCGAGGGCGGGCCAGGCCAGGGCGGCGTACCACGGCAGGGCGTAGGGGGCGGTGAGCAGCCATCCCGCCGTCAGGCCCGCGGCCGCGGCGGCCACCGCCGGCGGGACCCGTCCGGGCCGGCGGGCCTCGAGCGCGGCCGGCAGCAGGCGGCGGAGAACCAGGACGCCGAGGGCGAGCCCGAGCACCAGCGCGAGAGGCGTCACCAACGGCCGGAGGGCCCCCGGCGCGATCAGCAGGTCGACGGCGTTCGATATCGCTCGCCACGGGGTCGCGATCGACACGTACCGGCTGGCGGACGACAGCTGGTCGAAGACATGTGGACCCGCGGCGAGGTAGGCGGGCACCGCCACGACCAGGACGCCGGCGAGCCCGAGCAGCACGGTGCGCAGCACGTCCCGCCGCGCCCATCCGCGCAGGCCCCACAGCAGCGCGAGGCCGAACAGCGCGTAGGGCGCCTTGACCGACACTGCCGCCCCGAGCAGGATCCCGGCGGCCAGGGGACGCCGGGCGCCGGCGACGAGGCCGGCCACGGCGAGAGCGGCCGCGAGGACGTCCACGTGCGCGCCGAGGACGAGCTGGCCGAGCAGCAGGGGGTTCAGCGTCCACAGCACCGCGGCGCGGGCGCGCCCGTCCGGATCCGCACGCACTGCGCGGTCGAGGAGCCATGCCACGACCAGGAAGGCCGCGCCGCACAGCAGCTGCCACAGCCAGACGGTCCTGCGGACCGACGGCCCGGCGGCGAACGACACCGCCGCCATGGCGCCGGTGGCGACGGGACCGTACACGCTGGGGGTGTCCTGCCAGGGCGGCTGGACGGCGGACGCGACGGGGTCGCTCCCGCCCCGGAAGCTGCTCGGCGGGGTCAGGTACGGGTCGGCGCCCTGCGCGGCGATGCGGCCGTAGGCGGCGTAGGAGAGGTGGTCGGCGGAACCCAGCGGCGGGACGGCGACGAGGACGGCCACGGCCGCGCCGGCGGCGAGAGCGACGTGGCGGGGTCGGGGCCGGGCCCCCAGGGCGACGGCCCGCAGGCCGGCGCCGACGGCGACGGTCCCGAGGGCAGCGGTCAGCCACAACGCGGCGGTGACGAGCCACGGGGAGGGATGCAGGCCGAGCTGCCACGGCGGGCCGGCGGAGGGCGGCCCGACCGGGGGCACGGCCGCGGAGACGCCGAGCAGCGAGGTCCCCGCGAGCAGCGCCACCGCCAGGGCTCCGGTGCCGGCCGCAGTGCGAACGAACCGGCGAGCGGACGCGCCCCCGTCCGGCTCACGGGTCACGGCCGTGAGCGCAGGGCGACCCGGCGGGGTAGCCGGCGGAGCACCCGCAACGGGGCCGCTCGCCGGGCTCGCCGCACCGCCAGGCCGCGCGCGACGTCGCGGTACTGCCGGAGCCGGTGCACCTGTCCGTGCCAGTCCGCGCCGGTGACGCGGTGCTGGAGGTCGCAGGACACCTCGACGACCCGGTAGCCCGCGGTCAGCAGGTCGATCGTCATCGCAGTCTCCACCCCCCACCCGTGCGCCAGCGGGCGGGCGGCCTCGAACGCCTCCCGGGTGAGGCAGCGCATCCCTGACAGCGGCTGCGTCGGCGTCCACCCGGTGGCACGGACGATGCCGCGCCGCGCGAGTCGCACCACGAAGCCCCGGCCGCCGCCGGGGCGGGACTGCGGGGGCAGCACGGCGATCGCGAGGTCGGCCTCCCCTGCGAGCACGGGCTCGGCGAGCACCAGGGTGTTGCCCGCGGTCTCCCCGAGGTCGGCGTCGACGAACAGCAGCGGCCGGCCGGTGCTGCTCGCGTGCGAGGCGGCGGCGTCGGCCGGGGCGTCCGCGGCGGCGCGCGAGCGTGCGTCGAGGACGGCGAGGCGAGCCGCGCCCGTCTCGAGGGCGGCGGCCTTCCCGCGATTACGCGCGTGCCGGACGACGTCCGCACCCGCCGCGCGGGCCCGCGCGGCCGTGTCGTCCGTGGATCCGTCGTCGACGACGACCACGGCTGCGACGCCCGGCACCGCGACGAGAGCTGCGACCGTCGACGCGATCCGCGCCGCCTCGTCCTTGGCCGGGACGACGACACCGACCTGAGCTGCCGGGCCCGTCCCGGTGCCGCCGGTCGAGGAGCCGCCCGTCTGCTCGTCCATGCCGCAGCCCGTCACCGCAGGGTGAGCTGCCGGCTGACGACGCCCGCGCGGGCCCGCCGCTCGTCGGCGGTCAGGGGCGCGGTCTCGGCGAGGGCGTCCTCGAGCCGCTGGGCGAAGGCGGCGGCCGGCCGCTCGAGCTCCTCGGCCTCCGTGCCGGCAGCCAGGTCCCAGACGGGGACGAGCAGGCCGTCGGCGCGGAAGGCTCCCACGTAGCGGGACCCCTCGGCGAGGACGGAGCGCTCGGCGGCGTGCAGCCGGGCGAGGGCGTCGAGCAGGCGGTCCTCCGGCTGGGGAAGGACCCAGCGCAGGTGGCGGCGAGGGCCGACCTCGCACCAGTAGGCGCCGTCCACGGACGTCAGCCGACGGGTGGGGACGACCGCCGCGTTCGCGCGCTCCAGGGACTCGCGAACCTCGGACGTCACCTCCTCGACGCCGGCCAGCCAGAAGTCGAAGCCCGGATGGACGTCGACGTCGAAGGGCAGGCCGGGCTCGAGGACGTCCTGCAGGCGGGGGCCGGGGCCGGGCAGGTCCCCCGGCTCCACCGGCGTCCCGGGCTCGGCGGCGAGCGCGGCGAGCAGCGCGGCAGCGGCGTCCCGGCTCGGGTCACCCGAACCGCCCGGCGTCTGGAGGCCCATGAGGACCGTGCCGTCGGCACGGTGCATCGCGGGCCACGCCATCGGCAGCACGGTCGTGACGGTGACGTCTCGGCCGCCGTGCTCGGCCGTCGTCCGCACCGTCGCCGTGGCGGCCGGGACGATCTCGCGGAGCGCCACCCAGTCGGCCTCGCCCGGGAGTCCCTCGAAGGGCCGCGTCCACCAACCGCACGGACTCGGCCCGGCCCGCGCGGCCGTGGCACTCCTTGTAGCGGCGACCGGAGCCGCAGGGGCAGGGCTCACGCATGCCGACGACGGGAACCTCGTCGGGCCGGTCGGCGACCGCGACGGCGGGACGAGGAACGGGACTTCTTGCCCATGCGGGGGCCTCCTGGTGAGGGTGCTCCCGCGACCCTACAGAGCCGAGCTCACCGCCGGTGAACGGTCACGGAGCGAACCAGGCGCAGGGTGACCGGTCGCTCGTGCACGGGCAGGACCGCCCAGACGGTGCGCAGGCTCCCCGCGTGGTCGGTCACGCCCCAGGCGTTCACCAGGCGCTCGACGATGTGCAGGCCCCGGCCGCGAGTCGGCCATCGGCGAGGACTCCCGGGGCTCGATCCGCTTCATCGAGCCGCCGTCCGTGACGCGCAGGGTGAGCTCGTCGTCGGCGATCCGCCAGCCGACGAGCAGGACGCCGCCCGCGATGGGGCGGGCGTGTCGCACCGCATTGCCCATCAGCTCGGAGAGGACGACCTCGACGTCGTCGAGGAGTGGCCCTGGCAGGTGCTCGGCGGCGAGCTCGCGCCGGACCTGACGGCGGGCGGAGCTCACGGCGGACGCCTCGTGGCGCACCCGCAGGACGTTCGAGGCCACGTAGGGCTGCGGGGCCGCGTCTGGGGCGTTCACCGAGCGTCCCCTTCGTCCTGGCTTCCGTGCCGGCGGTCGTCTCCACCTGCGTCTACCGGCGGTTTGCCTACCCCGCCACGGTGGCCATACCCCCCGTCCCGTTGCTCCAAACGTCCGGTCCGACACGCCTCGTGGTCGAGGCGGCCCTACCGCGACCGTCGCCACCCTTGTCACGAGGGTCGCAACGAGGGCGGACAGCCGCCGCGGAGGCGAACGGCGCGCTCAGCGGCCGAGGTGCTGCAGCACGTCGGCCGGCCGGTTGGTGATGATCGCGTCCACGCCCGAGGTCGAGGCAGAGGTCGACGTCGGCGGGGTCGTCCACGGTCCAGACGAACACCCCGTTGCCGCGCTCCCGGAGGCGCTCGACGTACCGCGGGTGGCGCCGCAGGATCTCGCATGGCGACGCCGGCGTGTCGACGCCCGGCGGCAGCGAGCCGTCCCGGAAGGGCAGCGGGACCCGCTCCATGAGGAACACCCGCGGGACGGCGGGGGCCAGCTGGCGCATCCGCCGGACCGCCAGCAGCGAGAAGCTCATCACCCGGGCCGGCGACCGTCCGGGTCGCCGGCCCAGCCGAAGTCGCTCCGAGCAGCTCCGACCAGGCGCCGCTCGACCAGCCCGCGCGTACCGGGTCGGGTGCTTGGTCTCGATCGCCAGCTCCACCCGGCGGTCGGTGTCGGCCGACCAGTGCCAGCAGCTGCTCGAGGGTCAGCACCTGCGGCGGTCGTCGTCGACGACGTCGGGCGCCTCGTCGCCGAGCGTCGCTCCACGGGTCCTTCCAGGAGCCCCAGTCCAGCTCCTCGAGCTCGGCGAGCTCCAGCGTCGAGACCAGGCCGCGGCCGTTGGAGGTCCGCTCGCACCGCGCGGTCGTGCACGCAGACGAGGTGCCCGTCGGCGGTCAGCCGGACGTCGCACTCGAGGCCGTCGGCGCCCGCCTTGATCGCCTCGGTGTAGGCGGCCAGCGTGTGCTCGGGTTCGTGCGCGCTCGCGCCACGGTGAGCGACCACCAAGGGACTGTGCGCAGCCACCTGGCCAGGCTGCCACAGCGGAGTGTCGGGGAGCGTCACAGCGGGAGTATCGCTCCCCCGTCTTGCCCGTTTCGCCGCTTCGGCCCGGGGCGGTGATGTTCACGAGCGGTTCGGAGGCGCTTCACCGCGCGGCCGGGAACACTGGCGACACGCCGATGGTTGACGCCTCAAGACAGACGCTTTAGGCTTCAACTGTCGCGGTGGAGCCACCCGCTCCCCAGCTCCCACCACTGGAGGAGATTCCTTCATGAGCACGTTCCCCGCAGAGCTCGCCGGCACGTGGCAGATCGACGCGGTGCACAGCACCGTCGGCTTCGCCGCCAAGCACGCCATGGTCGCCACCACCCGCGGCCGCTTCGAGACCTACACGGGCGGCGCCACGATCGATGCCACCAGCGTCGAGAACTCCTCGCTCTGGGTGGACATCGACGCCACCAGCGTCTGCACGGGCAACGAGCAGCGTGACGGCCACCTGCGCAGCGCCGACTTCTTCAACGTGGAGTCGCACCCGCAGATCTCGTTCCGCAGCACCCTGGTCAAGGTCGACGGCGACGAGGTCATCACCGACGGCGACCTGACGGTGGCCGGCGTGACCCACCCCGTCGAGATCGTCTGGGAGTTCGGCGGCCTCTCGAAGGACCCGTACGGCAACATCGCGCCGGGTTCGAGGGCACCGCGACGCTGAACCGCAAGGACTGGGGCCTGGTGTGGAACGCCGCCCTCGAGGCCGGCGGCTTCCTCGTCAGCGACAAGATCAAGCTCGTGCTGGAGATCGCGGCCGTCAAGCAGGCCTGAGCACCGCGCTTTCCCGCTGATCATGCAACCGGTCCGATCATGGTGTCTTCCATGATCGGACCGGTTGCATGATCAGCGCTTTGGTTCGAGCGGCACGCTGACCAGGTCCACGAGCCGCGGGTGGCCCGGCGCCGAGCGGTCGGCGACAAGTGCCACGACGTCCGCCTGCCAGTAGCCGTTCATCGGCGTGCCGGCGAGCTCCGCCGGCACGCGGCCCCGGGCCAGGACCAGGTCGGTGCGGAACGACTGCGGGTGCGTCACGGGCACGATCGGCTCGGTCGCTTCGAACACAGCGCGACCGAGCTGCTCGAGCCCCGTGACCGGAACCGCGAGCCATTGCCCGGACAGCCGCACCGTCGCGGGGCCGAGAACGCAACGAGCGGGCGGAGCGCCCTCGAGTGCATCCTGCAGTGCGTCGGCGAGACCGGGCACGAGTCGCTCGTCCACGTGGCCGAGCGGACGGATCTTCACGATCCACTGCTCGGGAAGCGCCCAGACCACGCCCGGCAGCGGCGGCCGCGACAGCTCGGCGAGCGTCGCGACCACGTCGGCCGACGGGCGCACCGCGACCGACAGCCGGGTCATGACTAGTCCCCGCCGTGTTTCCGCAGGTACCGCGCCGAAGTGCGGCACGGTGAAGGCGATCCGCCCGCGCTCGCCGCTGTAGATCAGGCCCTTCTTGATAGCCCGTCCCGGGCGGGCGACAGCGACTGCGGCTTGCGCCCCAGCAGCTCGGCGACGGCGGCCGTCGGCAGCGCGCCGTCGGCTCGGCGCTGTCGGCGTCCGTGCCGTTCAGGGTCGCCGCCAGGTCGGCCATCGCTCGCAGGTACTCGCGCTCGGCCGGGGTGGCCCGCTCGTACCGTGACCCGAAGAACCCGACGGCGAGCTCCCCGTCGGCCTCGGGCGCCGCGACGCGCACGTCGTCCGGCTCGATCGGCGAGCGCGGCGCCACATCCCAGGCCGCCTTGCCGTACGCCTGAACGAAGTAGGGGTAGCCGCCCGTGACGGCGTACATCTCGGCGAGGGCGTCGTCGGACCAGTCGGCGTCCTCGTCGAGCGCCGGCGCGCGCAGCGCGCGGTCGGCGGCGGCCCGATCCAGCCGGTCGATCCGGGCGTACCGGAACAGCCGCTCCGAGTAGGACTTGCTCGCCGACAGGACCGCGGGCAGGTGCGGCAGGCCGGCACCGACGACGACGAACGGCAGGCCGGTCTGGCTGATCTCGTGGCAGGCGGCGCAGAGGGCGCTGACGTCGGCGGGGGCAGGTCCTGCATCTCGTCGACGAAGACCGCCACGCCGTGCCCGGCGTCCTGGGCCAGCCCGCCGATGTCGGTGAGCAGTTCCACCAGGTCGATCTCGATGTCGCCGGAGTCCGCGCGCCCGGGGACGGCGGCCACGTCGATGCCCGGCTGCCAGCGCTCGCGCAGCTTCGGTGGAGGGCGGCCCGGGACGGCGTCCTCCCGCAGGGCGAACGACTTCAGGACGCCGAGCACCTGCTCCGCGCCGTCCCGGTCCCGCGGCGAGAGCTCCCGGACCGCCAGGTGCAGCGCGGCGGCGAGCGGGCGCCGCAGCGGCTGCTCGGGCCGGGCCTCCAGCTTGCCCGTCCCCCAGTTCCGGCGGACGGCCGCGGACCTCATGGCGTTGAGCAGGACTGTCTTGCCCACGCCCCGCAGGCCGGTCAGCACGATGCTGCGCTCGGGGCGGCCACGAGAGACCCGCTCGAGCAGGATGTCGAAGGCCTGGAGCTGGTCGTCCCGGCCGGCGAGCTCCGGCGGCCGCTGACCGGCGCCGGGCGCGTAGGGGTTCCGCACCGGATCCACGATCGGACTGTATCCCGCTCTCTACCGTTGGCCGCAGAGAGCACCAGAAACACGCAGAAGCATCTTCTTCCAGCCCTCACGACACCCGCTGTGCCGCCTCCTCTGGTGATCAGGGGCGGCACAGCGGTCCCGTGAGCAGCTGCGTCAGCAGGAAGGACTGTCGGTGGGGCTGCCGCTCGGGCTGTCGCTGGGGCTGGGAGTGTCGCTCGGGCTGGGACTGTCGCTCGGGCTGGGACTGTCGCTCGGGCTGGGACTGTCGCTCGGGCTGGGACTGTCGCTCGGGCTGGGACTGTCGCTCGGGCTGTCGCTCGGGCTCGGACTGTCGCTCGGGCTGTCCGTCGGCATGCCCGTGGGCGTCTTGCTGGGGGTGGGGGTCGGCCTCGTGGGGCTCGGGGTCGGAATCGCTGCAGCCGCTGCACGCGCTCCGAGAGCCTTCCCCGCGTCCTGCGACGAGCAGTCGGGGTCGGACGTGGGGGAACCGCTGTCGCAGGAGGAGGTGTCGGTGGGGCCGGTGTCCGGCGGACCGTCGCTGGAGGTGTCGCTGCCGGATCCGCTGTCACTCGGGCCTGTACCCGTCGAGCTGCTGCCGCTGGGATCCGTGCTCGTGGGAACCGTGCCGGTCGGACCGGTGCCGGTGCCGGTGGGACCCGTGCCCGTGGGACCGGTGCCGGTGGGGCCGGTGCCGGTCGGACCCGTACCGGTCGGGCCGATGCCGCTCGGACCGGTGCCGGTGGGCGCGCTGCTGGTGGGGCTGCCCGTGGTCGAGCTCGTCGGGGGGGTGGTGGTCGGACCACCGCCAGGTCCCGTGGGTCCGGTGTCCGAAGGGCCGGTGTCGGTCGGATCAGTGTCGGTCGGATCGGTGCCGGTCGGGTCGGTGCCCGGGTCGGTCGGTCCGGTGTCACTCGGGCTGGTGGGGCTGGGGGTTCGGCTGGGGGTTCGACTGGGGCTGTGCGTCGGGCTCGGGCTCGGCGATCCGGTACCCGTGGGTTCCGTCGTCGCGGCAGCCAGGGCGCGCACCCGCTGGGCGCCGGCTGCTGCGGCCATGCCCTGAGCCGCGCCCGGGTCGCAATTGGACGGGGGCGGCGGCGGGTCGTCCGGCCAGTCGCCCAGCTCGAGCAGGCAGGCGTGGGCCTGGCCGTTGTGCAGACACTGGCCGACGATCTGGTGCTTGTCGTTGATCCCGAACGCCGTGACGATGTCCCAGCTGGCGCGGTCCCCGGGGGCGATCATGTCCTCGAGGGCCTGCATCCCGATGTCGTCCGTCCAGAGGAAGCCCTTGCCGTTGGACTCGCCGACGACCTCGCCGTGGTTGTTCACGTCCCACGCGACACTCGTCGCGCCCAGGGTGCCGATCCCCTTCATGTCGCCGCCGGGCTGCTGGATGAACGCCCGCTTCTGACTCGTGTATGCCCCGAGCTGGAAGTACCCGACGACCACGTTCTTGTCGTTGATCGCCAGAGCCTTGCTCACGCCTCGTACGACGCCGCCGGTCGCGTCCCTGCGCTGGAGGATGACGGGGGGCTTGCCGGGGATCCATGCCACGGCGTTGACGTCACCGCCGTGGTTCTGCTGCACGTCGCCGACGATGATCCCTGCGCGGTTGATCCCCTGGCCCGCGCCGCTCTCGTAGCCGGCGGGCAGGGGCAGTCGCACCGGGGTGGGGCTACCGGCCCACCAAACCACGGGCAGGGGAACGCTCGCCGGCCGGGTCGGGGTCCCGGCCGGCGTCAGCATGCCCGCTGCCGTCCCCACGTCGTTGACGTCGAAGGCTGCGCCCGTCCCGCCGTTGCCGATGAGCTCCAGACCGTCGCCCCGGCTGCGGAACGGGATCAGGGTCGCCCAGCCGACGACGGTCCCGGCCGAGTTGACGGCCCTGCCTTCGCTGCTCATTCCGACGTTCGCCGCGATGTCCTGCATCCCGCCGTTCGCGGTCCAGCGGAACGTATGACGGGCGGTCGTGAAGTCGGCGTACTCCGACCAGCCGGTCACGATGCCGGTCTCGCTGATGTCGGTGGCGCCGCTGTCGCCCAGATACCTGGTGGGCTTTCCGGGCGGGGTGTCGGGATCGGGGTGAAGGGTGCCCAGGTCCCTGACGACGTAGTGCGGTAGGTCGACGTCGGCGGCGGCGTCGCTGATCCGGAGAACGGCGAGCGCTCCCATCACCGGAAGCAGCGCGGCCAGAGCCGCAGCCGTATTACCGAACTTGCCCCGGCGTCGTGCTACAGCGTCATCACGCTTTGTCACGTCTCTCCCCCGAGAGGTTGGCTGGCGCGGACCCTACTGGGAGCGGACTCTTCGTGGCAATACCTTGCGAAGCACCACAACAGTGATTTAGGGTCCCCCGCCATCGGCCCTCGTGCCGGTGCGCCGTCGGCCCGTACGGCGTGATTACCGAGCGTTCATGAGTACGTGCGTGCGCGGAACAGCAACGGCCAGGGTCCGCGTCGCGCCGCGGACGGAACCATCCCATCGCATTGCCTTCGGCCCGCTCAGCCGGCCGGCGGTGCCGTACGCCCTGGGACGTCCCTCCGCATCTCGGCACCGGCGTAGTTCGCCGGCCGCCCTTTCAGTACGTCCCGACTGCGGAAGAGGATGACGTGGGAATCAAAGGCCGGGGAAGACTCGCGGTCACGGGCTTGGTACTCGCCACCTTGGCGGGCATCACGGCGGTGACGCCCGCCGCCTACGCAGACAGCGGAGGCGGTGGGTCGGCGCCCCCTGCACCGTCCAGCCCGCCGTCGAGCCCCCCAACGGGCTCACCGGGCTCACCGGGTTCGGGCGGTCCCGGAGCAGGATCCGGCGGCGGCCAGCCTGGCTCCGGATCGGGCCCGTACGGACCGCCCGTCGCCTGCCAGATCACCGGGACGACGATCCCCGAAGGTTGGTGCGACGAGCTCACGGCCCGGGCGGACAACGACAAGCAGCAGATGCGGGAGGCCAGCGCGACGGACAGCAAGGGCGTCATCCTCACGGTCGCCTGCGGCAAAGAGGCCGAGGACGAGCCCCCGTGGGACTGGGTGCCGAACGACCCGGCGAACGACGCCTTCCGGAACGTCCTCAAGGGGACCACCGACACGTGCCGGGTGTGGGACAAGCCCGGGAGCACCCCCAAAGCGGGCTGCCGCCGTGTCGTCGTCACTCGCTCCGCGTTCAACGTGTTCGGCGGGACGGTCTGGAGCGTCATGGCGCAACTCAGCTGGTGCTGGGGGAAGAACGCGGACGGCAAACAGGTCGTCCTCGGCGACCCGAGCGGCGGGATGGGGCCGCAGTACCTCGGGCAGGCATGGTTCTGTGGATGGCGCGTCATTCCTCCGGGAAACCCGGCCCAACCGGGTGACGACATCAGCGACATGATCGACGGAGCGAAGAAGTTCCACTTCCGGCGGCAGCTGTACCTGGAGCTGAACAGCGCACTCTGGGCTGCGGTTACGCTGCAGGTGAAGGTGCCCTTCATCGACATCGAGGTCGACAACACCGGCCAGTTCGACGTCAAGACCGGCGACTGACGGGTCGCTCGGAACGGCTCGGTGCCCGGGGAATCGCCGGGCACCCAGCCGTGCGTCCGGATCGCTGCGTCTATCACCGTCTAGCGGGTGCGGCAGAAAGCGCAAGAAACAGGTATCCCGCGTTTCCGCGTCCGGATCAGGGCCAGGTGGGCGTGGCGGGCAGCAGGCCGCGACGGCCGAGCTCGGCGAGCAGCTGGACGCCGTCCGGAGCGCGGACCTCCTGCGTCGCGGGCGCGTGGCGCTGGGGGTCCGGCGCGTCGGGCGTCCCGTGCGTCAGGACCTGCTCGACGGCGCTGAGCTGCCGGATGACCACGGCGCGGACCCGACCGGGGAAGTCCTGCGTGGTCCCCGAATAGATGTCTGGGTCGTGCTGCCCGTCGTCGCCCACGAGGACCCAGCTCAGGCCCGGGAACTCGTCCAGCAGCCGGCGTAGCTGGGTCTGCTTGTGCTCGCGGCCGGACCGGAACCAGCTCGAGGTCGTGGGCCCCCAGTCGGTCAGGAGCAGCGGGCCGGGCGGGTAGCCGTGCCGGGCGAGGAACTGCTCCAGGGCCGGGGCTATGTTCCACGGGCCGGTCGACAGGTAGACGACGAAGGCGTCGGGGTGGGCGTCGAGCAGACCGTGGAAGAGCAGGGGCATCCCAGGCACCGGCAACCGCCGCGTCTCCTGCCGTACGAAGGTGTTCCAGAACGCCAGCAGGGGCCGGGGCAGGGCGGTGACCATCACCGTGTCGTCGATGTCACTGACGATGCCGGTCCCTTGCCCCCGGGCCACCACGTACAACGGCGCATTGACCGGCGGTGACCCGGCCGCGCTCACCGACGCGGCGGCCCGGCCGGGGGGCAGCGCGGCGGGCAGGACGAGGTCGAGGTAACCGTCCCGCCCTGACACCACCTTGTGCTCCTCGCCGGCCACCTGCACGGTCACCGGGATGCCGGGAGCGGGCGCCGAGAGGAACCTGCGCCAGCCGCGCACGGCGGCCGGGTCGCGGCGGCCTGCCGCTGGAGGCGTCAGCAGGACTCTGCCGAGCAGCCGCACCCAGCCGTCGGTTCCGTCTCCTGTCAGGCCGTACCCCGCGAAGGGCAGCACCTGCGGCCGCCAGCCGCGGCGGACCAGCCATCGGTTGAGGAGCCACCGGACGGCGTCCTCGGTGCGGGCGGCCCGGTGGACCCGCGGCGGCGCGGACTGGGCGGATCTCATGGACTGCTGGTACCCCGTAGCACACCGATGAACGCGTCAGGGTGCCTGGGGACGCAGCTCGCGGTTCGCGGCCGGCTCGGCGATCTCGGCGCGGAACGGGTGCGCCGGGTACGTGCCCAGCACCCGGACGTGGGTCGAGAAGAAGGCCAGCTCCTCCAGGGCCAGAGCCAGCGAGGTGTCCTTGGGGTGGCCCTCGACGTCGGCGTAGAACTGCGTCGCGAAGAAGGTGCCGCCGAGCTGGTAGCTCTCGAGCTTGGTCATGTTGACTCCGTTGGTCGCGAAGCCGCCCATCGCCTTGTAGAGCGCCGCAGGCACGTTGCGCACCCTGAAGACGAAGCTCGTGATGACGGTGCCCTCGCCGAGTGCGGGCTCGCGCGGCTCGCGGGACAGCAGCAGGAACCGGGTGGTGTTGTGGTGCTCGTCCTCGACGTCCTCCGCGAGCACGTCGAGGCCGTACAGATCCGCTGCGAGACGGGGGGACAGCGCCGCGACCGTTGCGTCGGCCAGCTCCGCCACCTCCCGCGCCGCGCCCGCGGTGTCGTCCGCGACGACGGCGTTCCAGCCGTGCTCGCGCACGATGCGGCGGCACTGTCCGAGCGCGTGCGCGTGGCTGCGGACCGTGCGCACCTGCTCCAGTCGCGTGCCGGGCGCGACCATCAGCTGGAAGTGGATCGGCATGAAGTACTCGCCGACGATGTGCAGGCCCGACTCGGGCAGGAGGTGGTGGATGTCCGCCACGCGGCCGGCGATGGAGTTCTCGACGGGGATCATCGCGAGTTCCGCGCGGCCGGACTCGACGGCGTCGAACGCGTCCTCGAAGGTCTGGCAGGGCAGCGGCTCCAGGTCGGGAACCACGTTGCGGCAGGCGGCGTCCGAGTTGGCACCCGGCTCGCCCTGATAGGCGATGAGGCCGCGGGGGGTCGTCACGGCGGACAAGGCTACGCCGCGAGGGAAGTCTGCCCATCTCTAGTCCTGGGGCTATACCGGGGCAGACGACGGTCGCGAGCTGGCCGGCGCGTTACCGTGCAGTCCATGACGACGACGACCGATGCGCCCGTCCTCACCTCGACCCTGCCCGGCGCTGCCGGCGTCCGGACGCTCGACTCCGTCAACCCCGCCGATCTCTCGGACGTCGTCGCGCGGGTCGAGCTCGCGGGTCCGCAAGCGATCGTCGAGGCTGCCCGCAGGGCGAACGCGGCGCAGCGGGCGTGGGCCCAGGTGCCGTCGCCGGTACGCGGCCGCGTGATCGCCGCCATCGGCCGGCTCGTGGAGGCGAACTTCGAGGCGCTGTCGCAGCTCGTGACGCGCGAGGTGGGCAAGCCGATCGCGGAGTCCCGCGGCGAGGTGCAGGAGATCGTCGACACCTGCGACTTCTTCCTGGGCGAGGGACGCCGGCTGTACGGGCAGACCGTGCCGAGCGAGATGCCCGACAAGCAGCTCTTCACATTCCGGGTCCCGGTCGGGACGGCGGTCATCATCACCGCGGGCAACTTCCCCGTCGCGGTGCCGTCGTGGTATCTCGTGCCGGCGCTCCTCGCCGGCAACGCCGTCGTCTGGAAGCCGGCCGAGTACGCAGCCGCCACTGCCGACGCACTCGCCCGGATCTTCGTGGCCGGCGGCCTCCCGGAGGGGCTCCTGACCGTGGTGCACGCCGATGGCGCGGCCACGTCCGAGGGGCTGGCACTGGCCTTGGACGCCGGACTCGTCGGCAAGGTGGGCTTCACGGGGTCCACCGACGTCGGGCGGCGCATCGGCGCGCTCTGTGGGCGGTACCTGCAGTCGCCGTGCCTGGAGCTGGGCGGCAAGAACCCGATGGTCGTCACCGAGGACGCGGACCTCGACCTCGCCGTCGAGGGCGCGCTGTTCAGCGGCTTCGGGACGGCGGGGCAACGCTGCACCTCGCTGGGTACCGTGATCGTCGAGGAGCATGTGCACGAGCCGTTCATCCGCCGCCTCGAGGCCGCCGTCCGTGGGGCCCGGGTCGGGGACCCGACCCAGGACGTCGTCATGGGCCCCCTGCTCGCCCCGCACTTCGCGGAGCGCTACGAGGACTACCTGGGCTGGATCGGCGACCACCACCGGGTGCTCGGTTCCGGTCGCGTGGGCCGCATCACGTCGTCGAACCCCCGCGACGGCTTCGTCGGTGACCCGTCGAACGGGCTCTACTACCACCCGGTCGTGGTGGACGGGCTGCGGCCGGACGACGAGCTGTTCCGGACCGAGACCTTCGGGCCGATCGTGGGGGTGACCACGTTCCGGACGCTCGACGAGGCGATCGAGCTGGCGAATCTGCCGGGGTACGGGCTGTCGTCGTCCATCTACACGACGAACCCGACGTCCGCCTTCCGGTTCCGCCAGGGGATCGGCGCGGGCATGGTCAGCGTGAACAACTCGACGTCGGGCGCCGAGGCGCACCTGCCGTTCGGCGGGAACGGCAAGAGCGGGAACGGGTCCCGGCAGTCCGGCGTGTGGGTGCTCGACCAGTTCACGCGCTGGCAGTCGATGAACTGGGACTACTCGGGCCGCCTGCAGAAGGCGCAGATGGACGTGGAGATCCCGGCCGTGGACACGGCCTTCAGACTTTGAGGTAGGACTCCGGGCGGGTGGAGGCCCGGGGGACCCTTCCTTCTGATGACCGTTGCACTGATGCAGTTCTGCATCAAGATTCAGGAACGCATCAGTGCAACGACCACGAGCGGGAACTCTCCTCCCCGACCCTCGCCGCCTAACCTGCTGGTCCGTCGAGCAGCCAGCGCGGACCGGCGACGAGGGCGGCTGCGGGCAGGGACGCCCGCAGGCCCCGGTCTGCGGTCACCACGAGCACGAGCTCGCCGGCGGCGACGAGGTCCGCCGCGAGAGCGGACACGACGCTGTCGCCGTCCGCCGTCGCACGCACGGCTTCGACGCCCTCCGGGGCCTCGACGTCGCGGGCCTGGCCCTCGACCACGGCCAGCACCCTGGACACGACGAGTGGGACGTCATCGGGAGCGCGCACCCCCGCTCCAGCCAGCGGCGCGAGCTCGGACATGAGCCGGGAGGCGGCCGCGGCGCGGTCACGCCACCAGCCGTCCGGGCGGGAGCCCATGACGTTGGCGACGTCGACGACGAGCACCACGGACGGCCGCGGCGAACGCTCCATCACACGAGCATCCCCCTGCGCCGGGCGGCCCGCGCGAGAAGGCGCCATTCTTTTCGTACACGTTTACGCCGGGTCTTCCACGATCGGTTCGAGTCCTATAGCCTCTGCGCCGTCCACCTGAAAGAGCCGGCCGGGACAACCCGGGTCGGGGAAGGCTCCACGGGACGGGCGCGGCCGAGCAGAACCCGCGTCATGGTCAGGTGCGCCCTATTCTCCGGCACGCCGTTTTCCGGCCTGCTCCGAGGTCAGCCAGCAACGGGGAAAAGGTGCACTGGCATGATCAAACGAACCAGGCTCGCGCTCGCGACGCTCGTCACCGTCGCAGCCCTCAGCCCTGCCGCCAACGCATGGGGAATGCCGGTGGCAGCGAACACCACAGAGTCGGCCTGCGACGACGGGTCGCAAGGTGCGGCCCCGGGAGACAGCCTGGCCACGGGCGTCGTCTATGCCGAACTGTTCTGGCGCTGCCGACCGGAGGACTTGCCTGCGCCCCCCAAGCCGCCTGGCCCCGGTCAGGTCACGACCACGCTCCTGTCCCCGACGTACCTCGTCCCCACCCGGGGCGGCCCCGTGTCGAAGACCAGGCCGGTCGCGGACGCCGGATTGAACCTGACGAACGGCGGAAAGGGAACTGTCAACGTCAACGGCAACATCGAGCTCTACAACTACGGCAGCCTCTGGACGGGCGCACCGCAGTTCAGCATGCGCCCGGTGGTCACGTACACCGTCGAATGCCTCGGCTCCGGGAAGAAGATCCCGGTGACGGCCAACGTCCAGCTCAGCAGCGACGGAAAGACCGCGACGTTCGGCTCGACCACGAACGTCCCGATCGGTGAGGCCTGCCGGGTCACGGGCTGGCACATCGTGCTCACCCCCACCGTCGCCCCCGGTTACATACCGGCCACCGGCGCTCCCAGCTACACCTACGACCCGAAGCAGCCCACGGGGCTGGTCGACGTCCGGTAGACGCGCGACGAGTCACGTGCGGGCGGCCACCCGCAGCGGCCCGCACGTGACTGGCGCACGGTCAAGCGCCGGCGTGAAGGCGCCCGGCATGCCCGGGCGTCGACGGGGAACGGGGGCGGCATGGCCGTCGACACCCGTGATTTCGTTCCTCGGCGCGCGATCGTCACCGGCAGCGAGTCCGGGATCGGGCGCTCCATCGCTGTCGCCCTCGCGGACCTCGGCTGCGACGTCGGCGTCATCTGGTACCGCGACGAGGACATGGGGAAGGACACGGCGGAGCTCGTGCGCGCCGCGGGCCGGCGGGCCGAGCTCGCGCACGCCGACCTCTCGCAGCTGCCGGGCGCGGCGGACGTCGTGGACCAGCTGGCGGACGCTCTCGGCGGGGTCGACGTGTTCGTCAACGACGCCGGCATGGGGACGACCGCGCCCTTCCTGGAGCTGACGTACGAGCAGTGGCGCTCGGTGCTGGCGGTCGACCTCGACGCCGCGTTCCTCTGCGCGCAGCGAGCGGCCCGCCGGATGGTCGGCGCGGGCCGCGGAGGACGCATCGTCAACATCACGAGCATCCACGAGCGGTACCCGCTGGTCGGCAACGGCCCCTACAGCGCCGCCAAGGGCGGACTCGGACTGCTCACCAAGGTCATGGCGCTCGAGCTGGCCGAGCACGGGATCACCGTCAACAGCGTGGGGCCGGGTGAGATCGCGACGGCGATGACGGGCCAGGAGGACCAGGACCCGGCGGGGTCGCCGCGTCCCGGGGTCCCGCTCGGGCGGCCGGGCGACGCCCGCGAGGTCGCGGAGGTGGTGGCGTTCCTCGCGGGACCGGGCGCCGGGTACGTCACCGGAGCCACCTGGCTCGTGGACGGAGGCATGTCGCTCACGGGTCCGATCGCCGGGTCGGCGCTGCAGAGCAATGACTGGCGGCAGGTCGAGTCGAGCTAGGCGCAGCCCGACGTCCCGGTCTCACTTCCGGTTCCGGAGGCCGCGCGTTGTTTCCCACCGCTTCCGGTCCCGCCCCTTTCCCATGGCCTTCCGGCCCTCAATGAACGTCCGCGGGTATCGCCGTGAAGCTTGAATTCGAACACCTGTCGGAATAGACTGATGCTGGCTCGGGGGAGGGGTCGCCATGCCTGGGGGATACGTCTACACCGCTCGTTCTCGTCGCGGTTCAGTTCTTTATGTCGGCTCGACGGGAAACGTTCGTACGAGGATGCAGGAGCACCTTCGTACGTCCGCGTGGTGGCGCGAGCACGAGAGCCTCGAGATGGCCGAGTTCGAGACCCTCGAGCAGGCACGGGCCGCCGAGGACGACGCCGTCTGTCTGCTGGACCCGCCCTACAACTTGCGCGGCGGCCACGGCACCGACCGGCCGGAGTGCCAGGGCAGCCGCTGCATCCGCCACCGCGCCGAGCGCGAACGCCGCCTCCTCGTGCGCGACTACCTGCGGCTTCGCCAGTCTCGCCGTCGAGCGGTGCCCCGGTGCACGAGTGGGACGTGGTGCGAACACAGCGTGCGGATGCCGTGCTTGGGATGGGCGGCGGCTCCACCATGGCGGCCGCCACAGCGAGGGTGCCACGACCGAGGCCGGCCACGGCGGCAAGGACGAGCCACGCAAGCCGTCAGTTGGAATTCGCCTTCGGCGAGCCTCCGACGTCATCGACGGAAATAGGCGCTGAAGAAACACACGCCGCCGATCCTGTACCGGTGCCGGACGCCACTGAATGCATTACTGCTGAGGCGCCCTGTTGGCGGGGGCGACCTGCGCTCGGAGCAAGAGCAATCGCCGTCGGCCGGCGTCGCCGAACAACGAGAGCCTCGGCCCCCGATTATCGGAGGGCACCCCGTCAGGCCAACGGCGCCGAAGCATCCGGGAAGGATCTGCGGACGACGCCGACACCGCGTTCGCCGACGATTCGGCTTGGCCCGTGCTCGACGCGGCCGCCCCGGCTCAACCCACGTCCTGTGAGGCGACCTCCTCGTCCGCCCCATGCAGGCCGACGGGAGGCGACGGACAGGCGGGGGCGGACGGCGCGCTGCGGCGACCGCGCTGGCAGGCCGCAGAATCGACCCATGAGAGCTGCGTTGCCCGCCCGCGCCGAGGTCGTCGTCGTGGGCGGCGGCGTGATGGGGACCAGCTCGGCGTTCCACCTGGCCGAGGCCGGGGTCGACGTCCTGCTCGTCGAGCGCGGCCAGCTCGCCGGCGGGTCGACGTCCAAGGCCGCCGGGGGAGTGCGCGCCCAGTTCTCCGACCCGCTGAACATCACGCTCGGCGCCCGCGGCCTCGCGGCGTTCGCCCGCTTCGCCGAGCGGCCGGGGCAGGAGATCGACCTGCACCGCAACGGCTACATGTTCCTGCTGACGCGGCCGGACGACGTAGCCGCCTTCGAGGCGGCCGTTGCCCTGCAGAACGAGCTCGGAGTCCCGACCCGGATCCTGGACGCCGCCGAAGCGGGATCGCTCGCGCCCGGAGTCCGCACTGACGACGTCCTCGCCGCCACCCTCCACGAGGGGGACGGGTACTGCGCACCGGAGTCCGTGGTGCTCGGCTATGCGACCGGCGCACGCCGCTACGGCGCCACGGTGCTCACGGGCGTCGAGGTGGTGGGCCTCGAGGCGGGGGTGGGCGGCACGACGACGGTCCGCACCACGGCGGGCGATGTCACGGCGGGAGCGATCATCTGCGCCGCTGGTGCCTGGTCGGGCGCCGTGGGAGCCATGACGGGCGTCGAGCTGCCCGTGACGCCCCTGCGCCGGCAGATCCTCGTCACCGAACCCCTGCCAGTCGCCGTCGCGGCGGTGCTGCCGGCGTCCATGCCCTTCACGATCGACGCGGCGACCACCTTCTACCTGCACCGCGAGGGCCCGGGCGTGCTGCTCGGGATGTCGTGGACGGGCGAGGAGCCTGGCTTCCGCGAGGACCGCGACGACGCCTGGCTGCCGGACCTCACCGAGGTCATCGAGGACCGCGCGCCCGCGCTGCTCGACGTCGGCATCGCGACCGGCTGGGCGGGGCTGTACGAGGTGACGCCCGACCACAACGCCCTGCTCGGCGAGGCGACCACGACCGGCGGCGGCCGGTTCCTGTACGCGACGGGCTTCTCCGGGCACGGCTTCCTGCAGGGGCCGGCCGTCGGCGAGATCCTGCGCGACCTGTACCTCGGCCGCCAGCCGTTCGCCGACGTCACGCCGCTGTCGGCCGAGCGCTTCGCGGCGGGTGAGCTGCGGCCGGAACGGGCCATCGTCTAGGTGTAGTTCCTCGGGAGGTTGTGAACAGCGTGGCGTGAACGGGATGGGAGGAACTGCGGCTAGGTGTACGGATCCGTGATCTGCCGGAGCTGGCTCAGGATGCGGCGCAGCTGTGCGTACCGCTGCGTACCCAGGTGCTCGGCCCATTCGGCCTCGACGCGCGAGACTGCCTCGGCGGCCACGGCGACCGTTCGCTGCCCCCGTTCGGCGAGGCGGACGAGCTTGGCGCGAGCGTCGCGGGGGTCGGGGACCCGTTCGACGTACCCGGCGCGTTCGAGCTGATCCACCAGGAATCCGGCGGTCTGCTTCGTGACCTGGGCGGCCTCCGCGAGCTCGGTGAGCCGGGTGCCCTCCGGGCCGATGCGTTGCGCGACCCTGGCCTGGGCGACCGTGAAGTCCTCGTACCCGGCCTCGGCCAACGCGGCGAACACCCGGTTCTCCAGGGCACGGTAGGGGATGAACAGCAGCAGCCCGGTGTTGAGCTCCTCAGCCGGTGAGGGTCCCGCCACAGGCTCACCTCTTCCTTGACGATAGTCAGGCTCTCTGATGAACTAGTCAGAGCAGCTTACCAAGGAGGTTCGTGTGGTGGACGCCGACCACAGCTGGCAGGTCATCGAGCACGAGCGGCTCAGCCTGGCCGACCTGCTGGAAGGGCTGACGGAGGAGCAGTGGGAGAGCCCGTCGCTCTGCGCCGGCTGGCGGGTGCGGGACGTGGCGGCGCACGTGGCCATGGCCCCGCAGGTGCCCGGGATCGGGAGGATGCTCGCCGACGCCGCACGAGCCGGCGGCAGGTTCCACACGTTCAACCACGACGCCGCGGTCCGGCACGCCGCGCGACCGGTCGAGCAGATCGTCTCCGAGCTACGGTCCTTCGCGGCCTCACGCGATCTGCCGGTGGTGACGAACTACCGCAACATCCTGTTCGACGTGCTGGTGCACGGCCAGGACGTCGCGATCCCGCTCGGACTCCCCCGGGACATGCCCCTCGACGCCGCGAGTGCCGGAGCGGAGCGGGTCTGGACGATGGGCTGGCCGTTCTGGGCCAGGCGAGGGCTGCGAGGGCTTCGGCTGCGGGCCACCGACGTCGAGTGGTCCGCCGGGGAGGGCCCGGAGGTGCGCGGACCGATCGCGGCGCTCCTCCTCCTGCTCACTGGGCGAGCGGCGTCTCTGCCACTCCTGACCGGCGAGGGCCTCCCCGACCTGACCTCTCGCCTTGCCCACCGGCCAGCAGCCAGGCTCTGATCCCCGGGCGGAGGCGGGTCAAGCGGTGCGGTCGAGGATCTCGCAGACGAGGTCCATCGTCGTGTGCGGGTGCAGGAACGCGAACCGGCCGACCGTCTCGCCCTCCCAGCTCGACGGGGGGATGAACGCGACGTCGTCCTGGTGCAGCTCCTGCGCCCACCGGTGGTAGTCCTCGGGCTTCCAGCCGTCCCGGCGGAACAGCACGATCGACAGGTCGGGTTCGCGGATGAGCTCGAGGTGGTCGCGGCGATGGATCTCCTCGGCGGTGAGCCGGGCGAGCGTCACGGCCTTGTCGATCGCCTCGGCGTACGCCGCCGTCCCGTGCACCGCGAGACTGAACCACAGCGGCAGTCCGCGGGCCCGCCGAGTGAGGTGGTACGCGTAGTCCGTGGGGTTCCACTCGGTGTTCGGCTGCCCCTCGTGGATCACGTCGAGGTACGAGGCGTCCTGGGTGTGAACGGGGCGGGCCAGCGCCGGCTGCCTGTAGATCAGGGCGCAGCAGTCGAACGGCGTGAACAGCCACTTGTGCGGATCGACGATCAGGGAGTCGGCGTGCTCGATGCCGGCGAAGAGGTGCCGGAGCGCCGGTGAGAGGAGACCGGCCCCGCCATAGGCGGCGTCCACGTGGAACCACCAGCCGTGCTCGCGGGCGACCTCGGCGACGCCGGGCAGGTCGTCGATGATGCCGGCGTTCGTGGTGCCCGCAGTGGCGACGACGGCGGCCACGCTGCCGGGGTCGCCGTCCTCCTCGATCGCGGCGCGCAGCGCGGCGCCGGTGAGCCGGTGGTCCTCGGTCCGGACGACGAGCGCGTCGAGCTCCAGCAGCCGCAGGGTGTTGACCACCGAGGAGTGCGCGTCGGAGCCGACGGCGACGCGGAGCCGGCTGCGTGCCGTACCCGGGGACCGCTCCTTGGCCGTCTCCCGCGCCACCGCGAGCGCGGAGAGGTTGCCGGCGGAGCCGCCGCTGACGAAGGCGCCGCCGGCGGACGGCGGCAGGCCGGCGAGGTCGGCCAGCAGGCGGAGGACCTGGTTCTCGGCGTGCACGGCACCGGCCGCCTCGAGCCAGGAGATGCCCTGGATGGAGGCGCACGAGACGAGCATGTCGAACAGCAGCGACGCCTTCGTCGGCGCCGACGGGATGAAGCCGAGGAACCGCGGGCTGTCGGCGGAGATGACCGACGGCGCGATCGTGGAGGTGTAGATCCCGAGCACCTGGTCGGGATCCACACCCTTCTCGCCGAGCAGGCCACCGAAGACGGTCTCGAGCATCTCGGGGGCCTGCGCGCCGCGGTCGAGTGGAACCGGGTCGAGCCGCAGCCGGTTCTCGGCGTAGGCGAGGACGGACCGGATCATCTGCTCGGTGGTGCGGTCCACGCTGTGCATGGCGGCGACGGTACCGGGGAGGGCCCTTCAGGCCGCCAGCAACAGGCGCGCCGCAGCTTCGACGTCGGACTCGGAGACGAGCACGAGGTGGGCGGCGGCGCCGAGCGGGACGAAGCCGTCGTCGCCGGCGACGCGGGTCAGCCGGCCCTCGTACCCGGCCTCCAGCACCCCCGTGATCAGGCCCTCGGACACCCCGCCGGTGGCACGGCCCTCGTCGACGACGAGCAGCCGCCCGGTGACGCGCGCGTGCGCGAGCACGTCGTCGGTCGGCAACGGCGCCAGCCAGCGCAGGTCGACGACCCGGACGCCGACCCCCTCCACCCCCAACCGGGCCGCGACGCGGAGCGACATCCGCAGGCCGTTGCCGAACGTCGCGATCGTCAGGTCGCGGCCCTGGCCCCATGTGGCGGCGCGTCCGATCGTCGCGTGCCCCTGCCGCCACTGCGCCGGCGGCGGGTACTGCGCGAGCCAGCCGCCGTCGCCGGGCCTCAGCAGGTCACGCTCGTGGTAAAGGGCGATCGGCTCGACGACGACGCACACCGAGCCGTCCACCGCGGCCGCCGCCAGGCAGGTGCGCAGCATCCCCGGGACCTCCCGCGGGTGGGCGGGGCATGCGACGACGAGCCCGGGGATGTCGCGCAGCACCGCGAGCCCGTTGTCGTTGTGGAAGTGCCCGCCGAAGCCCTTCTGGTAGGCCAGACCCTGCACCCGCACGACGAGCGGGTTCCGGTAGGAGCCGCGGGAGAAGAACTGCAGCGTCGCGGCCTCGCCCCGCAACTGGTCCTCGGCGTTGTGCAGGTAGGCCAGGTACTGGATCTCGGGAACCGGCAGCAGGCCGGACACGCCGGCGCCGAGGGCGAGACCCAGGATCGTCTGCTCGTCGAGCAGCGTGTCGACGACACGCGACGCCCCGAGCCGGCGCTGCAGGCCCCGGGTGACGCCGTACACCCCGCCCTTGCGACCGACGTCCTCGCCGAGGATCACGAGGCCGGGCTCGGCCGCGGCGGCGTCCGCCAGCGTGCGGTTGATCGTCTGCGCGAGCGTCAGCGGGGCCTCGTCCTCGGGCAGCTGGCCGCCGTGGGCTCGGCGGCGTTCCCCGTCAGGGGCGACGAGGGCGGCACGGCGGGCGACAGCGGCCGGGGTCCTGGGCGCGAGCGGGGCGAGCACCTCCTCGCACGCCGTCAACTTCGGTCGCCGCACCGCCTCGCGCACGGCCCCGGCGACCCTCGCCCGCGCCGCCTCCCACCGCCCCCGCACCTCGTCCGGCGTCAGGGCGCGGGCCGCGACGAGCGCGCGCATCGTGGCGGCGATCGGATCGCGCTCGAGGTCCGCGGCGATCTCCGCGGACGTCCGGTACCCCGACTCGACATCCGACCCCGCGTGCCCTCCGATCCGGACGCAGGACAGGTGCAGCAGCACCGGACGGCGTCGCTCGCGCGCCACCTGCGCCGCCTCTCGAGCCGTCTGCAGCGCGGCGAGCGGGTCGCGCCCGTCGTCGTAGCGGTACTCGAGACCGCTGCGACCCTCGAACAGAGCCGCCACCCAGCCCTGGGGCGTGCGCACCGAGATGCCGAGGCCGTTGTCCTCGCAGACGAGCAGGAGGGGCATCGGGATGCCCTGCTGGGCGCTCCAGCACGCGGCGTTGATCGCGCCGGTGGCGGTCGAGTGGTTCGCCGAGGCGTCCCCGAAGCTGGCGACGACGAGGGCGTCGTCGGGCCAGCGCAGCGGCACGCGCAGCCGGCCGGGGAGCCGCTGCTGCCGGCCCACGGTCCAGGCGACCCCGACGGCCCGGGGGAGATGACTCGCGATCGTGGACGTCTGCGGGATGACCGCGAGGTCGGGATGTCCGAAGACCTTGTGCCGCCCGCCCGCGATCGGCTCGTCGACGGACGCGGCGAGGCCCAGGGCCACGTCGAGCGCTCCCCTGTCGGGGGAGCGGCCGGCGCAGGCGCTGCGCGCGAGGTAGAAGGCGCCGGAGCGGTAGTGGAGCAGTGCGGGGTCGCCAGGCCGGGTGGCGAGCGCCACGGCGGCGTTCACCTCGTGGCCGGCGGAGCCGATCGTGTAGAAGCCCTCGTCGAGCGCCCGCATGCGGCGGGCTGCGACGTCCAGCCAGCGGCTGGTGGCCTGGGCGTCGAAGAGGGGGACCAGCTCCTGGGCAGCAGGCGCCTGCTCCCAGGACGATCCGTCGGCAGCGCGAGCCCGGCCGACCGGGCCGACCGCGCGGGCCGCGCGGGCCGCGCCGGCCAGGCCGGCCAGGCCGGCCAGGACGCCGTCCAGGTGAGCGACCAGTTCGTGTCCCGGCCCGGTGCCCTCGAGGCTGACCTCGGCCGACACCTCAGCGGACGAAGGGCTCGCCACCGGTCTCGCTCACCAAAGGCCGCCGCGCGGACGTCCAGGCCTCCAGGCCACCGTCGAGGTTCACCGCGTCGACGCCGAGGCGGGTGAGCCAGGCGACGACGTGCGCCGAGCGAACCCCTGACCGGCACACGACCACCAGTTGGGGGGAGGCATCGGTCAGCTCCACGACGTCGCCGACCCGGCCCGGCAGCTCGCCCATCGGGATGTGGTGCGCACCGTCGATGTGGCCCGCGACCCACTCGTCGTCCTCGCGCACGTCGAGCAGGACTGCGTCCGTGGGCACGTCGGTGGCGATCATGGTGGGAACGGTGGGCAGCACGGTGAGGTCCTCCGGGGTCCGCTCGGAGTGGGGCGAGGTGGCTCGGGGCCACGATAGACGCGGGGCCGCGCGGTAGCCTCTCGCGCGTGACTGCTGTGCGCTCCCCGCTCGGAGCCCGCCGCGGGGGCGTCGGCATCGCGCTCGCGCTCCTCGCGGCCCTCGCCGGCTGCTCGAGCGATCCGGGCACGTCCGCGGGCACGTCGTCCCCGGCATCGGGCACGCCCGCCTCGCCGACCGCCGCGCCCACCCCGACCCCGACGAGCACCCCTTCGACCGGCACGCCGGCGGCCGGCTCGGCACCCGCGACGAAGCCGAAGAACGGCAGTTCGGCACCCGTGCTGCCGTCGAAGGCCGGGTCGCCGCCCATCCCGTGGGACACGACCACGGCGACGGTCAACGCGCCGCAGCCCACCGCCGTCCCGTCGCGCACGCCCGGGACCGCGCAGCTGACCGTGCTGCTGGACGACGGCACCGGCGTGCGCTCGACCTGGACCCTGACCTGCCGGCCCCCGGGTGGGAACCATCCCGACCCGGCCAAGGCCTGCGGCGTGCTCGGCGCCAACGGCGACAAGGCGTTCCGGCCCACCCCGGCGAACACGGCGTGCAGCCAGATCTACGGAGGGCCGCAGAAGGCCCTCGTCCGCGGGACGTGGCGCGGCAAGCCGGTCAACGCCCAGTTCGACCTGGAGAACGGCTGCGAGGTCGCGCGCTGGAACCTGCTGCTCGGAGTGCTCCCGCCGGGCGGGCTCCCCTAGACCGTCCGGCCACGACGAACGTCAGGGTGACGATCGGGACCGTCACCCCCGCAGGGCCGTCACCCCCGCAGGCGGTGGAGCTGCTCGTGCACCGCAGGCGCGCCGGGTGACGTGTCGACGGCGAGGTGCGGAACGGGGGGCGGCGTTCGGGGTCGCATCCGCGCGACGAAGGCGCTGAAGTCCGCCAGCTTGGCGCCGTCCTTCGTGCGCCCGCGCGCGAGCAGCCGCTGCCGCAGCGTCTCCGCGTCGCAGCCCACCCAGACCAGGTGCACCGGCTCGCCGCCCAGATCCTCCCGCCACGACGCCCAGGTCGCCGGGTCCCGGATCTGCCCGGTGAACGGCGCCACCAGCACGACGGGGCAGCCGGCAGCCCGGATCTCGCGGGCCGCCGCCGTCAGCGCGGTGTACTCGTGCCGCTTGACGTGCTCGTCGTACCAGGGACCCTCGCGCTCGTCGTCCGCGCGGCCGGCGGCGGCGAGCACGGCCCCGGCGAGGCCGTCGAACAGCGTGTCCTTGTCGAGCAGAGCGGGCACGGGATCCAGGGTGCGGCGAAGCGCGTCGGCGGTGGTCGACTTGCCGGCGCCGGGTGCTCCGGCGACCACCCAGACCTCGGCGGGCGACGACGTGTGTCCCCTCACCGTGATCATTCCCGTCGAATGATCACGATGAGGGGACACACGTCGCGGGGCACATGCGGCGCAGTCTGACACGGTGGCTCCGCGGTCCGGAGTGCGTGACGAGCCGTACCCGCCCGTGCTGTCGCCGTCCGGAGTGGCCTACGGTCGCGGTGTGACGCTCCCGCCGCTGATCCCCCGGTCCGTGCTCTTCGGTAATCCCGACCACGCCAGCCCGTCCGTCTCACCGGACGGCCGGATGCTGGGCTGGGTCGCCCCGCTCGACGGCATCCTGAACGTCTGGGTGCAGCCGCTCGACGGCTCCGCGCCCGCTCGCGCCGTCACGCACGACGACGACCGCGGCGTGCGGTCGTACGCGTTCTGCCACGACGACCGGCACCTGCTCTACGTGCAGGACAAGGACGGCGACGAGAGCTGGCGGCTCTACCTGCTCGACCTGTTTCCGGACAGCGAGACGCCGGACGAGCCGGCCCAGCTGGTCACGCCCGGCTCCGGGGTGCAGGCGCGGATCGTCGCGCACAACCGCTGGCACCGCGACGAGGTGCTGATCGCGCTCAACGACCGCGACCCGCAGCTGCACGACCTGCACCGGCTCGACCTGCGGACCGGCGAGCTGGTGCTCGTCGCCGAGAACCCCGGCTTCGCCGACTGGCTCGTCGACAGCGACCTGCAGGTCCGCGGTGGTGCGGTGATGGGCCCGGACGGCGGCGTCACCGTGCTGCTCGGCAGGGACGGGCAGTACGAGCCCTACCTCGAGATCCCTCCGGACGACGCGGCGTCGACCGACGTCCTCGGCTTCACCCGCGACTCCTCCGCGCTGCTCGTGCTGTCCAGCATCGACGCCAACGCCACCCGGCTCGAGCGGCATGACCTCGCCTCGGGGAACCGGACGGTCCTGGCCGGCGACGAGGCGTACGACGTCGGCGGCGTCTGGCTCGACCCCGCCACGCTGGAGCCGCAGGCCGTCGAGTTCGAACGCGACCGGCAGGAGATCGTCCTGCTCGACGAGTCGCTCCAGGAGGACCTCGACCGGCTGCACGCCCTCGGCGAAGGCGACCTCGGCGTCGGACGGCGCGAACGCGGCGACCGGTGGTGGATGGTGTCCCTGTCGCCCAGCGACGGGCCCGTGCGCTACTTCGTCTACGACCGCTCCACGGGCGAGGCGCGCTACCTCTTCCCGCACCGGGCCGAGCTCGAGGGCCTGCCGCTGGCGCCGATGGAGCCGTTCACGTTCACCGCCCGCGACGGCATCTCCGTCCACGGCTACCTGACCTTCCCGCCCGGGGTCGAGCGGCGCACGCTCCCGGCGGTGCTCGACGTGCACGGCGGACCATGGGCCCGCGACACCTGGGGCTTCAACTCCGAGGCGCAGTGGCTGGCGAACCGCGGCTACGTCTGCATACAGGTGAACTTCCGTTCGTCGACGGGGTATGGCAAGGCGTTCCTCAACGCCGGCGACAAGCAGTGGGGCGCAGCCATGCAGGACGACCTCACGGACGCCGTCGAGCACGTGGTGGCCCAGGGCTGGGTGGACCGCGACCGGGTGGGCATCTACGGCGGGTCGTACGGCGGGTATGCCGTGCTCGCCGGCGCCGCCTTCACCCCGGACGTGTACCGCTGCGGCGTCGACATCGTCGGCCCCTCGAACCTGCTCACCCTGCTGGCGTCCGTGCCGGAGTACTGGCGCCCCGTGATCGCCATGATGTACCGCCGCGTCGGGAACCCCGAGACGGAGGCGGACCTGCTGCGCGAGCGGTCGCCGCTGTTCTCCGTGGAGAAGATCCGCATCCCGCTGCTCGTCGTCCAGGGCGCGAACGACCCCAGGGTGAAGCAGGCGGAGGCCGAACAGATCGTCGCAGCGCTTCGTGACAAGGGTCTGCCGCACGAGTACCTGCTGTTCCCCGACGAGGGTCACGGCATGGCCAAGCCCCAGAACCGGGAGGTGTTCTACGCGCGGGCCGAGGCGTTCCTCGCCGAGCACCTCGGCGGGCGCGTGCAGGAGGCTCCGTGACCCTGCCGACCGCCGGGCCGGCGGTCGAGGTCGTGGAGATCGTCGAGGTGGGGCCGCGCGACGGCCTGCAGAACGAGTCCGTGCTGCTGCCGACCGAGGCGAAGGTCGAGTTCGTCCGGCGCGCCCTCGCCGCGGGGGTGCGCCGGATCGAGGTCGCGAGCTTCGTGCACCCCCGGCTCGTGCCGCAGATGGCGGACGCCGAGGCGGTCGTGGCCGGCGTCCTGGGCGGCGGGTTCCCCGAGGACGTCGACCGCGAGGACGTGACCCTCGTCGGGCTGGTGCTCAACGGGCGTGGGCTGGACCGGGCGCTCGCGGCGGGCGTCGACGAGGTCAACGTGGTGATCGCCGCCAGCGAGACGTTCTCGCAGCGGAACCAGAACACCTCCGTCGCGGCGATGCTGGCCGCGGCCGAGGACATCGCGGCCCGGGCGACGTCGGCAGGCGTCCGGTGCAGCGCCGTGGTGTCCACGGCGTTCGGGTGCCCCTTCGAGGGCGAGGTCGACCCCGACGCCGTGCTCACCGTGGCCGGGCGCTGCCTCGACGCCGGCTACTCGGAGGTGGCCCTTGCCGACACCATCGGCGTCGGCGTGCCCGCGCAGGTGCGGTCCCTCACGGCGGGCGTGCGGAACCTGCCCGGAGGCGACCGGGCGCGGCTGCGGGCGCATTTCCACAACACCCGGAACACGGGCTACGCCAACGCACTGGCGGCGGTCGAGTCCGGCGTGCAGGTTCTGGACGCGAGCCTCGGCGGAATCGGCGGGTGCCCGTTCGCGCCGAAGGCGACCGGCAACATCGCGACGGAAGACCTGCAGTACCTCCTGGAACGGTCCGGCTACGCGACGGGGCTGCGGCTTCCCGCCCTCGCGGAGACCGGCATCTGGGTGGCCGAACAGCTCGGCAAGGAGCCGTCGGCGATGCTCGGACGGGCCGGCGGATTCCCCAGTCCAGCTACGGCCTGATCCGCGCTTTCCTGCACCACACGCGCGGTGACGCGGAGGCGGGTCCGGAACTCCGGGAAACCCCTCCCGTCACAGGCGCACCGGGTCTAGCTTTGTGACCGCCGAAGCGCGGAGCGTCATCTGCTGCGGCTGACCGGGCTCTGCCACCGCCCCGACGAGGAGACATGCCCGCTGCCGACACGCCCCTGCTGGAGAACCCGGCAGCGGCTTCCACTCAGGTCGCGATGGCGACATTCGACGCCGCACTGCTCTGCACCTACGCCAACGACCGCTTCGCCGAAGTGGCGGGGCTGGACGGCGGCGCCATCGTCGGCAGGTCCTGGACGGCACTCTTCCCAGGGCTGCCCGCGGGTCAGCAGGCGCTCGTGAACGCGGTCGCCGGCACCGGTCCGGCGGTGGTGGAGGTGGACGCGACCGCCACCGCCACCGGCAGGCTGGGCGCCCCGGTCGGCGCCCGGCAGCGCTGGCGGCTCGTCCTGCATCGCGTCGAGGGCGTCCCCGGCGTGGTCAGGGGGCGGATGCTGTCCGTCGTCGGAACCCTGGCCACCGGGCCCGCCGTGCTCGACCCGCCCGCATTCCGGCATCGCCTGGACGACACCATCCGCGCCGGCGAGGGGCCGCCGGGAGTGCTGCTCGTGGACCTCGGTCCCGAACCCGAGACCGGTCTGGCCGGCCGCGCCTCCGCATTGCGCGGCGTGGTGCGAGCCACCGACGTCGTGAGCCTCGACATCGACGAGGCCACCGGCCGGTCCTACCTCGCGCTGCTCTGCCCCGACCTGCCGGCGCCCTGGACCGCGGCCGCGATCGGTGACCGGCTGCGCCGGACGGCGCAGCTCAGCGAGGGACTCGCCGGGGACGAGCTGCCCCAGGTGAGTGTGACCGTCGCCCGGCCCGACGACTCGGCGGAGTCCCTGCTGCGCCGCGCGAGCACCTCCCTGCACACGGAGCTGCGCGCCGACCCGCCGGTGCTGGTCGATGCCCCGCCGCTGCGCACCACCGTGCGGCAGCACACGGTGCGAGCCGGCCGGGCGATCGTCGTCCGGCTCGCAGGTGAGGCGGACCTGTCGACGCTGCGGGGCTTGATCCGGCTGCTCGACGCCATCGTCGAGGACCGCCCGGCGGGCCTCGTCATCGACGCGTCAGCGCTGGCCTTCTGCGACGTGGCCACCGTTCGGGCCCTCGTGAGCATCACCGAGCGAGCCGCACGCGCGGGCGCAGTGGTCGGCGTCGCGGGCATGCCGACGACGATGGAGCGAGTGTTCGCCCTCGGGTGGTCCGGCTCGTCGCTGCACAGGTGGAGCAGCGCGGAGGAGGCCCTGGCGGCGCTCTGACGCCCGCCTCCCTCGCCCCGTCCGCGTCCCTCAGCCGCCGGTTGGGGTCGGCGTGGAGGACGACGAGGGGGACGGCGAGGCCTTCGAGCTCGCGCTCGGTGTCGGTGTCGGCGGGTGTCGGCGACGACGCGGCCGGGGTGGGCGTCGGAGTGGGGGTCGGCGTCGGGCTCGGCTTGGGAGTCGGCGTCGGCGTCGGCGTCGGGCTGGACTTGGGCGTCGGCGTGGGGGTCGGCGTCGGGGTCGGCGTCGGGCTCGGCTTGGGAGTCGGCGTCGGGCGTCGGCGTCGGGCTCGGCGTGGGGGTCGGCGTCGGCGTCGGCGTCGGGCGTCGGCGTGGGAGTCGGCGTCGGGCGTCGGCGTCGGAGTCGGCGTGGGAGTCGGCGTCGGCGTCGGGCTCGGACTTGGGAGTCGGCGTCGGCGTCGGGCTGGCCTTGGGGGTCGGCGTGGGGGTCGGCGTGGGGGTCGGCGTCGGCGTCGCCGCCGGCTGCGTCTTCGGAGTCGAGCTCGGCGTGAGAGGAGTGGACTGCGGCAGCGGCTGCGGCTGACCGGTCGCGTAGCTGGTCGCGAGCGCCAGGACGAGGTTCACGTAGCTCATCGAGTGGTTGTAACGGAGCACGGCCTGCACCTGGCCGGCGCGCGTCGAAAGGTCCTCACGGCCGCTGCACAAGTAGTTCGCGGCTCCGGCCGCGGCGTCGTCGACGTCCTGAGGGTTCTTCACGCCGTTGCGGTCGCCGTCCACTCCGTAGGCCGCCCACGTAGCCGGAAGGAACTGCATCGGCCCGACGGCGCGGTCCGAGGTCGGGTCGCCGTCGAGCCGGCCGCCATCCGTGTCGTGGATGAAGGGGAAGCCGCCTGTGCCGTTCAGCCGGGGACCGTAAATCGAGGGCGACACGACGCCATCGGCGCCGACCTGCGCGCCACCGAATCGGCCGTGGTTCGTCTCCACCCGGCCGATGCCCGCGAGCAGCGACCACGAGAGATGACAGGCAGGGTCGATGATGGCGGCCTGCCGGGCCGCGGCGACGTACGCCTTCAGCACCCTGATCGGGATGCCGCTGCCGGTGAGCCCGGAGGTGTCCGGCGCGGACGGCGTCCCCGTGCCCGCCACCCGGCCTGGGACGTTGCTCCCTGCCTGCGGCAGCACGAGCACCTGAGGATCGCCGCCGAGCGGAGTCACCGGATCGTTGGGGAGGGACAGGTGGCGGTGCTCGGGGTCGTACGGGTCGGGGCCGACCAAGTTGTCGAGCCAGGCTTGGTTCCCGGCGCTCGCAGAACTCGGCACCACCCAGTTCGTGGCCTGGCCGCTGGCGGTGAGCGTGCTGGTCAGGGCGGCGAGGGGGATGCCCAGGAGCACGATGCGCGCCCACGGGGAGGACAGCGGGACGCGCAGGGAGCGCACGCCCCGGACGGCCGCGCGCCACTGGAAGAGTTCCTTCCCCGACACGGGTCCGACCCTAAGCACGCCACTCGCAGAAAGTCACCACCGGTGGCACCCCCGTCATCCAACGGACATTGGGCAGTCACGCTTCAGTGAGCCAACGTAGTCCGGTCCACCCGAAAGCGCACTGGTTGAGCGCTGTGTATCACGCACTCTCCGTGTCCCTCGGCGCACTCGCACGGGCTACTTGAGCAGACGCGAGAGACGCCGATCGGCCAGCACCTTGCCGCCCGTCTGACAGGTCGGGCAGTACTGCAGAGCACGGTCGGCGAAGGAGACCTCTCGCACCGTGTCACCGCAGACCGGGCAGGGCAGCCCCGCGCGGCCGTGGACCCGCATACCTGCGCGCTTGGCGTCCTTGAGCTCCTTCGCGGGTTTCCCGGCGGCAGCCTCGACGGCGTCGGTCAGCACCGTGCGCATCGCCGTCCAAGCGCTCGACCTCCCCCTCGCCGAGCTTGCCGGCGATCGCGTACGGCGAGAGCTTCGCCGCGTGCAGCACCTCGTCGCTGTACGCGTTGCCGACCCCGGCCAGCACCGACTGGTCGCGCAGCAGGCCCTTGATCTGCTGCCGTGACCCCTCGAGGATCCGGGTCAGCGCTGCGACGTCGAAGGCAGGGTCGAGCGGGTCCGGCCCGAGCGTGGCGATGCCCGGGATCTGCAGGGGGTCGCGCACCACGTACACCGCGAGGCGCTTCTGGGTCCCCGCCTCGGTGAGATCGAAGCCCGGGTCGCCGGGCAGGTCCGCGTCGTCCAGCCGCACCCGCAGCGCGATGGGGCTCTTGCCCGGGCGCACCGGGGTCGCCGGGGGCGTCCGACCACCGCAGCCAGCCGGCCCGGGACAGGTGGAACGACCAGGTGCAGGCCGCTCACGTCGAGGTCCACGAACTTGCCGTACCGGGTGACCCCGGTGACCTCGAGACCCGCCAGGGCGGTCACCGGCGGGTCGTAGGTCTTCAGGACGCTGATCGCACCCACGTCGACTCGGGCGACGACCCGGCCGACCGCGCGCTCGCGGAGGAAACCGGCGAGCGCCTCGACCTCGGGCAACTCAGGCACTGGACCAGTCTGCACCCGGCCGCCCGGGGACGATCACCCCGCTGACGCGGGGTCACCCCGCCGGCCCAGGATCACCTCCCGGGGCCCCGTGCCGCCGCCACCGCCGCCGACGCCTCGGCGTGCCCCCGTGCCGCGAGTCCTGCGACGACGCCGTCGACGTCCGCGGCCGGGCGGTTCTGGCTGAGCTTGGCCTTCGACTCGATCCTCGTGATCTGGAGCTCGAGGCCGACGATCGCCCGCAGTTGCCCGGCGACGAACGCGGCGGGGGCGTCGTCCACGGACCACGGGTGCGGCAGCGCCGCCTCCCGCTGCTCGGTGAGCCGGCGCACCAGCGCCTCGACCCACTGCGTGTCGTCGTGCACGACGAGCCGGCCGTACACGTGGGCCGTCACGTAGTTCCAGGTGGGGACGACGCGGCCGTGCTCGGACTTGCTGGCGTACCAGGACGGCGACACGTAGGCGTCCGGCCCGCGGACGATGACCAGCGCCTCGCCCGCCGGCGCCTCGCGCCACTGCGGGTTGTTGCGGGCGACGTGGCCGAGCAGGGCGCCGTGCTCGCCGGCGTCCGGGTCGAACACGAACGGCAGCATCGTCGCGAGCAACCCCTCGGCGGTGCTCGTCACGAGGTCGGCCGCGCCGTGCTCGGACAGCAGCCGGTGGACGTCCTCGTCGGACATGGCGAACGCGGCGGGCACGTACATGCCGACAAGTCTGCGCCCCTCCTCTGGTGATCAGAGCCTGACGAGGCGGTCGAGCAGGCGGTGCAGCTGAGCGTCGGGGTCGGGCGTCACGCCGCTGTGCACGGGACCGGCCTGCACGACGGTGCTGCGGGGAGCGGTGAGCCACCCGAAGCGTTCCCGGCGCGAGCCGGCAGCGGCCGGGCCGGCGGCCGCGTCCCCGGCACAGACCGCCTCGACGCCGGCGAGCGACGACCGGACCGCCTCCACGTCCACCCAGGGGTCGAGCGACCGCAACCGGGCCTCGTCCACGAGCAGCAGGACGCGCAGGTACTCGGCGGCCTGGCAGTAGAGGACCACGCCGACGTTCAGGCACTCCCCGCGATCCACCCGCGGCACGGCCCGGAGCACCGCGTACTCGAAGGCCATCCGCCCGCCACCGCCCTGCCCGGTCACGCCCTCCTGCCCGGTCACGCCCTCCTGCCCGCTCACGCCCTCCTGCCCGCTCACGCCCTCCTGCCCGCTCACGCCGCGACCGCCAGCTCGAACCAGGGCCGCTCGCCGCCCGCCCGCGCGGTCAGCTGTTCGACGTAGCGGGAGCGCCACTGGGCCGGCGTCCGCGGGTCGCCCACCGCCGCGTTCATCGACGTCAGCCAGTCACCCGGCACCAGCTCGAGGACCTCCTCGAGCAGCGGCGCGACCTCGGTGGCGAGCCGCGCGTCGAGGTCGGCGAGCACCGCGGCGTCCAGCGCGCGCACTACCGGCAGCAGCACGTGCTGGGACAGGTCGTACCGCCGGCCGGCCCACGCCTGCGGCGACGGCCAGGCGTGCTGGAACACCAGCGCGGCGCCGTGGTCGATGGCCCACAGGTTGCGGTGCCAGACGAGCAGGTTGGGGTTGCGCCAGGTCCGGTCGATGTTCGCGGTGAACGCGTCGAGCCAGAAGACCCGGGCGGCGTCCAGAGGGTCGGGCCGCCAGGCGACGCCGTCGTACCCGACGGAACCCGGCAGGAAGTCCATCCCGAGGTTCAGGCCCGCCGACACCTTGAGCAGCTCCTGCACCTCCTGGTCGGGCTCCCGCAGGCCGATCGCCGGGTCGAGCTCGACCGCCACGAGGTCCGGCACGCGCACGCCGATCCGGCGGCCCAGCTCACCGACCACCACCTCGGCGACCAGCGCCGCCGTCCCCTGCCCGGCGCCGCGGAACTTGACGACGTACATGCCGTCGTCGTCCGCCTCCACCAGCCCCGGCAGGGAGCCGCCCTCGCGCAGGGGCGTGACGTAGCCGGTCGCGATGACGGTGCGGAGCACCCCGCGAGGCTAGCGGTGCCCGGCCGGCCACGTGTGTCCCCTCATCGTGATCATCGCCCTCGTATGATCACGATGAGGGGACACAGGTCGCGGGACGAACGGGCGGGTCCCGTGACAGAGCGGGACAGCGCGTCACGGGGGATGATCGGTGCGGCGAGCGAAGTAGCGCGCCACGACAGCAGCGGAAGGGGTGGCCCAGATGACGGCAGACCGCGCAGGACAACTCGCCCGGCCCTCGGACCTCGTCGACGTCGCCCACCTGGTCACGGCCTACTACACGACCTGGCCCGACCTCTCCGACCCCGGGCAGCGGGTCGTCTTCGGCACGTCCGGCCACCGCGGCTCCAGCCTCAACGGCGCCTTCAACGAGGCGCACATCGTGGCGACGACGCAGGCGATCTGCGACTACCGCAAGGCGCAGGGAATCGCGGGCCCGTTGTTCATCGGGCGCGACACGCACGGCCTCTCCGAGCCCGCCTGGGCCTCCGCCCTGGAGGTGCTCGCCGCGAACGACGTCACGGTGCTCATCGACAGCCGGGACCGGTACACGCCGACGCCCGCCGTCTCGCACGCGATCCTCGTGCACAACCGGGGCAAGGCGGCCGACGACGCCTCGCGCGCGGACGGCATCGTCGTCACGCCCTCGCACAACCCGCCCTCGGACGGCGGGTTCAAGTACAACCCCCCGGACGGCGGGCCGGCCGGCACCGATGTACTGCCTGGATCGCCGAACGCGCGAACGCCCTCCTCGCGGACTCCGTGCGGGACGTCCGGCGAGTACCGCTCGCGCGCGCCCTCGCCGCGCGCGACGACGGACCGGTACGACTTCCTCGGCACGTACGTCGGCGACCTGCCCTCGATCCTCGACCTCGACGCCGTCCGCGAGGCCGGCCTGCACGTCGGCGCGGATCCCCTCGGCGGGGCGAGCGTCGACTACTGGGGCGAGATCGCCGAGCGCTACCGGCTCGACCTGACCGTGGTCAACCCGCTCGTCGACCCGACCTGGCGGTTCATGACGCTCGACTGGGACGGCAAGATCCGGATGGATCCGTCGTCGCCCTCGGCGATGGCCTCGCTGGTCGGCCGCCGGGAGGAGTACCGGCTCGCCACCGGGAACGACGCGGACGCCGACCGGCACGGCATCGTCACGCCCGACGCCGGGCTCATGAACCCGAACCACTACCTCGCCGTCGCCATCCAGTACCTCTACGCACACCGCGAGGGGTGGCAGGCCGACGCGGCGGTCGGCAAGACCCTCGTGTCGTCGTCGATGATCGACCGCGTGGCGGCCGACCTCGGCCGCCGGCTCCTCGAGGTGCCGGTCGGCTTCAAGTGGTTCGTGCCCGGGCTCCTCGACGGTTCCGTCGGCTTCGGCGGCGAGGAGTCCGCAGGGGCGTCGTTCCTGCGCAAGGACGGCACGGTGTGGACGACCGACAAGGACGGGATCATCCTCGCGCTCCTCGCGTCCGAGATCCTCGCCGTCACCGGACGCTCGCCGAGCGAGCTCTACCGGGATCTCACCGAGAAGCACGGCGACCCCGCATACGCGCGCATCGACGCTGCCGCCGACCGCGAGCAGAAGGCGGTGCTCGCCAAGCTGTCCCCTGACCAGGTCAAGGCGACCGAGCTGGCCGGGGAGCCGATCGTGGCCACCCTGACGAAGGCGCCCGGCAACGACGCGGCGATCGGCGGCCTCAAGGTCGTCACCGAGAACGCGTGGTTCGCCGCCAGGCCCTCCGGTACCGAGGACGTCTACAAGATCTACGCCGAGTCCTTCCGCGGGCCGGAGCATCTCGCCGAGGTGCAGAACGCGGCGCGGGACCTCGTCGGGGAGGTGCTGAGCGGCGCCTCCGGGTGACCGGATCCGCCCCCGAGCGAGGGCGGAGGTTGCGGAAGGCCACGCTGGGTGGCAAGCATGGGACCGCTCGGCGGACCCGGAGGTGACCCAGCGTGACCAAGGAGCGGCGCTCCGGCGTCTATGCGCGCCGGCGCGACCTGCGCCAGGCCCCATTCCCGCCGCCGCCTCCGGGCACCCTGGCGGCGGCGTGGGTACCGGAGGCGCTGAACGGTCCGCCGGCGTGTCGGCAACTCACCGGCGGTCGGCAACTCACCGGCGGTCGGCAACTCACCGGCGGTCGGCAACTCACCGGCGGTCGGCAGGCCGCCGGCGGACCGTCTGCCGCCTTTCGACCCGGACGCCGGCTCGCGCGGCCCGACCACCCAGGAGCTCCAGCTCTACGGCTCCGGCCCGGCTCTCCCCGCCCGCCGCGGTAGCGCCGGGCTGCCTCTCGAACTGCCCTCGCAGCTCGCCGGTGAGCAGAGGGCAACCGATCGCGGGGAGCGCGCACGGGCCTTCGTCGAGCGCTGGTCCCTGTGGGCGTCGGGGCTCGGCAAGCCGCCCCGCGACGTCTCGGGGCGGCGCCGGTACCCGGGCCGTGAGGGCCTGCTACCGCCGGCGCTGCTCGTGGCGGCCGCCCTCGGCGTGGCCGGGCTGATCGGCCTGCTCACCGGCCTCCTGCTGAACACCTCGGGCGGGAGCCCGGCCGCGGCGAGCGTGGCCACCCCGACCGTCACCGCGACTCGTCAGGTCACCCCGCCCGCAGTCACCGAGACCAGGACGCGGACGAAGACGCGCACCGTCACCACGACGACCCAGGCGCAGGCGCCGGGGCCCGCCCAGAACGCCGGTGTCGTGCTGGGACCCGGCTCCCGAGGTCCCCGCGTGAGGCAGCTGCAGCAGGACCTCGTCGCACTGGGGCTCTACCAGGGGCAACCGACCGGGGTGTACAACCCCGAGACGCGGGCCGGAGTGCGCGCCTTCCAAGGAGGCTTCGGCGTCGCGGGCGACCCACCTGGCGTGGCCGGTCCGGCGACCCTGGCTGCCTTGGCCCACGCCGTCGGCCGCACCTGACGCCCGGCCCGCCTGCCTCGGACCCTCCGTCCATGCGCCGGCGGGGAACGCCACCCCCGGTCGGCGCTGGGCGTGACGTTGCTCGCGTTCCGGCCGCTTGACGTGACGTTGCTCGCGTTCCGGCCGCTGTTTCGCCCTCGAGGCGCCTCGGAACCGGCCGGAACGCGAGTGACGTGGTCGGAACCGGCCGGAGCGCGAGTGACGTCGTCGAAGCGTCGGAACCGGCCGGAATGCGTGCGACGTGCCAGCCGGGGTACTTCCGGTGCCGTGACGTCCTCGCGCCCTGCTCGCGGCGCCGTTCGCCGGCCGGTCGACGCGGCACGCCCTGGCGCTGCGCTGCCGCCTGCGGGCGCGCCGCTGACCTGCGTGCTGCCCTACCGCACGCAGCCGGGCCGCACCGTGGTGATCGGCGTGCCGGAAGGCTCGGCCCAGCTCCCCGGGCAGCCGGGGCCGCTCGCCGAGTGCCGGGCCTCCACCCGGTCCTGCCGACCCCGCGTTGACGCCGAGTGCCCGGCCACCGACCGGTCCAGCCGGCCCGGCGCGCGGCTGTCACCATGGTCGCCGTGCCCGTGCTGCGACCGTTCACCGCGCTGCGACCGCTGCCCCAGCTGGCCTCACGGGTCGCCGCCCCGCCCTACGACGTCGTCGACGAGGAGCAGGCACGGGCGGCCATGCTTGCGGCTCCGGACAGCTTCCTGCGGGTGACCCGGCCGGACGCCGACCCGTGGCTCGAGGAGGCCCCGGTAGCAGGGGAGGAGCACGAGCACGGGCGCGAGGCGCTGAACGAGCTCGTCCGCCGCGGCGTTCTCGTCCGGGAGGAGGGGCCGGCCCTGTGGATCTACCGCCAGCAGGTTCCCCGTAGCCCTCAGGGCGCTCGCACCCAGACGGGGATCGTGGGCCTGGCCGGCGTCGACGACTACACGGCCGGCGTGATCAGGGTGCACGAGCACACCCGGCCCGACAAGGAAGAGGAACGGGCCGTCCACGTCGATGTGCTCGACGCCCACGACGAGCCGGTCTTCCTGTTCCACCGCGGCAGCCGCGCCGTCGACGAGGTGGTGGCCGCGGTGACCGAACGCGAGCACGACCTCGCGGTCACCACCCCGGACGGGGTCTGGCACACCCTGTGGCGGGTCCCCTCCGGCACCGACGCCGACGAGCAGGCGCACCTGACCGCCGCGTTCGCCGAGCTCGAGGCGCTCTATGTAGCGGACGGTCACCATCGCACCGCCGCTGCCGTGCGCCTGCACGCCGCCCGCGCCGGTCTCCCCACGGACGAGGCGGGGGAGACCGACGGCTTCCTCGCCGTCGTCTTCCCCGCGGCCGAGCTCACGGTGCTCCCGTACCACCGGCTCGTCCTCGACCTCCGCGGCATGTCGCCGGAGGAGCTGCTCGAGCGCCTGCGGGAACGTTTCGAGGTGGAGGCGGCGGACTCGCCGGTGCAGCCTTCGCAACCCTCGGAGTTCGGGCTGCGGACCGGCCTCGGCTGGCACCGGGTCCGGCTGCGGGACCGCGCGGCCGTCGCCGGCGGCGTCCAGGGGCTGGCGGTCAGCCTGCTGCAGGATCTCGTGCTGGCGCCGGTGCTCGGCATCGAGGACCCGCGGCGCGATCCGCGGCTGGCCTTCGTCGGAGGACCGGACGGGCTCGCCGAGCTGGACGCCGCCGTGGCGGGCGGCGCCGCGGCAGCCGCCTTTGCCCTGGCGCCGACGCCGCTCGACGACCTCGTCGCCGTCAGCGACGCGGGTGAGGTGATGCCCCCGAAGTCGACGTGGTTCTGGCCGAAGCCGGCGAGCGGCCTGCTCGTGCACCCGCTGCACTGACACTCCGCGGCGCGGCCCAGAATGGCGGGATGACCACCGCCGTGAGCAGCACCGGTGCCTCGGTCCCCCCGGGCGTCCCGCCCCCCGTGAGCACCTCGAGTGTGCCGCCACGCGCGGGCAGCACCCGGGGCGCCATGGCGCACAGGGCCGCGGTGGCCCGGCTCGTCGACAGCTACCGGGCCATTCCGCCCGGCGCCGGCGTCCGGCTGGCCAAACGGACCTCGAACCTCTTCCGCCCGCGCGCGGGCGCGTCCGGTCCGGGGCTGGACGTCTCCGGGCTCCGCGGGGTCATCTCCCTGGACGCCGACGGAGCGGGCGACTCGGGCAGCGCCACGGCAGACGTCCAGGGCATGTGCACCTACGAGGATCTCGTGGCGGTGACGCTGCCGAAGGGGTTCATGCCGCTGGTCGTCCCGCAACTGCGGACCATCACCCTCGGCGGCGCCGTGACCGGGCTCGGCATCGAGTCCACCTCGTTCCGCAACGGGTTGCCGCACGAGTCCTTGCTCGAGCTCGACGTGCTCACGGGCGCCGGCGACGTCGTGACGGCGGGGCCGCAGGGCGAGCACGCCGACCTCTTCACCGGCTTCCCGAACTCCTACGGCAGCCTCGGGTACGCCGTCCGGCTGCGCATCCAGCTGGAGCCCGTGCACCCGTACGTCGCCCTGCGGAACGTGCGCTTCTCCTCGACCGAGGAGCTGGCGGACGCGATCGCGCTGATCGTCAGGGAGCGCACGTTCGACGGCGAGGAGGTGCAGTTCCTCGACGGGGTGATGTTCTCGGCGACGGAGGGCTACCTGACCCTCGGCCGGTGGGCGGACGAGGTGCCCGCGGCCAGCGACTACACGCGCCGCGAGATCTACTACCGATCGTTGCGGGACCGCGGCCGCGACGCGCTCACCGTGCACGACTACCTGTGGCGCTGGGACACCGACTGGTTCTGGTGCTCGCGGGCCTTCGGCGCGCAGCATCCGCTGGTGCGCCGGGTGTGGCCGGCCGGCAAGCGTCGAAGTGACGTCTACCACCGCCTGGTCGGCCTCGAGAACCGCTACCAGGTGGCCGCCCGGATCGATCGCTGGCGCGGTCGGCCCGCCCGCGAGCGCGTGGTGCAGGACGTCGAGGTACCGGTCGGGCGCACGGCAGAGTTCCTGCGGTGGTTCCTGGACAACGTCCCGATGACGCCGGTGTGGATCTGCCCGCTGCGGCTGCGCTCCACCGGCGGCCCCCTCGGCGACCTGGCGGACGGCGCCCGGCCCTGGCCGCTCTACCCGCTGCGGGCCGGGGAGACGTACGTGAACGTCGGCTTCTGGGGGACCGTACCGATCGAACGCGGCCGGGCGGACGGCGACGTCAACCGGCGCCTCGAGGAAGCCCTGACGGACTTCGAGGGACACAAGTCGCTGTACTCGGATGCGTACTACGACGAGGACGCGTTCTGGGCCCGCTACGGCGGCGAGACCTACGGCGGTCTGAAGAAGCGCTACGACCCGCAGGCGCGCCTGCTCGACCTGTACGCGAAGGCGGTGCGCCGGCGCTGAGGCGCCCTGGAGAAGAATGCTGCGCAGTGGGCAATGTCACTGCACGCACAGGGTGATCACGTCGTATCGTGACCGCCGTCGCCGTCCGCACGCGCCCGGCGGACAGGACGGCCACTCCTCGTGACGAGACGGGCGGAGCGAAGGTGGGAGGTGGTCACCAGTGGTGATGACGACGCTCTGGCGGACCGATCAGGCAAGCGGAGTGCTGCAGCTGGCGGAGGTGCTGGACCTGCTGCTGCAGGGGGAGCCGCCGTTCCGTTTCACGGCCTACGACGGCAGCGCGACGGGGCCGGAGGACGCGCCGTTCGCACTGCACCTGCGCTCACCGCGCGGCGCGGCCTACCTCGCCACCTCGCCGGGGTCGCTCGGGATGGCCCGCGCGTACGTCAGCGGTGACCTCGAGATCACGGGGGTGCACCCCGGGGACCCCTACCCGCTGCTGCGGGTCCTGCTGAACGACCTGCACTGGCGCTCCCCGGACGCCCGCACGCTCGCACGCATCGCCCGCTCGCTCGGGGTCTCGCGGCTGGTGCCGCCCCCGCCGCCGCCTCAGGAGGCACTGCCGGACTGGCGGCGGGCGCTCGAGGGCCTGCGGCACTCCCGCCGTCGTGACGCGGAGGCCATCCACCACCACTACGACGTGTCGAACGCGTTCTACGAGTACGTGCTCGGCCCCTCGATGACGTACACCTGTGCGTGCTATCCCACCGGGCAGAGCACGCTGGAGGAGGCGCAGGCGGCCAAGTACGAGCTCGTGTTCCGCAAGCTCGGCCTGCGGCCCGGCCAGCGCTTGCTCGACGTGGGCTGCGGCTGGGGGGGCATGGTGCGGCACGCGGCCCGCCACGGCGTGAAGGCTGTCGGCGTGACCCTGTCCCGCGAGCAGGCGGCGTGGGCGCAGGAAGCCATCCGGAGCGAGGGCCTGCAGGAGTTGGCGGAGGTGCGGCACGCGGATTACCGCGACGTGGCGGAGGGCGGGTTCGACGCCGTCAGCTCGATCGGCCTCACCGAGCACATCGGCGTCGCGAACTACCCCGCGTACTTCAGGTTCCTGCGGGGGCGGCTGCGGCCCGGCGGACGCCTCCTGAACCACTGCATCACCCGGCCAGACAACGTCCAGACCCCCCGGGTGCGGGGCGGGTTCATCGACCGGTACGTGTTCCCGGACGGCGAGCTCACCGGCTCGGGGCGGATCATCTCGACCATCCAGGACGTCGGCGGCCTCGAGGTGCGGCACGAGGAGAACCTGCGGGAGCACTACGCGAAGACGTGCGCAGCGTGGTGCGCGAACCTGGTCGAGCACTGGGACGAGTGCGTCCGGGAGGTCGGCGAGGCCACCGCGAAGGTGTGGGGCCTGTACCTCGCGGGCTCGCGGGTGGGCTTCGAGCGCAACTGGATCCAGCTGCACCAGGTGCTCGCCGTGAAGCTGCACAAGGACGGACGCGCGGACTTCCCGCTGCGTCCGGACTGGGGCTCCGCCTGACTCCCGGGGGGCCCGGCCCCGTCGCCCTCGTGGGCTCCGGGGAGTACCTGCCGGCCCTGGAGTTCCTCGAGCGCGCGCTGATCACCGGCCGTCCTGCGAGGTACGCGCAGCTCGCGACGGCGGCGGCGCCCGAGGGACCGGCGTCACTGGCCCGGTGGCACGGGCTCGGCGCGGACGCCGCCGCGCGCCTGGACGTCGAGCAAGTGGTCGTGCCCGTCAGCAACCGGGACGACGCCGACGACCCCGGCAACGCGGAGCTCGTCGCCGGCGCCGGCCTGATCTACCTCTCCGGCGGCAGTCCCAGCTACCTCACCGAGACGCTGCGGGCCACCCGGGTATGGGCGGCGATCGTGGACGCGTGGCGGAACGGCGCGGCGCTCGCCGGCTGTTCCGCGGGCGCGATGGCACTCTCCGCCGGCTTTCCCGGTTTCCGCCGCCCCTGGCGGTCCTCGGCGGGGCTCGGGCTCGTGCCCGTGGTACGCGTCATTCCGCACTTCGACCGGTTCGGAGGTCGCCTGCCGGACGTCGCTCTGCGCGGCCTCGCGCGCACGGACGACGGTGCCCTGCTGGTGGGCATCGACGAGGAGACCGCGCTGGTGGGAGGGCTTGACGCCGCCGGGTGGGAGACCGACCCGGCGGGCCCGGGCAACGCGTGGCAGGTAGTCGGCAAGCGGTCCGCATGGCTCCTGGGACCGGGCGGCCGACGCAGGGTGGCGGCAGGCGAGAGCGTCGTCCTGCCTGTGCCCGCGGCCGCCTGACCGGGCTCAGGACGGGCCCGGCGACTTGCGCACGGCCCCGCGAGGTGCTCACGATCCCGGCATGAACGCTGACCACAGCCGGCCTCGCCCGAGCCCGGGCGAGTCCGTCTGGGGTGACGAGTCCGGTGTGGTCGACGCCGTGCTCGAGTGGGTGCGCGGCCACCTGGCGAGAGGCACCGATCCCACGACGACAGCTCGTCCCGCCGCGGCTCTGCTGGCGGCGACAGGGCCGACGGTGACGGCCGAGGGCATCGGCCACCGCCGCGCACTGGAGATCTTCGAGCAGATCCTCGTGCCGGCGACCCGTGCCCAGGAGGACCCGCTGAACCTGGCCTACATCCCGTCGGCGCCCACCCGGGCTGCCGTCGCGTTCGACCTCGCCACGAGCGTGGCGAACATCTTCGGCGGCCACTGGGAGACCGGCGCGGGCGCGATCCACGCGGAGAACCAGGTGCTGGGCTGGCTCGCCGGCCTGCTGGGATGGCCCGCCACGTCCGGCGGGACCTTCGTCAGCGGCGGGACGACGGGCAACCTGTCCGCCCTCGTCGCGGCCCGGCACACGGCGGAGCAGCGCCGGCGCGCCGCGGGCCTGCCGGGCACCCCCGAGGGCGGCTGGGTGCTCGCCTGCAGCGCCGAGGCCCACTCCTCGGTCCGCTCCGCCGCGCACGTGATGGGCGTGCCGGTGCTGGAGGTGCCAGGTGACGACCGCTGCCGGCTCACCGGGCCGGCGCTCTCGCGCGTGCTGGACAGTGTCGGCGACCGCGTCTTCGCCGTCGTCGCCTCGGCCGGGACCACCAACGCGGGGATCGTCGACGACCTGGTGGGGGTCGGGCAGGCCTGCGAGCGCCGCGGGCTCTGGCTCCACGTCGACGGCGCCTACGGGGGCGCGGCTCTTGTCTCACCGCGGACCCGCCCCTTGTTCGACGGCATCGAGCGGGCCGACTCGTTCATCGTCGACCCCCACAAGTGGCTGTTCGCCCCGTACGACTCCTGCGCGCTGCTGTACCGGCGACCCGAGCTGGCCCGGGCCGCGCACGCCCAGTCGGCCACCTATCTGGACCAGGTCGACCGGCGGGAGTGGAACCCGTCGGACCTCGCCGTGCACCTCACCCGCCGCCCGCGCGGCCTGCCGCTGTGGTTCAGCCTCGCCGTCCACGGAACGGACCGGTACGTGGCGGCCGTCGAGCGCAGCCTGACGACGGCCCGCGAGGTCGCGGACGCCGTCCGGGCCCGCGACTACCTGCGTCTCGTGGTGCCTCCGGAACTGTCGGTCCTGCTCTTCGAGCGAGTGGGCTGGGGCCCGGAGGACTACCTGACCTGGTCGAAGCGGCATGCCCTGGCGGGGGACTTCCTGTGTCTGCCGACCCGCTGGCAGGGGGAGTGGGTGCTGCGACTGGCCTTCGTCAACCCCGCCACCGCCGCGGGCCTGGTCGTCGCCGCGCTCGACACGCTGGCCGAGGGATGATCCTCGGCCTCGGTGTCGACCTCGTCGACGTGGCCCGGTTCGAGGCGACGCTCCACCGGACCCCCGCCCTCGGGCCCCGGCTCTTCACCGAGGGCGAGCGCGCCCTGCCGGCACGGAGCCTCGCCGCCCGCTTCGCGGCGAAGGAGGCGCTGGCGAAGGCCTTGGGCGCGCCGCGCGGGCTGCAGTGGACCGACGCCGACGTCGTGCGCGAGGAGACCGGCCGGCCGCGGATCGAGATCACCGGAACCATCGCAGCCCGCGCCCGTGAGCTCGGCGTCACGCATCTTCACCTCGCCCTCACCCACGACGGCGGGTTCGCCTGCGCGGTCGTCGTGGCCGAGGGAGGATCCTTGACGTAGGCGCCTGCTCGGCGCGATCCGGAGGACAGCTGGCGGAGGGAGGATCGCGCCGGCTGAGGAGGGCGAGGGCGGCACGGGTTGTGGCCTCCGCTGTAAGGGACGGACCAGGCGGTACCGTTCGGGACGGACGGGAGGGCGGCCCATGGACGAACGCACGGCTCTGCCGACCTGGCAGGACCGGGACACCGGCGGCGATCCCGTCGTGGTGCACCGGTACCGCCTCGGCCTGGAGACGGGCGTATGCGTCCGCTCGACCGGCGACGGCTGGTGGTGCGACCCCGAGCGCAGCGCCGGCGGGAAGGTGGCGGCCGAGGAGTGGGCCGAGGCCGAGGAGGGTGACGGCGCTGCACAGGCCTTCGTCGACCTGCTGCGCTACGCCGAGCTGCCGACCGTTCCTGGCTTCCGCGTGGTACGCCTCGCCCCTCCACCTGAAGCCACAGGTGAGCGGATGGTCGAGGTCGACCTCGACGGGGGTGTCCATTCCACGGTGGTCGTCGGTGAGCGCGTGGTCGTCACCTGGACCCGACGCACGGTGGACGCCCCGCACCCCTGCGTGCTCACGCTGCAACACCTGGCGGCCGTCGACTTCATCGGCGTGCCCGACGTGTACGGCATGCTCCTGTGGCAGACCCCGGGTGGCCACGAGGTGCCGGTGGCGATGGCCACCCGTTACCTGCCCCGCTCCCGACCCGGCTGGGCGTGGGCCGGCGAGCTGGTCGAGGTCGCCGGCGGACTGCGCCGCAACGCCGTGCCGGCCGGCACTCCGGCCGGGGGCATCGACCTCACGGCGGTCGAGCTGCCCGCCCGGCTCGGTCGCCTCGTGGCCAAGCTGCACCTCGCGCTCGCGACACCGTCCGGGCTGGTTCCCGTGCCCACGACGACGGCGGACAGCGACGTCGTCCGGAGCTGGCATGCGACGGCCCGCGCCGACGTCGACGCCGCCGTCCGGCTCGCGCTCACGGGACCTGCCGGCGGGCTCGAGCCGCGGGACCTGCCGGCGCTGCTCGCAGCGGTGGACGGCGCGGCGGAACTGGCGCGGCGCCTGGACGCCGGGGTGGCGACCGTCACCGTCCAGCGGGTGCACCGGGACCTGCACATCGGCAGGATCCTTCAGTGGACCGGTGGGCTCTCCGTCGTCGGCTTCGATGCGGAGCCGCGTGCCATCGGTGCGTCGGACCCGCCGGTGCTGCCCGTGCTGCCCGTGCTGCCCGTGCTGCCCGTGCCGACGGCCGGTGACGGCGGCGAGCTCGCCCCCGCAGCTCGTGACCTAGCCCGCCTGCTCGCCAGCCTCGCCGAGGTCGCGCAGGCTACGGCCGACCGACCGGGGATGCCGCCGGGGGCCCCCGCGTCCTGGTACCACCAGACGCGCGACCAGGTGCTGCGCGCCTACCGGTCGGTACTGGCCGCCGAGGGGCGCCCGGAGCTGCTCGACGAGCAGCTGCTGGCGATGTTCGAGGCGCAGGAGCGGGCGCTGGCCGCCCTCGCCCACGCGCGTGGGCAGACGGCGGGGGACCCTGCGGCCATCGGCTGAGCCGGATCCGCACTCGAGGGGGCACGAGCGTCTGCCTCTGCCCGCCCCGCTCATGATCGCCCGCTATACGACGGCCACCTGCCGGCGGCCGCGACCAGCAACTCACGGTGCCAGCCGACGCCGCGCCGTATGGCTGGCGATCACCGGCCGGCGAGCGGTCTGCGGCTGGGGACGGGGTCAACAGCAGCGACAGGTCTGGGCGACGGGTCAGCAGCCGGTGGGCGACGAGTCCGAGAGAGCCGAGGGGAGATCGACGGCTCGGCCGCGGGTCAGCCGGCCTGGCGCCAGGAGGCGGTCTCGAGCTCGATCTCGCGGGGGTCCGTGTGCTCGGCGCAGCAACCGGTGTCGCCCAGCGCGTCCTCGTCGCAGTCGGCGCACAGCTCCGCCGTCAGCGCCACGGCCTGGCGGTGCGCAGTGGCACACGCAGCATCGCAGTAGTCGTAGCGGACGCCGCGCAGGTCGATCTCGAGCAGGGGACCGTCGCCCCGACCGCCGCAATACGTGCAGCGGACCCGTCCGGGCGCGCTGCTCGCCCTCCCGGTGGTGCCGGTGCTCGCCATGCCCTCGCCTCCCGAACACGTGTCCGATCCGTTGATGCCAGAGTGCACCAGGGGGCCGACAGACCGTGGGAGCAACGCCGGTTCGCACCGTTCGCACGGCTGCACCGGGTGGGGGGCCGCGGCAGCCGGCGCTCTCACCGGTTCGGAGCAGGGGGCTCAGAGCGGCCCGGCGCCCATCCCAGCGTCCCGGGCGCGGGCGACGGCCGCGGCGCGGTCGGCCACGTGCAGCTTGCCGAAGACGTTGGAGACGTGGTTCCTGACCGTCTTGTCGCTGACCACGAGCCGGCGCGCGATCGCGGCGTTCGTGAGCCCACGGGCGACGAGATCGAGGATCTCCCGCTCCCGCTCGGTCAGCTCGGGGAAGGGACTGGCGGCGCCCGCCCCGCCGCGCGCGAACCAGGCGAGGACGCGCGAGGCCAGCGTGGCGCTGAACACCACCTCACCGTTGGCGACGGTCTCCAGGGCACGGGCGATCTCCTGCCGGTCGGCACCCTTCAGCAGGTATCCCCGGGCGCCGGCCCGCATCGCCGCGAACAGCGCGTCGTCGCCCTCGAGCATGGTCAGCACCAGCACGGCGGTGCCGGCCAGCTGCGTGGTGATCCGCCGGGTCGCCTCGATCCCGCCGAGCCCGGGCAGGTTGAGGTCCATCACCACGACGTCCGGCGCCAGCTCCAGTGCCAGTTCGACCGCCTGGACGCCGTCCCCGGCCTCGGCGACGACCTCAACGCCCTCCAGCATCGACAGAGCGGTGGCAAGGCCCTCGCGATACAGCGGGTGGTCGTCCACGACGAGCACCGTCCGGGAAGTCACCGGACGTCCAGCGGCAGCCGCGCGGTGACGACTGTTCCCCGCGCCCCCGGTCCGACAACAGACTGGCCGGCGCCCCGTGCGGCCACTTCCAGGGTGCCGCCGAGCTCCTCCGCCCGGCGACGCATCGAGACGAGTCCGAGCCCCGGGCGCGCATCCGCCGGGATCCCGCAGCCGTCGTCGGTCACCGTGACCACCAGCCACCCCGCCTCGCGCTGCAGCCGGACCGAGGCCGCCTGCGCGCGGGCGTGCCGTGCGACGTTCGTGAGCGCCTCGCCGGTGATCGAATATGCCGCCACCTCGACGGCCGCGGGCAGCTCGGTGCCGGAATCCCCGCTCACGTCGAGCGTCGTGTCGATCGAAAGGGTTCCGCCGAAGCGGGCCGCCAGTTCGCGGAGGGCGTCGTCGAGGCCGAGGTCCTCCAGCGCCGGTGGCCGGAGCCCGTGCACGACGGTGCGGACCTCGCCCACCGTGTCCTTCAGGTGCGCCCCCACCTGACCGAGCAGTCGCCCGGCGCGGTCGGCGTCCACTGCCACCAGGTCGCGCGCGGTCTCGACCTGCAGCGCGAGCGCCGCCAGGGCAGGACCGAGCCCGTCGTGCAGGTCGCGGTACAGCCGCCGGCGCTCCTCCTCCCGGGCGCTGACGGCCAGCTCGCGGGACCGGCGCACGTCGCGGGCCAGCACGACCGTGTGCACGGCGACGGCAGCCTGCTCGGCGAGGGCCGCGAGGACCGCGGCGTCCCTCCTTGCCCCGCCGGACGTCCGCCCGGCGGACATTGCCCCGCCGGACATTGCCCCGCCGGACATCCCTCCCGCGGACCCCCGCGGCCCGTCCTGCCGGGCAGCGACCACGAGGCGGCCGACGTCCGCTCCGGCGTAGACGAGCGGCAGCTGCGCCACCTCCGCGGGGCGTCGTCCACGCGCGACCTCCGTACCGTCCGCGAGCTGCACGGCGACGTAGGACAGGCGCATCGCCCGCGCGAGCACCGCGACGACATCCGGCAGCACCTGTTCGGCCAGGGTCTCGTCGTCCTGGGCCGCCGCCAGCCGGTCACCGAGGCGACGGAGCAGCGCGAACGGCTCCTCCGGTTCCCCGTGCACCAGCCGGTTGACGAGCTCGGCGAGCCGGCGGTGCAGGGGAAGCGCAAGCACCGCCACGACTGCGGCCGCGACGACCGGAGCTCCGGTGGTGGCCCCGAGGACGCCGCCGAGCAGCGCCACGACCCCGGCGTACAGAGCCAGGACGGCGGCCATCAGCGCGGCGTAGACGAGCGACCGGCTGATGACGACGTCGACGTCCCAGAGGCCGTGGCGCAGCGCCGCGACGAGACAGGCGGCAGGCAGCGGCACGAGGGCCAGCGCGGTCACGAGTGGGCCGGCGGCCAGGCCGAGGAAGAACAGCAGGAGGCCGGCGACCGCGCCGAGCCCGAGCCACTTGAGCTGCTGACGGCCCTCGGGGGTCGCCATGCGCCACCGCACCACCAATGACGCCAGCGAGGTCGCGACGGCCGCGAGCGCCACGACGAGCTGGACGATCCCGGCGGCGGGAGAGGTGGTCCAGTCGGCGCCGACCGGGTTGACAACCCCGGCCTGGCGCAGGGCAGCCGACCAGCTGCCGTACGGCGTCAGCGCCCAGGCGACCGTGACCAGCACGACGGCGAGCACGGCGAGGGCCAGGGCCGGCCGCCACCGGCGCGATGGCAGCCAGCCCTCGGGCAGCAGCAGCGGGACGACGGTCCCCACGGTCACCAGGGCCGTGGACCAGGCCCAGTTGGCGAACCAGAAGGCGGCAACGGGGAGAAGGCCGGCCCCGCCGCGGCCCAGGACGTGGACGCCGTACTCCAGCGCGGCCGACGACGTCGCCAGAACGGCTCCGACGGCGGCGAGGAGCCACCCGATGGGCAGCCGGGGGCGCACTCGCGCCAGCCAGAGCCCGGCCCCCCCGAAAGCCACTCCGCCGACGACCGGCATGACCCACCAGTCGGTGACTCCGGGCGCGAGCGGGTTCCCGGCGTTCGCGACATGCAGGACGAGGCTCGTCGCGAGCGCCCCGGCCACGACCAGGACGCCGACGGCGACGGCCGCGTCGACGAGGCGCGTCGCGGCCCGCGGCGTCCGCGGGATCGCGGCGGTCATCCCGCTCAGGGAGGTCACGACCCCATGGTCGGGCGTGCCGCGCATTCCGTCACGGGACATCTCGTCCCGATCCGCCGGGACACTCCGGCCCGACCCCGGTTCCTACTGCGGGCCCGTGCCCTCGGGACACCTCCGGCCGAACGCTCGATCCCGAGCCGGGAACCGCCCGGCCGCCCGACACCCAGGGAGATCTCAGATGTCCGGCTCCATGCGCTCCACCACCGTTCCGACCACCGCAGGCCTCGAGCACGTCCGTCGCGGCCGGCCGCCCGTTCCCGCGATCGTCGCCGCCGGCCTGCAGATGCTCGTCGCCACGGTCACGACCATCGCCGTCTTTTACTTCAGCCTCGTCGATGCCGCCAAGCCCCCGTTGGCCGCCGGGCTCGCCCTGGTCGCCCTGTACTGGTCCGCCAACGCGATCGGCGTGGCCGGCTCCATCGGCATGCTGCGGGGCCGCGCGCTGGGCCGCAAGGTCCTGATCGGCTACGCCCTGTACGGGATCCTGTTCTCGCTGGCGAAGCTCTTCATCTGGCACGAGAGCGCGGCGCTCCTCTTCGGCGCCATCGACATCGTGCTGATCGCGCTGGCGGCGGCGCCGGCGACGCGCCGGTACGTCCACTGACCGCGTCCTGGTGCCGCGACCGATGCTGCGTCGGACGCGTTCCGGCCAGTGCCGGACAGCTACGACCGCGTCACTCGCGTTCCGGCCGGTTCCGAGCGCCTCGAGTGCCGGAAAGGCGGCCGGAACGCGAGCAACGTGCGACCGAGCGGCCGGAACGCGAGCAACGTCGCACCGAGCGGCCGGAACGCGAGAAACGTCGCACCGACCCCTCGACAGCGCGGAGGCCGCCGTGCCCCTCAGGGCCGGCGGCCTCTCGCTCGCGTGCGCGAGGGGGGAGTTGAACCCCCACGCCCTTTCGGGCACACGGACCTGAACCGTGCGCGTCTGCCTATTCCGCCACTCGCGCGAGCCAGAAGAGGCTAGCACGCGGCCTGCAGTGCAGCCGACCGTGAAAGCCGACGTTAGGCTGGCAGTCGGCGCAGCCGCGTCCAGCGGTGGGCCGGGCCCACAGCGACAGGCAGGCGACGCACAGGAGGGAGGGACGGGCGTGGGAGTTCTCGGCCGCTTCGAGAAGGGCATCGAGCGTGCTGTCAACGGCGCGTTCGCCCGCGCCTTCCGCAGCGAGGTGCAGCCGGTCGAGCTGGCGAGCGCGATCAAGCGTGAGGCGGACGACAACGCCTCGGTGGTGGGCCGAAACCGGACCATCGCTCCGAACGACTATGTCATCGAGCTCGGCCCCGCCGACCACCGCCGCCTGGCGCAGTGGGAGGAGGCGCTCGGCGACGAGCTGTCAGCCGTTCTCAACGACCACGCGCTGCAGCAGCGCTACGCCTTCGTGGGTCCGGTGAAGGTCAGCTTCGAGCGGTCCGAGGAGCTCGACACGGGTGTCTTCCGGGTGCGCAGCAAGACAGCACGTCCGGACCACGGCGACGAGCAGGGGGCGCGTCAGCCCGTGGGCTACCCACAGTCCGCCCAGCAGCAGGGCCCGGGGGGTGCCCACGACCCGTACGCGGCCGCCGGGTACCCCGCCGCCGCGCAGATCCCGCCCGGGCACCCGGCGTCGGCCGCCCCGTACGCGCCCCCGTATGCAGCCCCCTACCCGTCGCCCGAGTACGCGGGCCCCGACGAGGGTGCAGCCGCGCCCTACCCGGCCCCGCCCGCCCCCTACGCTTCGCCCTACGCCTACCCCGCCCCCGTGGACCGGCCCACCCCGGCCTTGGAGCTCGACGGCCGGCGGATCCCGCTCACGCGGGCGGTGACCGTGCTGGGCCGCGCGGCGGACGTCGACGTCCCCCTGGACGACGCCGGCGTGTCCCGCCGCCACGCCGAGATCCACGTGACCGACGACCGCTACCGGGTCGTCGACCTCGGCTCGACGAACGGCACGTTCGTGGACGGCGAGCGCGTGACGGCCGGTGAGCTGCGTGACGGCAGCACCATCACCGTCGGCCGCAGCCGGCTCGTGTTCCGGCTCGGGCAGCGGTGACCGCCTGGCGATGAGCGAGCTCACCCTCACCCTGCTGCGCCTGGGCTTCCTGGCCCTGCTGTGGCTCCTCGTGCTCTCGATCCTCGCCGTGCTCCGCCGCGACCTCTTCGGAACCCGGGTGGTCCGGCGGGCTCCCCGCCCGGCGGCCGCCCCGGCACCGGCGGCCGGGCCGCAGCCCACGGCCCCCGTCGCGGGACGGCGCGGTCGCACGCCCGACCAGCCGCGCGGTCTCCGGACGCTGGTCGTCACGGACGGCTCGCTGCGCGGGACGACCCTCACCCTCGGGCAGGCGCCCGTGCTCATCGGCCGCGCCCCCGAGTGCACGCTCGTGCTCGACGACGACTTCGCCTCGGGCCGGCACGCCCGCCTCTTCCCGCAGGAGGGCGGCTGGCTCGTCGAGGACCTGGGCTCGACCAACGGCACCTTCCTCGGCGGCGTCCGGGTGACCGAGGCGGCCCGCGTCGAGCCGGGGGTGCCCGTCCGGGTCGGGCGCACCGTTCTCGAGCTGCGGAGGTAGCGCCGGTGGCCATCGCCCTGCGCTACGCAGCCCGCTCGGACGTCGGGCTCGTCCGCCAGAACAACCAGGACTCCGGTTACGCCGGCCCGCACCTGCTGGTCGTCGCCGACGGCATGGGCGGGCATGCCGGGGGGGACGTCGCCTCCTCGCTCGCGATCGGCGAGCTCGCGCCCCTGGACGGCGAGTCGCACGGCTCCGACGACGCGCTCGCGCACCTCGAGCGCGCGGTCCGCGCCGCTCATGGCGAGCTCCTCGCGCGTGTCCAGGAGGAGCCGCAGCTCGCCGGCATGGGGACGACGATCACCGCCTTGATGCGCGCCGGCAACCGGCTGGCCCTCGCGCACATCGGCGATTCCCGCGCCTACCTGCTCCGGGACGGTGTCCTCGCCCAGATCACCAAGGACCACACCTTCGTCCAGACGCTCGTCGACGAGGGCCGCCTCACCCCCGAGGAGGCCGAGCACCACCCGCAGCGCTCGGTCCTCATGCGCGTGCTGAGCGACATCGTGGACGATCCGGAGCCCGACTTCTCGATCCGAGAGAGCCGGGTCGGCGACCGCTACCTGCTCTGCTCGGACGGGCTGTCCGGGGTGGTGAGCTTCGAGACCCTGCAGGAGACCCTCGCGTCCTCGGATCCGCCCGGGGCGACGTGCGAGCGGCTGGTCGCGCTGGCCCGCAGGGCCGGGGCGCCCGACAACGTGACCTGCATCGTTGCGGACGTCGTCGACGAGCCGGCGTCCGCCGACGCCGCTCCGTCGGTGGTGGGCGCCGCGTCCGTGCACCCCCAGCGACGTCCACCGGACGAGGGCTCCGCCGCGGAGCGGGCTGCCGCCCTCACGGCGGGTGCCGACCCGGACGAGGACGCCGACGAGAATCAGGCCCGACCGCGCAGTCGCACTGTCGTCCGGCTCGCCGGCGTCGCGGTCGTCGCCGCCGTGCTCGCCGCGGGCGCCTTCGCCGCCTGGCACTGGGTCCGCCAGCAGTACTTCGTGGGGGTCTACGGCCAGCAGGTCGCGGTGTACCGGGGGCTGCCTCAGGACCTGGGGCCGCTGGACCTCGCGACGCTCGACCACACCACCGGCGTCCTCGTCGACACCCTTCCGCCGGCGGACCAGGACTCGGTCCGGGCCGGGCTCGTCGTCGACAACGGGACCGAGGCCGCGGCCAAGGTGGAAGCCCTCCGCGAGGCCGCCTGCCCCGCGAGCCCGGCCGTGGCGTCGGGAACCGTGGGGAGCGTCTCGCCCGGTCCCTCGCCCGCGGTCTCGCCCAGCGTCTCGCCCCGGGTCTCGCCCACCACCGTGCTGCGGGCGCAGGCGTCACCCTCGACGACGGGGGCAACACCGGGGCCGGCGACGCCGTCATCCCCCTTGGCGGTTCAGCCGTCCCCTTCGGGCAGCCCCGGCGCCGCCGTGACCTGTGCAGGTGCCCGATGACGCCCCGCCGGGTCGTCACGAGCCCGGCCGGTAGGAGGAGGTGGCGATGGCGGTCGTGACGCCGGTCGTCCCCCCGACCCGCCGCAACGTCGAGCTCGTGCTGCTCCTGCTCGCGATCGCCGTCGCGGGGGCCGCCTACGCCATCGTGGGCCTCGCCATCGAAGGTGCGGTGCCGCAGGACTTCTGGCTCGTGTCCGGGGGGCTCGCGCTGCTCGTCCTCATCGTGCACGGCGTGCTGCGCTGGCGCGCACCGTACGCCGACCCCGTGATGCTCCCGATCGCCACGGTCATCAACGGGCTCGGGCTCGTCGTCATCCACCGCCTCGACCTGGCCCACCACTTCAACGGGTCCACCTCGCTGGCCACACGCCAGCTGATGTGGAGTGCGATCGGCATCGCCTGCGCCGTGTTCGTGCTCGTCGCCGTCCGCGACCACCGGGCCCTGGCGCGGTACACCTACACGGCCATGATCGTCGGCTTCGGGCTGCTCCTGCTGCCGCTCCTGCCGGGGATCGGGCGCGAGATCCGCGGCGCCAGGATCTGGATCGGCGTCGGCCCGCTGTCCTTCCAGCCCGGGGAGATCGCGAAGATCCTGCTGGCGCTGTTCTTCGCCGGTTACCTGGTGACGGCGCGCGACTCGCTGTCGCTCGTCGGGCGCCGCATCCTCGGGCTGCAACTGCCCCGCGGCCGCGACCTCGGGCCGATCCTCGTGGCCTGGCTGGCGAGCCTCGGCGTCCTCGTGTTCGAGAGCGACCTCGGCACCTCGCTGCTGTTCTTCGGGCTGTTCGTGGCCGTGCTGTACGTGGCGACGGAACGCACCAGCTGGATCGTCATCGGCATGCTGCTGTTCGCGGGCGGGGCGTTCGCGGCGTGGACGCTGTTCTCGCACGTGCAGCTGCGCGTCGACATCTGGCTGCACCCGTTCGACCCGCAGAACGTCGACCGCGCCTTCCAGCCGATCCAGGGCTGGTTCGGGATGGCGAGCGGCGGGCTGCTCGGCACCGGCCTCGGCCAGGGCCGCCCCGACCTCGTGCCGTTCGCGCAGAGCGACTTCATCGTGGCGGCGATCGGCGAGGAGCTCGGCCTGACCGGGATCTTCGCGCTGCTCGTCCTCTACGGGATGCTCGTGGAGCGCGGCCTGCGCACCGCGGTCGGCGTCCGCGACGGGTTCGGCAAGCTGCTCGCCGCAGGTCTGTCGTTCTCGGTGGCCCTGCAGGTGTTCGTCGTCGTCGGCGGCGTCACCCGGCTGATCCCGCTCACCGGCCTCACCGCACCGTTCCTCGCCTACGGCGGGTCGTCGCTCGTCTCCAACTGGATCGTGGTCGCGCTCCTGCTGCGCATCTCCGACAGCGCGCGCCGCCCGCCGGAGAGCGTGACGGCCCCCACCACCGAGGTGCCGCAGGCGGTGGCGGCGTGAACACACCCCTGCGCCGGCTCTCCGCAGTCGTCACCGTGCTGTTCCTCGCCCTGTTCGCGAGCGCGACCAGCATCCAGTTCGTCCAGGCGTCCTCGCTCAACGCGCACCCCGGCAACGCCCGGACGGTCTACAAGCAGTACAGCCGCGAGCGCGGGCCGATCGTCGCGGGCAACACCGTGCTCGCGTCGTCCAAGCCCGTCAACGACCTCTACAAGTACCTCCGGACCTACCCCTCCGGGCCGCTGTTCGCGCACGTGACGGGGTACTACAGCGCGGTCTTCGGGTCGGCGACCGGCGTCGAGGCCGCCGCGAACGCCTATCTCAACGGCACCGCCGACCAGCTCTTCTACCGGCGCATCTCGGATCTGCTGACGGGACGGCAGCCCAAGGGGGCGTCGGTCGAGCTCACCGTGGACCCCGCGGTGCAGCAGGCGGCCTCCGAGGCCCTCGGTAATCAGAAGGGCGCCGTCGTCGCCCTCGACCCGAAGACGGGCGCGATCCTCGCCATGGTCAGCGCCCCCACGTACGACCCGAACACGCTGGCGACCCACTCCCGCACGAAGGCGGAACGGGCCTACAAGCGGCTGCTCGCCGACCCGGACCGGCCGCTGGACAACCGGGCCATCGCCGGGCGGCTCTACCCGCCGGGCTCCACGTTCAAGCTCATCACCAGTGCGACGGCACTCTCCACCGGCCGCTACAACCCGGACACGCTGGTCCCGGGCCCCGCCGAGCTCCCGCTGCCGCAGACGACGATCACCCTGCCCAACGACGACCGGCAGCCCTGCGGGCCCGGCGGCCAGGTGAGCCTGCTGAACGCGCTCCGGATCTCGTGCAACACCGCGTTCGGCAACCTGGGCATGACCCTGGGCGGCGACGCCCTGAGCCAGCAGGCCGCGAAGTTCGGGTTCGGGCGCACCCTGCAGGTCCCGCTCACGGTGACGCCGAGTGCGTTTCCGCAGAACATGAACAAGGCCCAGGTGGCGCAGGCCTCGATCGGGCAGTTCGACGTGCGGGTCACCCCGCTGCAGGTCGCCATGGTGGCGGCGGGGATCGCGAACGGTGGCGTCGTGATGCAGCCATACCTGATCAGCCGGATCCGGTCCTCCGACCTGAACACGATCTCCGAGACCCAGCCGACCCAGTTCTCCACGGCGGTCACCCCCCAGGTCGCGAGCCAGCTGACGGCGATGATGGAGTCCGTGGTCCAGTCGGGCACCGGCACCAACGCACAGATCAGCGGCGTGCGGGTGGCCGGCAAGACGGGGACCGCGCAGACGTCGAAGGGCTCCCCGCCGCTGGCGTGGTTCACCGCGTTCGCGCCCGCCGACAACCCGAAGATCGCTGTGGCGGTGGTGGTCGAGGACGGCGGCACGTACGGCGAGGCGGCGTCCGGTGGCCGGGTGGCGGCGCCGATCGCGCGCAAGGTGATGGAGGCGGTGGTTCACCGGTGACGGTCACGCCCCAGACCAGCCTCGACGAGAGGTACCTGCTGCTGCGCCGGCTCGCCTTCGGCGGGATGGGCGAGGTGTGGGAGGGCAGCGACGTCGTGCTCGACCGCGCGGTCGCCGTCAAGATCCTGCGGGCCGAGCTCGCGGACGACGACGCGTTCCGGCGCCGCTTCCGGGCGGAGGCGCGCACGGCCGGGCGAGTACCGCACCCTGGGATCGCGTCGGTGTACGACTACGGCGAGACGTCGGTCGACGGCAAGGGCCTGGCCTATCTGGTGATGGAGCTGGTCCCCGGGGAGCCGCTGTCGGCGATCCTCGCCCGCGAGGGCGCGCTCGGCAGCGACCGGACGCTCGACGTCGTCGCGCAGGCGGCGCGGGCGCTGCACGCCGCGCACGAACGCGGCGTCATCCACCGCGACGTCAAGCCCGCGAACCTGATGGTGACCCCGGACGGCCGGGTCAAGGTCACCGACTTCGGGATCGCGCGCCCCGACGACCACGAGCCGTTGACGGCGACCGGCCAGGTGATGGGGACGGCCCACTACCTGGCCCCCGAGCTGGCGCGGGGCCGCGCCGCCACCCCGGCCTCCGACATCTACGCCCTCGGTGTCGTCATGTACGAGTGCCTGGCCGGTCGCCGGCCGTTCGAGGGCGACGACCAGATCGGCGTGGCGACGGCCCACCTGTCCGAGGAGCCGCCCCCGCTGCCCGGCACGATCGCCCCGGAGGTGCGCGCGCTGGTCGCGGCGGCCATGGAGAAGGACCCGCAGCGGCGGATCGGCGGCGCCGAGGCCTTCGCCGCAGCCGCCGAGGGCTTGCGGGTGCGCGCCCACACGGGGAGCACGCCGTACGCGGGTGACGGGTACGGCGCTGACGGGTTCGCCGACGCTCCCACCGCCTTGGTGCTGGGGGCGGCCGCGGCGGGGGCGGTCGCACCCGCCGCGGAGGCCTTCGCCGGGCCGGTTCCGCCGGCCGCGTGGCCCTCCACGCCCTACCCGGGTGCGCCCGTGCCTCTGAACGGCGCCGCCGCGAGCGGTGCCGTGCCAGAGCCGGGCAGCGCGGCCGCCAGCGGCGCCCTGCTGTCCGGCGGGGCATTGCTCTCGGGCGGTCCGCCACCAGCCGACCCGGATCCCTTCCAGCAATTCGTCACCGCGCCGCTGCCCTTCCCCGGGGGGCCGGGGACCGGCGGAGTCCGCCGGCGCCGGGGCTCCCCCTCGCTGCCCCTGATGGCCCTCATCGCTCTCGTGCTGCTCGTGATCGTCGGCAGCGTGGTCGCCGCGCTGCGGACTCAGGACCCCGAACCGGCGCCGGCCCCCGGCGGAACCCATTCCCCTGCTCCGACCACCGGACACTCTCCCGGCAAGACCACGGTCACCACCCCCAAGGCTTCGGCCACCGGCTCCACGTCGAACCCCGGGCGGCCGACCACGAGCTCGTCGAGGCACTCGGCGACGCCCACTCCCACCGCGAGCCGGACACCGACGCCGACCGCGTCCGTCGTTCCCCCACCGTCGCCGTCCCCCTCCCCGCCGCCGTCCAGCCCGGCGGCGTCGGGAACCACGAGCACCGGTCCCAGCCCGTCGCCGAGCCCGACGGGCAGCGCCCCGGCACAGGGGGCGGGCGGCGCGGTCGGCCGCGGCTCGGGCGGCGGGCCGGGCGGCGGCTCGGGCGGCGGCTCCGGCAACGGCCCGGGCAGCGGCTCGGGGAACAGCGGCGGAACGGCGTTGCGGATATCACCGGGACCTGCCCCCACGGTGGACACTGGGAAGTCGGGATCGACGACGTGACGACGGTTGGGATGGATTCCGTGAACGACAAGCCCCGAGTCCTGGGCAACCGCTACGAGGTCGGTGACCTGCTCGGCCGGGGTGGCATGGCGGAGGTGCACATCGGGCGCGACACCCGCCTGGGGCGCGTCGTCGCGATCAAACTGCTCCGTGTGGACCTGGCGCGGGACGCCACGTTCCAGGCCCGCTTCCGGCGCGAGGCCCAGTCCGCCGCGGCCCTCAACCACCCCGCGATCGTCGCGGTGTACGACACCGGCGAGGAGCAGGTGGTGGAGGCGGGCGGCAGCAGCGTCGCGCTGCCCTACATCGTCATGGAGTACGTCGAGGGCCGGACGCTGCGCGAGCTGATGCACGACGGTTCCCCGCTCGACGTCGACACCGCTCTGGAGGTCACCGCCCGGGTGCTGTCGGCGCTCGAGTACAGCCACCGCGCCGGGATCGTGCACCGGGACATCAAGCCCGCTAACGTCATGATGACGACGACCGGCGACGTCAAGGTGATGGACTTCGGCATCGCCCGCGCCCTGGCGGACGCCTCGTCGACGATGACGCAGACCCAGGCCGTGATCGGCACTGCGCAGTATCTCTCCCCGGAGCAGGCGCGTGGCGAGACCGTGGACGCCCGCAGCGACCTGTACTCCGCCGGCTGCCTGCTGTACGAGGTGCTCACCGGCCGGCCGCCCTTCGTCGCCGACTCGCCAGTCGCGGTCGCCTACCAGCACGTGCGGGAGGAGCCGCAGCCGCCGAGCGCCTTCAACCCTGCCGTGCCGCCGGTGGCCGACCGCATCGTCCTGCACGCCCTGGCCAAGGACCGCGAGACCCGGTACCAGACGGCGGCGGAGTTCCGGGCCGACATCGAGGCCGCGCTCGCGGGGCGTCCCATCTCCGCCGTTGCTGCCGGCGCCGCCGCGGGTGCGGCGGCCGCGGCCACGACCCAGTTCCTCGGGGCGCCGGGGGCGGGGACCCGCACGATGCACCCCGCCACCGAGCCTGTCCCGGCGTACGGCACTGCCGTGGCCCCGGTGGGTGGCGGCATGCTGCCGGGGGCGCCGCTGGAGGAGGAGTACGGCTATTCGCGGCGGGACCGGCCGCCGGAACCGGGCCGCACCAACCGCACCGGTACCTACGTGCTGCTCGCCCTCGCGATCCTGTTGCTGGGCGGCCTCGTCTTCTACACGATCACGAAGCTCGGTGGTGGCCCGCCGCCGGGGCCGGCGAAGATCGCGGTGCCCTCGGTGGTGAACTCGAACGTCGACGACGCCAAGCAGACGCTGAAGGACAAGGGCTTCAAGAACGTCGTCGTGCAGAACCAGAACCACGACGAGCCGAAGGACACAGTCTTCGCGCAGGACCCGGCACCGGACACACCCATCGCCGCGACGGACAAGATCACGCTGTCGGTCTCGCTCGGGAAGGGCCAGGTCGCGGTTCCGCCGCTGGAAGGCTTCACCCAGGACGAGGCCTTCCAGAAGCTGCAGGATGCAGGCCTGACGCCTGCCTCCCCGGAGACGATCGACGATTCCCAGCACCAGAAGAACGAGGTCGTCAAGAGCGATCCGCCCGCGGGCACCACGGTCGACAAGGGGACCGCGGTCAAGCTGTACGTCGCCTCGGGACAGATCGACCTTCCCAACCTGCGGAACAAGGACGTGGCGGTCGCCGTCCAGAGGTTGACCGAGCGGAACCTGAAGAACCACATCACCTACGTCCCCGCGCCGGTGAACGTCAAATCGGGAACCGTGCTCAGCATGAGCCCGGGTCCCGGCAGAGTCGCCGTGGGCAGCACGGTCAGGCTCACCGTCGCGCAGGCCGCGTCTCCGTCGCCGTCGCCGTCGCCCTCGGTGACACCGTCGCCGTCGCCGTCGGGATCTCCGTCGCCGAGCCCCTGATCGGGCGACGGCAGACTTGCTCCTGACGAAGGGCCCGCTCCCCACCCGGGGGAGCCGGCCCTTCGCTGGCGAGGCGCCGGCTCGGTCAGGTCGTGGTGTCAGCGGCGGACCAGCGGCGCCAGGCCGGCGGACCTGCCCACCGCCTGCTCGTCGCCGCAGACCGCCAGCCAGTTCGCGAGCAGCCGGTGGCCGCCCTCGGTCAGCACCGATTCGGGGTGGAACTGCACTCCGAACAGGGGCAGCTCGCGGTGCTGCAGCGCCATGACCACACCGCTCTCGGTCGTGCCCGTCACCTCGAGCACGTCGGGCACGGTGTCGGCGAGCACGGCGAGCGAGTGGTAGCGGGTGGCGGTGAAGGGTGAGGGCAGTCCCTCGAGCACGCCGCCGCCGTCGTGGCGGACCAGGCTCGTCTTCCCGTGCATGAGTTCCGGCGCGTGCGCCACCGTGCCGCCGAACACCTCGCCCAGGGCCTGGTGACCGAGGCAGACGCCGAGCATCGGCGTGCCCTCGTCCGCGCACCAGCGCACCATGTCCGGGCTGATCCCCGCCTCCGCCGGCGTCCCCGGCCCGGGCGACAGCAGCACGCCGTCGTAACCGGCGGCATCCTGCGTGCCCACCGCGTCGTTGCGCAGGACGTCGCACTCGGCGCCCAGCTGGGCGAGATACCCGGCGATGGTCCACACGAAGCTGTCGTAGTTGTCGACGACGAGGATGCGGGTCGGCAAGGGTCACCACCGGACGGGTCGGCGCGAGCGGACCCGGCCATGGTCGCACGAGCCTGTCGCGCGCCCTGTCGCACGGGCTCAGGAGGCGGGGGTCAAGGAGTGCCGGACGGTGTCGCCGCGCCGGACGGGCCGGCTCCGCCGCCGGACGGGCTGCCGGACGCGTCGGCGGACGGGCTGGGGGACGCGACGGGGAGCGGCTTGGCGTAGCGCAGGTCGAGGCTGCCGGTGAACGCCGGGAAGGTGGTCTCTCCGGAGTCCCTGACGTCGTAGCCCAGCTGGAAGACGTTCACGAACTCCCGGTAGATCTGCACGGCGGCGGAGTCGTCGAGAGCGGTCCGCATCGTCTGCAGGTTCCCGATGGCGGTGATCCGGTAGGGCGGCGAGTAGACCCGGCCCTGCAGGAGGAGGGTGTTCCCGACGCAGCGCACCGCGCTGGTCGAGATGACCCGCTGGTCCATGAGCATCATCGCCTCGGCGCCGCCGAGCCAGAGGGCATTGACCACCGCCTGCACGTCCTGCTGATGGACGACGAGGTCGTCCGGCCGAGCGCTGCCCGGGAGGGCGCCCCTGCGGGGGGCGTCGTCCAGGACGACGGTCAGCGCCGGCCCCGTCACCGGCTGCAGACCCGCCTGTGGCGAGAGCGCGTCCGCGCTGGTCTTGAGACGGCTGACCACCGCGCTGCCGCCGGCCTCGGCGCGCGTCCGTTCATCCACCTCGCGACGCAACCGGGCGAGCTCGTCGAGCTTCGCGGCGTACCGGGCCTGCTCGCCGCGGACGAAACCGACAGCGTCGCCGCGGTCGGTGCGCAGCTGCGTCCCCCTTGCGGTGGTGGCGCTGACCACGAAGAGCAGCCCGGCGACGACGAGCACGGCGAAGACGCCCAGGTTCGCCGGTCTCACCCGCAGTGGCAGGCCCCGCACGGCCCTCCCGTCGTCGCTCGCCCAGTGCTTCCGAGTCCCTGGGGCCCCCGCCTTCCGGACGGGACTACGCTAACCCGTGGAGGCGACACGCGACGTCGCCGGTAGCCGACCTCCTGCCGCGGCCGCGGCGATCCACAGAACGGGAGCACGACCATGCCCGAGTCCAGGGTCCGCAAGCAGACGCCGTTCACCCCGCCGCCGGCGAAGGCTGCCGCCCGCAAGCCGAACCCGCGCTGGTGGGTGCCGCTGATGCTGGGGCTGATGGTCGTCGGGCTGCTGTGGGTCGTCGTGTACTACATCAGCCAGACCGCCTACCCGGTCCCGGGCATCGGGCACTGGAACCTGCTGATCGGCTTCGGCCTGCTGCTGATCGGCTTCGCGATGACCACCCGCTGGCGCTGACCCACCCGTCGGCGTCGACCACCCGCCGGCGCTGACCACCGCTGCTCCTCGTACCAGGTGTGGACGAAGGGCCCGGCCGCGACGCGGCCGGGCCCTTCGTCGTCCTGTCGCGTGCTCAGTGGCCGGTTCTCCACAGGGTTGCTCACAGCTGTGGAATTACAACGATGTTATCCACACCGCCGGTCCACAGTGTGGAGAGTGACTGCACCACCAGGGCACCCTCGGGAAGCGTCTGTACGCGGACCACGACGACGACCAAGAGCACGACGGCCACGGCGGCGAGTCCGCTCCAGCGCAGGGCCGGCCGGTCGCGGGGAAGGTAGGCGAACACCGCCGCGATCAGCAGACCGGTGACGAGGCCACCGAGGTGCGCCTGCCAGGCGATCCCGGGCAGGAAGCCCAGCGCGCCGTTGATGAGGACCAGCGCGACGATCCCGGTCACGTCCCGGCCGAGCCGCCGGTTGACCACGAACCACGCACCGAACAGCCCGAACACCGCCCCCGAGGCGCCCAACGTCGGGACGTACCAGTTGTCGGAGGACGGCGAGACCAGCACGAAGTAGCCGACCGAGCCGCCGACGGCTGCCAACAGGTAGAGCGCGGCGTACTGGGTGCGCCCGAGCAGCCGCTCGAGGTACGGGCCGACGATCCACAGCGCGTAGAGGTTGAACGCGATGTGCAGGATGAACGAGGTGGAGTGCAGGAACGCCGCCGTCAGGAACCGGTACGGCTCGGCCACCGCAAGCTGCGGGTCGAACGCCAGGGCCTCCGTGACTCGGTCGTGGCTCAGGTACTGCAGGGCGAACATCACCACACAGACCCCGATGATGGCCAGCGTGACGACCGGCCGACCGCTGCCGGCCGCCCCGCCGAACACGGTCCGGGCGGAGCGGATGCCGCGGGACTGCGCGCGTACGCAGTCCACGCACTGCACCCCGACGGCAGCGGGTCGCTGGCACTCGGGGCAGACCGGCCGCTCGCACCGCTGGCAGCGGACGTACGCGACGCGGTCAGGATGCCGGGGACAGACGGGGACCTGCCCGACCGCCTGCCCGGCGTCCTGCTGGGGGGGTGTGGTCACCCGCGCTCGACCGTCACCTTCTCGATCACCACGGGCTCGACGGGCACGTCGCCACGGCCGGTGCGGGTCCCGGCGATCGCGTCGACCACCTGGCGGCTCTCGGCGTCCGCGACCTGACCGAAGATCGTGTGCTTGCCCTGCAGGTGCGGGGTCGGGCCCACCGTGATGAAGAACTGGGACCCGTTGGTGCCACGCCCGCCGCGGCTGCCGGCGTTCGCCATGGCCAGCACGTAGGGCCCCCGGAAATCCAGGCCGGGGTGGATCTCGTCGTCGAAGGTGTACCCGGGGCCGCCCGTCCCGGTGCCGAGCCGGTCGCCACCCTGGATCATGAAGCCCTGGATGACCCGGTGGAAGGTGACCCCGTCGAAGAACGGCTCCTGCTTCGACGCGCCGGTCTTGGGGTCTTTCCACTCCCGGCTCCCCTCCGCGAGTTCGACGAAGTTGCGCACCGTCTTGGGCGCGTGGTCGGGGAAGAGCTCCAGCCGGATGTCACCACGGTTGGTGTGAAGGGTCGCGTGCAGGGGCGTCGAGAGCTGATCGGTCACGGCAGTCCGTCCTCGTGGGGGTCGTCTCGGGTACCGCCTCCGAGTCTTCCACGCGGTTCCGCCGTGCATCTCCGCGGAGCCTGCGCGCGGGCCGAGAGAACCGGCACCGGGGGTCGGGGTGGCGATGGATCTCGATCGCGAGAGGATGACCCGAGCAGGCGCCGGCCCTGCACGCGCGCCGACGAGCTCGACCGAGGAGGAGACGTGAGGTCCAAGGACTCCAAGTCCAGCGTGGCCATGGTGAGTGCTGTCGCGGGCAGCCCCGTGCGGGACGCCGCGGAGCAGGCGGCTCAGCTCGCGAAGGAGCAGGCCGCTCAGGCGGTCGTCCTCGCGCGCGCCGCGGCCGAGAAAGCGGCGCCGAAGGTGGCTGCCGGGGTCGAATGGGCAAGTCCCCGGCTGGAGCGCGGGCTGCTCGCAGCGGGCCCGAAGGCGGAGGCAGCCGCGGAGAAGGCCGCACCGGCCGTCGACGCCGCCCGCGACCGGATCGTCCCGGCCGTCGACGCCGCCCGCGACCGGATCGTCCCGGCCGTCGACGTCGCGCGCGACCGGATCGTGGAGAACCTGCTCCCCCGGCTCGTCGACGCCGTCAACGCGGCTGCCATCGCGAGCGCGAGCGCCCAGCGCACCGCCGCCGAGAAGATCAGTGCGTCCCTGGAGCACGCCTCCACCGCCGTTGCAACCCCTGCGGCCCCGCGGCGGCGTGGCCGCAGGGTCCTGCTGTTCAGCATCCTGGTGACCGCTGCGGCGGCCGGGGTGGCCGCGTGGCAGCGCTCCCGTGCCAGCGGTCCCCGGTGGGACAGCCTGGACGCCGACGGTCCCGCCTTCACCGGAGGACCGGAGCCGACACCCAGCACGCTGACCGAGCCGACCTCGTCGGCGTCCGGGAGCCTTGCCGAGACGGTGACCGAGGAACCCATCGCCGACGCCATCCCGGAGGTGCAGGCCACCGGCGATCCGGTGCTCGACGCCCTGGGTACGGCGGAGATCAATGGGACTGACACCGCCGGCGCGAGCAGCACCGACCTTCCCCCCGACACCAGCACGAGGGTCGACGAGGGTTCGGCCCCGACGGTCGGCGAGGGCATGACCGAGGGCATGACCGAGGGCATGACCGAGGGCACGACCGAGGGCACGACCGAGGGCACGACCGAGGGCGGCAAGCCCTCCGCCCGCCGCCGTAAGCCCTGAGCCTGATCCGCGCGCCCGGTAAGGCGAGGGGTCGAAACCTCCACGTTGAACATCACGGGGACAGGACGTGCCGTGGGGGCACCGTCACGTCCCCCGTGATGTTCAACGCGCTTCAGCGACTGCCTGACCGCCGCCTTGCAGCGTTACCATCGCCTCATGCACCGACATTGATCCGTACCGCCCCGTGCCCGTGGGCCACCGGGAGCGCGATTCCGCGCGTCCCCCACTCCCGCCCACGGACGGATCAGCATGCCCACGCACGGGACGGGCCGCCTTGTCGGCACCCTCTACGCCTACGCCTTCCTGGACGAGTTCGTCCTGCTCTACCCCCTCTACGCCCTGCTGTTCACCGACACGGGCCTGACCGCCGTCCAGGTCTCGGCGCTCTTCGTTCTCTGGTCCGCCACCGGGATCGTGCTCGAGGTGCCGTCGGGAGCACTCGCCGACGCCGTCTCGCGACGTGCCCTGCTCGTCGTCGCACCGCTCGTGGGCGCCTCCGGTTACGCCCTGTGGGTGATCGTCCCCTCGTTCTGGGCGTTCGCCGCCGGCTTCGTGCTCTGGGGCGTGCGCGGAGCGCTCGTGTCCGGGTCGCTCGAGGCGCTCGTGTACACCGAGCTCGACGCCCGGGGAGCGGCCGGGGACTACGCGCGCGTGCTCGGCCGGAGCCACACCGCGGCGGTTCTCGCCGTCGTGCTCGCGACAGCACTGGCCGCGCCCGTCTTCGACGCGGGCGGATACCCGCTGCTCGGCGGTGGCAGCATCGCGGCCGGGCTGCTGGCCTCCGGGGCCGCCCTGCTGCTGCCCGAGCAGCGGCGGCAGCGCCGGCGGGAGGAGGCGCCCGCGGGCCGCAGCGATGCCGGCGACGTCGGCGACCTCGGGTACGTCGCCACCCTGCGCGAAGGCCTGCGGGAGGTCGCCCGGGTGCCTGCGGTCCGGCGCGCCGTGTTGCTCGTGCCCGCGGTCACCGCCTTGTGGGGGTCGCTGGAGGAGTACACCTCCCTGCTGGTGAGGGGCACCGGCGTCGCGACGGGGCAGGTGCCCTGGTGGGAGCTCGTGCTCTGGGGCGGTGCCGGGCTCGGCGGCCTGCTCGCCGGCCGGGCGGCAGGCCTGTCTGCCGCCCGGATCGGCGCCCTGGTGGCAGTCGGCGGCGTGCTCCTGGCCGCCGGCGCGGCGAGCGGCGTGACCGCAGGGGTCGTGGCGGTGGCGGCCGGTTTCGGGGCTCTGCAGCTGGCCGGAGTGGTCGTCGGCGCATGGCTGCAGGACGCCGTCACGGGCCGGGCCCGGGCCACCGTCACATCGGTGGCCTCGCTGGCTACCGAACTCGCCGCGGTCGCCGTCTATCTGGTGTACGGCGCCCTGGCCGGTCCCCTCGGGCACGCCCGCACCTTCGCCCTGCTCGCCCTCGCCTACCTGCCGGTCGCGGCGTGGGTGGTGAGGGGCTCGGTCCCCTCCCGCGTCCCGTCGGAACGGGTGACACCATGAGCGGGTGGCTGGCGGCGTCCGATGGAAGTACCGCTCGGGCTCCCTGCTCGGCATCGGTCTCGTCGGCATCGGCCTCCTCGACGCCCTGCTCCTGTGGAGCGTGCAGGACGGGTTGCGCGCGGGGCGCACGGGCACCGCGGTCGTCGACCTCTTGTGGGCCGCCGCGATCACCACCCTGGCCGTCGAGGTCTTCATCCGCCCCCGGGTCGAGACCGGCGACCACGGCGTGGTGCTGGTGAACCCCTACCGGACCGCTGTCGTGCCGTGGGGGGCGCTGGAGCGTGTCGACGCCGAGCTGTCGCTCGAGCTCGTCACCCCCGCCCGGCGATTCACGAGTTGGGCGGCGACCGGGTCGCGCAACGCCCGGCCGCGACGGCGGCGGCGCTGGACGGAGGACGATCCCGACCTCGCCCGCGAGCAGGGCGCACCACCGCCGAACCTCGCCGAGGTGCTGCGCACGAAGGGACTTGCCTCCATCACGGGCGCGATGCAGTGCAAGCTGTTCATCGACGAGGCCTGGCAGGCGTGGCGGACGTCGCCCGTACGCCAGGGCGGCGACGCGGCGCCGGTGGTGCGGTGGCACTGGTGGTCGTTCGCGCTGCTCGCCGTGCTCGTCGTCGCGGTGGCCGTGGGATCCGCCTCGCTCTAGGCCTTGCCCCGGATGGCTCCCGCCTCGCTGCTAGTCGCTGCCCACCGTGCTCCGGGTGGCGATGCCCAGCCGGTCGAGCAGGAACAGACCGGTGGCGGCGAAGTCGTTCCCCTCCGTGTCCTGGCGCACCCGATCCCAGTCGACCTGTTCACGCAGGGCGCGTGCCACCGGCAGCAGCTTGCTGTAGTCGCAGTAGTGCTCATCGAGCGCGTTCAGCTTCGAGGTGAGCACGTCGGTGGCGGAGAGGACCGGCATCACGATCGACAGGACTTCCTGCTCGTCCGCGCGGTCCAGCACCGTGGTGTCGACGGGCGAGGAGTTGAGGCGGTGGACGACGTCGACCATCGTCCCGTCGGTGAACACCTTGAACAGCCAGTCCTCGGGGGGCTGCTCGACGCGCAGGCCGGCGTCCTCGAGCGCGGCGTAGGCCTGCTCGGCGTCGTCCAGGCAAACGACGAAGTCCACGTCGTGATCGGGTTCCGGCCCCCCGTGAGCCCAGGCCGCATAGCCACCGGCCAGCGCGAACGGCACCCCCGACTGCTTCAGGCTCACGGCCACGCGCTTCAGCGCCTCCTGGGGGCGCCCCTCCTCGTCCGTAGTGCTCGCGCTCGTCGTGCTCGCGGACGCGCTCGTCATGCTCCCGGACTACCCGCGGCCGTCCGCCGCCATGCGCAGCCATGCGCTGCCGGACGACGGGCTCCTGCGAGGTGGCTCCCGCGGGGACGGCGGCCACAATGACGGTGATGCGGCTGGCGACCTTCAACATCCTGCACGGGCGGTCCCCGGGTGACGGCCGCGTGGACGTCGGCCGTTTCGCGGCGGCGGTACGCGAACTGGATGCCGACATCCTGGCCCTGCAGGAGGTCGACAGGGATCAGCCCCGCTCGGGCGGGGCCGATCTCACCGCCGTCGCCGCGGAGGCGATGGGCGCCGTCTCGCACCGCTTCGTCGCGGCGCTCGCGGGGACTCCGGGGGAGACCTGGTCCGCGTCAACCGGGAGGGAGCAGCCCGGCTCGGCCGCGTACGGGGTGGCGTTGCTGTCCCGCTACCCGGTGCGGTCCTGGCGCCGGATGCCGCTGCCGGCGCTGCGCACCCGGGTGCCACTGCGCGTCCCGAGCCGGCGGCTGCCGATCATCGTGGGGGACGAGCCGCGGGTCGCCGTCACCGCAGTGGTGGCAACTCCGGCCGGCGACGTGACGGTGGCGGCGACGCACCTGTCCTTCGTCCCGGGCTGGAACGCGCTGCAACTCCGCCGGCTGGTGACGCAGCTCCGGGCCCGGGGAGGCCGGCTGGTCGTCATGGGCGACCTCAACATGGGGCCGGCGCAGGCGGTGCGCCTCACCGGCATGCGGTCCCTCGCCACCGGGCTCACGTTCCCCGCGGAAGCCCCCGACCGGCAGCTCGACCACATCCTCGGCCGCGGGCCGCTGCCCCCGTACGCCGGCGGGACAGCGCACCACCTGCCGCTCTCGGATCACCGGGCGCTGTCCGTCGATCTGTGAGCCGCCCCGTGGTTCCTGCGCCAAGGCATGCGGAAGGGTCCCGTGGGGCACGTCGGGACCATGACGGACACCGGGAGCGGGACCTACGTCGCCGGCAGCGGTGAGTTCACCCGCGACCAGAACTACATCGCGACGCGCATCACCGAGGACGGCCGGGACGGGTACCCCGTCGAGCCCGGCCGGTACCGGCTGGTGGTCAGCCGCGCCTGCCCGTGGGCGAGCCGGGCGGTCGTCGTCCGCCGCCTGCTCGGGCTCGAGGACGCCGTCTCCATGGGCGTCTGCGGGCCCACCCATGACGCGCGCAGCTGGACGTTCGACCTCGACCCGGGCGCCCGTGATCCGGTGCTCGGGATCGAGCGGCTGCAGGAGGCGTACTTCAAGCGCTTCCCGGGGTACGAGCGAGGGATCACGGTGCCGGCGATCGTCGACGTGCCCACCGGTCAGGTCGTGACGAACGACTACGCGCAGATGACCCTGGACCTGTCGACGCAGTGGCGCCCCTACCACCGGGACGGCGCCCCCGATCTGTACCCCGAGCACCTGCGCGAGGAGATGGACGAGGTCATGAACCTCGTCTTCCGCGACGTCAACAACGGCGTCTACCGGTGCGGGTTCGCCGGCTCGCAGGAGGCCTACGACAGGGCCTACCGCAGGCTGTTCGACCGGCTCGACCGGCTCTCCGACCGCCTCCAGGCCCGGCGCTACCTGATGGGCGACACCCTCACGGAGGCCGACGTCCGGCTGTTCACGACCCTCGTCCGCTTCGACCCCGTCTACCACGGCCACTTCAAGTGCAACCGGCAGAAGCTGACGGAGCTGCCGGTGCTCTGGGCGTACGCCCGGGACCTGTTCCAGACGCCGGGGTTCGGCGACACCGTCGACTTCGTCGACATCAAGCGGCACTACTACGTGGTCCACCGCGACATCAACCCGTCGGGCATCGTGCCCGCCGGTCCCGACCTGGCGGACTGGCTCGAGCCGCACGGCCGCGAGGAGCTCGGCGGGCGGCCGTTCGGGGACGGGACACCGCCGCCCCCGCCGTCCGGCGCCGAGCGCGTGCCGGCCGGCCACAACCCGCTCGGCAGCTGAGCGGGGCAGCGCGACAACGGGCGGCTCGCCACCGCGGGCGGCCGCGTCGCAGAGCACGCTCCCTAGGATCTACCCGTGATCCCCGACGTCGCCGGGCTCTCGACGCCGCTCCTGGCCGACGCGTGCGTGCGCCTCGGCCTGCCGCTCCGCGTGGCACCCGCCGGGATCCGCGCGCGTCGTCCCCGGTGGTCCGCTGCTCGCCGGCCGCGCCCTGCCGGCCCGTCACTACGGGAGCGTCGACGTCTTCCTCGAGGCGTTCACCGCCGCGCAGCCCGGGGACGTGCTCGTCGTCGACAACGGCGGGCGCGTCGACGAGGCCTGCGTCGGCGACCTCACCGTGCTCGAGGCACGGTCGGCCGGCGTGCACGCCCTCGTCGTCTGGGGGCTCCATCGCGACACCGCGGAGCTCGCCGAGATCGGCGTCCCCGTCTTCAGCTACGGCAGCCTGCCGCTCGGGCCGCTTCGCGTCGACGACCGGGATCCCGAGGCCCTGGCGTCCGCGCGCTGCGGGCCGCACCTGGTCACCGGGGACGACGTCGTGCTGGCGGACGACGACGGCGTCCTGTTCGTCCCCGGGGAACAGCTGGCCGGCGTGCTCCACGCAGCGCGGGACATCTCGGGAACCGAACGGAGGCAGGCCCGGCAGATCGGCGCGGGCCACGACCCTGCGCGACCAGACGGCGTTCGAGGAGTACCTGGCGCGCCGGCGGGACGACCCCGGGTACACCTTCCGGCAACATCTGCGCCGGGTGGGTGGCGCCGTCGAGGAGTGACCGGCGCCCGATCCGCCTCGCCCGGTTCCGCTGTCGGCGACGTGTCGATGCCCGTGCCGGGGGTACTGCTGCCGGATGTCCCCACGTCGACGCTATCCGCCCTACGACCCGCGCTACGACCCCCGGTACGACCCGTACGCGTACCGCCGCGGCGGCTGGGGGCCGGGCTCCGGATACGGCTATCGGCCGGGCAACTCCTGCCTGCGCGACGCCTGCCTGCTCGAGACGGGCTGCTGCATCGCGGAGTCGTTCGACACCGGTTGCCTGGTGGCGGCCGTCCTGCTGCTGCCCCAGTTCGCGCGGGCGCTGTCAGCACCACCTGCATCGTCGCGGCGATCCCCGGTCCGCCTCGCGTCCCGACTGGTCGCCGCGGTCAGGGTGTACCAGCGTGAGATCAGCGCCTACCGCCGGCCGGTGTGCCGTTTCACGCCGAGCTGCTCCGAGTACTCCGCGCAGGCGCTGGAGCGGCACGGCGCCCTGCGGGGGAGCCTGCTCGCCGGACGACGGCTGCTGCGGTGCCGGCCGGGTGGCGCCAGAGGAGCAGACCCCGTCCCGCTGTGAGGGCGCGGTAGGGGACTGCAAGCCTTGACCGCTGCCCCGGCGCGAGTAGGTACGAGGCATGCTCATGATCAGAGCGGCCGGGCTGTTCGACGGGGAGCGGTTTCTGCCGGGCCCGGCGACTGTCGTCGTCGACGACGGCACGTCGCCGGCGTGGAGTCGGGACGGCCGGACCCGCCGGAGAACGCCGAAGTGCTCGACCTCGGCGAGGTCACGGTGCTGCCCGGGCTCGTCGACACGCACGTCCACCTCGTCGGCGACAGCGGCTGGGGCGCTCTGGATCGCGTCGCGGGCTACTCACCCGAGGAGCTGTCGCGCGTCGTCGAGGAGTCGCTGCAGCGCCAGCTGGCCGCCGGCGTGACGACGGTCCGCGATCTCGGTGACCGGGACTGGGTCGCCGTCGAGCACCGCGACCGGCAGCGCCGCGGTGGCGTGGGGCCGGAGCCCACGGTCCTCGCATCCGGCCCTCCGCTGACGAGCCCGAACGGCCACTGCCACTACATGGGCGGCGAGGTCGAGGGGCGGGACGCCATCGCCGCTGCGGTGCGGGAACGCGCCGACCGCGGCGTCGACGTCGTCAAGGTGATGGCCAGTGGCGGCATGACCACCCCGGGGACGGACGTCCTGCGCACGCAGTTCACGAGCGAGGAGCTGACGTTCCTCGTCGAGGAGGCCCATCGGCACGGCCTGCCGGTGACCGCGCACGCGCACGGGCTGCCGGCCGTGCAGCAGGCGCTCGCGGCCGAGGTCGACGGTTTGGAGCACTGCAGCTGCCTCACCGAGACCGGCATGCACGTTCCGGACGACGTGCTCGACACCCTCGCCGCGCGCGGCACGCCGATCGGGGCGGGGCTGGGCGTGCCACCGCCCGAGGCCATCGCCAAGGCCCGGCCCGGCGCTCCGGGCGATGATGGAACGCGCGGGGCTCACCCCGGAGCTCTTCCGGCAGCTGCGGCTCGACTTCGTGCGACGGATGCATCAGGCGGGCGCCCGATTCGTCGCGGGCAGGGACGCCGGCATCTCGCCCTTCCTCGCGCACGGCTCCTTGCACGAAGGCCTCGGCTTCTTGACGGAAGCAGGAGCCACAGCCGAACAAGCGCTCGCTGCCGCCACGTCGCTCGCGGCGGAGGCCTGCGGTGCCGGAGACCGCAAGGGGCGGCTCCGACCAGGCTTCGACGCCGATCTCGTCGCCGTCGCCGTCGCCGGCGACCTCGAGCACGACGTCAGCCGGCTGACCGACGTCAGAGCAGTCGTCCTCGCCGGTTCCCCTCTCTGAGCTGAGGGCAGGGTGTCGGACCCACCCAATTCGAGGGGGGTTGTGACCTGAGACGACCACTCGGACACTCGCTCTATGTCGCAGGAGCTCGTCGGGGCCCGGTCGCTGCTCGGGATGTGCCTCGGCAACCTCGTCGAGTTCTACGACTTCGCCGTGTTCGGCGCGTCCGCCGCAGTCCTGGCGTTGGTCGTCACCGCCGGTCATGGCGGGTTGACGTCGGTGTTCGTCGTCCTGGCGGCGTCCCTGCTGGTCCGTCCGTTCGGCGCGGTCGTCGTGGGGCGGGTGTCCGACCGCGTCGGGCGGCGGGTGCCGTTCCTGGCGATGACGCTCCTCACGTGCGCGGTCACCGCTCTCGTGGGCCTGCTGCCCTCGGCTGCAAGGGCGGGAGCCTACGCAGCCCTGGGCTTGGCACTGCTGCGGCTGACGCAGTCGTTCTGCACCGGTGGTGAGACGAGCAGTTCCGTCACCTACATCTTCGAGAGCGCGACTCCCGCGCGCCGCGGCCTGATCGGCGGTTTCCACCTCGCGAGCGCCGCCGCGGGCATGGCCCTGGGCCTGGGTGCGGTCCTGGCCATCGATGTCGCGCTGGCGCCCGCCCAGCTCCTCGCGTGGGGGTGGCGGTTGCCGTTCCTCGCCGCCGTTCCGCTGGCCCTTGTCGTGCTGGGGATCCGCCACCGCCTGCGCGAGAGCACGGAGTTCGTCCGGGCCCGGTCGATCCCGAGCCCGCGGCAGGCAGACGGGGACAGTCCGCCGCAGGCGAGGGACGGGCTGACGATGACCGTCGTCACGAGGCTGATCCGGGAAGGGCCGCGCACCGTCCTGTCCGGCATGCTGCTCGGCGGCGCGTTCGGGGTCACCGTGACGCTGTGGTTCGTTTACGTTCCGGCCTATCTCCTCGCCACTGGACGGGCGAGCACGGCGGCTGCCCTGGGACCTGCCGGCGCCGGCCTGCTGGCGACCGCGGCCTTCGCCCCGCTGGCCGGCGCCCTCAGTGACCGCGTCGGCCGTCCACCCCTCCTGATGGGCGGCTGCATCGCCTTGATCCTTCTGTGGCCGATATCGCTCCCATCAGTTCTGGCCGGAACCAGTTGGGTGACGTTCGCAGTGGCGAGTGTCGGGGTCGGCGCCGCGCTGTCCGGGTTCGTCCTCCCCTCCTACCTGCCCGAGGCGTTCCCGATCGCCGACCGCGCCACCGGCGTGGGACTGACCTACGGCGTGGGCAGCGGGGTGCTCGGTGGCGTGGCGCCGCTGCTGGCCGGTTGGCTGCTGGCCCAGCACCGGCTGCCCACCATCGCCCTCTACCCCGTGCTCTGTGCGGTTGCGGCGGCGTTGTGCGTGGCCTGGTCGGTCCGCTCGCCGGATCCGGCCACTGTGCCCGGCGAACTCCGGGCCGGTGCCGAGGCGGCGGGCTCGAATCCAGCGCCGGCTCGGGGGCTTCCATCACCCCTGCTCGGGTGGAGTGAACGCGACGCGAACATCCGGCCAACGGAGGTCGACTGAGTTCTCGACGTGCGCGGAAGGCACTGGCGCGAGGCCGACGCTGATGCCGAAGATGTTGCCCGGACCCGGAGTTCTACGCCACCTTGCCGTCTTGACCCGGCCATTTCCTCGACACGGGGAGGAGCATGCCTCACCAGAGGGCGTCTGCCCCCTCGCACGTCGAACCTGCTGTGACACGAACGGGGCCGGCACCGGAGCGCTCTGATGCATCACCACGGATGGCCGGTCCCCTCCCGCGCACCCCTGCCCGGGGAGAGGTCCGCCGCGAGGCCTTGCTCCGCAGGCTGGAGACGCTGCCGGAGGAGGTCAGTCTCGTCCTCCTGGCCGCGCCGCCGGGATACGGGAGGACGACCGTCGTCCGGCAGTGGGTGGACAGCGGCGGCCATGTGTCCGGCTGGCTCCAGACGAGCCCGGTGCACGTGGACGAGTCGCGCCTTGCTCGCGACATCGCGCTCAGCCTGCGCCGAGGGGGGCCGTACGACCGCGCACTGGAGGAGGTCGCCGACGAGGCGGATCAGGTGCCTACGGAGGACGTCGTCCTGCGACTGGCCGCCGCCATCCATGACCTCGACACGCACGCTCTGCTCGTGCTGGACGACCTGCACCTTCTCCGCCCCCAGGCATCGCTCGACCTGGTCGTCCGCCTGGCGGAGCGGCTGCCCGCGGGCTCTCGCATCGTGGCGACGGCCGCCCAACGGCCCCGCTGGCACGTGGGCCGGCTGCTCGCCCAGGCGCGATACGTCGAGCTGGGTGTCGCTGACCTGTCCTTGAGCCGCGCGGAAGCTGCTGCCCTGCTCAGGAGTGCCGGCCTGCAGCTGCCTGCCGACGCCGTCGACGAACTTGTGCGCCGAACCGAGGGATGGCCCCTTGGTCTGCAACTGGCAGCGCGCGCCCTGATGGAGGCGGCTGATCCCATCGCGGCCATCGGCACGGTCGAGGGCAGTTCGGAGTACTTCGCGGACTTCTTCCGGGACGAGGTGCTCCGGGACGTGAGCGTCGAGACGATCCGCTTCCTCATGTACAGCGCCGTGCTCGACCCGACGTCCGGCTCACTCTGCGACGCCGCGCTGGAAACAACCGGATCGGCCGCTCGCCTCGCGCAGGCCCGTGCGCTCGGCCTGTTCCTCAACCCGCAGGACGACCGCGGTGAGTGGTTCCGATATCACCGCTTGTTCCGGGAGATGCTCCTCGCCGACCTGCAGCGCCGGGAACCGGGCGTGCGTCCACGGATCCTGCGCGGGGCCGCGCACTGGTACGAGGATCAGGGCCGCCCGGTGGAGGCGATCGAGCACGCGGTCGCCGGGGGTGATGCCAGCACCGCCGCCCGGCTGATCTCGGCCAAGACCCAGTACCTGAACAGCCGTGGCGAGATCATGCGAGTCCGGCGCTGGCTGGAGGAGCTCGATGACGACACCTTGCGGGTGTATCCGCCGCTAGCAGTGATGGCCGCCTGGGTCTGGGCTCTCACCGGTGATGCCCCGCGCGCTCGGGACGCCCTGCGCGCCGCCGAATCCGCCTCCTTCGACGGGCCGCTACCCGACGGCAGCGTGTCGCTGGAGTCTGCGGTCCTGCGTGCCCGGGCCGCGCTGGCGCCTGACGGAGTCGAGCGCATGCTCGCGGACGCCGAGCGCGCCGTAGTGCTCGAGCCACCGGGAAGTCGCTGGCACACCATGGCCGCGGTGCTGCTGGGAGCCGCTCACATGGTGAACGGCAACCGGGCGGACGCCGTCCGCTGGTTCGAGCAGGCCGCCCGGTTCGGGCGCGCCGAGCAGCGCCCGGGGGCGCTGACCGGGCTGGCCGAGCATGCGCTGCTCGCGGCTGAGCACGGCGACTGGACGATGGCGGAGATCTGCCTGCGGGACAGCGTCGACCTGCGAGTGGCCGGAAGGCTCCATGGCTACATGCCCGCCCTCACGTCGTACCTGGCACAGGCGCGGATCGACCTGCACCGTGGGAACACCCAGCTGGCCATCCACGATCTTCGCTCCGCGCTGTCGCTGTACGAATCGCCGTCCCCGGTCGCGTTCCCCTGGCTGGCCGTCCAAGCCGCGGGCACGCTCGGGCAACTGCTCCTCGAGCTCGGGGACACGCTCGGGGCGGAGCGCAAGATCGCCGAGGCGCGCCGTCACCTGGCCATGCTCTCGCCGGGCGGTGCGCTGGTCCCGTGGGTGGACGGCCTGGCCTCAGCTGTGGAGAGAGCTCTGGCTCGGTCGATGGTCGAGGAGGCGAGCACGCTGACGACCGCCGAGTTGCGTGTCCTGCACGTGCTTCCCACCCACAAGTCACTCGCCCAGATCGCCGACGAGCTCTTCGTCTCCAGGAACACGGTCAAGAGCCAGGCGGCCGCGATCTACCGCAAGCTCGGCGCCGAGAGCCGCAGCGAGGCGGTGAGCCGTGCCGAGGAGAGGGGCCTGCTCAGACGCTGGCCGGACTCCGGCTCGGATGGACCGCTGTCACGATGACAGGGCCGCCGACCCCAGCCCGCACCGTGATCTTCCAGCTACTCCGCCGCTGTGCCCGATGCCGAGAGGCCCCTCCCCACGCAGGGAAGGAGCCTCTGAGCAGGGTGGAGGCGACGGGACTCGAACCCGTAACCCCCTGCTTGCAAAGCAGGTGCGCTGCCAGTTGCGCCACGCCCCCGGGATGCCCGGTCCTCGACCGGGCGCCGGCTCACTTCACCGGGTCGGTCACCTCGGCCCACAGGGCCTGCTCGGCACGGTCGGACTGCATCTTGCGCCACACGGCCGCGCCGGCGGCGGCGACAACCACGAGGACGACCAGCTTCTTCACGACAGCCTCCAGGCCGGAACCACCCGACGACGGCGGGCCGGGACGACCACCGCCGATCGGTCAGCCTAGCGCAGCCCGCCCAGGTCACCGGTCGGGAACCTGCCGCCGGAGCGGCGGCCCGATGTGCGCGGATCCGCCTCCGGTCAGGCTCCGCACGGACCGATCGCTGCCGCACCCGGCACGAGGACTGGGCGCGGCGCGCGCACGACCTGCACCCGGTAGTGGATCAGCTCGCCGTCACGCTCGGCGGCCGCGTCCGGCCACAGGCCTTCGACCATCCGCCGGGCCCGGCGGTTCCACGCGAGGACGAGGAGCTCCAGCTGGTCGGCCGTGACCGCAGGGCCGGTGTCCACCAGTGCGCGCACGAGTCGTGGTCCGATGCCTCTGCCCTGCCACTCGTCGGCGACGACGACCCCGAGCTCCACGCTCCTGCCGCCGGCGGACGCGACGGCGTGCGCGTGACCGACGATCCGATCTCCGTGGAAGGCGAGGACTGCCCGGTGACAGGCATCGTTGACGAGCATGAGGTGCATGTCCACGACGTCGACGGGCGCGGCGTAGCTCACGAACCGGTTGTACGCGGTCTGCGGTGACAGCTCACGAAGGAAGGCGAGCAGGGCCCGGCTGTCGGAGGGCTGGGCTTGCGCGATCCGGACGTCGGGGATCGGGACCGCCTCGGCGGCCGGCGCCGCGGCCTGGCCTTCCGGAAGTGCGGGCCGGCGCCGCTGGGCTCGTCGCGCCCGTCTCGCTTCGGCGATAAGCCGCCGGTGATCTGCTTCTCTGAGTTGGTCGTCGACCCTGTAGCCCACCAGTTGGCGGGCGAGGTCCGGGTTGAGGGGGAACATGAGCGTCCTCAGTCCTTGACGGTGAGGAAGGGATCGGACATGA
>CAWBAJ010000015.1:0-323306 GCA_963786765.1 uncultured Actinomycetota bacterium | reverse complement strand
CCATCCAGCCGCGCAGCGACGCCGCCCAGGTCAGGCCGCACAGCCCGCCGATCGCGACGAAGCGGCCGGCGTTGCTCCGCGGTCCAGTTGCCCGGTCACCTCGGTCTGGGTGAAAGGCGAGGCAGGAGCCGACCGTTGACCGACACGGCGACGGCTGCGATGCACATGGCCAGGACGATCCACCAGAGGGCGTTCGACGACAGCCCACTGCCATCGGACGCCGGGAACGTACTCACCCGGCTGCCGACGAACGGCAGGATAGAGGCGCCATCAGGATGAGCGCGACGGCGCCGGAGACGGGCCCACCCGGTTCACCGATCCGAGTGCGGGCCACACACGCAACGGCGAATCCCAGCATGAGGTTGCCGCCGAGCGCGAGTCCGGTCGCGGCCCACGGCAGTGCGAGCCCGCGCTGTGCACCGGCCAGCATCAGGACCGCGCCGGCGGTGACAGGGGCCAGCAACGCCAGGGCGCGGATCTCGGTGCGGCGGACAGGTCCGGTCGGCGTCACGTCGACGACCTGGCTGGCCGGCTCGTCGAGGGCGAAAGCTGCGGCGGTGGCGAGCAGGGTGAAGGCGATCGTGAGCAGGACGGTTGCGGTCGCGGGGACCGCGACGGCGCAGCCGCCCACCACGACCGCCACGGCGCTGAGTCCTGCCACGGCTGGCCACGCCCCGGCCCGCAGCATCGGGAGGATCATCGTGCCCCACGATGTGGGCGACGCCGACCGCATTGGCCAGCACGAACATGATCCCGGCGACCAGCAGGGCGACCCCCAAGGCGCGACCGATTCGAGGCCGCACCGGCTGTCAGCCCCGCTCAGCAGCGCCACCAGCACCGCGATCGCGCACAACGCGAGCTGCCAGCCGAGGAAGAACCATGGGGATCCACGCCAGGTCATGACGTCGACCCTGTTCTCGGCGAACGACCAGTACGTGAACGGCGAGAACAACCGCAGCGCGGCGGCGGGCGCCGAGTCCGGATGGGTCAGCGACGGCCACGTCGCCAGGTTGACCCAGCCGAAGATGAGGAGGAACAGTACGACTGCGGCGCCCGGAAAGCGGATCCAGCGGCCGAGCGCGACACCGAGCAGCGGACCGCCGAGCGTCGGGATCACCATCTGCCCCACGAGGATCGCGACCTGTGTCGGCTCGCTGAAGTCCCCGTACACCGGTGAGCCGATCGGGTAGAAGTGCAGGGACATGATCAGGCACACGCAGCCGCAGAGAAGCGGCACGATCGCGACCACGCAGAGCGCGGCCGTGCGCACCGGCTCCGAGATCGGCGTGACACCGACCATCGGCTCGCTGGTGCGCATCGACCTCGTCAGCCAGTACGTGGCCATCATGCCGAAGCCGCCCAGGAAGATCGCCGGGTAAGGGCTCACCGCCAGATTGAGGACCACCTCGGCCTGGTCGGTCGATGCCGTCCACAGGCTCATCACCACGGCGAACAGCAGGACGGGGTTGACGACGAACCGGCGCAGCTCGCGGGCCGCGAGCGCGACGAAGCTGGACCGGCCGTCCACAGTGTCCGGGCGGCTGGCGGCGAGCGTCGCGGTCACGTCGCCGCTCCCGCGGCCGGCCGGCTGTCCGGCAGGTCGCCACGCAGCAGCAGATAGGCGTCCTCGAGGGACGGTTCGACATGCTCGACGCCCTTACGCGCTTGCGCGGCGACATTGCGGTACCGACCGTGCCCGTCCGCCAGGACACGGTTGCCGCCGGGTCCGGCGCGTCGGCGAGCCAGACCCGGCCGGCGGCCCGGTCGACCAGTTCGGTGACCGGGCCGTCGTACCGGATCCGGCCGCGGTCCAGCACGACGACGCGCTCGCACAGGGCCGCGACGTCCTCGGTCTGGTGGGTGGACAGCACCACGATCGATGTCCGTGCGATCTCCGCCAGCACGGTCCGCAGCGTGACCCGCTGCTCCGGGTCGACGCCTGTGGTCGGCTCGTCCAGGATCAGCACCGGCGGCGATCCGAGCAGCGCCTGCGCCAGCGCGACCCGTCGCCGCTGGCCACCCGACATCGCCCGGATCCGCTTGGTCGTCACATCGGACAACCCGACCTGGTCGACACCCGGCGTACCTCCGCGTGCCGGGAGGCCGGCTCGGCCCACTCCTTGAGCAGGGCGATGTAGTCGACGAACCCGAACGCGGTGAAACCGCGGGGAACCCGACCTCCTGCGGCAGGTAGCCCAGCCGGCGGCGGATCTCGGTGCGTTCCGCCCGGACGTCCAGATCCCGGCCCAGGACGCGCACCTTCCCTTGGCTGGGCGGCAGCGCGGTGGCGAGCAGCCGCAGCAGGGTGGTCTTGCCCGCCCCGTTCGGGCCGAGCAACCCGATCACGCCGGGTTCCAGGTCCAGGTCGATGTCGGCGAGGGCCTGGGTGGCGCCGAACGCGCGCCCCACGCCACGCAGACTGATCGACGAGCTGATCGAAGCGGTCATCCCGGCTACCTCCGAGGTCGAAGCTGGCTCAAGTGGCGCTCGCGTACCAGGAAGATCCCGAACGACGCCGCGGCCAGCACCAGAAAGGCCACCTGGCTCTGGGCCTGCAGCAGCGCAGCAGGGGAACCCGACCGGGCGGCCAGCAGCCAGACCGCGAGCAGCCAGGCGGCGCTGACAGACGTGGCCGCGTTCAACGGGCTGACCCAGGTGGACGCCGCCAGCACCACAGCGACGAAACCGACCGCCGGTAGCAGCCAGACGAACGGCGTCCCCGTGGGCACGACCAGCCCGAGCAGCAGGACGGCCGGCAGTGCAAGGACGAGGACGGCGACCGTGCGCAGCAGGACGAGGCGCAGGGCCGAGTAGGGCGTGACCATCTCCGGTTCGAGGGCGGGGTCCCACCGCCGGTCGTAGCTGAACGCGACGAGGAGACAGGGCGTGACGGGCGCCACGGCCACGAAACCAGAGCCCGCCTGCCGGCCCGATCACCGCCGCGAGAGCGGCGAAGGCCAGGACCGCGACCACGCCGATCAGCCACACCCCGCGGAACGCGGTCGCCACCGCGACCAGCCGGGCCTCGCGCGACGGGAGCCCGGCGGCGGCCAGCAGCCGCTCGAGGAACGACGGTCGCGGTACCTCGACGGCCTCGCGGGTCCGGTCCCACACTGCGAGGTGATCTACCACGGTCAGGTCGACCGCGAAGGCGGCGTTGTTGACCCGGAGCCGGCATGGCGCACAGGTCAGCACGTGCTGCTCGAGCGCCGCCCCCTCGGCCACCGAGTCGATCCGCTCGACGTAGCGCCGCAGCGTCTCGTCGTCGACATGCCAGCCCGTCATGACAGTCCCTCCGCCAGCGTCGCCCGCAGATGCGCCTTGGCCCGGTGCAGCCGCGTCTTGACGTTGCTCACCGGAACGTCCAGCAGCTGCGCCGTCTCCCTGGCGGACAGTCCGTCCAGGACGACGGCCTGGATGACCGCGCGCATTTCTGGCGAGAGCCCGGCCAGCGCCGCCCCGATGTCCCCGTACTCGACCGACAGCAGAACCTCGTCCTCCGCCGCCGGCACAGTCTCCGAACTCGCGAACACGGCAGCGACATCGGTCCGCCGACGCAGCCGGCTGACCAAGCGGCGGATCGCGATGCCCCACAGCCACGCCGCCACCTCGCCGTCACCCCGGAAGCTCCGCGGTCTCTGCCAGACCGCGACGAACGTGTCCTGGACCGCGTCCCCCACGAGGTCACGGTCGTTGCACCGGCGGGCGAGCCGGAGCGCGAGCCAACCGGCATGGCGTTCGTAGAGTGCGCGGAAGGCCCCGATGTCGCATTCGGCGACACGGGCCAACAGCGCCGCGTCACTCGGAGGGCCGTCCATACCTCAACTGTCGCGTCTCAGTGCCGGAAAGGTTTCACCTGTGACGCGGGTTTCGATCTGTGCACCCGTGGGACGGGCTCACGAGCCCGCGGGTGCCGCGCACGAGTCGCCGGCAGCTTCGGCGCCGTGGCCAAGGCCAGCCCGGGGCTCAGCTCGTCCGTGGAGGGGTTGGTGGGACGAACTCGTGCGCCACCGGGGGCACGGGAGACCGCAGAGACGACGAACCGGGCAGGGGAGCGCGGCCGACCTCGCCACCGGCACTCGATCGGCCCGGGCCGCCGCTCAGAAGCAGAGCCCCTCAAAAGAAGAAGGGTATGAACATCTTGGTCGAGAGCTTGTACAGGGGATAGGTGTCTGGGAACTGCTCGGTCATGTACCGCTCCTCGACGGCCGCGCTGTAGACGAAGTAGATGCCGGCCAGGACCACGGCGGTCAGCCACAGCCAGTTCAGCGCGACCGCGGTGCCCACGCCGGCCACCAGGATGCCTGAGTAGATCGGGTGGCGGACCAGGCGGTAAGGGCCGCTGGTCACCAGCTCTGGCTCGTTCTTCTGCGTCATCGGGGAGCCCCAGTTGCGCCCGATGTGGACGCGGGCCCAGATCGCAAATCCCAACCCCAGAGCGAAGATGACGAGCCCGAGGGCGGCGCGCCACGGACTCGTGTCGAGGCCGTGGGTGCGGAAGGCGCCGAAGCGGACGAGAAGGATCACGACGACGACGAGAACCGCCCTGATGCGCAACTCGCGGGACCACAGAATGCGGCCCCTCTTCACAGAAAAGGCCGCCACGAGCCAATACAGCCAGAAGCCCGCCCATCCGACGATGAGGGCGACCTCGACTGCCGGCATCGTGACTCACCCAGCTACGCCAGTCAGCGGCGTCGTGCCTCAGGGGGAGCGTCGGCGTGCCTGTGGACGATCTTCCATGTCCCGTCCTCGCGTCGGTAGACGTGCGTGACGCGCAGCGTGTACGTCGAGGGCTTCCCGTGGGCCTTCACGACGTTGTGCTCGTAGCCGACGGTGTAGGCGAGATCGCCGCTCGCGCCGGCCGCCACGATCTCGACGTCGTACTCCTGGGAGTCGGAGAACCATGACGCGACGGTGGTGAAGTCGGCGCTGAGCTGCTCCCAGCCCGATCCGCTCAGCACCGCGCCGAACAGGGTGACCGGGTCGCGGTGCGACCACACTGCGAGGCGGGGCGCGACGTCCCCGTTGTGCATCGCCCTCTCGGCGGCCACCTGCTGCGGCAGCATCTCGTCCAGGAACTCCTTGACCTCGGTCTCCATGACGCAGCCTCCGATACAAGATGTCTGTAGTCAATACAGGTAGCATGTAGCGCGTGACTGGACCGGTCAAGAGGCAGTACACGTCATCGCGGCGGCAGGAGCAGGCGCGCGAGACGCGTCTGAGGATCATTGCGGCTGCTCGGGACCTGTTCGTGGCCCAGGGTTACGGGCGGACGACGATGGCCGATGTGGCGCGAGAGGCGGGCGTCGCCGTGGAGACGGTGTACGCGGCGTTCGGCAGCAAGCCGGCCCTGCTGCGGAGGGTGTGGTTCGTCGGCTTCCGCGGCGACGACGAGGACGTCCGGCTGCTGTACCGGCCGGAGACCCAGGCCCTGCTCGCCGAGCCCGATCTCGCGATCCGGTTCCGGGCCCAGGCCGCGTTCATGACGCCGGTCTTCCGCCGCATCGGCCCGCTGCTCCTGGCGCTCCGCGGTGCGGCCGCCAGTGAGCGGGCGGCCGCCGACATGCTGGCCGAGTTCGATCAGCTCCGGCTGGATGCCGCGACGCAGTACGCGCGCATGGCCCGGGAGGCCGGCCCGCTCGGGGTGAGCGAGACCGAGTGCCGCGACGTGCTGGCCGCGACGATGGACGGCTCGCTGTGGCAGCGCCTTGTCGCCGAGTGCGGCTGGACCGAGGATCGTTTCGCTGCGTGGCTCGGTGAGCTGTGGATCTCGATGCTCGTCCGTCCGAACACCTGAAGCAGCCCCGGCTTCTCGTCGAAACCGCTACGCCGCCTCGACCGGCGCGAGGGACGCGCGCGTATCAGGAGCGCCCCTTGCTCCTCCTTCCGGTGGTGCCCCTGGGCCGACGGAGGAGCGTGCGATGCAGAAGCAGCAGGCGGGTGCGTTCGACGACGGCAGTCGCCGTGAGCCGAGGGGTTCGGTGCAGAAGAGCGACGAGCCCGGGGAGACCGCCGCGACGCCGGTGCCGCCGGTGGTCGGCGGTAAGGCGGTCAAGGAGTGGTCGTTCACCGAACTGCGTGGTGATGTCCTGGACCCGGTGGAGATCGCCTCCGGCATCCAGGTCGGCGGCCTGCTGAACGAGATCCACGATTACGGGCCGACGTTCCGCGACAGCGACGTGTTCTTCCCCGACGAGACGTCGCGACCGCCTGACGGCATCGCCACCGGTCAGATCACCTCGTTCGAGGACGACATCACGTACTGGGTCGGTGCCGAGGCGCCCGGCGGGAACGCCGAGCAAGCGGACGCCCCGATCGGGAGCGTCTCGAAGCTGCGGCTCACGCAGTCGTTCATCAAGCGCAGTGACGACGCCTCGCTGTCGTTCACGGTCTCCGCAGCGTTCATCGAGACCACCGACCTCAACGCATCCCTCGCTCGAGTCTGCCCGCCCGGGCACCGCTACGACCTGCTCTGCGACCTGATCAAAGGCGAGCTGTTCGTGAACGTCGCGGCCTTCACCGTCCCCCCGCCGCCGGACGTCACCCCGTTCGACGTCTTCTTCCAGGTCGCCGGGCGCGCCAGGGTCAACGGGTACGCGGAGAACTGGAGCAGCGACGCCTACAGCACCTCCTACTCCCAGCAGCGGTTCTGGACGGTCGAGGATTTCGACTTCGTCATCGACGAGCTCGACGGCGCTCCCGAGAGCCTGGTCCTCATGATCCTCCGTGGATCCCGCACGTTCGAGGTCGACCTCTCCTCGGTCGCCGTCGGGCAGGCGTTCACGCTGCGGACCACCACCACCGCGACGGCGTACAACCGCATCGCCGGCCCGCCGAGCGAATTCGGCACCTCCGCGACGGCGTTCCTGCGCGACCCGCACGGCATCGGCGGCACCGCCGTCACGTTCAGCGGCTTGGAGGAGACCGATGTCGTCAGCCTCGACGACCCGCCCGACTCGCCGGTCGAGCCACTGCCGTGCCCGCCGGGGTCCACCGCCGACGCCGGAACCCTGCAGTTCAGCGCCGACCGCTACACGGTCGGCGAGTCCGACCAGACCATGCCGGTCCGGGTGGTCCGCACCGGTGGCAGCGACGGCGCTGTGACGGCCACCATCGCGACGAGCGACGGCACGGCCGTCGCCGGCACCGACTACGTCGCGCTCGACGAGAGCGTCTTCTTCGGGGACGGCGACGACGAGCCCCGAACCGTCGAGATCACGGTGCTGCCCGACCAGGTGGGCGGGCAGGACGACCGCACGCTCACGATCACGCTCAGCGACCCGGGCGGATGCGCGACGCTGGGGTCGCCCGTGACCGCCGAGCTCAGGATCCGCGATGACGACCCTGCGCCGGTCCCGGTGCAGCCGTTCGGTCTCGACCCGACCTTCGGCACCGGCGGCAAGACGACGACGACCGGATTCGGCGGTGACCGCTCGTCCATGGCGGTGACGCCGGACGGCGCGATCGTGACGGCCGGTGGGACCTTCTCCGCCTTCGTCATGGCGCGGTTCACCCCGGACGGCGACCTCGACACCGGATTCGGAGACCAGGGAAAGGTGTCCACGATCGTCGGAGGCACTCCCTCCCAGCAGGAGTCCCTCGGCGTCGCGATCCAGGCCGACGGGAAGATCGTCCTCGCCGGTTACACCGCGAGCGGCGTCGGCGTGGCCCGGTTCCTTCCGGACGGCCAGCCGGACGAGTCCTTCGGCACGGGCGGGGCCGTCACCGCCATCGCCACCGGGCAGGCACTGGACGTCGCGCTTCAACCCGACGGCCGGATCGTTCTCGCGGGCATCGCCACGGTGGATCGCGGCGACGACTTCGGTGACCTGTTCGTCACGCGCCTGCTCGAGGACGGCAGCCCGGACCCGAGCTTCGACCTGAGCAGCCAGGTGTTCACCGATGTCCTCGGTCAGGCCAATCAGGCGCAGAACGTGCGCATCCAGCCCGACGGCATGATCGTCGTCAGCGGCTCCAGTCCGAACCCCGGAAGCGACGGCGTCGGCATCGACGACCACACCGACCTGGCTCGCTACCAGCCCGGTGGGCTGCTCGACCCGGGCTTCGGGGACGGCGGCACGGTGCGGCTCGACGCGTTCGTCGGCGCCGGCCTGGCGATCCAGCCGGACGGGCGTCTCGTCCTCGTCGGCACCGCGGACACCACGCCGCCCACCTCGCCCCCCGGCACCTTCACCGACATCGCGGTGATGCGACTGAACCCCGACGGCACCCCGGACGAGACCTTCGGTGAGCGCGGGAGCGTCCACTTCTCGGCCTCGGCATTGACGTCGCCGTTCGGCCCGGGGCGCGACACCGGCCACGATGTCGCGCTGCAGGCCGACGGGGGGATCGTCGTCGTGGGGAGCACCGGTCCCCTCGGTGTTGATTTCGCGGTCGCCCGTCTGCTGCCCGACGGCACTCTCGACACCGGGTTCACCGACACCGGCGTTCTGCGCGTCGACTTCTCTCGCTCCACCGACATCGCCGAGAACGTGGCCGTCACATCCGACGGCAAGATCGTGGTCTCGGGTCAGGCGCGCGGCAGCAGGGACGGCTACGGCGTGGTCCGGCTCGCGCCCGTCGTCCCATCGTCCTGACGCGTTGCAGATCGGCCAGGACAGCTCTCATCTCTGCCCCCACCGCCGCGCGAGGGATGCAGATGATCGCGTCTAGTATTCCTACCCGTCGGATTCCTGGACGCCGGCTGTGACCCACACGGTGGAGGTGAACTTCGCGGTGGACGACTTGGCGGGGGGCCTGCAAGCAGCTTGCCGCATGCTTCTGAACCGCATGCAGTGCTTCCTCGGCGCGCGTTACCTCGAAGCGGTGGACGTCAGGTTGAAGGGCTCTCCTCACGAGCAACTGGCCAGGATGGTCCACGATTCAGATGTAGACATCCTCGAGGTGTGCGCCGCGACCGGTTTCCTGAGTCGAATCATCGCCTCCCGTTCCACGCACGCAAGGGTCTCGGCCCTCGACATCTCTCCTGGAATGATCTCCCAGGGGCGCCTACGGGCCCGCGGCCTGCCCAACATTGAATTCGTCAACGGTGACGTGACGGCGATGTCCTACCCGGAGGGTTCGTTCGACGTCGTGCTGGCGGCTTTCGGGCTCAGTGTGTTGTCGGCCGTAGCGAGGGGTCGATGCCTCACGGAAATACACAGGGTGCTCAAGGAACACGGTCGGCTTCTTGTCGTCGACATCGACGACCCAGCAGGCCGAGCACGTCGGCTGCATGCCGGTCTGACCCTCTTGCACCGTCAGCGCGCTTCAGAAGTCTCGGGCAGTGGACTCTTGCGACAGATGGAGAGCGCCGGGTTCCGGCCGATCAAGCATCGCAACGGGCAGGGAGGACTCCTGCCCTTCCAGATCATCGCTGCCCACCGGGCGGCCGCCGACGGCGACGCATGATTCAGGGCGAGTTCAGGCACGGAGCCCGCGGCGAATCTGGGCCGTGGCTGATCCTGGTGCTACGAGCGCGATCGCGCGCCTACTCGGGCCGGTGGCAGACGGCCTCGACGTTGTTGCCGTCCGGGTCGCGCACGAAGGCTGCGTAGTACGTGTCGTGGTACTCGGGCCACAGGCGCGGCTCGTGCAGGACCTCCGCGCGCAGCTCGACTGCGACGCGGAAGAACTCACGCACGGCCTCTCGGTCGGCGGCGGCGAACGCCAGGTGGGCCTCCCGGAAGCCGGTGCCCGTCGTCTGCGTCCCGATCCAGAACTCGGGCTTCGGCGGGGCGCCATACCCGATGACCTCCCCGAAGTCCATGACCCGCTGCCCCCCGAGCGGCTGGAGGACGCGGTCATAGAAGGCCGCCGACACCCCTACGTTGCGGCACTGCACCGACACGTGATCGATCACGACGACGATCCTGGCACGGGCGGCGGGCGGCGGTGGCGTCCCCACGTCGGCGCGCGCGATCGAAGACCCACGGGCGCCTCCATCGGCCCGTCAGGCTCAGATGACGGTCGCCGGGGGTGGTGCGGAGCCGGCGGAGCGAGTAGCCATGAGACATGACGGACGGGCGGCAGGCATGGAGCGACGCGGGGCAACAGATCAGCGCGCTCACGGGAAGGCTCAAGGAGGCCTTCGAGCAGCAGCGAGCGGCGGAGGCGCGGCAGACCGGGGAGGGACCAGAGGCCGGAGGCACCTCGGCGATGCCGGACGGCGCCGCCGAGACCGGTTCCACGGCCCCGTCCGAGTCCTCCCGCGGCGGCGCCGCGAAGGCCGAGGTCCAAGAGGCCGTCCGACGCCTGAGCGAAGCGGCCAAGGACGTCTTCGAGGTGCTCGGTGGCGCGGCGAGGGATCCGGACGTCAAGGCGGACGTGAAGCGCGTCGGCAACTCGGTGAGCACGGCCTTCGCGGCAACCTTCACCGAGATCGCCGAGCAGATCCGCAAGGCGGCGTCGAAGACACCTGAGCGCTCGGAACCGGGCTCGTCGGGCTCCTCTGCGTCGACTGCATCGCCGGCATCGGCTGGCGAGACACCACCTGGCCAGAGCCCGCCGGCAGATGCCTCGCCCCCTCCGCCCTACGGAACCCCGCCGGAAGGGCCGGGTACACCAAGCGCCGGCAGCTGATACGGACCGCGTTCGACGAGTCACCGGCAGCGGCGGCGGGGCACGCCGGGATTCCTGACCCGACACCCGCGCCGGTCGGGGACACCCTCCACCCGCGCCGGGCCGAGACCATCCCGGCGCCGACGCGGCGTCAGCACGACGCCGACCAAGCCGGAGGCCGTCGAGCGCACGTGCGGCGGCTCCCGGGTAGCGAAGGTGACTCTTGACGTCCTAATGGCATTAGGACATCCTCCTGGTTATGACCTCCGACGCCGTCCCGCTCGACCGCCGGCAGCGGCATCGGATCGAGACGATCGAGGAGGTCCTCGACCACGCCGTGCGGATCATGGCGGAGGACGGCGTGGCCGGGCTGTCACTGGGTGAGATCGCCCGGCGGATGGGGATCCGCCCACCGTCCCTGTACGTCTACTTCCCGTCCAAGCACGCGCTTTACGACGCGCTGTTCGCGCGGGGATGGTCCCGGCTGCTCGACCACATGCGTGCGTGCGAGCAGGCGCAGCCTCCGCTCGAGGACGACCTCTGCGCGATCATGCTGCGGGCCGGGAACGACTTCGTCCGCTGGTCGGTCGAGAACCTCGCGTACGCCCAGCTGCTGTTCTGGCGCCCGGTTCCCGGCTACCGGCCGAGCGAGGCGGCGTACGAGCCGGCCGTCGAGCTCTACCGGCAGAGCTACGCGCGGCTCGCGGCGCTCAAGCAGCGCGACCTCATCGGGGCCGACGTCGACGTCGAGGTCGCACTGCGCGATTGGACCGTGCTCGTCTCGGGGGTCGTCAGTCAGCAGCTCGCGAACGCCCCCGGCGAGCCGTTCGAGTCAGGTCAGTTCACCACCGCGATGCCCGGGCTTGCGGCCATGTTCGCGGCCCACTACGGCAATCCGGCGCGCGACCGCGCGTCGTCGTAACCCGCGCCCACGAGGAGGGGCCATGCAGACCAGCGTCGATCAGATCGCCGAGCGCATCTACCGGATCTCGACCTTCGTGCCCGACGTCGGGCCGACCGGCTTCACGTTCAACCAGTTCCTGGTCGACGCCGAGGAGCCGCTGCTCTACCACACCGGCATGCGGGGGCTGTTCCCGCTGGTCACGGAGGCGATCGCCCGTGTGCTCCCGGTCGAGAACCTGCGCTGGATCGCGTTCTCCCACGTCGAGGCCGACGAGTGCGGCGCGATGAACGAGTTCCTCGCCGCCGCCCCGCACGCCCAGGTCGCCCACGGCACCCTGGGCTGCACCCTGACGATCGCCGACCAGGCCGCCCGGCCCCCGCGCCCGCTGGCCGACGGTGAGGTCATCGAGCTCGGCGGCGCCGAACTGGCCCGACGCGTCGTCGAGATCCCGACGCCGCACGTCCCGCACAACTGGGAGTCGCACGTGTTCTTCGAGCAGCAGACCGGCACCCTGTTCTGCGGAGATCTGCTCACCCAACTCGGCAACGGCCCGGCGATCGTGGGGGACGACCTCATCGACGCGGCGATCGTCGCCGAGGACGTGTTCCACCAGACCTCGCTCGGCCCGCTGGTCCCGGCCACGTACCGCCGGCTCGCCGACCTGCAGCCGCAGCGCCTCGCGATCATGCATGGCTCGTCCTACGAGGGCGACGCCGGCGGGCTGCTCCGCGCGATGGCCGACGTCTACGAGCAGCGCTACGGGTGCGCTCCGGCCGCGCCCGCCCAGCCGCTGCCCGGGCACGACACCGCGGTGGGAGCCCGGCCGTGACCGCGGCGGTGACGCAGCCGGTCCGCACGGTGCGCAGCCCGGCCCTCGACCGGGCGACGGCGAAGCGGCTGATGAGCGTGGAGTACCAGCGGGTGATCGAGCAGCTGCGCGGCCTGTCCCCCCAGGACTGGCAGGCGCAGACGTGCAACGAGGGCTGGGACGTCCGCGCGCTGGCCGCCCACATGCTCGGCATGACCGCGATGGCGGCGTCGCTGCGCGAGCAGGTGCGGCAGATGCGGACGGCGAAGCGGCGCGGCGGCGAGTTCATCGACGCGTTGACCGCCGTCCAGGTCGAGAAGTACGAGGGCTGGACGCCGGAGCGGATCGTGGCCGAGTTCCAGCGGCTCGCCCCTGCGGCCGTGAAGGGCCGCACGCGGATGCCGGGGCTGGTGGGCGGCCGGCGGATATCGGCCGAGCAGCCGGTGAACCCGCCGTACGAGTACGAACCGTGGACCTTCGCGTACCTCCTGGAGGTGATCTTGACCCGTGACCCGTGGATGCACCGGAGCGACATCGCCGCGGCTACCGGCGGGGAGCTGACCCTGACCGTCGACCACGACGGGCTGATCGTCGACGACGTCGCGCGAGAGTGGGCCGGGCGTCACGGCCGGCCCTGCACCTTGACCCTGACCGGACCGGTCGGCCGGGAGTACGTCTTCGAGCCCGGCGGAGTCGCTTCCGCCACGGCCGGGGACGCCGGCGCCGGATCGCGCCCGTCGTACGTTCTCGACGCGGTCCAGTTCTGCCGCATCCTGTCCGGGCGGGGCTCCGGCGACGGCCTGCTGAGCACCCGCGTCCCGTTCTGACGCCGCGACCACTGGGTCAGACCACCTCGACGGGGGCAGCGGCCGGGAGCGCCGGCACCGCGGGGCGGGCGTCGAGGCTCTCGACGTCCCGGGCTCTGACCCGCCCGAGCGCGAGCGCGCACAACCCGGACGCCGCCCCCGTGGCGGCGATGGCCCACCACGCGTGCTCGAACAGCGGAAGCGACGGCACGTCCCCGAGGACCACCAGCAGCGCGGCGATCCCGAGGACCGCTCCGATCTGCCGGATGCAGGTCGTCACGGCGCTGCCCGTGGCGAACATCGTCCGGGGCAGCTCGGCGACTGCCGCCGAACCCAGCGATGACACCGAGAGGCCCACCCCCGCGCCGGTGAGGATCGCCGCCGGCAGGAGGTGCCGCACGTAGTCGGGGTGGGCGGGGGCGCCGACGGCGAGCAGGGCGGCGCCCGCCGCGAAGAGGAGCCCGCCCGGGGCGGCGACGATCCGCTGTCCGTAGCGGTCCGAGATCCGGCCGGCGAAAGGGGCGAGGACGGCGGCGGTCAGCGGCCCGGGCGTCAAGGCGAGGCCCGCGTGCAGCGTGCTCCACCTCCACACCCCGGTCAGGAACAGGACGTTGCACAGCAGCAGCGCATAGAAGCCGAGCGAGAAGACGAGGTTGCCCGCGTTCGCGGCGGAGAACGACCGGATCCGGAACAGCCGCAGGTCCACCGCCGGCACCGGATGCCGTGCGGAGCGGACGCCGAACGCGACGAGCAGCGCGACGGCGCCGGCGAACGAGCCGAGCACGCGGGCGCTCGTCCATCCCCAGGCAGGGCCTTCGACGATCGCGAACGCCAGCGCCCCGACGCCGAGGGCGAGCAGGCCGGCGCCGACGACGTCCGGCCGGGGGCCCTCGCTCCGCGCCGTCTCACGCAGCACGCGGCGCGCGGGGACCAGGGCGAGCAACCCGATCGGCAGGTTCACGAAGAAGACCCAGCGCCAGCCGCCGGCCGTGACGAGCACGCCGCCGAGCGAGGGCCCGGTCGCCGCGGCCACGGCACCGGTCGCGCCCCAGATCGCGGTCGCGGTCGCCCGCCGTTCGACCGGGAACTCCGGCAGGAGCAGGGCCAGCGACGTCGGCACGAGGGCCGCCGCTCCCAGCGCCTGGACGACGCGGGCGGCGACCAGGAGTTCCGGGGTGGGTGCGAGACCGCAGGCCGCGGACGCCGTGACGAACACGACGACGCCGACGAGGAACGTGCGACGCCGTCCGATGCGGTCGGCCCAGCGCCCGATCGGGACGAGCGCCGCCGCGAAGACGATCGTGTACGCGTTGAGCACCCATGAGAGCGAGGCCAGTGGGGTCTCCGCGAAGTCCCGCCGGAGGTCCGGGAAGGAGATGTTGACGATCGTCACGTCGAGGAAGCTCATGAAGACGGCGACCGCCGTCACCGCGAGCACCTGCCAGGCACGCCGGGGGATTGCGGGTCGCGTCATGCGACGCACTCTTCCACATTGAGTCGCGTGACGCGACCCTCTAGTCTGGAGGAGTGCTGCACAACGACTATCCGGGCCAGGTCTGCTCGATCGCACGCTCTCTGGAGATCGTGGGGGAGCGGTGGACGCTGCTGATACTGCGCGACGTCCTGCTGGGTCGTGGCCGCTTCGACGACCTCGTGGAGAGCCTGGGCATCACCCGCACCGTGCTCGCGCGACGGCTCGACCACCTCGTCGAGGAGGGGGTCCTCGAGCGGCACACCTACCAGGAGCGGCCGCCGCGCTTCGAGTACCGCGCCACGGAGAAGGGGATCGCGCTGCGCTCCGTGCTCGGGGCCCTGCTCCAGTGGGGGGATGCGTACTACCCGCACCCTGCCGGCCCGCCCCGGGTTCTGCAGCACCGCGTCTGCGGCGCTCCGGTGCGCGAGACCTTCAGGTGCGACAGCTGCGACGAGGACGTGCCGGCGGAGCAGGTGCGCGTCGTCCCCGGCCCGGCCTCGGTGACCTCATGACGTTGACCGCCGAGGACCGCCTCGAGATCTACGAACTGCTCGCTCTGCACGGGCCTTCACTACCGTGATCACCATGTTCGACGTCACCGCCGACGCCTACGGCCGCTTCATGGGTCGCTACTCCGAGCAGCTCGCGGCCCGGTTCGCCGACTTCGCGGGCGTCGCCGCGCCGGCGACAGCGCTGGACGTCGGCTGCGGTCCGGGCGCCCTCACGGCCGTCCTCGTCCGTCGTCTCGGTGACGCCCGGGTCGCCGCCGTCGATCCGTCGCCCTCCTTCGCCGCGGCCGCGGCCGCCCGGTTCCCGGACGTCGACGTCCGCGAGGCGCCCGCGGAGGAGCTGCCGTTCGAGGACGGCACCTTCGACGCCGTGCTCGCCCAGCTCGTCGTCCACTTCATGACGGACCCCGTCGGCGGCCTCGCCGAGATGGCCCGCGTCGCTCGGCCCGCGGCCGTCGTCGCCGCCTGCGTCTGGGACCAAGCCGGCGGTCGCAGCCCGCTCGACCCGTTCTGGGCGGCCGCCCGCGACGTCACCCCCGCCGTCCGGGACGAGACCGGCCTGGCGGGGGCACGCCCGGGCCACCTGGCGCGGCTGTTCGCGGCTGCGGGCCTGCCGGACGCCGACACCGGCGAGCTGGCCGTCGAGGTCCGGTACCTGACGTTCGACGACTGGTGGGAGCCGTACACCTTCGGCGTCGGCCCGGCGGGAGCGCACGTGTCGTCGCTGCCGCCGGCCGAACGCGACCGGCTCCGGGAGCGGTGCCGCGAGCTGCTGCCGGAGCCCCCCTTCACGATCAGGGCAGTGGCCCACGCCGTGCGGGCGCGGCGCTGAGAGCGACCTGAGGCGGCAACGCACTGCACGACACAATGGCGATCGTGCGGATCGACTACCTCGGGCCCCTGCGCGTCACCGTGGGGGACCAGGACGTCGAGATCCGCGGCCGGCGCCTCGTCGCCCTGCTCGCGCGGCTCGCGATGGCGCCCGGGCGGCCCGTCCCCGTCGACGTGCTCGCGGACGCCGTGTGGCCGGACGAGGCCCCGGCCGACCCGGCGAACGCCCTGCAATCCCTCGTCAGCCGGCTGCGGCGCGCCCTGGGCGGCGCGGCCGCCGTCGAACAGGCTCCTGCAGGGTACCGGCTCGCCGTCGCGCCCGACGCCGTGGACGCCGTCCGCTTCGACGACCTCGCCGCACAGGGTCGGCACCTCCTGGCCGGTGGGGACCCGGCCGGTGCCGCCGCCACGCTCCGCGGGGCCCTCGCCCTCTGGCGAGGCGACCCGCTCGCCGACGCGGGGGAGGGCGCCGACGTCGAGGCGGAGCGCGTCGCCCTGCGCGAACGCCACCTCGGCGTGCTCGTGGACCGCATCGGTGCCGACCTGCGCAGCGCCCCCGGCGAGGCCGCGCTCGCCGACCTCGTCCGCGAGCTCGACGAGCTGGCGGCGGCGCTGCCGCTGCGTGAGGACGTCGCCGCCCTGCGTCTGCGGGCCCTGCTCGACGCCGGCCGTCCCACCCAGGCGCTCCTCGCGTACGAGGCCGTGCGCGGAACGCTCGCCGACACCCTCGGCACGGACCCCTCGCGCGCCTTGCGCGCCCTCCACCTCGAGGCGCTCCGGCAGGACGGCGCTCCCGCCGCCCCGCCGACGACGCTGCGCCGTCCCGTCACCAGCTTCGTGGGCCGCGACGACGACCTGCTCGCCCTGACCCGCCACCTCGCCCGGGACCGGCTCGTCACGCTCACCGGCGCGGGCGGCTCGGGCAAGACCCGGCTCGCGACCGAGACCGCGGTCCGGGTGCTGGACGGCGCCGCCGGGTCGCCACCCGCGCCGGACGGCGTCTGGTTCGTCGAGCTCGCGCCCGTGACGGACCCGGCGGACCTGGCAGCCGCGGTTCTCGACGGGCTGGGCGTGCGCGAGGTGGCCGGCGAGACGATCTCCCGGGACATCGGGCTCGAGTCCGGCGTCGAGGCGCGGCGGCGGCCGCACGCCCGTGAACGCGTGCTCGAGACGCTCGCCGGCGCGACCTGCCTCGTCGTACTCGACAACTGCGAGCACCTCGTCGCCGCGGCCGCCGACCTCGCGGCCGACGTCCTGGCCCGGGCACCGGGAGTTCGCCTGCTGGCGACGAGCCGCGAGCCCCTCGGCGTCGAGGGCGAGATGGTGCACCCGCTCAGCCCGCTCGCCGTCCCGGCCGACGGCGCGGGCGAGAGCGAGGTGCTGGCGAGCCCCGCCGTGCGCCTGCTGCTCGACCGGGCCGCGGCCGCCGGCGCCGACGTCCCGGCCCGCGGGGACGCCCTGGCGCCGCTCGCGGCGATCGTGCGGCGGCTCGACGGGCTGCCGCTCGCCCTCGAGCTGGCGGCGGCCCGGCTGCGGCTGCTGTCGCCGTCCGAGGTCGCGGCCCGGCTCGACGACCGGTTCCGCCTGCTCACCGGCGGCCGCCGGACCGCGGTGCCCCGGCACCGCACGCTGCGCGCCGTCGTCGAGTGGAGCTGGGATCTGCTGACCGACGTCGAGCGCGAGGTCGCCGACCACTTCTGCGTCTTCCCGGGCGGTGCGACGGCGGCGGCCGTCGCCGCGGTCTGCCCGACCTGGCGCGACCAGCCGGACGCCGCCGGAGCCGAGGTCACCGACGTGCTGCAGGGACTGGTCGACAAGTCCCTGCTCGTCGCCGACCACGGGCCGGACGGCAGCCGGCTGCGGATGCTCGAGACGCTGCGCGAATACGGCGCCGAGCGGCTGGCCACGCACGGGCTCGGCGAGGCCGCCCACGACGCGGCGGCCCGCTCACGCCCTGCGCCTGGCGACGCGCAACGACGCCCTGCTGCGCGGCCCCGGGCAGGCGGCAGCGCTGCGCGTGTTCGACGCGGAGCGCGACAACGTCGCGGCCGCACTGGCGCACCTCGTCGACCGCGGTGACGCCCGCACGGCCCTGGAGCTGGTGCAGCACCTGGGCTGGTACTGGATGCTGCGCGAGCAGGCGGACGACGCTCTGCGGCTGGACGGCGACGGTGCTGCAGCTGCCCGGTGCGATCGACGAGCCCGCGGCCCCGGTCGTCCGCGCGGTCCGGGCCGCGGTGTCGGTCGCCGTGCCGCGGTCCGAGGCCGGTGCCGACGGCGCCCCACCGGCGAGCAGCGGCGGCGACTACGGCATGCAGGCGTTCGGGAGCGCCGCGGACGCGCTCGTCGGCAACGACAGCTCCTACCCGCCCGCCCGGATGCTGCGCCCGCTGCTGCTCTTCTTCGCCGAGCGCCGCGACGAGGCGCTGCGCGATATCGAGGAACGGCTGGCGGGCGATCCCGACCCCTGGGTGCGGGCCGCCGCCCGGAGCGTGCGGATGGCCTTCGCCGAGAACGAGGGCGACCTCGACCGGATGCGGGCCGACGTCGATGCCGGCGTCCGGGAGTGGACGGACCTCGGTGACAGCTGGGGTCTGGCGGCGGTGCTCGGCGTCCGGGGCCAGGTGCGGGTGCTGGACGGCGACCTCGAGGGCGCCGCCGCCGACTTCGAGGAGGCGCCAGCGTCGCCTGCAGGCACTGGGGACGACGTCTGACGACCTCATGGCGCACATGCGGCTGGCCGACCTCCGGCTGCGCGCCGGTGATCCCGCGGGTGCCCGCGCCCACGTCGAGGCGATGCGCCGCAGCCGCTCCCCGGGCGAGCTCGAGGCGATGCGCGACGTCCTGGTGGAGGCGACGGACGCGGCCATCGCCCTGACGGAGGAGGACGGCGACGCGATCCGCGAGGCGCGCCGCCGGCTGCTCGCGGCCCTGACGGCGACCGATTCCCCGAGCCCCTTCCAGGCGCACGCCACCGCCGTCGGGTACGCCGCGCTCGCCGCCCTCGACCTCTCCACGGGGGACGGCGAGGCGGCCGGCCGGCACGTCCGGGTGGCCTACCAGCACGGCGGTGCGCGACGAACGACCTGCCGATCCTCGCGACCGTGGGCGTCGCGGTCGCCGCGGTCGCCCTGCACGAAGGACGGCCGGTAGCCGCCGCCGAGCTGCTCGGCGCCGCCGCGCGCCTGCGCGGCGCGGACGACGCCGGGAGCCCCTTCGTGCGCCGGGTGATCGACGAGGGCCGCGCCCGGGCGGGCGACGCGGTCTGGGCCGACGCCTACCGCCGGGGCCGGGCGATGGACCGCGCCGGCGCGATCGTCCCGGCTCGACCCCGACGGCCGCGGGTCAGGCCCGGCGGCGGTAGGCGCGCAGCGCCAGCGGGCAGAAGACGGCGAGCAGGCCGGCCATCCAGACGCAGCGTCCAGGCCAGGTCGGTCGGCCACCGGCCCGCCGATCATCAGGCCCCGGACCGCGCCCACGAGGTGGCTGATCGGGTTGAGGTTCACGAACGTCTGCAGCCAGCCCGGCAGGGTCGCGGTCGGGACGAAGGTGTTGCTGCCGAACGACAGCGGCAGCACGATCAGGAACATGATCCCCTGCACGGCACCCGAGGTGCGGGCGATCATCCCGACGAACACCGAGACCCAGCCGAAGCAGAGCGCGAAGCCCATGCAGAGCGCGAGCGCCGCGAGCGCCGGGACGACGCCGTTGGTGAGCTCGAACCCCATCAGCAGGCCCGTCGTCATCATGACGGCGAACAGGATCAGGTAGCGCACCACGTCCGCCAGCACGGCCCCGACCAGGGGTGCCGAGCGGGCGATCGGCAGCGAGCGGAACCGGTCGAAGACGCCCTTCTCGATGTCGACGTTGAGGTTCTGCCCCAGCGAGACGCTCGCCATCGCGATCGTCTGGCCGAGCAGCCCGGGCAGCAGGAACTGCAGGTAGGCCTGCTGGGAGCCGCCGGCGACCGCGCCGCCGAAGATGTACGTGAAGAGCGCCAGGAAGATCACCGGCTGCAGCGTGACGTCGATGAGCGCCTCGGGCGTGCGGCGGAGTCTTGATCAGGCTGCGCCGGGCGATCACGAGCGCGTGCCGCAGCCAGCGTCGCGGCGACGGCCCGATCGGGGGCCACGCCGTGGCGCGTGTCGCGCCGGTGCACTGGTCGAGCGGGGTGTCGAGCTGCGTGGTCATGCGGCCACCTCCTCGTCGCTCGCGGGCCGGCGTCCGGTCAGGGTCAGGAAGACCTCGTCGAGCGTGGGCAGGTACAGCGAGAGCTCGTGGACGGCGATGCCGGCGCCGCTCACCCGCCGCACGAGCTCGGGCAGCAGCGAGTCGTCGTCCACCCGGGCCGTGAGCTCGTGCCGGGTGGACTCCGCCGGAGCGGACGCCGGTGAGTTCGGCGAGGATCGCTCGGACGTCGCCCGCCCGGGCCGGGTCGGCCGGCCGCACCCGCAGCCGCTGGCCGCCGACGACGCGCTTGAGCCCGTCGGGGGTGTCGTGGGCGATGACGTGGCCGTGGTCGATGACGGTGATCTCGTCGGCGAGGGCGTCGGCCTCCTCCAGGTACTGCGTCGTCAGCAGCACCGTCGAGCCGTCGGCGACGACCCGCCGCACGACGTCCCACATCTCCTCGCGCTTGGCGGGGTCGAGGCCGGTGGTCGGCTCGTCGAGGAAGATCACGGCCGGCCGGCCGACGAGGCTCGCGGCGAGGTCGAGCCGCCGCCGCATGCCGCCGCTGTAGGTCTTGGCGACCCGGCCCGCGGCGTCCGTCAGGTCGAACCAGGCGAGCAGCTCCGCGGCGCGGGCCCGGGCCTGCCGGGTCGGCAGGTCGAGCAGCTGGCCGATCATCACGAGGTTCTGGGTGCCGGTCAGGTCCTCGTCGACGCTCGCGTACTGGCCGGTCAGGCCGACCAGGGCCCGGACGGCGCCGGCGTCGCGCTGCACGTCGAGCCCGGCGACCCGGGCGGTGCCGGCGTCCGGGCGCAGCAGTGTGGCGAGGATGCGGACGGCGGTCGTCTTGCCCGCGCCGTTCGGGCCGAGCACGCCGAGCACGGTGCCCTCGCGCGCGGCGAGGTCGACGCCGTCGAGGGCGACGGGTGTCGCCGAATCGCTTGGTGAGGCCGGTGGCCTCGATCGCGTAGGTGGTGTCCAAGGAAGGGTCCTCCCGTTGTCGTCGGGACGACTCTGCCGGGGCGCGCTGGCACGGCCCGCACAGCGCGCTGGCACGGGCTGGCACGGCTCCGCTCCCGGCGGCAGGTGCGGAGCCGCGCGGACGGCTAGGTCGCCGATGCGGTGTGCGCTGCAGACCCCACCGGGGGACGGCGGGCGGCCCGCTTCGCCTGGTACTCGCGCCACGTCAGCCACACCAGGCAGGCGTCGAAGACGGTCAGCGCGGTCAGGCCCCAGGAGAACTTGACGAAGACCAGCACGTAGAGCTGGTAGGCGATGAAGGCGCCGAGCAGGGCGATCAGCCAGGGGTAGGCCCACAGCTTGTCTCGCAGCACGAGGGCGACAAGGACCAGCTTGGACACGCCGTGGCTCAGCAGGTAGACCGCGGCGAACACGGTGGCGCCGCTGCTCAGGTGCCCTGTCGTGGTCAGGAGATAGTGAGCGAGCCGGTCGTGCGGGTCCTCGCTCAGCTCGTGCGACGTGAGCGACCGGGCGATCCGGTCGATCGTGCTCGGGCTCACGATCAGCAGGAGTGCGCCGCCGATGATCTCCAGCACGCCGTCCGCCGCCTTGAGCAGCAGGCCGATCCTGAAGGTCCGGTCCAGCCCACGGGACAGGCCTGCCTGCGGCCCCGGCGCGACCGCTGCGCTCGCCATGCGACCGAGCGTACGTTCGCGGGCCGGGGATCCTGCCGGCCGGTCCAGCACCTCAGGCGCCCGGAGCTGAACCTGTAGCGGTGCGCACGCGTGAGGCGGGCAGACCCGGCCGGCATCGGAGCGGGCCGGGCGATGCGGGGGGAAGGAGCATCCCATGGTCCGCATCTCCACGGCACGGTGGCAGCTTCCGGTCGCGGCGGCGTCCGCCGGTCTCGTTCTGGCGGTGGTGTCGCCCTCGACGGCGTCAGCGACGACATCAGCGACGACATCAGCGACGACCAGCAAGACCAGGCCGGCGTCCGCCAGCACGGCGGCAGGAGCCGGGCACGGCCATCACGACGGGGACGACAACCGGTTCACGCAGGTGAACCTCGTCGCCGACACCCCGGGCATCGCCGCGATCACCGACCCCAACCTCGTCAACGCGTGGGGCCTGTCGCCAGGGACCGACGACGCCTGTCTGGGTGTCCGACAACGGCACCGACGTCTCGACCCTGTACACGGCGTGCGGTACAGGGGCAGAAGCCCGCCATCGTGCCGCTCGTCGTGAAGATCCCCGGTGGCGCGCCGACCGGCCAGGCGTTCAACCCGACGACGTCCTTCGTGCTGCCGGACGGGCAGCCGGCCGCTGTTCGTCTTCGCCGGTGAGGACGGTGGCATCTCGGCCTGGAACCGGCAGTTGGTACCGCCGATGTCCGCCGTGCACGTCGCGTCGGTGCCCGGCGGGGACCTCAAGGGCCTGGCGCTGGTCCAGCGCCGCCATCACGGTCCCGAGATCCTCGTGACCGACTTCGTGCACCGCCGGATCGTGGCCTTCGACGGCGCGTTCCAGCGCGTGAAGTTGCCGCACGGGGCGTTCAAGGACCGCCGGATCCCCCACGGGTACGGCCCCTTCAACGTCGCGGTGCTCGGGTCGCGCGTGTTCGTCACCTACGCCTTGGTCGACCCGAAGACCGGGGACGACGTCAAGGGTGCGGGGCACGGCTTCGTCGACGTGTACAGCACGGGCGGCCGTCTTCTCGACCGCTTCGCGCGCCGTGGAGTGCTGAACTCCCCGTGGGGGCTGGCGATCGCGCCGGCGCACTTCGGCGCCTTCTCGGGCGACGTCCTCGTCGGCAACTTCGGGGACGGCAGGATCTACGCGTTCTCGCCGCGGAGCGGCCACCTGCGGGGCACGCTCCGCAACGGTCGCGGCCGGCCGATCCGCATCGACGGCCTGTGGGCGCTCCTGCCGGGGAACGGCACCTCCGCGGGCACGGATGACGTGTGGTTCAGCGCGGGTCCGAAGGATGAGTCGCACGGCCTTCTCGGCGTGCTCCGGGCACTGCCCGATCCCGACGACCGGTAGATGAACCCGCTGGGCCCGGGGATCCAGGTGGATCCCCGGGCCCGGCTTCGGTTCCCAGAGGGCGGTGACGAGGACCCGCGGCAATGTCCACCTTCTCCACAGCTTCCGGCTCCGGTCAGTCCCGGACGAGGCGGCTCCCGACGACGATCACCGCGCCGAGGCCGAGCACGAGCGCCGCGCCGCTGACGAGGTTGGCGGCCAGCGGCGCGTCGTCCGTCGTCAGTGCGCCAGTGACCAGGAACGACACCACGGTCAGCACCGTGAGCGGCAGCCCGCGTCGCCCGACCCGACGTCCGGCGCGTCGCGACGGATCACCAGGCCGGTGTGCCGCACGATCGCGGCGAGGACCCCCACGAGCATCGCCAGCAGGCAGCCGAGGTCGCCGAAGGCCCCGAGCGGTGCGAGCGCGTGGATCGCGAGCGGGTTGGCGACGTGGTCGGTGTTCTCCATCACCGGCTGCGCGACCGCGTTGAGCACCATCCCGATCCCGGTGAGGGCGGCCACCACCCCGGCCGCGGCCCGGGTCGCCCGGGCGAGCCGGACGCCGGGCAGCAGCAGCAGGAGCCCCGCCGTCATGATCACGTCGAAGGGCATCCACAGCCACCCCTCGACCCAGCCGAGCGCCGCCACCGGCAGGAACGACCCCTGCGGCGTCACGGCGTACATGAGCAGGGCGATGACCAGGGCGTTGAGCGTGTAGCCGACGCCGCCCACCGCGAGCAGGCGCAGCCAGCCCCGATCGCCGTGCCGCCGGGCGGTCCGCGCCGCGACGAACGCCGCGAACAGGCCGACCGCACCGACGGCGAACGGATAGATGTGGTGGAAGGTGCTGCCGCCCGGCCCGACGGGCAGCCGGGCCTCGAGGACGCCGACGGCGAAGGCCGCGGCTGTCGTGACCGTCGCCGCGACGACGGCGGGCCGTGCCCAGCGCGGCGACGAGTCGGCGGGCCCGGCCTCGTTCGGGACGGCGCGCCCGACGGTGCGGTTCACGGTGGTGGTGGCGAGCTGCATGTCGACTCCTTGAAGAGGGCTTTCCGGCGAGTGGGAGCGCCGCGGTCCGGCGTCTGCACCGACCCTCGCTGTCCGCCCCGGCCCGCCACATCGGCCCGCGGTCCCACCTGCGTCCGGACCGTTCCCGGTCGCCCGTCCGGGCCAAGTCGGGACACCTGTCCCACGACAGGCCGCCCGGGGGACCGGCACCATGACGGCATGAGCACGTCGAGGTCCGGAGCGTGGGCGCCGTGGGCGGCGTGGACGCTGTTCGCCGCCACCCTGCTCCTGACGGTCGGCGCCGTCGCGCTCTCCGCGGCCAACGGGATCTCCGGCGCCTACCTCAACGGCTGGTGGGTGACGGCCCCCAGCGCGGTGGCGCTGTCGGTGCCGGCCGTGCTGCTCGCGCTCCGGCGGCCGCGCCAGCCCATCGCCTGGCTGCTGCTGGCCGGCGCCGTGTGCTTCGCCCTCGACGCGTTCAGCGGCGAGTACGCCACCTGGGCCACGGTCGTCGCACGCGACGGACCGCTGCCCGGGCCAGTCCTGTTCGCTGGGGCGTCTCGCCGGCGTGCTCGACGCGTTCCTCATCCCCTGGCTTCTCCTGCTGTTCCCGGACGGCCGCCCGCCGTCGCCGGGCTGGCGGGGGTGGCGAGCCCAGCTCGCCGCCTTCGGGGCCGTCATGCTCGGGGTAGCGCTGATCGGCGCCGGCGTCCCGCTCGCCGCCATGGACGCCGCCTACTCCATCGGCGATCCCGCCGCAGCTGCTGGCGGCGTCCGCCGGCTGGTCCCTGCCCGTGACGGCGGAGACGGGGGAGCGGCTGCTCGGCGTGCTCGGGCTGATCCTGCCGCTGCTGCTGTTCACCGTGGCGGTCGCGGTCTGGCGCTACCGGAAGGCCGGCCCGGAGGTCCGTGCCCAGCTGCGGTGGTTCCTGCCTGCCGGCGCGGTCTACGTCGTGGCGTCAAACGGCGAGCGTGCCGGGCGTCGCGGGGACCGTTCTCCTGGCGGCGTCCGCGCTCGCGCTCTCGGGGGCGGTCACCCTGGCGATCGTGCGGTACCGCCTCTACGACATCGACCTCGTCCTCAACCGGACGGTCCTCTACGCCGTGCTCACCGGCGGCGCGGTGCTGGTCTACGTCGCGATCGTCGCCGGGCTCTCGTCGGTCGTCCCGGGCCGCGCCGGCGGGGCCGTGGCCGCTGCCGTGATCGCAGTCGCGGTCGCGCCGGTCCGCTCCCGGCTGCAGCGGGCCATCGACCGGCTGCTGCGGGGCCAGCGCAGCGACCCCTACGGCATGGTCTCGTCGCTCGCGGAGCGGCTCGAGCAGGCCGACGACCTGATGGGGGAGGTGGTGGGGACGATCGCCCGCGCGTTCCGCTCCCCGTACGTCCGGATGGAGGTCACCCAGCCCGGTGGCCTCGCCTCCGTCGTCGAGTACGGCGAGCCCGCGCCCGGCACCGACTTCCCGCTGTCCTACCGGGGCGCTCCTGTGGGCACGCTGCGGGTCGCGCCGGCTCCGGGCGACCCGCCGCGCGCCGCGGACCGCCGGCTGCTCGCGGACCTCGTCCGCCAGGCCGGCGTGGCCGCCCACGCCGTGGGTCGCACCGAGGACCTGCAGCGCGGCCGGGAGCGGCTGGTGGCCGCCCGCGAGGAGGAACGCCGCCGGATGCGCCGCGACCTCCACGACGGGCTGGGCCCCGTGCTGGGCGGCCTGACCCTGAAGCTCGACACCGTGCGCCGCCTGCTGCGCACGGACCCCGCCCGCGCCGAGGAGGTCGTGGTGGGGGCCAAGGCGGACGTCGCCGGCGCGATGGCCGACGTCCGGCGGCTGGTGCACGACCTGCGGCCGCCGGCGCTGGACGAGTTCGGGCTGGCGGGCGCGCTGGAGCAGCAGGCGCAGCGGTTCCGGCGGGAGCGCTGCGCCGAGGGCGCGGACGGGCTGCGGGTCGACGTCGACGTCGATCTGGAGACAGCAGACCTGGGAGGGCCGACCCCGGCGGCCTCGACGCCGGGCTGCCCGCCGCCGTCGAGGTCGCCGCCTACCGGATCGTCTCGGAGGCGCTGACGAACGTCACCCGGCATGCGCACGCCACCTGGTGCGCGGTGCGCGTGCAGCGCCTGGACGGCGACCTCGTCGTCGAGATCGCCGACGACGGGCGCGGTGTCGACGCCGACAGCCCGATGGGTGTCGGCCTGCTGTCGATGGAGGAGCGCGCCGGCGAGCTGGGCGGCTCGTGCCAGGTCCTGCCCCGCCCTGGCGGCGGCACCCTGGTCCGCGCCGTGCTGCCCACTCGCACCGTGCTGCCGCGCCGGCACGGCTGGCCCGTGCGCCGCCGGCACCGTGCTGCCCGCCGGCACCGAGCCGGGCGTGCGCGAGGGCGCCGGGACGAGCGAGGAGGCGCGGGCATGAGCGATCCGTCCGCCTGCTGATCGCCGACGACCACCCGGTGTACCGCGACGGGCTGCGGCTGCTGCTCGGCGACCGGGAGGGCATCGAGGTGGTGGGCACGGCCACGACCGGCGGCGAGGCCGTCGACGCTGGCGGCGTCCACCGACCCCGACGTCGTGATCATGGATCTGCGGATGCCCGACCTGAACGGCATCGAGGCCACCCGCCGGATCGTCCGGACCAGCCCGCGCGTCGGCGTCCTCGTCCTGACCATGTACGAGGACGACGAGTCGGTGTTCGCGGCGATGCGGGCGGGAGCCCGGGGCTACCTGCTCAAGGGCGCGGACGAGGAGGAGATCCTGCATGCCGTCCGCGCCGTGGCCCGCGGGGAGGCGATCTTCGGCGCTGCGCTCGCCGCCCGGATCGCCGCGTACTTCGCCGCGCCGCCGCCCTCGGCCACGCCGGACGCCTTCCCCGCGCTGACGGCCCGTGAGCGGGAGGTGCTCACGCTGGTCGCCCAGGGCCTGAGCAACCCGGCGATCGCCGCCCGGCTGTTCCTCAGCCACAAGACCGTGCGCAACCACGTGTCGAACATCTTCGCGAAGCTGCAGGTGGCGGACCGGGCGGAGGCCATCATCCGGGCCCGCCGGGTGGGCCTCGGCGTGGGCCCGGACGAGGCCGGCTAGGTCGACGACCGGTCGAGACCTCCTCCTGCCTCAGACCGCCGCAGCCGCGGCGGGCCGGCGGTGGGCGGCGACCCACGGCGCGAGCTCGGCGGTGGGCATCGCCCGCGCGACCACCCAGCCCTGGATCTCGTCGACGCCGAGCTCGGTGAGCGCCTGCCAGGTGTCGTCGTCCTCGACCCCCTCGGCGACCACGTGCAGCCCCAGGGTCCGGGCCAGCTCGACGATCGAGCGGACGATCGCGGCGTCGTCCGGTTCGTGCACCATCCGGTGCACGAACGAGCGGTCGACCTTGACCTCGGTGACGGGCAGCCGGCGCAGGTAGGACAGCGAGGAGTAGCCCGTCCCGAAGTCGTCCACCGACAGGCGCACGCCCGCGTCCCGCAACTGGTGCAGGACGCCGAGCGTGCTGGCCGGGTCGGCCATGATGTGGCTCTCGGTGATCTCCAGCGTGAGCAGGCCGGACGCCAGGGCGTGCCGGCGCAGCAGTCGCTCCACGAGGCGCACGAGGCTGTCGTCGCCGAGCGACTTGACCGACACGTTCACCGAGATCCCGACGCCGGGCAGGTGCTGCTGCCAGGCGGCGCAGGCGCCCAGGGCGTCGTCCAGCACCCCTTGGGTGAGCGGGTGGATCAGTCCGCTGCGCTCCGCGAGGGGCACGAAGTCCCCCGCGGCGACGGCGCCCCGTACGGGCGAGGTCCAGCGCACGAGCGCCTCGGTGCCGGTGACGAGCCCGTCCGAGGCGCGGACCTTCGGCTGCACGTGGACCTTGACGTCGCCCGCGGTGATCGCCTGCCGGAGCTCGGCGACCAGCGCGAGGCGCGAGGGGCTGGCGGTGTCGAGCGTGGTGTCGAACACGCGGACCGGTCGCCCCGTCTGCTTGGCCTCGTACATCGCCTGGTCGGCGCGCTTGAGCAGGGCTCCCGCCGTGCTCCCGTGCTCGGGAGCGAGGGCCATCCCGAGCGAACCGGAGACATCCACCTCGATGCCGCTCAGCAGCACGGGCGCGTCGAGTGCCTGGTGCAGGCGCCGGGCGAGGTGCTCGGCCGCCGCCGCGTCGGCGCAGCCGTCGGCGACCAGAGCGAACTCGTCGCCGCCCAGCCGGCACACGAGCGCGTAGCCGTCGAGCGCCGACTGCGTCCGGACGGCGACCTCACGCAGCAGCTCGTCACCCTGGGCGTGGCCGAGGGTGTCGTTGACGTCCTTGAAGGAGTCGAGGTCGAGGATGCCGACCGCGAACCGCGGGGACGGCGCCGCCAGCCGTCCCTCGAGCTCGCGCTGGAGCGCCGCCCGGTTGGGCAGCCCGGTCAGGGGGTCGTGCAGCGACTCGTGCCGCAGCCGGTCGAGCAGCTCGCCGTTGCGCAGGGCGACCGCGGCCTGGTTGGCCACCGTCTGCAGCACCTGCACGTCCTCGGCCTCGAAGCCGCGGTGGTCGCCGAGGCGGTCGTCCACGGCCAGCACCGCGACCGGGCCGCCCTCGCCGAGCAGCGGGACCATGATGCTGTCGCGCAGGCCGTGGTCGTCGAGCCAGCCTCGCTGCAGCGGGTCCCGGGTCCCGCGGCGCACCAGCAGCGTCTCCCCGTCGCCGTGCACGGCCGCGGCCGCCCAGCCGGGGGTGACCATCGAGTCCGGGTCGTTCCGGACCGGCGACCCTCGCCCGTCGAGGCAGACCTCGACGCCGTCGCCGTCGCCGAGCGAGGAGCCGATGAAGGCCACCCGGGCGCGCTCGGCGTGCAGGATCTCCCGGGCCTGCTGCAGCACCCGGGCCAGCACGTCGTCCACGCCCGGTGCGTGCGACATGACCTGGCTGAAGCGGTACAGCCGCTCGAGGGCGAGGTGCCGCTCGCGCAGCCGGGCGTACGCGCTGTACCCCAGCAGCAGGATCACCGTGACGACCGCGATGGGCACCGCCGCCCAGGGGTCGCGTTGCCACGCCGCCCAGGCCGTCACCCCGAAGGCCGCGACGGGGAGTGCCTGGACGCCGGCCTCGCCGGCTCCCCGGGCGAGCACGGCGGGGCGCACTGCTCCCTCGACGAGCCCGATGACCACGCCGACCCCCACCGCGGTGAAGGCGGCGGCCGCGGCGGCGGCGAGGACCCCGGCACCCCACCGCAACTCGGGGTGACCGCCGCTGACCCCCTGGGCGAGGACGCCGAACACGGCGGCCGCCACGCCGGCCTCCGCCGCGGCCAGGGTGGCGTTGAAGATCAGCTTGTGCGGCTGCTGGTACTGGCGGCGCAGCACTCCGAGCCCGAACAGTGCCCCGGCCACCCGGCAGAGCACGAGGGCGACGGGCCCCATCGTCATCAGCGCGAGGAACATCGGGATCTCGCTGACGTAGACGGCCGTCGCCTCGCGTCGCAGCTGGATGTTGATGACCAGGGCCTGTGTGGCGGCGAAGAGCCCCACGGCCAGCAAGGCCTGGGCGGGTGACACGGGGCGTGCGGACGCCGTGGGGGCGAGCAGCAGGCAGCCGCCCGTCACCGCCACCCAGACCGCGGTGAGCGCGGGCACGACGACCGCACTCGGCTCCCGCCGGGGTACGGCGGGGCCGCCGTTCTCCGTCCCGGCCACGTCCGGTTCCTCGGCGTCCGCGAGGGCGGAACTGAGGGTCCGAGCGTCCGTTGCTCCGGTCGGGGGACCTTGATTTCGGAGCGTCACCGGAACGGCCGCTCGCGTCAGGAGCGGCCTCGGCGGTCTCCTGGGATAGGACCCACCGACCATGGAGGACCGGATGAGTGCAGGGATGCGCCGGGCGATCGGAACGGCGTCGCTGGCGGCGCTGCTCGCGGCCGCCGCCGGCGGCACGGCCTGGGCGGCACCGTCGCCGGCGGCCGCCCCGTCGGCGCGCGCACAGGCGTCGCCGACCGGTGCGCGTCGTCGCGACGGGCGAACCGGGCGCCGGGAACGCGGTCGCTGTCGCCGTCCAGAGGCTCGGCGGGCGGGTGGTGACCCGCCTGGACGTCGTCGACGGGGTGGTGGCGGAGCTGCCCGCCGCGGCCGTCGATGCGCTGAGTCGTGCGGGCGGCGTGCGCAACGTCAGCGTGGATCGCCGCGGCCGGCTGCAGGCAGTCGACAGCACCCTCGGGTACGACGTGGGCGCCGACGAGGGCTCGCTCTACAACGTCGCCCAGGTCACCCACGCGAAGGACGCCTGGACCAAGGGCTTCACCGGCAAGGGCGTGGACGTCGCGCTGATCGACAGCGGCGTCGCTCCCGTGAAGGGCCTGACCAGCGGCAACGTCGTCCAGGGGCCGGACCTGTCGTTCGAGTCCCAGGACCCCGGTCTCGTCCACCTGGACACCTTCGGCCACGGCACCCACATGGGCTCGATCATCGCCGGGCGGGACGCCGTCGCGACCGGCAGCGCCTATGCCAAGCCCGACTCGCACATCTACACCGGGGTCGCCCCCGACGCCCGCCTGGTGTCCCTCAAGGTCGCCGCCGCGGACGGCGGGAGCGACGTCAGCCAGGTCATCGCCGCGATCGACTGGGTGACCCAGCACGCGCACGACCCGGGCCTGAACATCCGGGTGCTCAACCTCAGCTACGGGACGGACTCGACGCAGTCGCCGTCCGTCGACCCGCTGGCCTACGCGGTGGAGCGAGCCTGGCGCGCCGGCATCGTCGTCGTCGTCGCCAGCGGCAACGACGGCACGACGCGCAGCCAGCTGGCGATGCCCGCGATCGACCCGCTGGTGATCGCCGTGGGCGCCGACGACCCGCACAACTCCGACTCGGTGGGCGACGACTCGTCCCCAGCTTCGCCCAGCGCGGCACCACGGCCCGCCACGTCGACGTGATCGCGCCGGGGGTGCACGTGCTCGGCCTGCGCGTGCCCGGCGGGAGCGCGGACGCCGCCAACGCCGGCGCCCGGGTGAGCGCGCGCTTCTTCCGCGGCTCCGGCACCTCGCAGGCGGCCGCTGTGGTGAGCGGGCTGGCCGCGCTCTACCTGCAGAAGTACCCGCAGGCGACACCGGACCAGGTGAAGAAGGCCCTGATGACCAATTCGACGGTGCCGTCGTCGGTGAAGCCCCTCTTCGCCGGCCTCGGGGTGCCGGACGTCAACAAAGCGATCGGAGCGCCGCTGCCCCTGCCGGCCGCGGCCGCACAGCCGGCGACCGGGGCGACGGGCATCGGGACGCTCGAGGGCGCCCGGGGCACGGCCCACGTCACCAACGGCAGCCAGCTGCTGACCGGGGAACGGGACATCTTCGGCCAGCCGTGGAACGGCGCCGCCTGGGCGGGTTCGGCGGCCCCGTGGACCGGCGGAACCTGGCGGGGGGTGGCGTGGACGACGACCGGCTGGTCCGCGTCCGGTTCCTGGGACGCCCGCTCCTGGACGGGCAGCGACTGGTCGGCCAGGTCCTGGACGGCCCGGTCGTGGACCGACCACACCTGGAGCGCTACCGGCTGGAACGCCCGGTCGTGGACGGACAGCACGTGGCTGGGGTCGGCCTGGGGGAGTACCGCCTGGGCCGCCGCCGCCTGGCGCTGACGGCGCACCGCAAAGCAACGATCAAGGAAAAGTTGGGGATCATGACACATGGTGATCCCCAACTTTTCCTTGATCGCGGCAAGGGGGATCGTGGAGCGGGCGAGAAGCTCAGCGCTCGGAGCGGTCCTCGATCTCCCATGCGTGGTCGAGCACGTGCCAGGCGATGCGCCGCGCGGCGTACCGCGGCAGCCAGCCCTTCTCGCCGAACCGCTCCGGGCTGGTCGCCGTCCGCAGCACCTCGAGGACCTCGGCACGCCAGACCGGCTCGGGCACCTCCTGACCGGCGGTGGAGGCACGGACGCCGATCTTGCGCACGTAGCTCGCCTCGGCGTTGACGACGTGCGCGTAGACCTTGTCGCGGTCGCGCCCACCGCCGCGCGGGCCCTTGCGCAGCTCGGCGGGGGCGTGCGCCACGACCTCGTCGAACACGTCCCAGGCGGCGGCGACGATGGCGGCGAGCCGCTCGGTCTCGCCGGGGCGCAGCGGTTCGAGGTCGGCCTGCGTGTCCTTGTCGAGCGTCCCGTAGTCGGTGTTGGCCGTCGCGGGGAGGCGCTCGACGACGGTGAAGCCGGCGTCGCTCGAGGGCGGCTCGATGCCGGCCCGGGTCAGCACCGCCGCGTAGCGGGGCAGGTAGGCGTCCAGGGTCTCGATCGCCGCCTCCTCGCCCTTTCCGGAGCGGGCCCAGCCGGGCCAGTCCAGGGCGACCGCGAAGGTACGTTTCGGCCCGCCCTCGGTGTAGATCCGTACCGGCTGGCTCATGAGGTCAGCGTGCCAGCCTGCGCCGATCGAGTGGTAGCGGCGTGACGGATGGGGACACTGGCACTCCTGGGCTCTTGTGTGCTAACGCCCTTGGACCGCACCCTGCGAACACGGAGGCTCGTAGCAACAGTGCGCGAGCAGCCGGTCATCAGCAGTAACCGTGCTCATCAGGAGTGAACAGCGGAAGAGGCCGAGGACGTCCCAGCCGCCGTCGAGAGGAGGTCGCGATGTCCGACTCGTCAGCGCCTCGCGTCGAGGTGTCGCCGTTCAGCAAGGGCAAGGGCCTGTCCGGCTTCGTCGTGTCCGGCCGGTGGCCGTCGTCCACCCGGGAGTGGGCCCAGTTCCTCGCGCTCGCCGTCCGCCTGGCCGCCGTCCCCGGCATGGTGTCCACCACCACCGTGTTCCGCGCCGTCGAGGACGTGCCGGACAACCCCCAGCCCGGCACCGTCGGGCTGGTGACCCTCGCCGGGCCCGTGCTCGGCGTCGGGGCGCCCCGCCCCGGCCAGTTCAGCTCGTCGACCCCGCCGGCCCTGTTGCTCCTGCACCCGCCGGACGAGAGCCGTCCGTCGACGCCGGAAGTGGTGGGCGCCGCCTCCGGGTGCGTGCTCCTGCCGGGCCTGCCGCACCTGGGCCTGGAGCACCGCGCGGCCTGGGTCGAGGCGGAGCTCGACGGCACCGTGACCCGCCTCGTCAGCCAGGTCGGCGTCGACCCCGCCAAGGACCCGGACACCGCCGTCCTGGCCATGCTGCTGGCCGCCTGAGTGAGCCGGATCCTGAGAGCGCGGGGAGGACGTGTTGCCCTGCTGACCGTTGCGATGATGCAGTTCTGCATCATCGCAACGCTCCGAACCAGGTAACGTCCTCCGGCCGTTCTCAGGTTCACTACGCGTACCGGTGCACCCGAGGGCCACGTCGGCGGGTCAGTGAGACGAGGTGGCGGCGGCTCCTGCCGGTCATCGACGGGTCAGCGCGTCGGCGGCGTCACCGACGCCCGCACTCGCTCCGGGGTGCGGCCCGATCCGCCGGCCGGGGCACCGAGCGGGTCGCGTACGACCCTGGTCGAGTCGCTCCCGGCCTGCCGCGACCCCAGCCGCTCGAGGTCGCCGTCCGGGCCGGACGCGGGCAGCTTGCCGTCCACCTGCACCGAGACCAGGGCCGTGGTCGCCGTCTGGTCCTCGACCCGTAGGACGACCCGGCCGCCGGCGAGCTGGAACGACCCCCCGGGCGCGAGCGGAGCGTCCCAGTCGCCGCCGAAGCCGGCCGCCCGGGACGGCGACGCGTCGAGCAGCAACGTCTGCCCGCCGTCGCCCTCCGGATCCTCACGCCGAACCAGCACGCCGGCGCGGAGCCCGCGCCAGTCGGCCGCCAGCCAGCTGTCGGCACCCACCGCCGGCCGGTACTCGACCGTGTACGTCCCACCGGCCGGCGTCCGCACCCGCAGCGAGCGCAGGCCCGCATGCAGGGACACCGCCGTCAGCGTCACCCGTGCTGGAGCGGTGACGGTGGTCACGGCATTCGCGCCGAGAACCCCGAGCCGGTACGCCTGGGCGGTGCTGAGGGTGCCGAGCTGATCCCAGCTCACCCCCATGACGTCGTACCAGTCCCGGTAGGCGGTGCGGACGCAGCCGGACGACCAGCCCGTCGCCGACCAGGTGCCGTCCGCGACGCGGTCGCACTGCAGGCCGTTGGAGTGCCCGAGCCCCAGGTTGTGCCCGAGCTCGTGCGCGACGAGACCGGGCAGGGTGCCGCGCACGTAGGAGAACCCGCCCTCCTCGGCATTCGCGCCGATCGTGCCGAGCCCGGCGTAACAGCCGGTCAGCGACGCCGGGACGAGGACCATCAGATGCCGCCGCGGCGAGGGCACGAAGCCCACCTTGGCCGCGACCTCGGCCCACAGGCCCCAGGCGTCCGAGCACGAGGTGCGCACGTGCAGCCAGCCGTAGGAGTGGCTGACCTTGAACGAGACCAGGCCGCCGGTCTGAGCGGACCAGTAGGCCGAGACCGGCCCGTCGACAGCGTTCCGCAGGCCCTTGGACGTCGTCGCGTCGGGCTGCGCGCCCGGGGGCAGCACCAGCGCCGTGACGACCTCGTGCACTGCCCGGCGCGGCGCGCTGGGCGCCGCCGGCTGCGCCGAGGTGCTGCCGGCGGCGACGAGGGACCCACCGGCGACGTCTGCGACGACGTGGCTGCCCGTCGCCAGGTGGTCGATGCCGTCCGAGGAGATCTCGACGGGTCCGCCCGACCGTGCGGATGAAGGCGCGGACGTCGCCGTCGCCACCCGCGTCGTGCCGGGCCGGGGGCTCGACCGCGATGCGGGTGAGCACGCCGCGCAGTCGTCGGCTTCCGGCGGCCGGAACGGGCGGGGGCAGGGGGACCCGCCGGTGCGGGCCGGCGGCCGACGGCGGGCCCGTGCTCGGGCCGGCTCGCGCGGCTCGGCCGGACGGGTGCCGGATCCCGTCCCCGTCGTCGGCCGCGCGCGTGCCGCCGGGCGGCACGGTCGCGCCGGTGGTCGACGCGGACGTCGTGGTCGACGTGGTCGTCGTGGTCGTCGTGGACGTGGCGGCCGACACGGACGGCCGGCCCTCGCCGGGCCCGGACGCCGCAGTCGGCGTCCGGGACCCGGCGGGGGTGCTGCAGGCGGCCGTCAGCACGAGGGCGGCGCCCGCGACGAGGGCGGCCGCGACGTGCCGGGCGCCGAGGGGAAGGCGGCGCCCGACAGGCGTTCGCGGCATGCCACTCCTGATGCGTTCCTGGCGGCTCCCGCTCGATCGGCCTCGATCGCGCGGGGTCGCCGTTTGTCCGTCCGTTCTTCTTCGGCGGGTCGGTCCAGGGCCGAAAGCCCTCCGACGCTCTGACGGGTGACCGGGCGCCCCGCACCGGCTCCGTCCCGTTCGCCGCGACGCAGCTTGGCCCAGCGGCGAGGCCCGGTCACGTTTCGGGGCCGCGACGCGCCGTGGGAAGAGCAGGGATCGACCGGGTGGGGGAGGTTAGCGTTGAGGCAATGTCCGCGAACAGCCCTCTGCCGCACCTCGGCAGCGCCCCGGAAGCCGCCGGCGCGCCGGGCGCGCAGCCCGACGGCGGAGTACCCGGCGCCCGCGGGCGACGTCCTCGTCGGGCTCGACACCGAGGCGGCGTCCGCCTCCCCGGAGGATGCGCTGATCGCGCCCGAGCTCGAGCCGGCCCACGAGCCGGACGCCGCAGTCGAGGGCGGAGCGGGCGGCGCAGGAGCACGTCGAGCCCGAACCGGAGCCGGAGCCGGAACCCGAACCGGAGCCCGAGGCGGTCCCGGTCGCCGGCTTCGGCTCACCAGCCGACTGGCGTGACACCCTCGCCGCGAGCGGGCTGCCCGACACCCTCCTCGGCGAGACGGACCCCGTCGAGCAGGCGCTGGACCTCAGCCACGCCCACCCGTCGGGGCTCGCCACCCTGCTCGCGGGGCGCCCCACGCCGCTGTCCATGCTGTTCCGCGAGGGTGCCCTGCACAGCGCCGCCCGCCGCCGGTCCCGAGCGCTGCGAGCGGTCGCCGGCGAGCTGTCGAGCGACCGCGGCGTGCGCGCGGTCCTGCTCACGGCCGGCGTCGCCGGGTGGGAGGACGGCCGCGTCACCGACGAGGGCCTGCCCGTTCGCCTCCAGGCCCCCGTGCTGCTGCGCGGTTGCAGCGTCCGCCCGCGCGGGGCGGGTCATGACGACTACGAGCTCCAGCTCGACGACACCGCGGCCGTGAACCCCGAGCTGCTGCGGACCCTCCGCGAGCTGCACGGCGTCCGGCTCGACCCCGACGCCCTCGCCGGCCTCGCCTTCGGCATCCACGGGTTCGACCCGGCGCCCGTCTTCGACGTCCTCGAGGACGCCTGCGCCGGGGTCCCGGGTTTCGTGGTCGACCCGCGGGTGCTGGTCGGGTGCTTCACGGCGGGCTCCGAGGCCCTGCTCGCCGACCTCGTGGCCGCCCTGCCCGCGTTGGCGGGCCACCCCCTGCTGGGACGGCTGCTCGACCCCGTCCCCGAGGACGTGCCCCCCGTGCGCGACCCCGTGCGTGCGGTCGTCGCGGGCCGGCCCGCGGTGCTCGACCTCGACCCCGAACAGCGCGTCGCCTACGAGACAGCCCTCGCCGGCGACCACGTCGCGCTCGAGGGGCCGCCGGGGACCGGCCTGACCCACACCCTTGCCGCGGCCGTTGCGGGACTCGCCGGTCAGGGCCGGCGCGTGCTGGTCGTGACCCCGTACGTCGGGACCGCCGAGGGCATCCTCGCCCGCCTGGACGCCGCCGGCCTCGGCGATCTCGCGCTCTCCCTCCACGACGGCACCGGGATCCGCCCCCGGCTGCTCGCCGCGCTGGGGACGGCGCTCGACGCGGCCGTGTCCGACCGGCCCGACCCGGCGGACCCGGGGTCACCTGGTCCGCGGGAGACCGAGCCCGGCGCGGGGCCCGACGCGATGGCGCTCCTCGACGACGCCGTGGCCGCCCTGCACGCCGTCCGCTCCCCGTGGAACGTGTCCGCGTACGACGCGATGGTCGCCCTCGCCGCCCTGATGGCGTCGCCGACGCCGCCGCGCACCCGGGTGCGCCTCGCTCCCGAGGTGTGCCACCGCCTGGACACCGCCACCCGCGAACGACTGCGCGCCAGCCTCCACGAGGTGGCCGAGCTCGGCGCCTTCACCCTGTCCCGCGAGAAGGCTCCGTGGCTGGATGCCCGGGTCACCACCGAGGACGAGGCCGCGCCGCGCGCTCGCCGCCGCGCGTTCCGGCCGGGAGAGCCTCGTGGTCGCCCGCGGGTCGATGGCCCGGATCGCGGCATCGGCAGGCCTCACCGAGGCCGTCAGCGTGGACGGCTGGCACCGCCAGCTCGACCTGCTCGTCGGCGTCCGCGACACCCTCGACGTGCTGCTCCCGCAGGTCTTCGAGCAGCCGCTCGGCGAGCTCATCGCAGCCACCTCGGCCGAGGGCGGCCCGGCCGGGGTGGGCCTGATGGCGCGGCGCGCCCTGCGGCGCCGGGCGCGCGCGCTGGTCCGGCCCGGCGTGCACCTGCCCGACCTGCACCAGCGGCTCCTCGCTGCGCAGCGCCAGCTCGCCGGTTGGCAGGCGCGGTCCAGCGGGGGCGGCTGGCCCCGGGTGCCGACCGGGCTGGCGGTGGCAGAGCAGGCGCTGGACGGCGTCGAGCACGCCCTCCACGTGCTCGGCCAGGCCCTCCCGGGCACCGGCCCCGAGGATCTGCGCGCGCTGCCGCTGGAGATCCTCGACGACCGGCTGGCCGCGCTGGCCGCCGACCCGGACGGCGCCCGCGACGCGCCGCGACGTGCCGTGCTGCTGGACCGGCTGCGCGGAGCCGGGCTGGCCGACCTGCTGGACGACCTGCGCGAGCGCGGGGCGGGCCCGGAGGAGGTCGACGGCGAGCTCGACCTGGCGTGGTGGACGTCGGTGCTCGAGTCGCTCATCCGCACCGATCCCCGGCTCGCGCGGCACGAGCCCGGGGAGTTCGTCCGGGCCGGCCGAGGACGTGCGCGACGAGGCGTCCGGCCGGCTCGCAGCCGCCCGGCAGGCGGTGCGCGAGGCCGTCGCGGGACGGGCCCGCGAGGTCGCCGCGGCGCACCCGGAGCAGGCCCGATGGCTGCTGTCGGAGGTGCACAGCGGCCACCGCTCGCAGTGGCCCGGCGACCTGTTCCGGCAGGCACTGGACGTCGTGGCCGCTCTGCGCCCGGTCTGGGTGATGAGCCCGGACGCCGTGGCCCGGCTGCTGCCCCCGGCGTCGGGCGGGAAGGTCGTCGACGTCGTCGTCGTGGACGACGCCGGGCAGGTCGGCTTCCCCGAGGCGGCAGCCGCCCTGGTCCGGGGTCGGCAGGTGGTCGTCGCCGGCGACAGGCGCCGTCTGCCCCCCGCCACCGGGGGACCGTCCGTGCTCGAGGTGGCGGCCGGGCTGGCCGGCGTCCATCGCCTCGTCCGGGACCACCGGACCCGGGACGGCCGGCTGCTCGGGCCGTTGCTGGCCCGGTATGCAGGCTGGGTCACCACTCCCGGCGCGGCCGCGCGCTCACCGCTGGAGTTCGAGCACGTCCGGGAGGGAACCGGAGTGCCCGCACCGGGCGAGGACGTGGCGGTCAGCGCGGACGCCGAGGTGCAGCGGGTCGTCGACCTCGTCACCGAGCACGCGGTCCGGCGGCCGGGGGAGTCGCTGCTGGTCGTCACGCTGGGCATCCGGCACGCGACCCGGATCGAGGAGGCGCTGCGCGCCGAGGTCGTGCACAACCCGGAGCTGCGGCGCTGGCTCGACGTGCACTGGACCGGCGGGATCTCCGAGCCCTTCCTCGTGCGGCCTGTGCACCGGATCGCCGGCCTGGAGCGGGATGCGGTGCTGGTCACCGTGGGTCTCGCCCGTACGCCGCACGGCCGGGTGCTGCACCGGTTCGGGGTGCTCGACGGCCGGCACGGCCAGGCGTGCCTGGTCGCGGCGCTGACCCGGGCGCGGCGGCGGACGACCGTGGTGTGCGCGTTCCGGGCCGAGGACGTCGCGGCGGAGCGGGTGCGCAGTGACGGGGCCCGGCTGCTGCGCGACGTGCTGGACGTGGCCGCCGACCCGTTCGCACGTGGCAACCACGTCGCCTGCCTCGCGCCCATGGGCGCGGGGGAGTGCGATGCCCTGGTCGCGGACCTGGCGCGGCGGCTGCGGGATGCGGGACTGCCGGTCGCCACCGGGCTGCCGGCGCCCGACCGGCCGCTCGACCTCGCGGTGGCTGACGGCGCCGACCCTGCCCGCATGCTGCTGGCGGTCGACGTCGACGTGCCCGCGCACGCCGCGATCGCATCGGCGGACCTGCGGGAGCGGCAGCGGCGGTCGTCGTTCGAGCGCTCCGGCTGGCGGTACCTGCGAGTCGCGGCGATGGACCTGTTCTGCGATCCGGAGCGAGAGGTCGAGCGGATCCGGCAGGCGTGGCGGGCGGCGGGCGGCACAGCGGCGCCTGCACCGGTCGCCCCGCTGACCGGGGTGCCGGCCCAGCCGCGCAACCGGGCGCCGTGGCCGGACGTGACGCCGGGACGCCCCGCGGGCGCGTACCCGGAGCGGGAGCTGGACGCAGTGGGCCGGTGGGTACTGTCCGACGGCCTGGTGCGCTCCCTGGAAGACCTCGCCGCCGAGGTCCGCGACGCCCTGCAGATCGCGAGCTCGGGCGAGCGCGCCGACGCCGCCCTCGTGGCGTCCGCGCGCCGCGTCCTGGGTGTGGCGACCCTCGTCCCCTGACCTCCCCGCCCTCCCTCGACGGCGATCAAGGAAAAGTTTGGGATCAAGGAAAAATTAGGGATCTTGCCGTCCCCGTGCGGCTGGCTTTACACGCGTTCCGGCCGCTTGTCCGCCTGGTTTCGGCTGCTAAAGCGGCCGGAACGCGTGTAAAGCGGCTGTTGCAGCCGGAACGCGGGGGTGATGTGGCTCAGCGCCCGTGAATGCCCATGATGTCGCCGGACGAGCCTCGGGCGAGCGGAGTCCTGGGATCCCTGTCGCGGTCGGCCTTGACCCACACTGGGACCGTGAGCGAGACGCCGTCCGACGCCGGGGGCTCGGCCCCGACACCTCCGCTGCGGCGCGCGCCGGCGGGCACCTCGTCACCCGAGGCGCCGACGGCGTCGCCGGCCCTGCACCGCCCCTCTCGTCGGCCACGGCACCGGACCCGGAGGACTGGCAGTCGACGGCGGCGTCCGGCGACGACGAGCGGTACCTCCGTGAGCGCCCGCCGCACTGGGAGTGATCGTCGAGGGGAGTTCGCCCAGCTCTCTTGATCCCCAACTTTTCCTTGATCCCCAACTTTTCCTTGATCGCCGGGAGGGGAGGGAGGGGGTGGGGTCAGATCGTCCGCTGGCGGAGCAGGTCGCGGATCTCCTGCAGCAGGACGATGTCCTCGGCGGGCGCCGTCGGCTCCGGCTCCTCGCCGCGCCTGCGCCGCTCGGCGAGCAGGTTCATCGGCACGACCACGAGGAAGTACACGACCACCGCGACGATGAGGAAGTTGATGAGCGCGGTGATCACGGCGCCGATGTCGACAGTGGTCTTCGGGTTGCTGCTGATGATCCGGAAGCCGAGACCGTTGACGTTGCTTCCACCGACGGCCGCGATGAGCGGATTGATGACGTTGTTGCTGAAAGCCGTGACGACGGCGGTGAACGCGGCGCCGATGGCGACCGCCACGGCGAGGTCCACGACGTTGCCGCGCATGATGAAGCTCTTGAATCCCTGGATCACAGCCGGCCTCCTGGGCCAATCGGCGACGCTGCCGCCGGGAACCCTAGGCCCCCGGCAGAGCCACTGTCACGGTGAGCGGTCGCGAGCCGGCCGCGGCGGCCAGCCGGTGGGCATCGGCCGGGGGAACGGAGATCACGACGACTCCGGCCAGCCCCTGATCGCCGGTCGCCGAACTGCCGGCGAGCAGCCCACCGTCGCCGCCACCGGCCACGTCGCCGCCCGCCTCGCCCGCCGGTTGAGGGACGACGAGGACGACGGCGTCCGGCGCGAGGATCGACGCGTCCCCGGCGCCGTCCGTCGTCCCTGCCGATCCTGTGGGTGCGCCACCGATCACCTCGACGTGGACGCCGGGCCGCAGCAGCAGCGTTTCCGCCGGGTCGGCGAGGCGCACGGTGAGGGCGACTCGCTCGGCGCCGGCAACCGCGCCCGTGCCGGCGCCGGCCGGCAGCAGAATCGGCGCAAGACCCGGACTCGTCGCGCCGCCCGGCACGGGTGCGGTGGCCGGCGGGGTCAGCGCGGACACCACCGCGAGCACGGCTGCACCGGCGCACATCGCGGCGGCGAGCCGCCGGGATCGTGCCGCCAGCGCGCGGACCGCGGCGAGCCGCGCGGCCAGGGCGCTGCCCGGCGGCTCGAGGAACGGCGCAGGACGTGAGCGCGACACGCCCGCCTCAGGGCAGGTCGAACGGGAGCGGGAGCCCGTCCAGGGCGTGCCGGCAGGAACAGTCGTCGTCCGAGGGAAGCCGGCCGACGGCGGCGGCGAGCACGGACTTGAGCCGCTCGACGCTCGCACCGAAGGTCGCCAGGACCTCCGCGTGCGTGACGCCTGCTCCGGACTCGAACCCCGCATCGAGGTCCGTGACGACCGCTGCGGTCGTGTAGCAGAGCGCCAGCTCTCTGGCGATCGACGCCTCCGGCATACCCGTCATGCCGACGACGTGCCCACCAGCTGCCGCGTGCCACGTGGACTCCGCCCGGCTCGAGAACCGCGGCCCGTTGATGACGACGAGCGTGCCGCCCTCCCGAGCGGGCCACGCCGCCGCCGTGGCCGCCGCCCCTACCGCCGTGCGCCCCCGTGGACAGTACGGATCGCCGAACGACACGTGGACCACGGGCCCGTCGTCGCCGCCGAAGATCGTGTGCTCGCGGCCCCAGGTGCGGTCGATGATCTGGTCGGGGACGACGAGGCTGCCGGGGCCGAGCTCGGGCAGCATCGAGCCGACCGCGGACGGGGCGAGCACCTGCCGCACGCCGAGCGCCCGCAGCGCCCACAGGTTGGCCCGGTAGTTGACCCGGTGCGGGGGGAAGCGGTGGTCCCGGCCGTGCCGGGGGAGGAACGCCACGGACCGGCCGGCGACGCTGCCGACCACGGGAGCCTCGCTGGGGGGACCGAACGGCGTCTCGACGGGGACGGGCCGGGCATCGTCGAGCCAGCTGTAGAAGCCGGAGCCGCCGAGGACGCCGATCTCCGCGACGGGCGCCGCGGCCCGGGAGGTGGTGGTCACGGGCGCAGACGCTAGCGGTGCGCGCGGACATGCCGACGGCGCGCCCGCGTCAGCTGTGGACGACGGGGCGCGCCGGGAGGGGTGTGGACGGAGCGGGAAGGGCGGCCGTCAGGCGGCGGGAGCCTTCGAGCCCGACGACGAGGAGCCCGACGACGAAGAGCCCGACCACGAGGAGCTCGACGCCGCGGGCTTGTCCGAGGACGCGGGCTTGTCCGAGGATGCGGACTTCTCCGACGCGGCCGGCTTCTCCGCCGAGCCGGCCTTCTCGGCGGGCGAGCCCGACCCTGCGCCGTCCTTCGCGCCGTTCGAGGACGACCCCGCGCGGCTGTCCGTGCGGTAGAAACCGGATCCCTTGAAGACGATGCCGACGCTGTTGAAGAGCTTGCGCAGCCGTCCTTCGCACTCAGGGCAGTCCGTCAGCGCAGCGTCCGAGAACGACTGCTGCACTTCGAATCGGTGACCGCACGCGGTGCACGCGTAGGCGTACGTCGGCACGTCCGTCCTCCTGGGTCGGGGCCCGCCGGGCCCGCTGCTACGACCGTTCTTGGCACTCCAACCATGCGAGTGCCAAGAGTATGCCTGCGCGGGGGAGGAACGCGCACGTTCCAGGGCCCGTTCCCCGACGGGTGGTCCTCCCCGGAGCCTTTCAGCCCCGGGTGGTTCTCGGCAGCCGGGTCAGCCGAGTCAACCGTGCGACGCGAGGAGATCGCGGCGGCCGGGGCCTGCGTGCCGAACGTGACGGCCGCCACCCGGCGAGCTTGCCGCCGGCGCTGACCTCCCGCAGCCGGCGCTCGGCCTCGTCCCGAGCGGCCGCCGCGGTCACCACGATGAGCTCGTCGCCGTGCTGCAGGGCCGAGCGCGGCGTCGGCACGAAGGGCTCGCCGTCGCGGACCACCAGGGTGACGTTGGCGCGTTCGGGCAGCCGCAGTTCGAAGAGCTCGACCCCGTGCAGCGCGGACTCGGGCCCGATCCGCACCGTGAGCACGTCGGCGTCCAGGGCGCCGAGCGGCGAGCTCTCGACGTCGAGCCCGACGGTGGTGACGGAACCGGCGAGCCGGAGCCTGCGGGCGACCCACGGCAGCGTCGGTCCCTGCACGAGCGTGAGCACGACGACGAGCACGAAGACCAGGTCGAAGATCAGGGTCGCGTACGGCACGCGGTCGGCCAGCGGGATCGTCGCCAGCACGATGGGGACGGCGCCTCGCAGCCCCGCCCAGGACAGGAAGATCTGCTCCCGCCAGCCCACGCCGAACCAGGTAACCGACGCCAGCACCGCGAGGGGTCGGGCGAGCAGCACGACCGCGAGCCCGACGACCACGCCCGGGAAGAACCGGCCGACCAGGCGGGCCGGATCCGCGAGCAGCCCGAGCAGCACGAACAGGCCGATCTGCGCCATCCAGCCCATGCCCTCCGCGAAGCCCCGGACGGCGGCGCCATGCGGCAGGCGCGCGTTGCCGAGGACGAGCGCGGCGAGGTACGTCGCCAGGAACCCCGAGCCGTGCAGGACGTCGGCGGCGCCGAACGCGGCTCCCGCCAGCGCCAGCACGGCGATCGGGTACAGGCCGGACGACGGCAGCGCGACGCCGCGCAGCAGCCGGGCGCCCGCCCAACCGCAGGCGAGGCCGACGGCGGCACCGACGGCGAGCTCGAGCGCGGCCTCCGCGAGGAGCACCCACCCGGAGTGCGCCCGCGCGCCCGACGCCTGGGCGACGAGCGCGACGACCAGGATGACGGCCGGTGCGTCGTTGAAGCCCGATTCGGCCTCGAGCATGCCGGTCAGCCGCCCGGGCAGCGGCACCGTGCGCAGCACCGCGAAGACCGCCGCGGCGTCCGTCGACGAGACCACCGCGCCGACCAGCAGCGCGGTGACCCAGGGAACGTCGAGCACCCAGCGGGCGGCGACGGCGGTGACGGCGACGGACACCATCGTCCCGACAGTGGCGAGCACCGCGGCCGGCGCGACCGACGAGCGGATGCCCTCCCAGCGCGTGGTCAACCCACCCTCGGCGAGGATGACCACCAGCGCCGCGTATCCGAGCACGCCGGTCAGCCGGGCGTCGTCGAAGGTGACCCCGAGCCCGCGCTCGCCGAGGGCCAGCCCGAGGCCCAGGTACAGCAGCAGCGACGGCAGCCCGGTGCGGGCGCTGAGCCTGACCGCCACCACGGCGACGAGCAGCACGGCGGAGGCGACGAGCAGCGCGGGACCGAGCTCGTCCACGGTCATGCCGTGTCGCCTCCCTCGGAACGCCGGCTTCCCGGGTCGCTCAGGCAGCCCGGTTAGAGTGCCGCCCGTGCCCCGTCGCCGTGTGCTCCGCCTGAGTCTCGTGGGGCTCGGGGCCCTGCTCGTCGTGGTCCTCGTCGTCGCGTTCGTCGCGACGGTGGTCGTCGTCCGCCGCCCCTTTCCGTCCCAGGACGGGACGATCACCCTGCCTGGCCTGTCCGCGCCCGTGACCGTGATCCGCGACGATCGGCGGCATCCCGCAGATCTACGCGCAGACCCCCGACGACCTGTTCCGCGCCCAGGGGTACGTGCAGGCGCAGGACCGGTTCTTCCAGATGGACTTCCGGCGCCACGTGACGGCGGGCCGGCTGTCCGAGCTCGTGGGCCAGGATGACACGGCGCTGCAGGCGGACAAGGTCGTGCGAACGCTCGGCTGGCGCCGGGTCGCGGAGCAGGAGCTCAACCAGGCGGACCCCGCGACCCGGCGGTACCTCGATGCGTACGCGCGCGGCGTCAACGACTACCTCCGCGGCCGCAGCCCGCGCCGAGCTGGGCCTGGACTACACGGTGCTGCGGACTCCGCGGCGGCCAGCCCCGGATCGAGCCGTGGACGCCGCTGGACTCCGTCAGCTGGTTCAAGGCGATGGCCTGGGACTTGCGCGGCAACTACGACGACGAGCTGGCGCGGGCGCGCACGTTCGGGACCGTCAAGGACGTGGAGCGCGTCGACCAGCTCTTCCCGCCGTACCCGTACGCGCGGCACACGCCGATCCTGCCGACCGGCACCCCCGGCACGCGCACGGCCGCCACGACGAGCACCGCGACGACCAGCACCGCGACGACCAGCACCGCGACGACCAGCACCGCCACGACCAGCACCGCCACGACCAGCACCGCCACGACCAGCACCGCCGCGACCGGGGTGCTCGCCGCGATGACGTCGTCCGGGGGTCAGGCAGTGCTCGAGTCGGCGCGACAGGCGGTGGCAGCCGTCCCGGACCTGCTGGGCGGCGGCATGGACGGCGTCGGCTCCAACTCGTGGGTCGTCTCCGGCGCGCTGACGACGACGGGCAAGCCGCTGCTCGCGAACGACCCGCACCTCGCCCCCAGCCTGCCCGGCGTCTGGTACCAGATCGGGCTGCACTGCCAGACGCTGTCCGCGAGCTGCCCGTTCGACGTGTCGGGCTTCAGCTTCGCCGGCGTCCCAGGGGTCCTCATCGGCCACACCCAGCGGATCGCCTGGGGCATGACCAACCTGGGGCCGGACGTCACCGACTTCTACCTCGAGCAGCTCCAGGGCAACAGCTACCTGCGCGACGGCAAGCTGGTGCCGCTGACGACGCGGCAGGAGACGATCGAGGTCAGGGGGGGCGCCCCCGTGACGATCACCGTCCGGTCGACCGGGAACGGGCCATTGCTGTCCGACGTGATCGACGGGGTGCGCCTCGTCGGCCTGCGGGCGCCCGTCGCCAAGGGGTCGCCGGTCCGGGGCGCCGGGTACGGCGTCTCCTTGCGGTGGACGGCGCTCACCCCAGGTCACGACATGGACGCCGTGTTCGCCGTCGACGTCGCGACGGACTTCGAGTCCTTCCGCAAGGCCGTGCTCCAGATGGACGTGCCGGCGCAGAACGTCGTCTACGCCGACATCGATGGTCACATCGGCTACCAGGCCCCGGGGCGCATCCCGCAGCGACGGCCCGGGCCGGCCCAGGCCCCGGTCCCGACGGACGGTACCTGGCCGCTGCCGGGGTGGGACTCCCGTTACGACTGGCTTCCGCAGTTCCTGCCGCCCTCGCAGCTGCCGTCCGCCCTCGACCCGAAGGAAGGCTTCCTCGTGGCCGCGAACCAGGCGGTGACGGGCCCCGGGGACGGTCCCTACTTCACCCACGACTTCGACTACGGCTACCGCTCCCAGCGGATCCGGGACCTGCTCACCTCCGCCGCGAAGGCCGGTCGCAAGCTGCAGGTCAGCGACATGCAGTCGATCCAGGCAGACACCTACAGCGGGATCGCCGCAGAGCTCGTTCCCGTCCTGCTGAAGCTGAACGTCAACGACCCGTTCACCCAGCAGGCGGTCGACCTGCTGAAGACATGGGACTACACGGAACCGACGGACTCGGCCGCGGCCGCCTACTTCAACGCGGTGTGGGCCGCCCTGCTCGACCTGACCTTCGCGGACGAGACGCCGCCGGGGGTGCAGCCCAACGGCGGCGGGCGGTGGGCAGAGGCCGTGGCCGCCCTGCTCAAGGACCCGCAGGACCAGTGGTGGGACGACCGCCGGACGCCGGGGGTGATCGAGGGCCGGGACGAGATCCTGCGCCGGGCCCTGGTCTCGGCCCGGCTGCGCCTGACCAGCACCCTGGGCAAGGACCCGGACACCTGGCAGTGGGGCCAGCTGCACAGGCTGTGGCTCGTCGAGCAGCCGCTGGGCGGCTCCGGCCTGACCAAGCTGCTGCATCCCCTGCTGAACCGCGGACCGATCGAGCTGCCCGGCGGCCCGTCGATCGTCGACGCGAACGCGTACAACGCGGCCGCCGGAACCTTCGACGTGACCGCGGGCCCGAGCATGCGGATGGTCGTGGACCTGTCCGCGTTCGACCGCTCGACGTGGGTGAACCAGACCGGCGAGTCGGGCCATCCGGGGCACGCGAACTACGACGACCAGCTCGACGCGTGGGCCACCGGCCAGACCTTCGACTGGCCGTTCACCCGGGCCGCGGTCGACCGCGAGTCCGCTCGGACGCTCACGATCAACCCCGGCGGCCCCACGCCGTGACGTGCGGGGGTGGCCGGCTCAGGCCCGGCCGGGCAGGCGCAGGCAGCGCAGCGGCGTGAGCACGCCGTCGACCGGCACGTCGTGCGGCTCGGCGGGCAGCGCCTCGACGGCCGCGTCCAGCACCTCGTCGTCGTGGACGACCGCGAGGATCGGAACGCCGGGGTCGACCAGGGGCAGGGCCGAGTCGTAGTACCCGCCGCCCTGACCGAGTCGCGTCCCGAGGGTGTCGACGGCGAGGGCCGGCACGAGGACGACGTCCGCGCCGAGCAGTCCGCTCTCGCCGAGGGTGCGCCCGCCCGGCTCGCGACCGCCGGGGCCGGGGCCGGGGCGGAGGTCGTCCCCGGTGTCCCAGGCCCACTCGAGGTGGCGCCCGCGCACCAGCGGCAGCATCAGTGCGATGCCTTCGTTGCGTAGGGCCCGGCGCAGTGGTGCGGTCTGGGGCTCGGTGCCGGTCGAGGCGTAGAGGGCCACGCACCGGGCCGCCTGGATCTGTGGCAGTTCGAGGGCGACGCCGACGAGGCCGCGAGCGACCTCGGCCCGCTCGGCCGCGCCGCGCAGCCGCCGGGAGGCGCGGATCCGACGCCGAAGGGCCGCCTTCACCGTCGGCGCATCGGACAGGATCTGTGGAAAGCCCGTCACGATGCTGGAGCCGTTCGGCACGATACCCCCTGACGCAGCGTCATCGACCAACAGCGGCCCGTGAGTCGACGGCGTGGCGCCCGACCCTCGATCCGTTCCTACGACCCGTCGCCGGGACACCGGCGACGTAAACGACATCGTGCCACGCTCCGCCCCCCAGATCTCCACACAAAAGGGACAGGTGGCGGAAGACACGTTCCAGTCGTCTTGGAGGCCCTGGTGTCCCTGCGAGCCCGACTCGCGCTGGTCCTGGCCGGCGTGCTCGCCGGCCCGCTGGTGGCCGCGGGCCTCGTCGTCGGTGTGGTCGTGCCCCGGGCTCGCGCGGACGCCGACCGGGCCGCGCTGGCCCGCGCCGCGAGCACCGCGTCCGCCTACCTCACGCAGGAGTGCGTCGCCCTCGGTGACGTCGCTCGTGGCGTCGCCCTCGACCTCGGGGGTTCCGTGGCCGCCGGCCGGACCGTGACCGGCGACAGCGCCGGTGCGGCAGCCGCGGCGGCGCTGCGCGGCCATGACGACATCGGTCTGATCGTGCTGGTCGACGGGGCCCCCGTGATGCGGGCCGGCGCCGTCCCCGAGACCTCGGACCCGGCGGCCGACGACGCGGCGCTGCGCGCACAGCTGCTCGCCTCGTGCAGCCGGGGATCCGCCCCGGCCGCGGGCCCCCCTGCCCTCGTCGAGTCGGTGCCCGTGCCGTCCACCGGCGGCGGGCCGGTCGTACGGGTCCTCGCCGTCCGGGCCCTGGACGCCGCCGCGGTCGCGCAGCTGCGGTCCAGGCTCGCCCTGGACGCCGACCTGCGCGTGCTGCCCCGCGGGGCAGCTCCTTCCGGCGGGGTGCGCTACGAGAGCGCGCCCGCGGCGGCCGGGGTCCCGTACCGGCTCGTGGCCTGGATGCCTGCCGGGCAGCCGGACCCCGTCCGCGTGGTCCTGGTCGCTGTCGCCCTCGTGGCGGTGCTCGCCTCCGCCGTGCTGCTGTCCGTCGTCACCGCCCGCCTGACCACCCCGTTGCGCCGGCTCACCGCTGTCGCCGGCCGGCTCCGGGCCGGGGATCTGAACGTCCGCACCGGCCTGGCGGGCGACGGCGAGGTCGGGGAGCTGGCGGCGGCGCTGGACGACATGGCGGGCCGATTGCAGGGCCGGGAGGAGGAGCTGCGGCGCACCCGGGCCGCCGAGGCCGACGCCGAGGCGCGCTTCGGCGAGGCGCTGGAGCGGACCCACGACCTCGACGGGCTGCTGCAGACGGTGCTGGAGGCTGCGTGCGTCGCCGTGACCGCTGCCGCGGGTGCGGCCCTGGTCGGCAACGAGCGCACGCTGGAGGAGCGTGGCGCCGTGAACGTGGGAGACGTCCCGGTGCCCGCCCGGGCCTCGGCCTCGCTGGGCCGGCTCGCCCGGCGGGCGCTGACCGACGGCTGGCCCGTCGTGGCGGGTCCGGCGGAGGCGGGGGCGCACCTGCTGGCCGTCCCCCTGCGCGCTGCCGACCGCGTGCTCGGCGCCCTCGCCGTGGCCCGCCCTGCCGGTGGGTCCCGGTTCGGCCCGGAGGACATCGAGGCGCTGCAGGACCTCGCCCGGCACGCGGGCGCCGCCGTCGCGAACGCGCTCGCGCACGAGGAGACCAGACGCCTGTCGGTCACGGACCCGCTGACGGGTGCGGGCAACTTCCGCCAGCTCTCGACCACGCTGGCCCGCGAGGTCGAGCGCGCGACCCGGTTCAACCGGCCGCTGTCCGTCGTCATGCTCGACCTCGACCACTTCAAGGTGGTCAACGACACCCACGGCCACCCTTTCGGGGACGGCGTCCTGCGCGAGTTCGCCCGGCGGCTGCAGGACTGCCTGCGCGAGGTCGACACGGTCACCCGGTACGGCGGCGAGGAGTTCACGGTCGTGCTGCCCGAGACAGGCGTCGACGGCGCGGCGGCTGTGGCGGGCCGCATCGTCCGCGCCGTCAGGGACCGGCCGTTCGCGGTCGGCAGCCGCAGCGCGGAGGTCACCGTGTCGGCAGGGGTGGCGGCGTTCCCCGACCACGGCCGGACCGCGAGCGAGATCCTGCGGGCCGCTGACGCCGCCCTCTACGCCGCCAAGGGCGCGGGGAGGGACCGCTGGTGCCTCGCCGAGGTCTCGCCGAACGGCTCCTCCCCGGGCGCCCCTGCCGACCCTCTCGACGAGACCCTGGACGAGACGCTCGAGGGACCCGTCCAGGGCGTCGGTGCCGCGCGGCCCGGCCGCGGCGGATAGCCTTCCGGCGGATGCGGGAGCGTGCCACGCGGGCCGGCCGCGGCGGATAGCCTTCCGGCGGATGCGGGTGGCACGCGGCCGGTGGGGTCGCGGCGGCCGCCAGAGGACCTGGGAGGGCAAGCGTGACGGACCTGCTGGCGGACGGCTCCGCCGGAGCGCAGCTGGCGTCGGAGGAGGCGGGCGTGCAGCCCCCGCTCGGCCCCGCAGTGACCAAGGCCGTGATCCCCGCGGCCGGCCTCGGCACGCGGTTCCTGCCGGCGACCAAGGCGACGCCGAAGGAGATGCTGCCGGTCGTCGACAAGCCCGCGATCCAGTACGTCGTCGAGGAGGCCGTCGCCGCCGGCCTGTCCGACGTGCTCGTCATCACCGGCCGGAACAAGCGGTCGCTCGAGGACCATTTCGACCGCGCCTGGGAGCTGGAGGAGGTCCTGCAGGCCAAGGGTGACGCGTCCCGGCTCGCCCGGGTGCAGAAGTCGAACGTCCTCGCCGACATGCACTACACCCGGCAGGGCGACCCGCGCGGGCTCGGTCACGCGGTGCTGTGCGGTGCGCAGCACGTCGGGAACAACCCGTTCGCCGTGCTGCTGGGCGACGACCTCATCGACGAGCGCGACCCCCTGCTGGTCCGGATGATCGCGGTGCAGCGCCGAACCCGGGCGAGCGTCGTGGCCCTGATGGAGGTCCCGCGCGAGCAGGTGCACCTCTACGGCTGCGCGGCCATCGAGGAGACCGGCGAGGAGGACGTCGTCCGGATCACGGGCATGGTGGAGAAGCCGGCCCCGCAGGACGCGCCGAGCAATCTCGCCGTCATCGGGCGCTACGTGCTGCACCCGCGGATCTTCGAGGTGCTCCTCCACCAGGAACCGGGGCGCGGCGGCGAGATCCAGCTGACGGACGCGCTGCAGACCCTCACGACCGAACAGGGGGAAGGCGGCGGCGTGTACGGCGTGGTGTTCCGCGGTCGGCGCTACGACACCGGGGACCGGCTCGACTACCTCAAGGCCGTCGTGCAGCTCGCCTGCGAGCGCGCGGATCTCGGGCCCGAGCTGCGCCCGTGGCTGCGCTCCTACGTCGCCGCCATGGGTCCCGAGAGCCCCGCGGGGGGCCGGGAGGCGTGATCACGGTCGAGGAGCACCGGGCGCGCTGCCTCGCGGCGGTCGCGCCGCCGGCGCCCGTGCGGGTGCCGCTCCTCGACGCCCTGGGCCTCCTCCTCGCCGAGGACGTCGTCTCGCCGCTCGTGCTGCCGCCCTTCGACAACTCCGCGATGGACGGGTTCGCCGTACGCGCCGCCGAGCTCGCCGGGGTCACCGACGCGGCGCCGCGCGAACTGCCCGTGGCGGGCGAGGTCGCGGCGGGCTCCGGCGAGCCGCGGGCGCTCGAGCCCGGCACCGCGGTCCGGATCATGACGGGAGCCCCCGTGCCGCCCGGCGCGGACGCCGTCGTGCCGGTCGAGTGGACCGGGGGTTGGACGGATTCGGAAGGGCACGGCGGGCGCGTCGTGGTGCACCGCGCGCCGGAGCCCGGGCAGTTCGTCCGTTCCGCGGGCGGGGACGTCGAGGCAGGGGAGGTCGTGCTACGCGCCGGCGCCCGGCTGTCGCCTCGCCACCTCGCGCTGCTCGCCGCCGTCGGGCGCGACGCCGTCGCCGTCAGGCCCGCCCCTCGCGTGGTGGTGCTGTCAACGGGCACGGAGCTGGTGCCGCTGGGCCGCGAGCCCGGCCACGGGCAGATCCACGACAGCAACGGGTACGGGCTGACGGCAGCTGCCCGCGAGCTGGGCGCCCTCGCCTCGTACGCGGGGATCGTGCCCGATGAGCCCTCGGCGGTGCGTGCCGCGCTCGATGCCGCGGCGGCCTCCGCGGACCTGGTCCTCACCAGCGGCGGGGTGAGCGCCGGGACCCGCGACACGGTCAAGGAGGTGCTGAGCGCGCTGGGCAGCGTCCGGTTCGACAAGGTCGCCATGCAGCCGGGGATGCCGCAGGGGTTCGGCGCGATCGGCGGGACCCCCGTCTTCACGCTGCCGGGCAACCCCGTGAGCTCGATGGTGTCGTTCGAGGTCTTCGTGCGGCCCGCGCTGCTGGCGATGCTCGGCGAGCACGGCTGGGAGCGGCCGCGGGTGCGCGCCGTCGCCGGCGTCGGGTGGTCCTCGCCCTCCGGGCGCCGGCAGTACGCCCGCGCGACGCTCGCGGAGCGCGACGGCCGGACCGTGGTCACGCCGGTCGGGGCGCAGGGCTCGCACCTGGCGGCCGACCTGGCCGTGGCGACGTGCCTGGCGGTCGTGCCCGAGGAGGTCACCCGGGTCGAGCCCGGCGATGAGCTGACCTGCGACCTCCTGACGAGCAGCCCGGTCCCGGGGAGCCCGAGGTGACCGGCGACTCCACCCACCTGGATGCGCTGACGCACCTCGACCCGCAGGGCCGCGCGCAGATGGTCGACGTGTCCGCGAAGGCCGTCACAGTCCGGGAGGCGAGCGCGGCCGGGCGGGTGCTGTGCTCGGCCAGGGTCCTGGAGCTGCTGCGCGGCGAGGGCGTGCCCAAGGGCGACGCGCTGGCGGTGGCCCGGCTGGCCGGGATCCAGGCCGCGAAGCGGACGCCGGACCTCGTGCCGCTCGCGCACCCCGTCGCGGTGCACGCCGTGTCGGTCGAGCTGACGGTGGCGGACGACGGCGTCGACATCACCGCCACCGTTCGGACGGCCGACCGCACCGGCGTGGAGATGGAGGCCCTCACCTGCGTCGCCGTCGCCGCCCTCGCGCTCGTCGACATGGTCAAGGCGGTGGACAAGCTGACGACGATCACGCAGGTCCGGGTCACGGCCAAGAGCGGCGGGCGGTCGGGGGACTGGCGCCGTGACTGAGCCGCCGCTGCGAGCTCTGGTGGTCACGGCGTCGAACCGGGCCGCCGCCGGCGTGTACTCCGACCGTGGCGGGCCGGTGCTCGTGGAGGGGCTGCGCGAGCTGGGCTTCGCCGTCGACGGACCGCTCGTCGTGCCGGACGGCGAGCCGGTCGAGGAGGCCCTGCGCGAGGCGGCGGCGTCCGGCTACGACGTCGTCCTGACCACGGGTGGCACGGGGCTGTCGCCGACGGACCGGACCCCGGAGGTGACGGCACGGGTCGTGGACCGCCCCGTCCCCGGGATCGCGGAGGCGGTGCGGGCGTACGGCGTCGCGCACGGAGTGCCCACCGCGGCGCTGTCACGCGGGATCGCCGGCCTTTCGGGGACGACGCTGATCGTGAACCTGCCGGGGTCTCCCGGTGGCTGCAAGGACGGGATCGCGGTGCTGTCGGGGATGCTGCCGCACGCGGTCCAGCAAGTTCGCGGGGCCGACCACCGCCCCGGCGGCGGCGTCTGACCCGGCGGCGTCTGACCCGGCAGCGTCTGACCCGGGCCCGGGGAGGGGTGTTCTCCTCGGAACCGTTGCACTGATGCAGTTCCGCATCATGATGCGGAACTGCATCAGTGCAACGGTTCCGAGGGACACAGGGTCCCCACCGGCGATGCGCAGGACGCCGGCACGCGGGGCGCCGGTGCGAGCGGTCAGGGCACCGTCACACTGACCGGAACGGTGGTGGCGCTGGTGTTGCCGGCCTTGTCGACGGCTCGCACCGCGTAGGTGCTCGTCCCGGCCACCGCCGGCAGGGTGGCGCTCCAGCCGGTCAGGGTGGCCACGGCCAGGTTGTCCCGGAAGACCGTGTACTTGAGCGTGCCGCTCGCGTTGTCCGTCGAGCCGGTCCACGAGACCTTGACCGTGCCGTCGGCGTTCTTCGTGGTCTTGAAGGCGGTCGGCACGGTGGGCGCCGTGCTGTCGGCCCTGCAGAAGCGGGCGAAGCCGCCGCTGCTCTGCCACGCCGAGTCCGTCGTCCGCTTGGTCGTGGTCAGGTCGCCGCCGACCCACAGGCAGTTGTTCGAGTCGATCGTCAACGCCCACGGACCGCGGGTGGCCCGGGTCGTGATCCACGGGATGTAGCCGGGGATGTCCCGCCCGGTGGTGGCGTCGAAGGCCGCGACGTATCGCATCGTGTCGACCCGGTCGTAGTTCGTCGGCCCGTTCCAGGTGCGGGAGTTGCCGTAGACGTACGACAGGGCGCAGTGGCACGTGCCGTAGGCGACCCCGCTGTCGACGACGGACGCCTGGAAGTCGCCGCCGGGACCGTCGTCGCTGCGCGCGATGTTCGGGCGCACCAGGGAGAAGTCCGACCGGTTGAAGTCGAAGAACATGTGCTCGGAGCCGCCGAGCCAGAACCGGTCGGCGGTCTCGACGCCGGTCTGCTGGTAGCTGCGCGGGTTCGTCGACCCGACCCAGTCGACGAGCCCGCTCACGGGCTTGGCCGGCGACGCCGTCGTCACCGTGACGAACTTCTCCGCCGGGGTGACGTTGTCGTTCATGTTCGTGAAGAACCCGCCGTAGTACACGCGGTCCGCGGAGCTCGACGTCGTCAGGAAGATCGGCGCCGCGTTGAAGGCAGGGTTCCAGGTCGAGTCGGGCCGGCCGGTGCCGGTGTCCACCCGCACGCCGCGCTTGGCGTACACGAAGCCGCCGAGGGGGGCGCCACCGGCCACGTGCGTGAAGGTGCCGCCCACGTAGAGCCACGAGCCCTGGACGCCGAGCGCGGTGACGGTGCCGGGCACCGTCGGGGACGACGACCGGTACTCCATCTTGACGCCGAAGCCGGAGGCGATGGCCCCGGTCGCGGGGTCGAGCACGACGAGCCCCGCCTGGGCGGTGCCGTTGACCGTGGTGAACTCACCACCCACCGCGAGGAGCCCGCTCGGCAGCTTCGCCACCGCGTTGACCTTGCCGTTGAGGGTGGGGCGGAACGAGGAGATCCAGTCACCCGTGGTGGCGTCGAAGGCCGCGAGGTAGGACTGGGCGACCGAGGTGCCGTCGGCGTACTTGTCGACCTTGGCGAAGTTGCCGCCGACGAACATCGTGCCGCCGATCTGCGCCATCGACCGCACCTCGGTGTCGCGCTCGGTGCTGAACCCGTTGGCGAGCCCGCTCACACCGTAGGTCTGCGGCTTGGCGTAGGTGTCGAACAGGACCCGGTTGGTCGTGCCCGGCAGCCCGCCGGCCGGCATGGCCGGGAAGGTCAGGTCGGCGAAGCGAAGCTTCGGCCGAAGGTAGGCCTGGGCGAACGGAGTGGCGGAGCCGCCGCCCTCCGTGGCCGCCCACAGGTAGCTGGACGCCGACGTGCTGCCGGTCACCGCCGAGCCGTAGGCGAAGCCCGGCAGGTACTTGTTGGTCTTGGACCGCGACGTCACGACGCACTGGAAGGCGCTGTCGGCGCAGACCGAGCGGCTCGAGCCGCCCGTGCGGACGGTGCCGTCCACGCTCCAGCTCGCCAGCGGGTAGCCGCCGCCGATCGCCCAGCTCCACGTGCTCATGTTCGAGAACTTGAGGCGGAGCTCCTGCCAGCTGGTGCCGGTGGCGTTCTTGGCCCGCCGCATCCGCAGGCCGTCGTCGAGCGCGCTCGGTGCGCCGTTGTCGAGCAGCCCGTCGACCAGGTCGTTGGTCAGGTGCGCGGGGGAGAAGGCCGCCGTCCCCGTCACCGTGGCGCCGACGGCCGAGGCCGCCTGCTGGCCCTCGGCCGTGAAGTCCCAGCCCTGCCGGCCGCGGCCGATCAGCACCCAGCCGCCGCCGTCCGTGGTCATGTCGCAGTAGAACTGCTGCGGCCGCTGGAGGGCGGGCGTGTACAGCCAGTACAGGCCGTCGGCAGCCGCTGGGTTGACCTGCTTGGCCTCCCAGCAGGAGGCGACGGCGCGCGACTCGAGCGTCCCGTCGCGTGGGGAGTCTGCGGCGGCGGCCGAGGTCGCCGGCAGGAACGGCGCCACGAGGGCGGAGGCGGTGACGACGGCCGTGCCCACGAGGGTGGCGAGGGCGGGGCGGGGGCGGAGTCTGCGCACGAGCAGACCTTAGGGTGCGCTGCGTATTCGATGAGGCGGGTTCCGCCAAGGACTCGCCCACTCGGCGCACTCTGCGTGTCGAGCGCCCGGGACAAAGCGGGACGCACCGTGATCCACGATCACGGCGCGTCCTCGCACGGGGGCCCGGAAGGGCCGTCAGCGGACCGTGACGCGGATCGACGCAGTCGTCGCACTGCTGTTGCCCGCGGCGTCGTTGGCCCGCACGGCGTACCGGCTGACCCCGACGGCGACCGGCAGGTGGACGCTCCTGCCGGTCACGGTGGCGACCGCGTAGTCGTCCCGGAAGACGGTGTAGCCGGTCAACGGGCTGCCGTGGGCCGAGGAGGCCCGCCACGAGACCGTCACCGTCTTGTCCTTGTTGACCACCACCTTGGGGCTGCTGGGGGTGGTCGGCGGGGTCCTGTCGGTCCGGCAGAAGCGGGCGAACCCGTTGCTGGCCTGCCAGCGCCCGCTCCCCACCCGCCGGGTCTTCGTCAGGTCCCCGCCGGCCCACAGGCAGCCGCTGGAGTCGACCGTGAGCGCCCAGGGCCCGCGGACGGCCCGAGTGCTGATCCAGGGCATGTAGTCGGGCAGGTCCTGGCCGGTCTTCACGTCGAAGGCCGCGATGTAGCGCATCGTGTCGACGCGGTCGTAACGCGTGGGCGGGTTCCAGCCCAGGGCGTTCCCGTAGACGTACGAGAGCTTGCAGTGGCAGCTGCCGTAGGCGATGCCCCGGTCGACGGCCGACGCCTGGAAGTCCCCGCCGTAGATGTCGTCGCTGCGGGTGGCGTTGCGGCGGACGATCGAGAGGTCGGCGGCGGCGAAGTCGTAGAACATGTGCTGGGCGCCGCCGAGCCAGAAGTGGCCGGAGGCCTCGATCCCGGTCTGCTGGTACATCTTCGGGGTCGTGGAGAAGGTGGTCTCCTTCAGGCCGGGGACCTTCTGTGCGGGCGAGGTCGTCCGCAGCGCGACGAAGTGGTCGGCGGTCTGGGCCCCGTCCGCCATCGTGGTGAAGAAGCCGCCGTAGTAGACGCGGTCGCCCTTGACCGACGCCGTCACGAAGATCGGCGAGCCGTCGAACGCCGGGTTCCACTTCGAGTCGGGCTTGCCGGACCGGTAGGCGAGGCGCGCTCCCCGCTTGGCGTAGACGTACTTGCCCAGCGGACTGCCGCCGGCGACGTGCGTGAACGACCCGCCCAGGTAGAGGTAGGAACCCGCGACCGCGAGCGCGGTGACCGTCCCGGACGTCGTGCCGCTGCTCGCGCGCCGCTCCAGTTCGACGCCGAAGCCGCGGGCCACCTTCCCCGTCTTCGGGTCGAGGACGACGAGCCCCTTGTGCGTGCGGCCGTCGACCTTGGTGAACTCCCCACCTACCGCGAGCAGGCCGCTGCGCAGCTTGACGACGGCGTTGACCTTGCCGTTGAACGTCGGACGGAACGAGGAGATCCAGGTGCCCTTGGCGGCGTCGAACGCGGCCAGGTACGCCTGCGCCGTGTGCGTGCCCTTGGTGTAGTTCTCGACCCGGGAGAAGTTGCCGCCCACGAACATCCTGCTGCCGATCTGCGCCATCGAGCGCACCTCGGTGTCGCGTTCGGTGCTGAAGCCGTTGGCCTGCCCGCTCACGCCGTAGGACTGGGGGCGGGCGAAGTTGTCGAACGTCTGCCGGATGCGCACGGCCGGCAGCCCCTTGGTGCCGACGACCGGGAAGGACAGGTCCTTCAGGCGCAGCTTCGGGCGCAGGTAGGCCTGGGCGAACGGCGTCGGCGATCCGCCGCCGCTCGTGGCCGCCCACAGGTAGCTGGACGCCGACGTGCTGCCGCTCACCGACGGGCCGTAGGCGAAGCCCGGCAGGTACTTGTTGGTCTTCGTCCGCGCCGTCACGAGGCACTTGAAAGCGGCGTCGTCGCAGGTGCTCGTGCTGTTCCCGCCCGCCACGACGGCTCCGTCGAAGGCGTGGCTCGTCAGGCCGTACCCGCCGCCGATCGCCCAGCTCCAATAGGTCATCCCGCTGAACTTCAGCCTGACCTCCTGCCATGCCGTGCCCGCCGCGTTCGCCGCCCGGCGGACCCGCAGGCCGTCGTCCAGGGCGGTGGGCGCGGTCCTGTTGAGAAGGCCGGCGACGAGGTCGTTCGTGAGGTGCTGCGGGGCGAACGCCTTGGTGCCGGTGACGGCGGCGTTCATCGTGGCCGGGCTGCCCTGGCCCTCCGCGGTGAAGTCCCAGCCCTGCCGGCCGCGGCCGATCAGCACCCAGCCGCCGCCGTCGGTCGTCATGTCGCACCAGAACTGCTGCGGGCGCTGGAGCGCGGGCGTGTACAGCCAGTAGAGGCCGTCCGGAGAAGAGGGAAAGGCCCGCTTGATCTCCCAGCACGACGCGAGGGCGCGGGACTCCGCCCTGCCGTCGCGGACCTGGTCCGCCGCGTGTGCGGTCGTCGACGACGCGATCGGAACGAGCGCGGCGGCGAGGGTGACCCCCGCGCCCACCACGAGAGCGGTCCAACGACGCGGGCTGCGACTGGGCATCGGCATCCTGTCCACGATCCGGAGCCGTCGAGTCCCGGCGTGCGAGCACGTGGGGTGCTCGCTTCGTCAACGGCGGCGCCAGGGTAGTGCGTCGGTGTGACCGCCTGTACCAAGCTCGGCGTGTCCCTCCCGCCGCCGTCGGCCTTTGGTCACTCACCGTGAAATTGGTTGCCGCAATGGTGACGACGCGTGGCGTCGTCCCCGTTGTTCTCGGGTGGCGGCCTCCCGTACCCACGCGGGCGCGCAGGCGGTGCGAGGATTTCGTTCATGAGAGTGCTCGCGGACGGCGGCCACTGGTCGTGGCCCGTCGTGCTGCGCGAGGGCGACGTCGAACTGCGGCCCTTGCGCCGGTCCGACGCGCGGGCCTGGCGGTCCGTGCGCGCGGCGAACGCCGCCTGGCTCACCCCGTGGGAGGCGACCCACCCGGACGCCGACGCCTCGCCGCCACCCACGTTCGGGCAGATGGTCCGTGGCTTCTCCCGGGAGGCCCGAGCGGGGCGGATGCTGCCGTTCGCCGTGACCTTCGGCGGTGAGCTCGTCGGGCAGCTGACGGTCAGCGGGATCGCCTGGGGTTCGCTGCGCTCGGCCCACGCCGGGTACTGGGTCGACCGGCGCGTGGCCGGGCGGGGGATCATCCCGACGGCGCTCGCCCTGGCCGTCGACCACTGCTTCTTCACCGTCGGCCTGCACCGGGTCGAGATCAACATCCGGCCGGAGAACCTCCCCAGCCTGGCGGTCGCACGCAAGCTCGGGTTCCGCCCGGAGGGCCGCAGACCGCGCTACCTGCACATCGACGGGGCCTGGCGGGACCACGCGAGCTTCGCGCTCACCGTCGAGGACGTCCCTGGCGGGCTGTTGGCGAGGTGGCGAACGGCGAGGGCCGACCACGACGCTGAGCGTTCACACTAGTCACACGCGTATCGCTGGCACTTCTGGTCGACACACCGTTGACGGTGCGTGATGCGGCGAACGCACGCACCTACCGTTGCTTCCCATGCGGCCCAGCTCCTTCGTCTTCGTGGCGATCGTCGGGCTGTGGGCTGCCCACCTGCTCCCGCAGTGGATCCGCCGCCGGGACGCGCTCGGCGCGTCCCGCGGCGGCGACCGGCACTCCTCAGCCCTTCGCGTGCTCGCGCGCCGGCGCCGGCCGCGGACCCTCGGCCGGTCCTCGGCCCCGCTGCTGCCGAGCATCCCGGTCGTGACCGGGCCGGTGGCCGAGGCCCCGGTCGCCGGTCCGGTGTCGTTCCTGTCGACCGGGCCGGGACGGACGCCCGCAGCCCTTCCGATCGGGACGGGTCGGACGCCGTCCGTCGAGCTCGCCGCGCGCCGCCGCCGGGTGGTGCTCGTGGCGCTCGGCGGATTCACCGCGGCGTCGGTGCTCGGCGCGATCGCCGGCGCCGTCCCCGCTTCCGTCGCCGTCGTCGCCGTCCTGCTGCTCGGGCTGGATGTCGCCGCGCTGCGCGCCGTCGCCGTGGCGGGGGAGCGCCGCAGGGCCGCCGAGGTCGAGCGTGCCCGCAGGGACGCCGAGGCCGAGCGGGCGCGCCGCGTCCGCGCCGTCCGTGAGGCGGCCAGGGCCCGGGCGGGCGCCGTGGCTGCCGCCGCTGTCGTGGAGGTGCCCGATGTCGCGGCGGAGGCGGTCCGGATCGCGCCCGCCGCCCGCGAGGCTGTGATGGCCGACGGCACCTGGACGCCCGTGCCGGTGCCTCCGCCGACCTACACGCTGAAGCCGATCGTGCCGCGGCCGGAGCCCGCGCCGCTGGAGCCGGCGGTCGCCGCGGCCGCCCAGCCCGCCGCTGCCGGGCCGTCCCTGCGGCTCGTCGAGGAGCCCGAGGTGGACCTCGACAGCGTGCTGGCGCGACGGCGCGCGGTGAACGGGTGAGCGCTCCAGGAACTGGCGTGTCCCTCGGACGGGGTCGGGACCGCCCGGCACCGGGTGCTAACCTGTCCAGGCCTCGGGGCTGTGGCGCAGACCGGTAGCGCACCTCGTTCGCATCGAGGGGGTCAGGGGTTCAAATCCCCTCAGCTCCACCCGGGTCAGAGGCCGGTTCCCACGATCGGGAACCGGCCTCTGTGCGTCCAGTAGCACCGTCGTCGCGGAGCGAGGTCCCCTCGTCGCTCCTGTCCGTGGTGGCCGCCAGCAGGTGATGGGTTCGCGGCTTGCCGGTGACGTAGGCGAAGGACCGTCTGCGCCCACGACCCGATGCTGGCGATCACCACCCCCAGCCACAGCCAGAAGAACGCCCGGTGCCGGAACGGCGCGAACGGTGAGGCCGAGACCTCGACCGAGCCCTGAGAACCTGCCACGGCGCCGACGATAGGCGGCTCTTCGGCAGTCCGTAACGTTGTAAGGCAGTCGTCAGGCAGGCAGCAGCAAGCCCGGGCCCTGGCGCCGGGGGAGCCGTTCGCACTCGGACAAGCGTGACGTATCCTCCCCGCCAAGCGCGCAGCGCGCGACGACGCGACGACCGTGGGAGGCGCGGTGGAGCGGACCGGAACAGGACCGGATCACAGTGGTCTGCGCAGCGCCCAGTGGTACGCGGGCGAGGATCGGAACGCCTACATCCACCGGGCCTGGATGCGCCGCGGCGTTCCCTCCCACGGCTTCGAACGCCCTCAGATCGCGATCGCGAACACGGCCTCCGACCTCACCCCCTGCAACATGCATCTGAGCGAGGTCGCCCGGTCCGTCCGGGACGGCGTGCACGCCGCCGGCGGCATCCCGCTGGAGCTCCCCGTGGTCTCCCTGGGCGAGACCAACGTCCGGCCGACCGCCATGCTCTGGCGGAACATGGCCGCGATGGCGACGGAGGAGATGCTCCGGGCGAACCCGATCGACGCCGTCGTGCTGCTCGGCGGGTGCGACAAGACGATCCCCTCGCTGCTCATGGCCGCCGCGTCGGTGGATCTGCCCGCGGTCGTCGTCCCCGGCGGCCCGATGCTCAACGGGACCTTCCGCGGGGTTCCGCTGGGCTGCGGCACGGACGTCTGGAAGCTGTCCGAGGAGGTCCGCGCCGGCACCCTCTCGCAGGCCGACTTCGTCCGGTCGGAGTCCTCGATGATCCGCAGCCGCGGGCACTGCAACACGATGGGGACGGCGTCCACGATGGGCCTGCTCGCGGAGGCGCTCGGCACCGTCGTGCCGGGTACCGCCGGCACGCCCGCCCCCGACTCACGGCTGCTCGAGGCCGCGCACGCGACCGGCGTGCTCGCGGTGGAGCTCGTCGCGGCCGACCGGCGTCCCAGCACGCTGCTCAGCCGGGCCTCGTTCCACAACGCGATCGTCGCTCTCGCGGCGATCGGCGGGTCGAGCAACGCCGTCGTCCACCTGCTGGCGATCGCCGGCCGGGCCGGCATCGAGCTCACCCTCGACGACTTCGACCGGATCGGGTCGCGCGTCCCCGTCCTCGTCGACCTGCAGCCGGCCGGCCGGTTCCTGATGGAGGATTTCCACCGCGCCGGCGGCCTCCTCGCCGTGCTGCGCGAGGTCCGCGACCTGCTCGACCCCTCGGCGCTGACCGTGACCGGCAAGCCGCTCGTCGACTACCTCGACGACGCCGCGATCTGGGACCAGGAGGTCATCCGCCCCCGGTCCGCGCCGCTCGTGGACGAGGGCGGCCTCGCGGTGTTGCGGGGGAACCTCGCCCCGGACGGCGCCATCGTCAAGCCCGCCGCCGCGTCGCCGCACCTGCTGACCCACCGCGGCCGTGCCGTGGTGTTCGACTCGGTCGAGGACTTCCATGCCCGCGTCGACGACCCCGGCCTGGACGTGGACGCCGACAGTGTGCTCGTCCTGCGGGGGTGCGGCCCGAAGGGCTACCCCGGCATGCCCGAGGTCTCCAACATGCCGCTGCCGACCAAGCTGCTCGAGCAGGGGGTGCGCGACATGGTTCGGGTCTGCGACGGGCGGATGAGCGGCACGGCCTACGGCACTGTCGTCCTGCACGTGGCGCCCGAGGCGGCGGCCGGCGGCCCGCTCGGCCTGGTCCAGGACGGCGACTGGATCGTCCTCGACGTGCCGAACCGCCGCCTCGAGCTCGACGTCCCCGCCGAGGAGCTCGCCCGCCGCACCCCGAGCGAGCGGATGACGTCGGCGTTCGCCGCGCCCGCCCGCGGCTGGGAGCGGCTGTACGTCGACCACGTCCAGCAGGCCGACACCGGAGTGGACCTCGACTTCCTGAGAGGCAGCAGCGGCTCGGCCGTCGGGCGCGAGTCGCACTAGCCGCCGAAGGCGTCGATGCCGGTCAGGGCCTTGCCCACCACCAGCTGGTGCACCTCCTGGGTGCCCTCGTACGTCAGCACCGTCTCGAGGTTCACCGCGTGCCGCAACGGCGAGTAGTCCGCGGTGATGCCCGACCCGCCGAGGACCGTGCGCATCGAGCGCGCCACCTCGAGCGCGGCGCGGACGTTCTCCAGCTTGCCCAGGCTGATCAACTCGGGCGCCAGTCGCGCCCGGGCGATCTCGCCGTCCTTGACGCGCCCCAGGTGGTGGGCGAGCAGGAACGCCTTCACGTACGCGCCGGCGGCGTCGGCGAACTTGGCCTGGGTGAGCTGGAATCCCGCGATCGGCGTCCCGAACTGCACCCGCGTCGAGGCGTACTCCAGCGCCGTCAGAAGGCTGTCGCGAATGGCCCCCGTCGCGCCCCAGACGATGCCGAACCGCGCCTCGGTCAGGCACGACAGCGGCCCGCGCAGGCCGGTCACCCCCGGCAGGACGGCGTCCTGCGGCAGCCGGACGCCGTCGAGCACCAGCTGGCCGGTGACCGAGGCACGCAGCGAGAGCTTGCCGGGTACCTCGGGCGCCGTCAGGCCGGGGGAGTCCGTCGGGACGACGAAGCCGCGGACGCCCTCGTCCGTGTGCGCCCACACCACGGCGACGTCGGCGACCGGAGCGTTCGTGATCCACATCTTGGTGCCGTCGAGCACCCAGTCGCCGCCGTCCCGGCGCGCGCGGGTCCGCATCGAGGACGGGTCGCTGCCGGCGTCCGGCTCGGTCAGGCCGAAGCAGCCGACGGCCTCCCCGGCGGCCATCCGGGGCAGCCACTGCTCCTTCTGCTCCTCGCTGCCGAAGCGGTGGAGAGCGAACATCGCCAGGGATCCCTGTACTGACACCAGGGAGCGCACGCCGCCGTCCGCGGCCTCGAGCTCGCGGCAGGCGACGCCGTACATGGTGGCCGTGGTGCCGGCGCACCCGTACCCCTCCAGGTGCATGCCGAGCAGGCCGAGGTCGCCGAAGAGCTTGGCCAGGTCACGGGCCGGCAGCGCGCCGTCGAGGTACCAGCGGGCGATGTTCGGGCGGACGTGCTCGTCGAGCACCGCCCGCACGGTCGCCGCCGTGTCCCGCTCGTCGTCGGTCAACAGCGCGTCGAGGGCGAACAGGTCGTCGGGCGTGGGGGGCGCCGTTCTCGCCGATGTCATGGTCCGTCCTCTCGCGCGGGGTGCTCCCACGCTATCCGCCCGGCTCTCGCGCGCGGCCGGTCGCGCCGGCCGAGAGGCAGAGAGGGGACGTCTCCTTTGCGACCGTATGCGCTGCCCCACGCGGTGGGGCAGCGCATACGGTCGCAAAGGACTTGGGTCCCCCCGGGCCTTGCCGGTGGGACGCACGGAGTGAACGCCGCGGGAGGTGGCCTCGGCGACCGGGCGGAGCCGGCGCATCGGGCGAAGGCCCGGGGGTCGCCTCACGTGGACGGGCGGCGGCGTGCGGTCGGCTACCGTCGTCCTCGTGATGTCGCACGACGGCACGGGCGCCGGCGCCGACGGCCGGCCGGGCGAGCGGTGGCCTGCGGTGTCCGTCGTCGTCCCGGTGCTCAACGAGGAGCGGCACCTCGAGGCCGCCGTGACGAACGTGCTGGACCAGGAGTACCCGGGGTCGATGGAGGTCGTGCTCGCGGTCGGGCCGAGCCGGGACCGCACCCACGACGTCGCCGCCGCCCTCGCGGCCCGGGACGCCCGGGTCCACCTCGTCGACAACCCCACCGGCAGGACCCCCGCCGGCCTCAACGCGGCGATCAAGAGCTCGACCGGCGAGGTCGTCGTCCGGGTCGACGCGCACAGCGAGCTGTCGCCCGGCTACGTCCGCCGCGCAGTGGAGCTGCTGGAGAGCACCGGCGCGGACAACGTCGGCGGCCTGATGCTGGCGCAGGGCCGGTCCCCGTTCGAGAAGGCGGTCGCGCGCGCCATGAGCAGCCGGCTCGGCATCGGCGGCGCGCGCTTCCACGTCGGCGGCGGCGAGGGGGAGGCGGAGACCGTCTACCTCGGGGTGTTCCGCCGCGCGACGCTCGAGCGGCTGGGCGGCTTCGACGAGCACTTCCACCGGGCGCAGGACTGGGAGCTGAACCACCGGATCCGGGTCGGCGGCGGCCGGATCTGGTTCTCCCCGGACCTGTGGGTGACGTACCGCCCGCGGTCCAGCTGGAAGGCGCTCGCTCTGCAGTTCTTCCGCACCGGGCGGTGGCGCCGGCAGGTGACCCGGCAGTACCCCGAGACGGCGAGCCTGCGGTACCTGGCCCCTCCGGTGGCGGTCGTGGCGATCGTCGCCGGCACGGCCGCCGGCCTGGTGGGTCTCGTCGGCGGCCCGAAGGAGCTCCGGCTCGGCTGGCTCGTGCCCGGTGCGTACGTCGTCGCGGTGGGCGGTCGGCTCCCAGCTCATCGCGCCCGGACGCCGACCGGCGCGAGCGCGCCTGGCTGCCCCTGGTCGTGGCGACCATGCACATGACCTGGGGCGCGGGCTTCCTCGTCCCGCTGCGCCGGCTCGGCCGGCACTCGCCGGCGGTGCGCCGGTTCAAGGCGAAGGTGCGGGCGTGACGCCGCGCCCCGGCCGGGACCGCGAACCGGCGCGTGCTCATGCTCGTGCAGTCGCCCGTGGCCGGGGACTCCCGGGTGCTGCGCGAGGCCGAGGCGCTCGCCGCGGCGGGCCATGCGGTGCACGTCGTCGGCCGGGGGGTGCCCGAGGGGTTCGCCGGACCGGACGGCGTCAGCGTCGACTCCGTCGGCCGCGGGACCGGCCTTCGCGCCCGGCCGGGGCCGCCGGCCCGGCCGGCGCTGGACGCCGCCCTGCGGCCGGTGCTGGACGCCGCCCGCTGGCTCCTCCTGCCCGAGCACCGGGCCCGGGTCGAGCGCGCGTGGCGGGACGGCGCCGGCCGAGCTCGTCCGGGCACACATCCGCGAGCACGGCGTCGCCCGACGTCGTGCATGCGCACGACTTCAACACCCTCGAGCTCGCCGCACAGGTGGCGACCGAGAACCGGTGCCGCGCTCGTCTACGACTCCCACGAGTACTGGCGCGGCCGGGCCCGGCACGGCCGGCCCGAGCCGCTGCGCCGCCGCCGCGCGGCCGACCCGCGAAGACACCCTGCTGCCGCGCGCCGACCTCGTGCTGACGGTCAGCGACGGCATCGCCGACCTGCTGCGCGCCCGCGGGGCGCGGCGGGTGGTCGTCGTCCGCAACTCCTTCCCGGCCCGCCCGCCGGCCGGGCAGCTGCCGCGCAGGCCCTCCGGGCTCGTCTACGCAGGCCGGATCGGCCCCGGCCGCGACCTCGAGACCCTGGTGGACGCGGCGCCCGCCCTCGCCGCCGTCGGCGTCCGGCCCGTCGTGGTCGGGCCCGCGGACCCCGACCACCTCGCCCGGCTGCAGGCCCGGGCCGCCGGCAGGCCGGTCGACCTCCGGCCGGAGCCGCTGCCCCTGGACGAGGTCGACGAGGTCTACCGCCGCGAGGGGCTCGCCGTCGTGACCCTCGACGACTCGTGCGAGAACCACCGGCTGGCGCTTCCGAACAAGCTGTTCCACGCCGTCCGCGCCGGGATCCCCGTGATCGCCGCGGACCTGCCGGAGCTGTCGAGGGCGGTCCGCGGGCAGGGCATCGGCGCCACCTACCGCCCGGGGGACGCCGCCTCGCTGGCCGCCGCCGTCGCCGAGGTCGCGGGCCGGTACGACGACGCGCTGGCGGCCGTCGCCGCGGTGCAGGAGCACTACCGGTGGGAGCGGGACGCCGCCGTTCTCGCCGAGGCCTACGACGAGCTCCCGCTGCGAACGGCGGAGGGACGCTGCGGGGGTGCCCGCGCCGGCGGCGGGCCCCGCGAGGTGAGGTGACGTGAGAGGGATCGTGCCGGGCGGCGACCGGGGCCGGCCCGGGGCCGGCCGGCGCCGCGGGGCGGGTCGCGATGGTCGTCCGCAACGCCGTGTCCGGGCGACTCCCGGGTTCGCAAGTCGGCCTCGCGCGCTCGCCGCGGCAGGCTGGGACGTCACGGTGATCGGGACGAGTCCGGACGAGCTGGAGCACCGGCTCGAGCTCGACGGCGTCCCTGTCGTGCTCGTCCCCGTGCCGGCCGTGCTCACGGCCGGCGCGGCGCCCGGGTTCCCCGGGCGGGCCGGAGCGCGCAGCTCGCCCGCCGCGACGCGGCGCGCTGGCAGCGAGCTCGGCCCGCCGCGAGCGCCGCGCTGCGGGCGGCCGGCGCCCGGCTCGCCGCGCGCCGCCGCGGGCCTGCGTCCTGGCCGGAGGTGGGTGGCGCCTGCTCGACCCCTGGGTGCAGGAGGTCGAGCTCGCGCTCGCCCCCGTCGTCGAGGCCCTCGAACCGGACGTCATCCACGCCCACGACCACCACACCGCTCCGCTCGCGGCCCGCTCGACGGCGCTGCTGCGCCGCCGCGGCCGCGACGTGCGCTGGGTGCACGACGCGCACGAGCTCAGCGTGGCCACGGCCGACCGGGGCGCGGGCGGCCTGCGCGGCCTGCTGCGCCGGCGGATGATCGGCGGGATGATCGCCGAGCTCGTGCCCACCGCGGACGCCGTCGTCACGGTCTCCGTCGAGCTGGCCGAGCGGTTGCGCGCCGACCTGCGGCTGACCGACCGCCCGGTGGTCGTGCTCAACGCGCCGCCGGTCGGCGTCCGGCCGGCCGGCGCCGTCCCTGCGGGAGCGCGCCGGAGTGCGCGCCGAGGACCCCTTGCTCGTGTACGCCGGCGGTCTGGCGCCGCGCGCGCGGCGTCGACCTGGCGGTGCGCGCCCTGCCCGCGCTGGCCGGCGTCCACCTGGCCCTGATCGCCCCGGACGGCGACCCGCAGCGTGGCCGGGCCTGCGCGCCCTGGCGGACGGTCTCGGGGTGGGGGAGCGGCTGCACGTGGTGCCCTACGTCGCGCCGGACCAGGTCGTCGACTACCTCGCCGGTGCCGACGCCGGGCTGGTGCCGTTGCGGCACCGGCCCAACCACGAGATCTCCCTCGTCACGAAGTACATGGAGTACGCGCAGGCCCGGTTGCCGCTCGTCGTCAGCGACGTGCGCGTGATGGCGGCCTTCACCCGCGAGCACGGGTTCGGCGAGGTCTTCCGCGTGCAGGACGGCGCGCCCGGGCTCGCCGCCGCCGTGCGGACGGTGCTCGACGACCCGCGGCGGTACCGCGGCGGCCTACGACGCCGCGGGGGACGTGCTGGCGACGCTGACGTGGGAGGAGCAGTCGGGCGTGCTCGCGGCCCTCTACGAGCACATCGCCCGCACCTCCCGGCAGCCGGACGCCCGGCGGTGTGAGGAGTTCCACCCGAGGCCCTGGAAACGCCCGCTCCGCGCGCCGAGAGCCCGGTCCGGCCAGGGGCGCTGTGGCATGCTGGACCGGCCATGCCGCCGATGGGGAGGGATCTCGTGCCGCAGGGAACGAAGCGGCGTCCACGGCTGCTCTACCTGGCCTTCTACTTCCCGCCCACGCGGGCCAGCGGGGTCTACCGCAGCCGGGCCATGGCGAACCACTTCGCGGCGGCGGGTTGGGACGTCACGGTCGTGACCGTCCCGAAGATCTTCTTCACCGACTACCTCGACTCCTACGACCCGAGCCTCGAGGCGACGCTGCATCCCGGACATCCGGATCGAGCGCGTCGACTTCGACAAGCGGCACTGGGAGCGGGACATCCGCCGGATCTCCTGGCTGCGGGCGAACGTCCCGGCCCTGCCGATGGCGCTGGACAGGACCATCCACAAGCGCGTGTTCCCCGAGCGCTACGCGTCGTGGGGCATGAACGCGGTGCGGCACGCGCTGACGCTGAACCGCACCCGGAAGTTCGACGCCGTGATGGCGACCGGGAACCCGTTCGTGTCGTTCGCGGCGGCATGGGCGATCGGCAAGGCGCTGCGCATCCCCTACGTCGTGGACTACCGCGACGCCTGGACCTTCGACCAGTTCTCCGAGGAGATGGCCTTTCCGTACCACAGCCCCGTCTGGGCGTGGGAGCGGCGCGTGCTGCGCGGCGCGCAGGAGGCCGTGTTCGTCAACGAGGGGATGCGTGGCTGGCACGCCGAGCGCTACCCGGACGCTTCCCAGCGGATGACCGTCGTCCTCAACGGCTGGGAGCCGGAGCTGCTCGGGGAGGTGCCCTTCCGCCGGCCCGATCCCCAGCGTCCGCTGCGCTTCGGCTATGTGGGCACCGTGACCGAGCCGATGCCGCTGGAGACGCTGTTCGAGGCCTGGGAGAAGGCCCGCTCGGCCCCCGAGCTCTCCGGCGCCCGGCTGGAGATCTTCGGCCATCTCGGCTTCTTCCCGCACACGGCGGCGGCGCTGCGCGCCCGGCTGCCCGGGGAGGACAGCGGCGTCGAGTACATGGGCGGGGTGCCCAAGGCGGAGCTGGCGGGAACGTACGAGCACCTCGACGTCCTGGTGTTCTGCGTGCCGGGCGCCAGGTACGTCACCAGCGGCAAGGTGTACGAGTACATGGCTGCCGGCAAGCCCATCGTGTCCGTGCACGAGCCCGACATCGCGGCCGTGGACGTCCTGAAGGGCCACCCGCTGTGGTTCGGCATCGACTCCCTCGACCCCGCCTCCGTGGCGGACGCGATGGCCCGGGCGGCGGCGAAGGCGCGCAGCAGGACGCAGGCGGACGTGGACGCCGCCCGTCAGCACGCGGCGCGCTTCACCCGCCACGCGGTGCTCGAGCCCTTCGAGCGCCGGATGCGGAGATACGTCGATGCCTGACCGTCTCGTGATCACCACCCCGTGGTGGCCGTCGGAGAACAACCCGTTCGCCGGCTCGTTCGTCGCGGCTCAGGCCGAGGCCGTCGCGCCGTTCTTCGACCGGGTCGACGTCGTGCACACCGAGGACTGGGCGACGCCCGCGGACGGCCTGTCGTCGCGGTTCGTCCAGAAGGCCTACGCCAGGCTCGTGGGCGGCCCGCGGCCGCGCGTGCCCGTCGCGGCCGCCTCCCGGCACGAGCACGCCGGAGCGACTGTCTGGCAGCTGCCGACCCCGGTGCAGCCGGGGCGCGACTACGCGGCCTGGGCGCGCACCCACGAGTGGGTGGTGCGGACGGCCCTGCGGGGCCACGTCGTCGACGCACCCGTCGTGCACGGTCACACCGGCATCTACGGCGGCTGGGTGGCCACCGCCTGCGGCCGCGCCGACTCCCGGGTCGTCGTCACCGAGCACGCCACGTTCCTGCCGCGGGTGCTCAAGCAGCCGGCGGCGCGCGACATGTACCGGCAGGTGCTCGAGCGGGCGGACTCGTTCTTCGTGGTGGGGCCGATCCTGAGGAACTGGCTGCGCAACGTCTACCCGGAGCTCGCCGACCGGGTGCGGATCTGCCCGAACGTGGTGCCGACGGAGCGGATCCCGCTGCGGCCGGACCCGGTGACCGACCTGCGCCGCTGGATCTACCTGGGCAAGTTCGCCCCGCACAAGCGGGTCGACGTGCTGGTCGAGGCGTTCGCCGAGATCGCCGCGGAGCGGGGTGACCTCGAGCTGACGCTCGTCGGTACCGGCCCGCTCGAGGACCAGCTCCGGGCGCGGGTCGCCGCCCTCGGGCTGACCGGCCGGGTCACCTTCGTGCCCTCCGTCCCGAACGAGCAGGTGCCGGGGCTGCTGCACCGGCACGACCTGCTCGTCCACCCGAGCTCGCTGGAGACGTTCGGCATGACCACGGTCGAGGCGGTGGCGTCCGGGCTCCCGGTCCTCGTCACCGCCAGCGGCGGCCCCGACGAGACCCTGGCCGGCATCGAACACCAGGCCGGCGAGGTGGTCCCGGTGGCCGACGGCATCGTCGAGCTCGTCGCCGGGTACCGCCGGCTGGCCGCCCGGCTCGACGAGCTCGACCCTGTCGGCGCCCGCGCCGCGATCGAGTCCCGCTACGGCCCTGCCGCCGTCGCCGAGATCCTGCTCGCCGCCTACACCGGGCGCGAGCCCGCCGCGGCGATCTCGCCCGCACCGGCACCAGTTCTCCAGGAGACCCCTTCATGAGCACGCGTCCGGTCGCCCGTCGGGGCAGCGACATCCGCAAGGTGGTCGTTCTCGCCCTCAACCACCGCCGGCACCGGGCGATCAGCTCGGAGGCGGCCTGGGCGCTCGACCACGGCGTCGAGGTCCACCTCGTCACCGTGAGCGCCGCGCAGTGGCCCTTCCTGGACCCGCGGGTGCGCGTGCACGAGCTGCGCCAGGGCGAGGGCGCGCACCCGGTGCCGCGGATCGAGCGGCTTGTCGTGTTCCGCGCGCCCAGGGGCTTCTTCTCCCGCGCCGACGCCGTCCTGGCCAGGCTCGCGCGGACGCCGGCCAAGCCCGTCGCCGCGCCCGTCCTCGCCCTCGAGCGGGCACTGCGTGCGGCCCACGAGAACGTCGCGGACGCCTTCCACCGCAAGGTGTTCGTGCCCTTCTACCGGCTGCTGCGCCCGTACATCCTCTGGCGGGTGGCCGATCGGCAGGTCCTGCCGGAGGTCGGGGTGGGCAGCGCGGATCAGGTCGTCGTGCAGGACGCGGCCGCCATTACACTGGGTTGGCACCTGGCCCGCAGGTACCCGGACCTCGACGTCGCCTTCACGCTCGACCGGTCCCGGATCCCCCGAGTTCCGGGCGCCCCGGCGGAGCCGGTTCCGATCACCGACGACGTCGCCGTCCGCGCGTCCTGAGAGTCGAGGAGAGTACGCGTGGCAGTCGCGCAGGCGGAGGACGAATACCTCGGCGAGCACCACGTCTACCGCCCACACCGGGCCGGGTTGCCACCGCTGGGCACCTATCTGCGGGAGCTGTCCCGGCGCCGCCCGTTCGTGCGCGAGCTCGCGCGGGCCGAGCTGAAGGCGCAGAACTACAACACCGCCTTCGGCCAGGCCTGGCTGGTGCTCAACCCCCTGCTCAACGCCGCGGTCTACTTCTTCCTGGTCGACATCCTGAGCAGCGGAAAGGGACGGCCGCCGAACTTCATCACGCACCTGCTCGCCGGGATCTTCGCCTACACGTTCTTCCAGAGCGGCGTCTCGCAGTCCGCGGGTTCCGTCGTCGGCGGCGGCAAGCTCATCCTCAACACGGCGTTCCCGCGCCTGCTGCTGCCGATCACGCAGGTCGTCATCGCGTTCTTCCGGTTCCTGCCCACGCTGCCGGTGCTCGCGGTCGTTCTCTGGTTCAACAACCGGGACAACATCAGCTGGAACCTGCTGTGGACGATCCCGGACTTCGCCCTGCTGATCTTGTTCACCGCCGGGCTCGGCTTCATCTGCGCGACGCTGCAGGTCTACAACACCGACTTCAAGAACCTCCTGCCGTACCTGCTGCGGCTCGGCCTCTACCTCACGCCGATCCTCTGGTTCGTTCGGGACCCGGTCACCGGCGCGGTCACCGGCGGGGTCCGCGAGCGCATCGCCACCTACAACCCGTTGGCGCCGATGTTCGAGATCTGGAGCGACGCCATCGTCGTCGGCCAGGTGTCGCCGATCGGCACGTGGCTGCGGGCGCTGGTCACAGCAGTGGTGGTGTTCGTCGTGGGCTTCGTCGTCTACGTCTCGCGGGAGCGTGACTATGCCGTCCGTATCTGAGCAGTCAGGAGCGGTCCCCGAGATCGCCCAGGGGCCCGACGCGGAGCCGGAGCGGAGGGAGCGAGGGCGCGTCACCGTCTCGGCGCAGGACGTGCACCTGACCTACCGGACGGTGCTCGACCGCCGCGCGAACACGCTGCGCCAGCGCCTGATGCGGATCGGCCGCTCCGACGCGACGCCGAACGTCCTCGAGGTCAAGGCCCTGCGCGGCGTCTCGTTCGAGGTCACCCAGGGCACCGTGATGGGCATCGTCGGCCCGAACGGGGCCGGCAAGTCCACGCTGATGCGGGCGCTCGCGGGCATCCTGCCGCCGACCAGCGGCATGATCGAGGTGCACGGCAGGGTCAGCACGCTGCTGGCCCTCGGCGTCGGGTTCAACTCCAACCTCACCGGCCGGGAGAACGTCATGCTCGGCGGCCTGGCCTCCGGCCTGTCCCGGGCCGAGGTCAAGGAGCGCTACGAGGAGATCAAGGCATTCGCCGACCTCAAGGACGGCTTCATCGACATGCCCATGCGGACCTACTCCTCGGGCATGTTCAGCCGGCTGGCATTCGCCGTCGCAGTTCACATGGAACCCGACATTCTGCTCGTCGACGAGGCGCTGTCCGCCGGCGACGCGAAATTCCGTCGGCGCGCCTCGGCAAAGATGCGCGAACTGATGGGCCAGGCGCGCACAATCTTTCTCGTGAGCCACGCGCTCGGGTCCGTCGTCGACCTGTGCAACGACGCGATCTTCCTGCAGGAGGGAAAGATCGTGGCCCGTGGCGAACCCCAGCGGATCGTCGACATGTACACCGAGTCGCTGGACGTCAAGCAGGACCACCTCTCGATGGAGGAGCTCTAGGCGTGATGGCGCCCCGCCCGGACCTGGCTCCGGGCGTCGCTCTCGCCCCCGCCCCGGTCGCCCTCGGAGCGGGCGGCCGTCCTGACGTCTCGGTCGTCAGCAGCGGACACGACGTCGCCGACGCCAGGCTGCACCGCGAGGTCGCGGCTGCCCTGGCCGCCGGGCTGACCGTGGAGGTGCTCGCGCTCGGCTCCCCCGGCGACGGGCCCTGCGGCGCCGACCTGCGGACCAGGCCGCGTCCCCGCGGCGTCGCCGCGCGGCTGGCGCTGGCGGTCACGCAGCCCTGGCGCGCCCGCGGTCGTGTGCTGCTCACCCTCGACCCGGACGTCGTCCCCGCCGCCCTGCTCGTGGCCCGGCTGCGCCGGCGTCCTCTCGTCGTCGACCTGCACGAGGACTACCTCGCCCTGCTGGACGACCGCCCGTGGTCGCGGGGTGCCTCCCGTGGGTTGCTGCGGGCAGGCGTCCGGGCCGTGCTCGCCGCCGCCCGCCGGGCCGACCTGCTCGTCGTCGCCGACGAGCACGTGCCGCCGGCGACGACCAGGAGGGCGCGGCAGCGCCTCGTCGTCCGCAACGCCCCGTCGTGGTCCTACCTGCCGCAACCCAGCCGGCCCGATCCGCACCCCCGCGCCCTGTACGTCGGCGACGTGCGCCGCACCCGCGGCCTGCAGACGATGCTCACCGCTCTCGAGGGCGCGCCGGGCTGGGCGCTCGACGTCGTCGGGCCGGTCGCCCCCGCGGACGCGGCCTGGCTGGAGAACTGGCTGTCGAGCTCCCCTGCCGCGGGCAGGGCCCGCTTCCACGGACGGATGCCGCCGGCTGCCGCCTGGCAGCTGGCCCGCGGCGCCTGGGTGGGGCTGTCGATGCTCGCCGACACGCCCGCGTTCCACGAGGCGGTGCCGAGCAAGCTGTACGAGTACCTGGCGGCGGGCCTCGCGGTCGCCACCACGCCCCTCCCGCGCGCCGCGGAGATCGTGCGGGCCAGCGGCGGCGGGGTCGTGGTGAGGGACGCCGCGGCCCTCTCGGCGACGCTGCGGAACTGGGCGGCGCATCCTGAGGAGCTCGATCCCGTCCGCGCGGCCGCGGCGCGATGGGCGCGGGAGGCGTTCGCCGGCACCTCCGGCTACGACGAGCTGGCCGGGCGGCTGCGCGAGCTGAGCCGGAGGTCCTGACCTGAGCCGGAGGTCCTGACCTGAGCCGGAGGTCCTGAGCATCCGCCCGGGGGGGCCGGAGCGAGAGCAACGAGGTGGAGGATCGGTGAGCGTGCGGATCATGCCGTCGGCGGATGTGGACGAGCGGGCGGAGCTGGGGGAGGGCACCACGGTCTGGCACCTGGCGCAGATCCGCGAGCACGCGGTCCTCGGCCGCAACTGCATCGTGGGGCGGGGTGCCTATGTCGGGCCCGGAGTGCGGATGGGCGACAACTGCAAGCTGCAGAACCACGCGCTCGTCTACGAACCGGCGGTGCTGGCCGACGGCGTCTTCGTCGGCCCCGCCGTGGTGTTCACCAACGACCACTACCCCCGCGCGGTGTCCCCGGACGGCGCGCTCAAGCGGGGCGACGACTGGGAGGCCGTGGCGTCGTCGTCCGCGACGGGCGCCTCGATCGGGGCGCGCTCCGTCTGCGTCGCGCCCCTGACCGATCGGCCGCTGGGCGCTCGTCGCCGCCGGCGTCGGTCGTGGTCAAGGACGTTCCCGACTACGCCCTCGTCGCCGGCGTGCCCGCGCGGCGGCTGCGCTGGGTGGGGCGGGCCGGCGTGCCGCTCGAGCCGGACCCGGATCGCGGCGAGGGCGCCTGGCGGTGCCCGCAGACGGGCGAGCGCTATCTCGAGACCACCACGACGGCCGACGATCCGACGTCCGCGGACAGCTGACGCTGGCCGAGGCGCCGGCATGACGGGCACGACCGCGCCGGGCGCCGCGGCACGGACCTCCGCTGGTTCCGGCGGCCAAGGTGCTCATCGGCGACGAGGAGCGCGCCGCGGTCGACCGCGTGCTGCGCACCGGGATGATCGCCCAGGGCCCCGAGGTGGCGGCCTTCGAGCAGGAGTTCGCCGCCGAGATCGTCGACGGGCGCACCTGCGTGGCCGTCAACTCGGGCACCTCGGGCCAGCACCTCGGCCTGCTCGCCGCCGGTGTCGGCCCCGGCCAGGAGGTGATCGTCCCCTCCTTCACGTTCGCAGCGACCGCCAACTCGGTGGCGCTCACCGGCGCCACCCCGGTCTTCGCCGACATCGACCCGGCGACGTTCACCCTCGACCCCGACGCCGTCGAGGCCGCCGTCACCGACCGCACGGTCGGCGTCCTGCCCGTCCACCTCTACGGGCAGCCCGCGGACATGACCCGCCTCGGCGAGGTCGCCCGGCGCCACGGCCTGCAGATCTTCGAGGACGCCGCGCAGGCCCACGCCGCCACCTGGCAGGGCCGGCCCGTCGGCACCTTCGGCACGTTCGGCATGTTCAGCCTCTACCCGACCAAGAACATGACCTCTGGCGAGGGCGGCATGGTCAGCTGCTCCACCGACGAGGTCGCCCGCATGGTCAAGCTGCTGCGCAACCAGGGCATGGAGCGCCGCTACGAGAACGAGGTCGTCGGCTTCAACTGCCGGATGACGGACGTCCACGCGGCCATCGGGCGCGTCCAGCTCGGCAGGCTGGCCGGCTGGACCAAGCAGCGCCAGGAGAACGCGGCCTTCCTCGACTCCTCCCTCGACGGTGTCGTCGTCCCGCCGGTGGCCGAGGGCGCCACGCACGTCTACCACCAGTACACGATCCGGGTGCCGCAGGACCGGGACGGCTTCGCCCGCGCCCTGCGCGACGAGCACGGCATCGACACGGGGATCTACTACCCGATCCCGAACCACCGGCTCCCGTCGTTCGGGCTCTCCCTCGACCTGCCCGAGACCGAGCGCGCCGCCTGCGAGGTGCTCTCGCTGCCGGTGCACCCCTCGCTGACGCAGTCCGAGCTCGACCGCATCGCCGGAGCCGTCAACGTGCTCGCCCGGGCGGGTGCGTGATGACCGCCGGCTTCAGGAGCAGGTCGAGCAACGGATCGAGGGCGTTGCGGGCCGGCCTCATCGGCCTCGGGATGATGGGACGCCACCACGCCCGGGTGCTGCGGGCGATCGAGGGCGTCGAGCTCGTCGCCGTCGCCGATCCCGTCGGCGACCCGCACCGCGTGGCAGGGGGCCTTCCGCTGCACCGGTCGGTCGAGGACCTGCTGAAGGCCGGCCTCGACTACTGCGTGGTCGCCGTCCCGACGGCCTACCACGAGCGGATCGGCCTGGCGCTGGCCGACGCCGGCGTCCATGCCCTGGTCGAGAAGCCGCTGGCACCGGACGGCGACGGCGCCCGCCGCCTCGCGCAGACGTTCGCCGCCCGCGGGCTGATCGGCGCCGTCGGCCACATCGAGCGGTACAACCCCGCGCTGCAGCACCTGCGGGCCCGGCTCCAGCACGGCGAACTGGGGAGCGTCTATCAGATCGTCACGCGCCGGGTGGGCCCGTTCCCCGCCAGGGTCGCCGACGTCGGCGTCGTCAAGGACCTCGCCACGCACGACATCGACCTGACGGCGTGGGTCGCGCGCAGCAGGTTCCGGTCGGTGGCGGCCCGGACGGCGTTCAAGAGCGGCCGCGAGTTCGAGGACCTGGTCGCCGTCGTCGGCAGCCTCGACGACGGGACCGTCACGAATCACCTGGTGAACTGGCTGTCCCCGATGAAGGAGCGCGTCACGATCGTCACCGGTGACAAGGGGGCGTTCGTCGCCGACACCCTCACCGCCGACCTGACCTTCTTCGCGAACGGCACCGTGCCGACCCAGTGGGGGGCGCTGGCCGAGTTCCGCGGCGTCTCCGAGGGCGACGTCATCCGTTACGCGATCGCCAAGCCCGAGCCGCTGCGGACCGAGCACGAGGCGTTCCGGGACGCCGTGCTCGGGCAGGAGGCCGACATCGTGACGATGGAGCAGGGCCTCGCCACGGTCGCCGTCGCCGAGGCCGTGCATCGAGTCGGCGGGCACCGGCCGCACCGCCGACGTCCGCCTGCCGGAGATCAGCCTCGAGCGAGCGGCCAGCCTCAGCGCCTGACAGCCACCTCAGGAGGCCGACAGGGCGTCGGTCACCCGCTGCGCCGCCTTGCCGTCCCCGAACGGGGCCCCGCGGGGGGCCACCGGCCGCGGCCGGAGCACCAGCGCGGCGAACCTCGCTGCGTCCGCCAGGACGTCGTCGTCGCCGGCCAGCACGTTCCAGCCGTGCGTCCAGCGTCTCGGTCCACTCCGTCTCGGTCCGCACCGTCGTGCACGGCACCCCGAGCAGGAACGCCTCCTTCTGCAGGCCTCCGCAGTCGGTGACCACACCCGAGCTGCCGAGGACGGCGGCCACCGTCTGCGGGTAGGGCAGCGGCCGGGCCGTCAGCACGGCGCCCGTCCGCAGGTCGACGCCGGCCTGGGCGGCCCGGGCGACCAGCCGCGGGTGCGCCAGCAGCAGCACAGGCAGCGGCAGCGCGGCGAGCGCGCCGACGATGCGGGCGAGCCGGGCCGGGTCGTCGGTGTTCTCGGCCCGGTGGATGGTGGCGACGAGGTACTCGCCGTCCCCGTGGACGCCGGCCGGCAGCTCGACGGGCCTCGGCGGGGGCGCCGCCAGCACGGCGTCCCGGACGCGCAGGCAGACGTCCGTCATGACGTCGCCGACGAGCACGGCGCGGGCCGCCAGGCCCTCGGCCGCCAGCTGCCGGACGGCGACCTCGGTCGGCGCCAGCAGCAGGTCGCAGGCGTGGTCGGTGAGCACCCGGTTGTGCTCCTCCGGCATGACGCCGGTTGAACGAGCGCAGCCCGGCCTCCAGGTGGGCGACCGGCAGGTGCAGCTTCACCGCGGCCAGGGCGCCGGCGAGGGTCGAGTTGGTGTCGCCGTAGACGAGCACCCAGTCGGGCCGCTGCGCGTCGAGCACCCCGTCGAGCGCCGAGAGCATCGCCGCCGGTCTGCACGCCGTGACTGCCCGACCCGATGCCGAGGTGGACGTCCGGCGCCGGGATGCCGAGGTCGCTGAAGAAGACGTCGGAGAGGCGGTCGTCGTAGTGCTGGCCGGTGTGCACGATGACGTGGTCGTGACCGGCCTCGGCGAGCGCCGCGGCGACCGGGCCCAGCTTGACGAACTGGGGCCGGGCGCCGACGACGCTGACGACCTTCTTCCGCGCCGGCCATCGCGCAGGAGCCTAGGGCATGGCCCCCGCCGGAACGGGGCGGCCGGTGGCCGCCCTGGGCGCCGGTCGACAGTCCTGACTGCTGCCCGCCGTGCTCGTCCGGACACCGCACGGCCCTCAGGAGGCGTCCCTCCGTGAAGATCGCCGTCCTCGCCCTCGGGAAGATCGGGCTGCCGCTCGCCGTGCAGTTCGCCGACCGCGGACACGACGTCGTCGGGGTCGACGTCAACCCGGCCCTCGTGGACCTCGTGAACGCCGGGCGCGAGCCCTTCCCCGGCGAGGCGCAGCTCGGCGAGAAGCTGGCGCGGCTCGTTCCGGCCGCGGCGGCTGCGGGCCACCACCGACGTCGCCGACGCGGTGCCCGGGGCGGACGCCGTGGTCGTGGTCGTGCCGCTGTTCGTCGACGAGAAGACCGGCGAGCCGGACTTCGGCTGGATGGACGCGGCCACCCGGTCGCTGGCGGCTCACCTCGCACCCGGAACGCTCGTCTCCTACGAGACGACCCTCCCGGTCGGCACCACCCGCACCCGCTGGAAGCCGATGCTGGAGCAGGGCTCGGGCCTGGTCGAGGGCCAGGACTTCCACCTCGTGTTCAGCCCTGAGCGGGTGCTCACCGGGCGCGTCTTCGCCGACCTGCGCAAGTACCCCAAGCTGGTCGGCGGACTGTCCCGCGAGGGCGGCGCGCCGCGCGGTCGAGTTCTACGGCGCGGTGCTCGAGTTCGACGAGCGGCCCGACCTGCCGCAGGGCAACGGCGTCTGGGACCTCGGCAGCGCCGAGGCGGCGGAGCTGGCCAAGCTGGCCGAGACCACTTACCGCGACGTCAACATCGGCCTGGCCAACCAGTTCGCCCGGTTCGCCGCCGCGCACGGGATCGACGTCCTGAAGGTGATCGAGGCCAGCAACTCCCAGCCGTACAGCCACATCCACAGCCCGGGCATCGCCGTCGGCGGCCACTGCATCCCGGTGTACCCGCGGCTGTACCTGTGGAACGACCCCGCCGCGACGGTCGTGCCGCTCGCGCCCGGGAGGCCAACGAGGCCATGCCGGAGTACACCGTCGGCCTGCTGGAGGGCGCGCACGGCCCCCTCGCCGGCCAGCTCGTGGCGGTGCTGGGCGCCGCCTACCGGGGCGGCGTCAAGGAGACCGCCTTCTCCGGCGTGTTCGCCACCGTCGAGGCGCTGCAGGCACGGGGCGCCCAGGTCACCGTCCACGACCCGCTGCACACCGACGAGGAGCTCGCCGCGCTGGGCTTCACGCCGTTCCACCTGGGCGACAAGGCGGACGCCGTCGTCGTCCAGGCCGATCACGCCGTCTATGCCGAGATCACGGTGCGACGACGTGCCGGGCGCGCGCACGCTGGTCGACGGCCGCCGCGTCACCGACCCGGCCGGCTGGCCGGGCGTGACTCACCGCGTGATCGGCGCGCCGTGACCGCCGACGAGCACGACCTGCGACCGCAGGTGCTCGAGCTCGCCGCCGAGCTCGGCACCGCCCGCTGGACCATGCAGCCCTTCTACGCCACGTTGATGGGGATGCCCGGCCACGACGCCGACGTGCCCGACCTCAGCGCAGTCACCGAGGAGCAGTACCGGCGGCTGCTGCGCGGGCTCGTGGCACGTGCCGAGGCGCTCCAGTCCCGCGCGCTGCAGGAGCGCGCGCTCGACGACGCCGCCGAGGCCGCGCCCGCCGTCGACCCGGCGACGCTCGTCACGCTCACGACCGTGGTCCACACCGCGGTCGGGATGCTCGCCGAGCTCGAGGCCCGGCTGGTGGAGTTCGTCGTCGGGCCGATGGCCGACGGGCCGGGCACGCTGTTCCAGCTGGCGTCCGTGACGGCTCCCGCCGACGCCGCCGCGGCCGATGACTACGTGACGCGGTGCACGCGGCTCGGGCAGTACCTGGACGCTTGTGCGCAGCGGCTGCGCGAGGGGGCCGAGGCCGGCCGGACGCCGGTGCGCGCTCTCGTCGACCGGACCTTGAGCATGGTGGACGGGTACCTGGCGACGCCGGTCGAGCAGGACCCTCTGCTGGCCGTCCCGGCGCCCGCCGGCAGCGACGAGCGAGCCTGGCGCGGCCGGATCGAGGACGCCGTCCGCGACCGTGGTGAGACCGGCGACGGTTCGCTACCGGGACCTGCTCGCCGAGTTGCTGCCGGCCAGCCGCGACGACGACCGGCCCGGCCTGGTCCATCTGCCCGGCGGCCGGGAGATCTACGACCGCCTGGTCCTCGTGCACACGACGTTGCCGCTCGGCGCCGAGCAGGTGCACGAGCTGGGCCTCGGCGCCGTTGCCGACCTGCGCGAGCAGCTCGCCGGCGTGGGCGGCCGGCTCGGATTCGACGGCTTCGACCCACTGCGCGAGGCCGCGGCCCGCTCGTCCGAAGGGGTGTCGGCGGAGCGGGCGCTCGCCGCCGCGCGGGAAGCGGTGGCTCGCGCCGAGGCCGCGCTGCCGGGATGGTTCGCCGAGCCGCTGCCGCCGCCCTGCCGCGTCGAGCCGATGTCGACTCACCTCGGCAAGGCGGGGACGCCGCCGCACTACTCCCCGCCCACCCCCGACGGCAGGCGGCCCGGGACGTACTGGTTCAACGTGGACGAGATCGGTGCCGGCGCGGGATGGGAACTGGAGGCAACGGCCTACCACGAAGCGGTGCCCGGTCATCACCTGCAGCTCGAGCGGATGCTGACTCGCAGCGGGCTTCCTCAGCTGCAGCGGCTCGGGATCGTCACGGCGCATGCGGAGGGCTGGGGGCTCTACGCCGAGCTGCTCGCGGGGGAGATGGGGCTGTACCCCGACGACCGGGCCCTCGCCGGCGCCCTCGGGGCCCGCATCTTCCGCGCCGCCCGGCTCGTCGTGGACACGGGGCTGCACGCCCTCGGGTGGAGCCGCTCGCAGGCGCTGGACTACATGGCGGCGAACGTGCCGCTGGGCGCCGGCGAGGCAGCCTCCGAGGTGGACCGGTACATCGCCTGGCCCGGTCAGGCGCTCGCCTACTACACGGGCTTCACCGAGATCCTCCGGCTGCGCGAGGAGGCCCGCGACGAGCTCGGCGACTCCTTCGACCTCGCGGGCTTCCACGCGGCCGTGCTCGACAACGGCGCCGTCCCGCTGCCGGCGCTGCGCACGGCGGTGGCGGCGTGGGTCGCCGAGACGGCCGCCGGCGCCTCGACGCGCTGACCTACCTGACCCTGGCCCCACCGAATCAGGCCCGACGCGAACCGGGCCCGACGCGAACCGGGCCCGACGCGAACCGGGCCCGACGCGAACCGGGCCCGACGCGAACCGGGCCCGACGCGAACCGGGCCCGACGCGAACCGGGCCCGACGCGAACCGGGCCCGACGACCGGGCCCACGCGAACCAGGCCCCACTCCTAGCGACTGATATCGGGCGCTGAGTCACGGGGACCCAGGGGAGGACATGCTCTCGAAACCGTATGTGCTGCCCCGCCATGCGGGGCAGCACATACGGTCGGAACCGACACCTTGTCTCCTCCGGAACGAGCTGTGCCGGACGAAGCCCGGAGGGTGACGTCGAGGAGGGTGGCCTCGTCGCGTCATGGGCCGCGCAGGGCCAACCGGTCGTCCGGCAAGCGCACCGAGGCGCGAGGGAAGCCAGGCCCCGCCCCGGACGCCGCCGCCGACGACGCCCCGGGCCGCAGGTCGAGGGCGCCGACCGGGATCTCGTCGCGGATGCTCGAGGGCGTGCGGCCCGTCTCCGGCGCCGCCGGCCGATCGGCGTCCACCTCGTGCGCGGTGTCGTCCTCGTGCGCGGTGTCGTCCTCGTGCGCGGTGTCGTCCTCGTGCGCGGCGTCGTGCGCCGCCTGCAACGCGTCCCGCCAGGCCCGGGTCAGCTCCCAGAAGGCCGCGTCCACCGGCTCGGGCGCCAGCAGGTACATGAGGTCGCCGTACTCGGGGTCGCCGTCCAGGCTGTCGACCGGCTCGGGGTCGTCGTCCCCGCGCAGGTGGTACCAGGTGTACCCGTGGGGGGCCATCACCTCGGCCAGCTGGCCCTCCCGGCGTCCGTGCAGCACCTCGCACATGATCCAGGGGCGGTGCGCCGCGATGGAGGCCGCCGCACCCGCCAGCACGTCCGGCTCCGTCGTCTCCGTGTCCACCTTGATCACTGCGGGGACCACGCCGGTGCGGGCGCAGTACCCGTCCAGCGTCTCGACGGTCACGTCGAGCTGCTGGGAGCTCTCCCGGTAGCCCTGCGCGAGGGAGTTGGAGCTGTCCGAACGGTCGGAGAGGAAGAACGTCGCGGTCCCGGCCTGCCTGCCCAGGGCCAGCTCTTCTACGATCATCCGCAGGTCGTTGCGCTCAGCGGTGCCGCGGGCGACCGCGGCGAGGTCGGGAGTGGGCTCGAACGCGCGCACCTCGCGCTCGCTGGTGGCAGCGGCGAGGAGGCCGTACAGGCCGACGTTGGCCCCGACGTCGAGCACCGCCCCCGGGCCGGCGGCGTCGACGAGGGCGAAGAAGCACTCGAGCGCGTGCGGCTCGTAGCCCACCAGCGCCGTGTCCTCCAGACGCTTCGGGATGTACTGGCGCACAGGCGCCTGGAGCACGATCTCACGGGCCGGAACCGTCCCGCTCGCGTCGCGAACCGCGAGCGGCACCTGCAGCCGGACCACTCGGGGTGCGGGCCGTGCCGGGCGGCCGCGGCGGCCGCGGGCCGGCCGCGGCGGCGGTGCGGGGAAGAGCCAGGTGCCGCGGAACCTGCGGCGGAGGGCGACCTTGAGTCGGCGGGGGAGGGAACGGGCGACGAGGGTGCGGGCGCGTCCTCCGGGCAGCCGGCGCGGCGTGGGAGATGTGCTCTCGGGCGCGGGCTGGTCCGGCGTCTGCACGTGTCCTCCGGTGCTCGCGGGCGATCAGGCCGCCGCGCACCGCAGGAGGTCCCTCAGGGGACTGAAGGGGCGGGGCTCCCGATGTTCCGCAGGTCGAGGACACCGTTCGCAGGGACGGCGACGGGGGCCCGCTCGGGGGCCGTCGACAGTGCGGTCGACAGGGTGTCCGCCCACGCCTCGGCGCGGCCGGCGAGGGCCGCAGGGGCGGCCTCCGGAGCGAGAACATACACGCGCTCCGCCCCCGTCACTCCCATTTCCGTAGTCATTACATAACTCTGCGCAACTGTCACATCCGTGGTCGGCTCTGTCCCCTCGGCCCCTGCTGGCCCGGTGACCACCACCCAGGGGCGGTGTTTCGCGAGCACCTCGGCGGCGCCGGCGAGCACGCTGCCCGCGTCCACCCCAGGCCCCAGGTGGAGCACCGCGGGCTCGAGCGCCGTGGTCGCGGCATACGCGTCCAGGGTGGTGCCACCCGGTACCCCGAGCGCACGCTCCTCGACCACGACGGGCAGGGCATTGCTGGCCGCCGCCTGCCTCGCCGCGTGCGCCGTCAATCCGTCGGGCGCGAGCGCCCGCACGAGGCGGGTGCTGTACGCGGCGGCGAAGAGGGCATGCTCGGGCGCGGTCCCGACGACGTCGAGCAGCGGGCCCGGCGGCGCCAGGTCGAGCGCCGCCAGCAGCACAGCGAGGCTGCGAACGGTCGCCGCGTCCCCGGCGAGATGCCAGGCCGGGCGGCCCGCGGTGAGCGGGAGGACGAGCGGGGCAGGGCGGTGATCCGCTCCCGGTGCCTCGGGGAGCTCCACGACGGCGGAGCGGCGCGGGCGAGCGGCTGCCGACGGCGACGCACGGTGCCGCGGGCGTCGCCGGCCCAGAGCGGGCACCGTCACCTCCGGAGTCCGGGCCGGCCCTCGAGCGCCGGCAACCCGATCAGCCTAGGCCTTTCGCGGGAGCAGCTGTCGCCGGACGGCCACGTCCGGCTCAGCGGAAGGGACGGCCGGTGGTCGCGGCGCCCCCGAGCGGGCCGTTGACCATGCTTGGCTCGGGTCGTGCTTGTCACTTCGCGTCATTAACTCAGCCGTTCGAGTGACGGACCTGGCCAAGGCCGTTGCTCCGTGCGGGGACTCCAGATCCGGCGGCTCGCTGCCGAAGAGGCCCCGGTACGGACCCACCCCGGACGCCCCGAACGGATGCCCCGCATGCGACGTCTCCCGCTGCCGACCGCCGCCACTCTCGCACTCGCCGCGCTCACCGCCCCCGCCCTGGTCGTGCTGCCCACCGTGGCGCGGCCGGCGCCGGCCCCGCACGCGGTGAGCGCCCGGGTGGCTGCGCTCCCGCTGCACGGGGTCGACGCCGGTGCACTCGCCACGCTGACCCGGACCGCCGCTGCGGCCGGGCTCGCACCTGCGCTCGCACCCGGGCTGCGCAAAGCGCTCGCCGGCGACCTCGCGGCGAACCCCGTCGCGCCCCCCGCGCCGCGGCCCGCCGTCCTCACCGGCGAGCTCACGCCCGCGGCGACGGGCACCTCGCACTTCGACCTGGTCGCCGCGTCCTGGGACCGCGCAGCGGGCGACGCCAAGGTCCAGGTCCGGTTGCGGGAGGCGGGCGGCTGGACCGGCTGGCAGCCCTTGGACGGCGACGACGACGGACCGGACGCATCCAGCCCGGAGGCCGCCCGTGGCCCGCGCGCCACGGCCCCCCTGCTCACCAACGGCGCGGACGCCGTCCAGGTCCGCGTGGACACCGCCACCGGCCGCCCGCCGGCAGGACTGAAGGTCGACCTGGTCGACGGCGGGGACTCCGACGCCGACGCGCCGTCGTCCCCCGCCGGCTCGGCAGCCGCCGCGACCTCGGCTCCCACCGTGATCACGCGAAAGCAGTGGGGGGCGGACGAGTCGCTCGTGCGGGGGACGACCGCGTACGACTCCTCCGTCAAGGCCCTCTTCGTGCACCACACGGACACCACGAACAACTACACGGCCGCCCAGGCCTACGCGCAGGTGCGGGCCATCCTCGCCTTCCACACCAAGGTCCGGGGCTGGAACGACATCGGCTACAACCTGCTCGTCGACCGCTTCGGCCACGTCTTCGAGGGCCGCCGCGGCAGCATCACCTCCGCCGTCCTCGGCGCCCACACCGGTGGCTTCAACTCTCAGAGCCTGGGCATCGCCGTCCTGGGGACGTTCTCGACGACGGCGCCGTCGAGCGCCGCCATGCAGGCGCTCGCGAGCACCCTGGCGTGGAAGGCGGCGCAGTACCAGATCGACCCGCGCGCGAGCGTGCGCCTGACCTCCGCCGGGGGGTCCTTCACCGCGCACGCCGCGGGGGAGCGCGTCCGGGTCGCGGCGATCGCCTCCCACCGGGACGTCGGCCTCACGGAGTGCCCCGGCGACGCGCTGTGGGCGCAGCTGCCGTGGCTCCGGCGGGAGCTCACCGCCCGGATGGCCCCTGGCCTGGTCTCGCCCGCAGCGTCCGCCTCCGCCCTCCCGATCTCCGGCTCGGGCGTCACGGTCACGGGCGCCATTCCCACCACCCAGCGCTGGACGCTGACCGCCACCTCCGCCTGCGGCACCACCCCCGTCCGCAGCGTCACCGGTCTGGCGACCGGCCGGATCAGCGCGACCTGGAACCTGCGCGACGCCAAGAACGTGCCGGTGCCGCCCGGGATCTACCACCTGGCCCTGGCCACGAGCTCACCCGTGGGCGCGGCGAAGACCTGGACGACCGACGTGGAGGTGCTGCCGGTCGACGGTGGCGCCGCCGGCACGTGTCCGGTCCGCCGGGTGGTCGCGACCGACGGGGCGGCGGCCGTGCAGCGGGTGGTCGGGGTCGGCCGGGCGGTCGCACCCAGCGCCACGACGGTCGTGCTGGCCGGCCTCAACGCCGCCGCCACCGACGGCGTCGTCGCCGCCCCGCTCGCCCACGCCCTCGGCGCCCCGCTGCTCCTCACGGACGCCGCCACGTTGACGCCGTCCGTGGCCACCGAACTGCGCCGCCGCAAGGCCACCCGGGTGGTCGTCATCGGCGGGACGACCGCCGTGACCCCCGGCGTCCTCACCTCCCTGCAGGACCTCGGCGTGACCACGGTCGAGCGGATCGGCGGGGCGACGTCCTACGCCACCGCCGCTGCCGTCGCGCGGGCCTTCGCCGCGCTGCCCCGTCCCGCGGGGTCGCCGGCGCCGACCGGCGTCCTGCTCGCCCCGCTGCACAACGGCACGCTGGCCCACGCCGCCACCCTCGGCAGCGTGGCCGCCGCGACGGGGCGGCCCGTCCTCTACCTGACCTCGCGCGGGTTCCCCGTGGACACCGTGACCGCGATGCGGGCGCTGGGGGTCACCTCGGCCACCGTCGTCGGCGGCACGGACGAGTTCTCCGACCGCGCAGCCCGCGGCTTCACCACCCTGCACGTGGCCACGTGGACACGGGTGATCGGCACGGCGCGCGCCGGTGTGGCGCTCGCGCTCGCCGGAACCGTGCCCGCCGACCCCGCGGGCGCCCCGGGCACGGCGTGGGCGGGTGCGCCGACGGACGCCGGACTCCCCGACGTCGTCGCCGCCGGCGCCGCCGGCAGGCCCGTGCTGCTGTTGCCCGCCGTGGTCACCCGCGGCATCGGCGACTGGTTCAGGGCTCGCCGACCCCGGAGCACGTGGGTGCTCGGCGGCACATCACAAGTGCCCGCGCCCCTGTTCGCGGCGCTGACGGCGGTGGCCCGGTGAGCGGCGCCCCCCGTACGAGATCCACTGGCCGCCGAGCGCTGCGTCTGGTCGCGGCCCTCGCCGCCGCCGTCGCCGTCACCGCCGCCGTCGACGCGGGACCGGGACCCGTCGCGGCAACCGCCTCCTCCGGGCGCGGCGTGCGGGTACCGTCGACGTTCGTCCTCACCGGCGGCGGCTGGGGGCACGGCGTCGGGATGTCGCAGTACGGCGCCCAGGCCCAGGCCCTCGCCGGCCGGTCGGCGGCGCAGATCCTGTCGTCCTACTACACCGGGACCGCGCTCAGCTCGGTCACCGACAGCAGCGACATCAGGGTCCAGGTGCTCGGCGGCGTGAGCTCCGCGACCGTCACCGTCAAGGCCATCGACGAGCTCGGCGGCCGCTTCCTCGTCACTCGGGGCAGCCGCAGCCTGAAGGGCCGGGTCGGGGACAAGCTCAGCCTGCGGGTCACGGCTGACGGGGTCCGTGCGGCGCTCACCCACGCCGGCACCACCACGACGCTCACCGGCGCGTCGGTCACGGTGAAGTGGCAGGGCACCCGCGACCTCGCCGGTGGTGCGACGGTCGTCGACATCCCCGGGGCCGGCGGCACCTACCGCTGGGGGCGGCTCGAGGCCACCCGCATCGGCGGGACGCTGAACCTGATCAACGTGCTGCGGCTGCACGACGAGTACCTGGACGGGATCGCCGAGGTGCCCACCTCATGGGCACCCGCCGCGCTCCAGGCCCAGGCGGTGGCGGCCCGGACGTACGCGATCAAGGCGCTGGCCGGCAAGCCCTCGAGCAGTTGCGCCTGTGACGTGCACGACGACACCCGCAGCCAGGTCTTCCGGGGCTGGGACCGGGAGGGCGGCCAGGGCGGCAGCCGTTGGGTGGCCGCGGTCCACGCGACCGCCCCGTCCTCACGCTCGGGCCGCGTCGTCACCTACCAGGGGAAGCCGATCGACGCCGTCTACTTCTCCTCCGACGGCGGCGCGACCGAGAACAGCGAGGACGTCTGGTCCTCCGCCGTCCCCTACCTGCGGTCGGTCCCGGACCCGTGGAGCGCCGGCGGCGGCAACCCGCTGGCCAGCTGGACCCGCACCCGCACCCAGGCCCAGGTCGCTGCGGCCTTCGGCCTCCCGGACGTCGCCTCCCTCGACCTGTCCGACCGCACCGCGGGCGGCAGCGTGCGCAGCGCGGTGGCGACCTCGTCGGACGGGCGGAGCGTGCGCGTCAGCGGACCGGCGCTGATCAGCCGACTCGGGTTGCCCGCCCGCTGGCTCGCCCGGCCGTCCAGCCGGGTCGCCGACGCGGCGACCGCCCCCGCCGGGTGGGGCACGGCCCTCGCCGCCGCGCGGTCGGTCGACCCGCAGGCGCCCGCCACCGTCGTCGTCGCCGGCGCCTCCGCGACGAGCGTGACCGCTGAGGCCGCCGTCGCCGCGACCCTCGCCCGGCATCTCCGCGCGCCCCTCGTGCTGGTGCCGCGGGACTCGGTCCCGCCGGCGGTCAAGGCCTTCGTCGCCGCCCGCCACACCGGACGGCTGGTCGTCGTCGGCGGGACCGACACCGTGCCCGCGGCCATCGCGGCGGCGCTCGCGGGATCGAAGATCACTGTGACCCGGATCGCCGGAGCGGACCGCTACGAGACGGCTGCCCTCGTCGCCCGTCAGGTCGGCGCCCCCGCCCGGCTCGCCGTCGTCGCCCCGGGGGAAGACGCGACCCTCGCCACCACGGTGGCGGCCGCCGCCGTGGCCGCGGCCTCGGGCCGGCCGCTGCTGCTGGTGCGTCCCTCCGGCGTGCCGGCCGCCACCGCCGTCCCCACCGCGACGGCCAACGCCTACCGCACGTTGCGGATCCGCTCCGCCGTCTGCGGGGGCGGGCCCGCGGAGCTGCCCGACGCCGTGGTCGCCGCTGTCCCTGGTTGCGTGCGCGTCGGTGGCGCCGACGTCCCGGCGACCGCCGCCGCGCTCGTCCGGGTCTTCGACCGCACCGTGTCCCTCGACCACCTCGCGGTCGCAGGCCCCGGCGGCTCCGCCCTCGCCGGCGGAGTTGCCGCGGCCGCGCTCGGCCTGCCGGTCGTCTGGTGCTGGCCGCGGTCCGCGCCGAGTGCCACTGTCGGGCTGCTGCAGGCGGAGCCGGGGATCAGGCAGTTGCGAGTGTTCGGCAGCTCCGACGTCCTGCCGTCCCGCGTGATCCAGCGACTGCGCCGGTCCTGACCCGCCTGGCCGGTCCAGCCGGCCGGTCCGGTCAGTGCGGTTGAGCCGTGGTCCGCTCCTGGACGGCGACGCGCCCGAGCGTGCCGGCGTCCAGGGCGGGGTCGTGCAGGACCACGGAGCCGTCCAGCGCCAGCGGGGCGAGCAGCCCGGTCACCGCGTCGCCCGGCCCCGCGGACGTCAGCAGCCGGACGCGCGGCGGCCAGCCCGCCGCCCGCGCGGCGGCCTGCGCGGCCGGCAGCAGCTCCCCGTAGGTGACCGAGTCCCCACCGGCCACGACGAGCGCGGCGTCGGCGGCCAGGGGCGCCACGACGGGCCCGACGACGTCGCCCCGAAGCCGCACCTCCGCCGCGCCGTCCAGTGCACCAGCGGGCAATGGCCCGCCGAACGAGGTGGCCAGCGCCGGCAGCGAGACGGCGACGACGGTCGCCGGATCCGCACCGGCCGAGGCGGCTGCGGCGGGATCCGCCGTGACGACCACGTCGGGCGCCAGGCCGGAGAGTCCTCGCGTGGGGTCGGCCGACGGTTCCCGCGCGACGACGGCGCAGGCCCCGATTGTCCACGTCGCCAGCAGCCACGTCGCCGTCCGCCAGTGCGCGGGCAGCCGGACGGCGATCCGCGTGCCCGGTCCCGCGTCGAACTCCTCGATCAGCAGGTTGGCGCTCTTGGCGACCCAGTTCTCCAGCGTCCGAGCGGAGAGCTCGACACGCTCGCCGTCCCGGCCGTACCAGGTGAGCCGGGGGCGCCCCGGGTCCGCCGCCAGCATCGCCCGCAGCAGTCCCGGGACCGAGCCCGCCCCAGACGCCTCCGATCGCACGGGCCCGACAGTAGCCCGGGAGCACTCACGAGTCGGTGCGGGGAGGTGTTCCTCTCGAACCGTATGCGCTGCCCCATGTGGTGGGGCAGCGCATACGGTTCATGGGCACATGGGCGGCGCCGTGGCCGGGGCCGGGGCCCTGTGGCACGGGCGGCGCCGTGACGCGGGCCGGCGGACGGGTAGCCTCGCGGTCATGCACTCAGCGCGTGTCTCCGGCGTCTTTCGCGGGCACCGCGCCGCTCTGGTCGTGAGCCGGACCTCCCGGTGAACGCGGCCGGGCTCGCCGGCGCGGGACGGGCCGCGCTGCGGGCCACCCAGTCCCGTGCCGTCCGCGTCGGCTTCGTCGCCGTCGCGATCGGGCTCGCCGTGGTGGCCCTGTGGTCCCGCTGGCCCGACGTCGTGCAAGCGGTTCACCGGCTCGACGCCCGCTACCTGGTCGTGGCCGTCGTCGCGACGGTGGGCAACCTGGCGCTCTCCGGGCTGGCCTGGCGGGCGCTGGTCGCCGACCTGGGGGCCCGGCTGCCGCTCGGGCTCGCGGCGCGGGTGTTCTTCGTCGGGCAGATCGGAAAGTACGTCCCCGGCAGCCTGTGGCCGATGATCGTGCAGGCGGAGCTCGCGAAGCAGCACGTGGCGCGCCGCCTGACGGCCGCGGCGACGCTCCTGCTGGTCCTGCTGTCGGGGGCGACGGCGCTGGTGGTGATGCTCGTCGCGCTGCCGTTCGCCCCGGCGGGCGGCGGCGCGGGCCTGGCCTGGGCGGCGCTCCTCGTGCTCCCCGCGGCCGCGCTGATGCATCCCGGCATCATCGGGCGGCTGCTCGACCGGGGGCTGCGCCTGCTCGGGCGTGAACCTCTGGAGCGCTGGACCTCGGTGCGGGGGACCGCCGTGGCCGCTGCCTGGGCGGTCGGTGCATGGCTGCTCGCCGGGCTGCAGATCTGGCTGCTCGCGGTGCCGCTGGGCGCCCCCGCCACCTGGCGCACCTTCGCGCTCGCCGCCGGCGGCTACGCGCTCGCGTGGGCCGTGGCGCTGGTCGTCGTCGTGGCGCCGGCCGGTGCGGGCGCCCGCGAGGTCGCCCTCGGCGCCGTGCTCTCACCGGTGCTCGACCGTGGCGCCGTCGTGGTCGTCGTCCTGCTGTCGCGGGTGCTCTTCTCGGCCGCCGACCTCGCGCTCGCGGGCCTCGGCTTCGCTGCCGGGCGCCGCGAGCCCGCGGTCACTGCGCGTTCGGCTCCGGAGCGTCGGTCGACGGGTACGAGGTGACGAACGACTTGATCGCCTCACCGGAGACCGCGCCGCACATCAGCCGGTGGCCGGTCTTGGCGCCCCAGTGCGACACCCCGACGGTCTTGCCGGCCGGGAACTTGCCGTAGGCGTCGTCCCAGGCGCTGACGATGAACTTGCCGCTGGTCTCGGGCATGGCCCGGGCCTGGTCGGAGAGCTTCTTGAGCTGGTCGATCTGCGCCTGGGGAGCGGCGGAGGTGTACCAGACGATGCTGTAGCCGTGCTCGAGGTTGTGGACGAGCGTCTCCATCGCCGGGCGGTCGTCCTTGGTGTAGAAGGGCCGCGACGGGTACTCGGGGGAGACGAAGTGCTCGCCCGAGGTCGGCGGGACGGTCTTGTAGGCGACCTTGGTGACGTTCGGCTGGTCGGTCTGGGGCCCCACGTGCACGCCGCTTGCCGTCACCGGGTCGTTCGTCACCGGGTCGCAGGAGGCGGCGGCTGCCGCGACGCCGACGGTGGCGGGGTCCTTCTCCGCCTGCGCGTCGCGGACCACCTTGAACACGACGCCCGTCAGCACCAGGACGGCGAACACGGCCGCGCCGACCACGAGCATGGTGCGGCGCCGTTCGGACGCCTCCTGGGCCTTGCGCATCTGCTCGACGCGGGCCTTGCGGTCCTTCTCGGCGGTCTTCGCCACGTAGTGCTCCTCGGTGAGGCCGTGCGGGGGCGAGTGCAGTCTACGTAACGGAACTGGGACTTCCCTGTGCTCGCTCGCCGCGGGTCGCGCGGGGGCACACTGCTCCTGTGACGAGGAGCGTGCCCATCCAGGAGGCCGCGCGATTCCGGGCCTGGACGCCGGCCCGGCCCGTCCCCGTCGGCTCGATCCTGTCCTCGCTGCGGCGCGGCGGGGGCGACCCGTGCCACCGGGTGCAGCCGGACGGGGTCGTCTGGAGAGCCGGCCGTGGTCCGGGCGGCCCTGTGCTGCTGCGCCTCGAGCCGCGGCCGGCCGAGGGCGGCAGTGCATGCGCACGCCTGGGGTCCCGGCGCGGACGCGGCGCTCGACGCGGTGCCCGCGCTCCTCGGGGACACCGACGACCCCGCCGGCTTCGTGCCCCGCCCCGAGCACCGACGGCTGGCCCAGGCGCTGCGCACGCACCCGCACTGGCGGCCGTGCCGCACGGGCGCCGTCTTCGAATCGCTCGCCGCCGCCGCCCTCGAGCAGCGGGTCACCGGCGGGGAGGCGCACGCGGCCTGGCGGTTGCTGGTGACCTCCTTCGGGGAGCCCGCGCCCGGGCCCGCCGGCGTCGCCGGCACGTTCGCCGCCGGCATGCGCGTGCCGCCCACCCCGCAGCAGTGGGCCGCCATCCCCTCCTGGGAGTGGCTGCGGGCCGGCGTCGAGGAGGCCCGGCGCCGGGTGGTGGTCGCGGCGGCGGCCGTCGCGCACCGGCTGGAGCGGACCGTTGGGTTGCCCGGGGAGGAGGCGGCGCGGGCGTTGCGCACCGTCCCGGGCATCGGGGTGTGGACGGCGGCGGAGGTGCGCCAGCGCGCTCACGGCGACGCGGACGCCTTCTCCTGGAACGACTTCCACGTGGCCAAGAACGTCTCGTGGGCCCTCGCCGGGAACGTGCTCGACGATGCCGGCTGCGCCGAGCTCGTCGAGTGCTACCGGGGGCACCGCTACCGGGTCCAGCGCCTGCTCGAGCTCGACGGCGTGACCCGTCCCCGCCGCGCGCCCCGGATGACGCTGCCGGCCCACCTCCCGAAGGTCCCCCGCTGACCCCCCTCCCTGAAGGGATCAAGGAAAAGTTGGGGATCAAGGAAGTTCTGCGGATCTCGTGAGCGTCTCGGGAAGCGGTGCCGGCTGGGAGCAGGTCCTGGGCGCGGTCACGGCGGTCGTCGCGCGGCGCGGCGCGAGCCGGGTCGGCGTGGACGGCGTCGACGGGGTCGGCAAGACGACGTTCGCCGACGACCTCGCGGCGTGGATCGCCCGTGCGGGCCAGGTCGTCGTCCGCGGCAACGTCGACGGCTTCCACCACCCGCGCGCCGTCCGGTACCGCCGCGGCCGCCACGACCCCGACGGCTTCTACCTCGACTCCTATGACTACGGGCGGCTGCGGGAGGCACTGCTCGACCCGTTCCGCCCCGGCGGTGATCGCCGGTACCGCCCGCGGACGCATGACCTGTTGACCGACCGGCGGGTGGACGCGCCGGTCGCCGTCGCCCCGCCGGGCGCCGTCCTCGTCGTCGACGGGATCTTCCTGCAGCGGCCCGAGCTGGCCGGCTGCTTCGACCTCGTCGTGTGGCTCGACGCGCCGTTCGAGGCGACCTTCGCTCGGATGGCCGCCCGGGACGGGTCGCCGTCCGATCCCGCGCACCCGGCCAACCGCCGTTACCTCGAGGGTCAGCGGCGCTACCTGCGCGAGTGCTCCCCGCGCGAGCGCGCCGACGTCGTCGTGGACGTCACGGATGTCACGGCCCCGGTGGTCCTGCGACCGCGACCCGCAGACTTCCTTGATCCCCAACTTTTCCTTGATCGCCGGGAGGGGGGGTGAGGGTGAGGGTGACGGTCAGGCCTTCGGCGGTCGCGAGGGCCGCGATCCGCTGCGCCAGTGCGCCGGCGGCGACGAGGGCTCCGAGGTGAGCGGGGTCGCCCGGGTCGCAAGGAGCCGGGGGCAGGGGGACGGCGGCGGACGGCGGGGGGCCCTCGGCGAGGTCCACGTCGAGCCCTGCCGCGGGCAGATGGGGCGACGCCAGCGCGACCTCGACCGCACGACGCAGCCGGTCGGCGAGATCCCCGGGCGCGAGTGGCACCGGCGGGACGCCGTCCGTCCCCGGCGGCACCCCCACCGACGCCCGGACGGCCTCGACGTGCCCCCACCGGAACCAGTCGGCGTCGGGCCCCCGCAGCAGCGCGGCGGCACCCGGCCCGTCGTCGTCCGTGACGAGGTGCGCCAGGCCGCGCACCAGGGCCACCGGGTGTCCGTCGAGCTTGCCCTTGACGAGGTCGGCGAGCGCGGCGACCTCGTCGGCGACGGCCCGGACCGTCACCTCCAGCGGGTTGCCGTAGCCGTCGACCAGCCCGCGCAGGTCGTCGGTGACCGCGAGCCCGGCGACGCCGAGCGCGGCGTCGACCTGCCCGTCCCGCCACGGCCGGCCCATCGTGTCGGTGACGACGACCCCCGGCCGGCAGCCCGACACCGCCGCGAGCCCGGCACGCAGGAGGCGGGCCGCGGCGTCGGGCTCCGGTGGCAGCACCAGCACCGTGCCGGGCGCGACGTTGGAGTTGTCCACGCCGGCCGCCGCGAGCACCGGTCCCGACCGTGACTCGACGATACGGGTGACGCCGCGCGGCGTGACGCGTTCCGCCACCACCCGGACTGTTTGACCGACGACCGCGTCGTCCCGGGTGTCGCCCGGGACGGTGAGGCCGAGAGCCTTCGAGACCACCTTGCTGGACACGGCGAGGACGTCGCCGTCCTGCAGCTGCAGCCCCGAGGCGCGCAGGCCGGCGAGGAGCAGCGCTGCGAGGTCGTCGCCGGGTGCGACCTCGCCGATCCCGCCGACGGCCCAGGCGTGCAGGGCAGCGGGCCCGCTCACGCGACGGGAGCGGCGGCGAGCTCCCCGGCGAGCCGGAGAGCGTCGGCGGCGATGGCCGCCGTGGCGTCGACGTCCGTCATGAGCAGGGGACGGGCGCGCACGAGGGGCCGGGAGTCGCCGGCGAGCTGAGCGTCCTCGGTGTCGACGAGCCAGCCCGGCCAGGAAGTCCGCGTAGAGCCCGGCCACGGCGGCAGCGCTCGTCTCCACCCCGATCGCCTGCAGGCACGCGTCGGCCATGCCGCGCACGGGCGCGCCGGCCACGATGGGGGAGACGCCGACGACGGGTGCGCGCGTGCCCCGCAGGGCGTCGCGCACGCCGGGCACTCCCAGGATCGTGCCGATGGAGACGACGGGGTTGCTCGGCGGCAGCAGCACGACGTCCGCCGTTCCGATGGCCTCGAGCACCCCGGGGGCCGGGGATGCCGTGTCGATGCCGAGGGCCAGGATGCGCCGCGCGGGAACGGCGGCGTGCAGGCGCACCCACCACTCCTGGAAGTGCACCGCCCGCAGGCCCCCCTGCTCGTCGTCGTCCGCGATCTCGACGTGGGTCTCGACCCGGTCGTCCGTCATGGGCAGCAGCCGGACGCCGAGCCCGGGCAGCCCCCAGCGCTCCGTCAGCCGGGCGGTGACCTGCGAGAGCGTCAGTCCCTGACCGAGCAGCCGGGTGCGCACGACGTGCGTGGCCAGGTCGCGGTCCCCGAGGGTGAACCAGCCGGGGCCCTCGCCGTAGGCCGCGAACTCCTCGGCGACCGTGAAGTGCTCGTCCGCGCGTCCCCAGCCCTGGCCCTCGTGGATGCCGCCGCCCAGGGTGTACATCACCGTGTCCAGGTCGGGGCAGACTCGCAGGCCGTGCAGGGTGATGTCGTCGGCGGTGTTCCCGACGACGGTCACCTGGTGGTGGCCGGGGACGGTCCCCAGGTGGTGGAGCAGCCCGCGCAGGAAGCGGGCGCCTCCGACGCCCCCGGCGAGGGCCGTGATGTGCATGGCCTCATCCTTACAGCGGAGGGAAGCTGCCGGTTCCGGGGGCTGCAGGCCCTGAGGCATCCTCCCAGCGGATCGACTTTCCTCCTCGACTCGGATGCCGCCGGCATCCTTCGACCGGGTCGATTTCGGGGGCCCGCGGCTGCCCCCTCGTGCGCGCGACGATCAATAGCACGCCCTCCCTTGACGCCATCGGTACGACACACGTGTAATTTCATTGGTGTCGGCGCGGTTTCATCACGTAGAGTGTCGAGCCGTCACAGAGTGTGGGGGGGCTCCCGAGGGGGCCAGGGTCGAGGAGGCGCCAGTGCAGGAGCTCGTACTCATCACGACGAGGACCGCCGTCGAGGACGACATGGAGGTCCCCGGCGAGCTCGAGTGGCAGGAACGCGCCCTGTGCGCGCAGACCGACCCCGAGGCCTTCTTCCCCGAGAAGGGCGGGTCGACCCGCGAGGCCAAGCGGGTCTGCATGTCCTGCGAGGTCCGGGTCCAGTGCCTGGACTACGCGCTCGAGAACGACGAGCGGTTCGGGATCTGGGGCGGTCTGTCCGAGCGGGAACGCCGCCGCGTCAAGAAGCGCGCGGTCTGACGCCCGGCCGGCTCGCCGAACGTCAGGTCGTGACACTCGACCTCGTCCAGGAGCCGACCCCCTCCCTCCCGGAGTTCCCCGCGCCGCGCGCGGTACCAGCCGGTCGCCGCCGGTCCACGCCCCGCGCGCATGTCGTCGCCGTGCTGCTCGCGCGGGACGGTGCCACCCGCCTGCCGCGGGTGCTCGCCGCCCTCGCGTCCGCCACGCGCGCTCCCGACGCCCTCGTCGGTGTCGATCTGGGCTCGACCGACGGCTCCGCCGCCTTGCTCGCCGCGTCCATGCCCGTCGTCGAGCTCCCGCGGTCCGCCGGCCCGCAGGACGGTGTCGAAGCGGTCCTCGCCCTGCGGGCGACCGCGGGCCTGGAGCACGCCGACCCCTTCGCCGAAGTACCGCACGCCAGGCCGGCTCCGGACGGCGACGAGGCCGGGTCCGGCGTCGTCGAATGGGTGTGGCTGCTGACCCACGATGCCGCGCCGGCCGCGGACGCGCTGGAGCAGCTCCTGCTGGCCGTCGAGACGGCGCCCTCCGTCGGCGTCGCCGGCTGCAAGCAGGTGGCCTGGGACGACGACCAGCGACTGCTCGACGTCGGGTTCACCGCCTCGCCGCTGGGGCTGCGGGTGACCGGGGTCGACCGCGGCGAGGTCGACCAGGGCCAGCACGACGGGCGCAGCGACGTGCTCGCCGTCAGCGGCGCCGGCATGCTCGTGCGCCGCGACGTCTGGGACGCCCTCGGCGGCCTCGACCCGGGCCTAGACCGCGACGTCGAGATGACGGCCGCCGACCTCGACCTGTGCCGGCGCGCCCACCTCGCCGGGTACCGGGTCGTCGTCGTGCCCGCAGCCGTGATGGCCCGCGCCACCCGCCGGCCGCCGCGCCGGGCCGCCCGTCGCGCCGTGCTGCACCTCCGGCTGGCCGCCGTGCCCTCCGTGCTGCTCCCGTTCGCCCTCGCCGCTGTGCTGCTGCTCGCGCCGCTGCGCGCGCTGCTGCTGCTCACGGCCGGCCGCACCGGCGCAGCCGCCGACGAGCTGGCAGCCGCTGCGGGCGTCCTCGCCCACCCGGTCGCCCTCGCCCGCACCCGGCGCAGGGGCGGGCGCGGCCGCCGAGTGCCGCCCAGCGTGCTGCGCACCCTGCGTCCTCCCGTCGAGGCGCTGCTGCGGGTGCGGTACGACGCGGTGCACTCCTGGGTGACCCCGCGGGTACCCGACACCCCGCTCCCGCCGCCGGCGCCGCGCCATCCCGGCGCCGTCGTCGGGATGCTGCTGGTCACGGCGCTCGCCGGCGCCGCCGTCTGCCGCGACCTGCTCCTCGGGCGCGTCCTCGACCGGGCGGGGACGGGACCGGCCGCCGGTCCGCGGCTGGCGCCGACGCCCGCGGACGCCGCCGCACTGTGGTCGGCCGCCACCGGGACCTGGCGTTCCGTCGGCCTGGGCGCCTCCGCCGTCGCCGACCCGTGGGCCTCCCTGCTGGCGCTCGTCGCCGTCCCGCTGGGCGGGAACCCCGCGCTCGCCCAGCGGGTGCTGCTCATGGCCGGTGTCCCGGTGGCCGGCCTCGCGGCCTGGGCTGCCGCGGCGACCCTGACCCGCTCACGGGTCCTGCGCTGGTGGGCCGCCCTCGCATGGGCCGCGGCGCCGCCCCTGCTCACCGCCGTCCTCGCCGGCCGGCCCGCGGCGGTGCTCGTGCACCTCCTCCTGCCGCCGGCGGCGCTCGCCCTGGTCCGCTGCCGCCTGGCCGGTCGGCGGCCGCTCGCCGGCGTCGCCCGGCTGGGCCTGCTGCTTGTCGCGCTCCTCGCGGCAGCTCCCGCCCTGACCGTGCCGGTGCTCGCCGTGCTGGCGGGTGCCGCCGCCCTGCGCCCCCCGGACGGCGAGCGCGCGCTCGCCCGCTGGCGGCCCCTGGCCGCCGCCGTCGTCCCGGCCGGCCTGCTGCTGCCCTGGTGGGCGGCTGTCGCCCGGACGCCGCGCCTGCTCCTCGGCGGCGCCGACGGCGCCCTCGCCGGCATGGGCCCAGCACGCGGGCCGGAGCCGGGCGTGCCGTGGTGGCACCTGCTCGCGCTGCCCTCCACTCCGGGCGCCGACGTGCTGGGCGCCCGCCTCGCAGTCGGCATCCCCGGCGTGCCCGCGCACGCCGCCGCCCAGGTCGCCGCGCTCGCTGCCGTGCTGGCGGCCGGCGCCGTCGCGGTTCCGGTCGCGGTCGCCGCCGTCGCAGGGCCGCTGCGGCGCCGCGCGGGCGGTGCCGCGGTGCTCGGCTGGGCGGCCGCCGGCCTCGGCCTGCTGCTCGCCGCGGTGCAGACGGCGGCCGGCGCGGGGCCCGCCGCGGCGCCCGCGCCGCCCGTGGCCGCACTGTCGCTCACGCTCGCCGGGCTCGGCACCGCCGCCCTGCTCGGGGCGCAGGTCCTGCCGAGCCGGGCCCGCCGCACCCCCGGCCGCGCGCTCGCGGGTCGTGCCGTCGTCGCCGCCGCCGTCCTCGCCGTCGCAGCCCCGGCGCTGGTGCTGGCCGCCGCTGCGACCGCCGGGGCCGGCGCCCCCGGCCCGTCCTCCGGCTGCCGGCGGTCGCGGCCGCCGAGGCCGCCGGTCCCAATGCGACCCGCACCCTGGTGCTGCGTGTCGGCGGCTCGACCGGGCAGGTGCGCTGGGCGCTCGTCCGCGGCTCCGGTCCGGTGCTGGGGGACGGGTCCGCAGCACTGGCCGCGAGGCCGGGCAGCCCGGCAGGAACCTCCAGCCGGGACGCAGCCGTCGTGCTGCCGGTCCTCGCCCGGATGCTCTCCGGCGCAGGCTCCGACACCCGGGCCGCCCTCGCCGGGCTCGCCGTCGGGTCCGTCGTCCTGCTGCCGCCCGCCGACCCCGGAACGGTGATCGCGCTCGACGCCGCGCCGGGGCTCAGCCGCCTCGCCGGATCGGGGCCGGGCCTGCTCTGGCGGGTCGACCCTCCCGCAGGCTCCGGTCTCACGCGGCCGGCACGGGCGCGCGTCGTCGACCCGTCCACCGGGCGCGCCCTGCTCGGGTTGCCGAGTTCCGGCGACGCCGTCAGCGCCGACGTCCCCGCCGGCGGTCCGGGTCGGCTCGTGGTGCTGGCCGAGCACGCGGACGCCGGCTGGGAGGCCCGGCTCGACGGCGTCCAGCTGCCCTCGACCCGGTCCGGCTGGGCCCAGGCCTTCGTGCTCCCGGCCCACGGCGGCCACCTCGAGGTCGACGCATGCCGGTGGCAGCCTCGCCGCCGCCGACCCGGGCAGGGCGGCGCTCCTGGCGCTCGCGGTCCTGCTCGCGCTGCCGATGCCCCGCCTGCGCGGGCGGGCGGGGCCGCCGCCCCCGCCGCGGCCGAGCAGGCCCGTTCCCCGCCCGATGCCGGCGCCGGACGACCTGCTGCCCGGCGCGCCACCTCGGATCTTCGACGCGGACCATCCCGAGGACGCCGCCCCGCCCCTGTACGTCGGTCCGCCCCCGCGCCGGCTGCGTCGGCGGCGCAAGCGCCCTGGAGGAAGCGCGTGATCGCTCGCGCTGCGGCCCTCGGTCTCGCCCTGGCCGCCGGTCTCGGCGGCACCGCGTTCGCCGGGCGGCTGCCGGCCGTGGATGCCGGACCGGCCTCGGTCGCGCCGGTACGCCTCGACATCCCCGCCGCGACCCCGGCGCTGGTCTGCCCGGGCCGGAGACAGCGGTCGTCCCCGACGGCGCCGTGCCCGTCCCTGCCCCGGGCCCCTTCACCGTCACGGCCGCCGCTGTCGCGACGGGCGCCGCCGCGGGGAGCACCGGCGGCGACGCCCCCGTGCTCGGCCCGATGGCGACCCGCCGCGGCGGCGCAGCGCTGGAGGGCGCCGGCGAGGTCCGGGTGCTCGCCCGCGTGGGCGACCCGCACGGCCCGCTGCGTCTGGCCCCCACCAATTCCTCCGCCGACGCGGCAGCGGCCGCGCGCCTCGCCGCCGTCCAGGTCACGCTCGCGCGAAGCGGCGACCTGCGCGGCCTGGCCGCGGGGCAGTGCGGCGCAGCGGCCGCCGATGCCTGGCTCGTGGGTGGCGCGACCACCCCGGGCGGCGTGCCCGCCTGCTGCTCGCCAACCCCACCCCGGCGCCCGCCGTCGTGGACGTCCGGCTCGCCGGGCCCAAGGGGCCCGTCGACGTCCCCTCCGGACGGGGGCTCGTGGTGGCGCCCGGACGGGTTCGGGCCGTGCTCCTCGACGCAGCCGCGCCGGGGCTCGGCCAGCTCGCCGTCCACGTCGTCGCGCGCAGCGGCAGGGTGACCTCGCTGCTGCACGACAGCTGGCTGCGTGGCGCGGTCCCGGCAGGCACCGACGACGTCCTGCCGTCGGCCGCACCTTCCCGGCACGTCGTCGTGCCCGGCGTCGTCGTGCTGCCCGGCGGTGCGGCGCGTCTGCGCGTCGCGGCGACCGGGAGCGACGACGCCGTGGTGCGCTACCACCTCCTCGGGCCGGCGGGCGACGTCGCAGCCGCCCAGGCCCGGGCGTCCTCACCGTGCCCGCGGGCGGCGTCGCGGACGTGTCCCTGCGCTGGGTGCGCCCGGGCGCGTACGCCGTCGCCCTCGACGCCGACGCGCCCGTCGTCGCCGCAGCCTCGATGACCGTCAGCGGGGCCGCCGCTCGGGCCGCTGCGCACGGTGGCGACGGACCTAGCCTGGACCTCGGGCACCCAGCCGCTGACGGGCGAGGTCGCGGGCGCCGTGCCCCGGCCCGTCGACTCCCGGCACTCGGTGGTCACGGACGCGCCCGCGGGAGCGCGCCTGCTCCTCACCGGCGGCTCCGCGCCCGGCGAGCGTGGTGCTCCGCGAGGCGGACACCGCCGGGCGCCCGCTGCGCACCCTGACGGTCGCCGTCCCCGCGGGGCGCACCGTCGGCGTCACGCTCACCCCGGCGACCGCCGCCTACGTCCTGCGGCGTGCCGGCGCGGTCGCCGGTGCACGCGGCGCTGGTCGTGACTCGTCCCGGACCCGGCCGGGCTGCTCGTGACCGCCCTGCCGCTGCACCCGGCCGTTCTCGCCGCCCGGGTCGCGCCGCCGGCGGTCGCCGACCCGGCGCTGCCGGAGTCGGCGAAACCCTGACGCACTGGAGGCGTTCCCCGCTCGTCGGAGCGCGAGCATGATCAGCCTGCAGCACTCCTTCGTCCAGGGAATCCTGGGCAACGCCGTCAAGGGCCGACCTTCCAGCGATCCCGGCTCGACGGACAGGAGTTCTCATGCCCATCACGCGCCCGCAGGTGGCTCTCAACGCCATCCAGTGGATCAATCTCAAGCCTGCGCCCGGCGAGGAACGCCGGTGGCTCTACGCCGATCCGGCGTGGCGGTCGGAGCAGCCGAGCGTGCATCGCCAGATCCGCGCCGCCGGGTTCGACGCCGTCATGATGGAGGTGCTCGACACGCAGACGCTGCAGGCCTACCAGAGGATGCTGGACGAGACCGGGCTTCGCGCAGCCCCCGGCTACCTGCAGATCGCGCCTCCGGAGGCCAAGGGGCTGTCCCTGCACAAGGGCAGCTCCGAGTGGGAGCGGTGGTTCAACCCGGTGCGCCGCGAAGGCGGAGGAGAGCAACTACCTGGGCCTGGCGGACGATCTTCCTCGCGGCGCGAGATGGACCTCACCGGACCGCGGGTCCTGGAGGCCACCGCCACCGGGGCGTTCTTCGACCAGGACATGCTCGACCGGCAGGTCGACTACCTCGTGTGAGGCCGCCGAGATCCTTGCTGCGGAAGGGATCCGCCCGGGTCTGCACAACCACGTCGGGTCGCGCATCGAGACCCGAGTACGAGATCGAGTACGTGATGCAGCAGGTCGACGCTTCGCTGCTCGGGGCATCCTTCGACATCGGCCACCTCGAGTGGGCCGGGATCCCGAGCCCCGCGTTCCTCGAGAAGTACCGGGACCGCCTCGTGGATCTCCACCTCAAGGACCTGGACCTCGACGTCGCCGCCGCGAGCAGGAGCACGCCGACGCCCTATTACGTGGTCTCCGACCAGCGGTTCTTCCTGGAGCCCGGACTGGGGCACATCGACCTGCCCGCGGTTCTGGAGGCGCTCGGCGACGGCTTCGGCGGCTGGATCGTCATCGAGGTCGACCGGGCCAGCATGGAGCCGTTCGAGAGCGCGAAGGTCAGCCGGTCGTGGGTCGAGGAGAACGTGCCGGCCGATCCGCGAGAACCGACCGCGGCCGGATCGGCCCATCCGGACGACGGGCCCCACACGAGTGGAAAGGCCGGCAATGCAGACCGAGGAAGCCAGATACGACGTCCTGATCGTCGGCAGCGGACTGATGGGCGCGGCCGTCGCCCGCTGCCTGCGCGACACGCAGCCCGAGGCCCGGATTCTCATGGTGGACGGTGGGCCGCCGATCGGGTCCACACCGGGTCAGCACCTCCACGACGTGCCCGAGCCCGACATCTGGAAGCGGTACAACCAGCGCGTCGCCTCGGGCATCCAGGGCTTCTACACGGGCACCACCCCCACCGGCGACGTGGGCAGCACGCTGCGTGGACGTCGAGCCCGGCATGTACCACCTCTCCTCGATCGGTGAGGACGTCCGGGAGATGCCGTCGGCTGCCGTGGCGTGGAACGTCGGAGGCATGGGTGTCCACTGGACCGCGGCGACTCCCAGCCCATGGGGCAGCGAGATCCCGGACTTTCTCGAGGACGCCGAGTGGCAGGCGGACCTGCGGCAGGCCGCGCAGCTGCTCCGCGTGAACCGCGAGCCGTTCAGCCCGTCCCGCGCCGGCAGAGCCGTCATGAGCGTTCTGCGGGAGCTGTTCGAGCCGGTGAGTGCCCCGGGTCGTGGTCTCCAGCACATGCCCATGGCAGTACAACCGGACGGGCAAGGGGTTCGCCGCCGCACCGGCCCGAACACGATCTTCCCGCCGATCGGGGACCCGGACCGGGACCCCTTCTTCACCTTGCTGGCCGGCACCCAGGCCGTGCGCCTGCTCCACGACGGTGCCCGGGTCGCCGGCGTCGAGGTCGGCGACGTCGCCACTGGCGGCCGTTCCGACATCCGCGCCACCGTGACGGTGGTCTGCGCGGACGCGATCCGCACGCCGCAGTTGCTGTTCGCCTCCGGCATCCGGCCCTCTGCACTGGGTCGCTACCTGAACGAACACGCATTCCTGTCCGGCCGGGTTCTCACCGACCCCGATCGTCTGGGGTTCAGCCTGGAGGACGTCGCGCCCCAGTCACCGGACGAGTTCATGACGGAGCACCTCTGGATACCGCACAGCGGGCCCGCGCAGCCGTTCCACGTGCAGATCGCCAACCAGGTCCACGTCGATGAGGACGGCCGTCCGCTCGCCTACTCGGTGGGTCCCTGCTTCTACATTCCCACCCAGATTCAGGAGCAGAACCGGCTCGAGTTCTCCGACGACCTGACCGACGCGGCCGGAATGCCCCGCATCACCGTTCACTTCTCGTACACCGAGGAGGACCAGCGGCTCATCGACCGGGCACGTCGGGACCAGCGACGGACGGCGGAGGCGCTGGGGCCGTTCGACCCCGAGACCCAGTCCGCGCTTCTCCCCGCGGGCTCGTCACTGCACTTCACGGGCACCGTGCGGATGGGGCCTACGGACGACGGAACGAGCGTGTGCGACCCCGACGGCCGGGTGTGGGGGTTCGACAACCTCTACGTGGCGGGCAACGGCGTCCTTCCGACGGCGCTGGCCTGCAACTCGACGCTGACCGGGATGACCACCGCGGTGCGGGCCGCGCGGTCGGTCGGCGAGCGCTTGTCGGCCGCCGGCGCCCGCGCCGCCCTGCCGCGCTAGTCGCCCCCCGGCGCGGACGGCCATCGAGGGGCTCGCTTCTCCAGGAAGGCGTCGATCCCCTCCGCCGCGTCCGGGGCGGAGAGGTCGCGCACCATGGCGTCTCCCGCCACCGCGTACGCGGAGCCGAGGGACTCGTCGATCTGAGCGTAGAACGTCCGCTTGCCGTTGGCGACGACGGGAGCGGGGCGGGCGAGGAGCGCCCTCGCCAGGCCCTCGACCTCGCCGTCCAGATCGCCGGCCGGCACCACCCGGTTCACGAGCCCCCAGTCGAGAGCGGTGGTCGCGTCGACGGGCGCTCCGGTCAGAAGCATCTCCATGGCCCGCTTGCGTCCGATCGATCGTGCGACCCCGACGGCGGGGGTGGAGCAGAACACGCCGATGTTCACGCCGGGCAGCGCGAACCGCGCGGTGTCGGCGGCAACGGCCAGGTCGCACATCGACACGAGCTGGCAGCCCGCGGCCGTGGCGATCCCGTGCACCCGCGCGATGACCGGCTGCGGGAGCCTGGTCAGGGTGATCATCAGCCGGTTGCACTCGCCGAACAGGGCGGACTGCCACCCCGGGTCGTCCGTGTGCGCGCGCATCTCGGCCAGGTCGTGCCCCGCGCAGAAGCCGCGGCCCTCGGCGGCGAGGACGACGACCCGTGCCGTGGCGTCCCCGGCCAGCGCATCGAGCTCCGCCTGCAGCGCGGCGATCATCTCCCGGGACAGCGGGTTGTAGCGGTCGCCGCGGGTGAGGGTGAGCCGGACGACGCCGCCCGAGTCCTCGCGCCGCACGAAGGCTGGCCCCGGGCCGGCCACGCCGGCCTCGCCGGCGGTCCCGGACGTGCGCACGGTCTCGGTCATGTGGCGCTCCCTCCTGGGTGTCCCTACCCCGACCGTATGTGCTGCCCCGCCATCTGGGGCAGCGCATACGATCGCGTAGAGACGTTCACGGGCCCCGCTACTCGATGGCCGCGGTGGAGCGGGAACGCTGGCGCAGGACGTGCTTCTGGATCTTTCCCGTCGAGGTCTTCGGGATCTCGGTGAAGACCACCGTGCGCGGCACCTTGAAGCGCGGCAAGAGCGCGCGGCAGTGCTCGATCAGCTCCGCCTCGCTCGCCGTCGCCCCGGGCTTCAGCTCCACGTAGGCACAGGGCGTCTCGCCCCACTTCTCGTCGGGCTGCGCCACGACCCCGGCGAAGGCGACCGCCGGGTGCCGGTAGAGCGCCTCCTCGACCTCCACCGACGAGATGTTCTCGCCGCCGGAGATGATGACGTCCTTGGCCCGGTCCTTGATCTTCACGTACCCGTCCGGTTCGCGCACCGCCAGGTCCCCCGAGTGGAACCAGCCGCCCGCGAAGGCATGCTCGGTGGCGGCGGGGTTCTTGAAATACCCCATCATCGTCATGTTGCCGCGGAAGACGATCTCGCCGACGGTCTCGCCGTCCGCCGGCACCTCCTCGCCCGTCGCCGGGTCGATCACCGTCATCCCGTCCTCGAGCAGGTAGCGCACACCCTGCCGCCCGTTGCGGCGGGCGCGGCTCTCGACGTCCAGCTCCGCCCAGGCGGGGTGCTTGGCGCACACGGCGGCGGGCCCGTACGTCTCGGTCAGGCCGTAGACGTGGGTGAGGTCGATCCCGAGCCGCTCGGCACCCTCGAAGGTGCGGGCCGGCGGAGGCGCGGCCGCGATCATCGCCGAGAGGTCGTGGTCGAGTGTCGCGCGCAGTTCGGCCGGGGCGTCGAGGAGAAGGTTGTGGACGACGGGCGCGCCGCAGTAGTGCGTGACCCGGTGCTCCGCCACCAACCGGTAGATCGTCGCCGCGTCCACGGAGCGGAGACAGACGTTCGTGCCGGCGTTCGCCGCCATCGTCCAGGGGAAGCACCAGCCGTTGCAGTGGAACATCGGCAGCGTCCACAGGTAGACGCTGTGCCGCGGCATGTCCCAGGTGACGATGTTGCCGATCGCGGTGAGGTGGGCGCCACGGTGGTGGACCACGACGCCCTTGGGGTTGCCCGTCGTGCCGGACGTGTAGTTGAGCGAGATGGCCTGCCACTCGTCCGCAGGTTCTCCCCGCTCGTAGCCGGGGTCCCCGGACCCGAGCAGCGACTCGTACTCCTCGCTGCCGATGTGCTCGCCCGCTCCGGCGTACTCGGAATCGTCGACGTCCACGACGACCGGGGGGTTCGCCAGCCGAGCCACCGCCGCCGCTGCGAGGGCGCTGAAGGCGCGGTCGACGAGCAGGATCCTCGCCTCGGAGTGCTCCAGGATGAACGTGACGGCCGCGGCGTCGAGGCGGGTGTTGATCGGCACCAGGACCGCCCCCGTCATGGGGACCCCGAAATGGGCCTCGATCATCTCGGGGGTGTTCGCGAGCAGGACGGCGACCGTGTCGCCCCGCCCGATCCCGCGAGCGGCCAGCGCCGAGGCGAGCCGGCGGCACCGGTCCCGGGTCGCGCTCCAGCTGTACCGGCGGCCGCCGTGCACCACGGCGAGCTGCTCGGGATGGACGTCCGCGCTCCAGTCGAGGAACACCAGCGGAGTGAGGGGAGCGAAGTTCGCCCGGCGGCGGCCCAGCCCGGCCTCGAAGTCCTCGATCCCCACCGGGCCCTCCCGCGTGTCGGCGCCGATGCAGCGAATGTAGACGCTGCGGCGCTAGTCGTCCTCGCCGTAGCCCGGGTCGACCTGCTCGGGGGTCAGGCCGAGCAGGTGCGCAACCTGCTCCACGACGACGTCCTGCACGAGCGCGGCGGCGTCCGCGCCGTCGACGGCGCGGCTCTCCACCGGCCGCCGGTAGACCACCACCCGGGCGGGCAGGTCGCCCTGCGCCGGGAAGAACCGGCCCAGTGGCACCTCGCCGTGTTCCCAGGGAGCCGGGTCGCTCGGCGGGATGTCCTCCACCGCGAACTCGACGTTCTCCAGCTCGGACGACCAGCGCTGCTCGAGCCGCTCGACGGCGTCGAGCACCCGGTCGTCGAACCGGTCCCGCCTGGTGCGGTACGCGGGCAGCTCGCGGGGGAGCAGCGGGCCGCGCAGGCCCCGGCCGTGCCGGTCGCGTCGCCGGGTGCGCAGGGTGGACGCCATGCGCTTCAGGCTACGACGACACGCGCCGTCGTCGCGCGCCTCCCGTGGACCGCCACCCCGACGCCGTACGGTGATCGCCGGGGGGCGTCCCGGGCGCACGGAGAGGGTGATGGCAGTGCCGAGGTCGCACCCCGTGACGCTGCCGCCCCGGCGGCGTCCCACGCTGGTCGCCGGGACCGCCGTGCTCCTGGTCACGGCTCTGGTCGCCGCCTGCGGAGGTGGCAGCCGCGGCCAGTCCCCGGAGTCGTCGCCGGCCGCATCGTCCGGTCCGGCTCCGGACCTGCCCGCCGCGAACCTCGTGCGGGCGGCCCGGGACGCGTTCGGCGCAGCCCCCTCGGTGCACGTCACGGGCACGGTCGTGAAAGGCGACCAGGGCTACCAGCTGGACCTGCGGCTGAAGGGGAAGGCCGGGGGCACGGCCCGGATCCTCCCCTCGACCTCCGCTCCCGGCGCGGGCCCGCACCCCGAGGTGCGCGTGGTCCGGATCGGCGGGGTGGCCTGGGTCAGCGGGAACCTCGACTTCTGGCGGGGCGTCAGCGGGGACGACGCCCGGGCCCGCCGCCTCGTCGGCTCATGCGTCAGCGTGGCCGTGGACGGCGGGAACTTCGGGGAGTACGTCGCGTTCACCCAGCCGGCGACCCTGGTGGCGCTGCTCCCGGACCCGGCCTCGCCCGCCACCCTCCAGCCCCCGGTGCCGCTCGGCGGCCGGCGCGCGGTAGCCGTCGTCGTCGACCGCACGAGCACGCTCTCGGTCTCCGCCGGACGGCCGCCGTACCCGCTGCAGCTGAGCGGCCTCTCCGGCGACGGGACCGTGTCACGCTTCCTCGACTTCTCCGGCTACGGAGCGCGGGTAGAGCTGCGCACACCACCCTGTGCCGCCGGCGGGCCGGGGAGCGGCAGCAGCGGGCCGGGAAGTGGCGGCGGGCCGGGAAGCGGCGGCGAACGGGGAAGCGGTGGCGGACGGGGGAGCAGCACGGGGTCGTGACGGGGAGGGGCCGCCGAGGGCCGTACCGTGACTTCGGTGAAGCGTCGCATCCACGTACCGGACTTGCGGACGGGCCTGCGGACCGGCCGTACCCTCGCGGGCGTCACCGCTGCCCTGGCGCTCGCGGTCGCCGCCTGCTCGTCCGGGTCGGGCTCCCCGAGTGCCGGCACGGCGGCCGCGTCGGCGTCGCCCCCGGCCTCGGCGTCGCCGTCCTCGGGCGTCTCGACGCCGGCGGGCTCGCCGTCCCCGTCCGCGGGCCTGGAGTCGGCGTCGGCGGACGAGGTGCTCGCGGCCGCCCGGGCGGCCCTGCTGCGGGCCTCCTCGGTGCACGCCAAGGGCGACCTGGTCAGCGGCGGCACGCCGTACACGATCGACATGCGGATGGTCCGCGGGGCCGGCGCGGTGGGGACGATGGCGGTCCAGGGCAAGGGTCTCGCCCTGGTCCGGATCGGGGACACGGCCTACGTGCGGCCGGACGCCGCCTTCCTGCGCTCCGCCACCAACAGCGCGAGCTCCGTCCGCCTGCTGTCGGGCACGTACTTCAAGGTCACCGCCCGCAAGTCCGCTCTGTTCGCGCCCTTCGTCGCGCTCACCGACGCAGAGCAGGCGTTCGGCTCGACGCTCGCGCCGGCCGGGCAGGTGTCCAAGGGCGCGGTGACCCAGCTGCACAAGGTGCGCGCCCTGGACCTGCTGGTCGACGGCGGGAAGTCGGGCCACGTCTTCGTCGCGCTGTCCGGCCCGCCGTACCCGCTGCGGATCGTCTACGGCAGCACGTCAGCCCAGCACGTCGACCTCGACCGCTTCGGGGCCCGCGTCAAGCTCGCCGCGCCGCCCGCCTCGAAGGTGCGCACCGTCCCCGGCTTCTGAACCGTCCCGAGCGGCTCCTCGCGGCTGCCCGGCGAGCCCGGATCCGGCGTGCCTGGTGTGTCGGGCGCGGCGCCGGGGGTACTGTCCACGCTCGTGGGAGGCGTGCGCAGGTGCTCGAGGACGGCCTGCGGCCGCGTCGCGGTCGCCACGCTGACGTATGTCTACTCGGACTCGACCGCCGTCCTCGGCCCGCTCGCGATGTACGCCGAGCCGCACTGCTACGACCTGTGCACCGAGCATGCCGAGCGGCTGACCGCCCCCCGCGGCTGGGAGGTCGTACGGCTCGCGCCCGACCTGCTGGCGCCGCCCCGGCCCTCGGACGACGACCTGCTCGCGTTGGCGGACGCCGTCCGCGAGGCCGCCAAGCCGCGCGCGCCGGAGCCCTCGGCCGCGCCGGTGGAAGCCGCCACGGTCGAAGTGGGCCGGCGCGGCCACCTGCGCGTCCTGCGCGACCCCGCACCCTGAATCGCCGACGGGCGGATGTCCCTCGGATTGTCCGGTTCGTCGCGACGCGCCCGGTGCTCAACTCCTCGGGCCCGTCCGCCGAGACGGGAGGGTCGCCCCGCACCGCGTCCCCCAGGAGCCCCAGATGATCGCCCCCCGCATCCCCGCCCCCCGTGCCAGCGCCGAGAACACTTCGTCCTCTCGTCGCCGTCGCCAGGACGGGCCGCCGGCGCCCCTCGGCTCGCTGACGCAGCGCGACTCCCGCGCCGGCAGCAACTGTGCCGCCTGTGGCAGCAGCCACGTGACCAGGCTGACGATGAACCTCACCGACGGGACCCCCGTCGACTTCACCTCCTGCCACCGCTGCGAGCACCGCAGCTGGCAGCACGCGGGCGGCCCCCTCGCCGTCGAGGCCGTCCTGGAGCACACCCGCAAGCGTTGAGACGTCCGGGGGATCCGGCCCCATCGGCCCCTCGACGTCGCCCGTCGTCTCGATAGCCTGACGTGTCGTGACGACGAACCCCATCGCCCCCGCCTCCCGCGACCTCTCCGCGCTGGTCAAGGCCTACGACGTGCGCGGCCTGGTGGGCGAGCAGCTCGACGAGGACGTCGCCCGCGCACTGGGCGCGGCGTTCGCACAGGAGGTGGCGCCCGACGGCGGCCCCCGGGTTGTGATCGGGTACGACATGCGCCCGTCGTCCCCGGGTCTCGCCGCGGCCTTCGCGGCCGGCGTCTGCTCGCGCGGCCTGGACGTCGTGCTCGCCGGGCTGCTCAGCACGGACGCCCTCTACTACGCCAGCGGCGCGCTCGACGCCCCGGGCGCCATGTTCACGGCCAGTCACAACCCGGCCGCGTACAACGGGATCAAGTTGTGCCGTGCGGGTGCCCGCCCGATCGGGCAGGACACCGGCCTGGACCGGATCCGGGAGCGGGCCCAGGAGCTGCTCGACGCCGCTGCGGCCCGACCTCCGGCCGGCCTTCCTGGCGGCACCGAGCCCGGCCTGGGCGAGGCCGCCACGTTGCGTCGGGGCGAGGTGACCCAGCAGGAGGTCCTGGCCGGCTACGCCGGGTACCTGCGTGGCCTCGTCGACCTGTCCGGCGCACGGCGGCTGCGCGTCGTCGTCGACGCGGGCAACGGGATGGCGGGCCTCACCACCCCCGCCGTCCTGGGCACCGCGGCCGGGCTGCCCGAGCTGCCCTTGGACGTCGTCCCGCTGTACTTCGAGCTCGACGGGACGTTCCCCAACCACGAGGCGAACCCCCTGGAGCCGGAGAACCTGCGCGACCTGCAGGCGGCGGTCGTGCGGGAGGGTGCGGACCTGGGGCTGGCCTTCGACGGCGACGCCGATCGCTGCTTCGTCGTCGACGAGCGCGGCGAGCCCGTCTCGCCCTCCGCCGTCACCGCCCTCGTCGCCCGCCGTGAGATCGCCAAGGAGCGCGCGGCCGGGCGCGAGCCCACAGTGATCCACAATCTGATCACGTCCCGCGCGGTGCCCGAGGCGATCGCCGAAGCCGGCGGCCGCGCCGTCCGGACCCGGGTGGGGCACTCGTTCATCAAGGCCGAGATGGCTCGTGAGCAGGCGGTCTTCGGCGGCGAGCATTCCGCGCACTACTACTTCCGCGACTTCTGGTTCGCGGACACCGGCATGCTCGCCGCGATGCACCTGCTCGCGGCGCTGGGCGAGCAGGACCAGCCGCTGTCGGAGCTGATGGCGGGGCAGGAGAGGTACGTGGCCAGCGGCGAGGTGAACTCGCGCGTCGACGACGTCGCCGCGGCCACCGCTCGCGTCGAGGCGGCGTTCGCCGGCCGTCCGGGCGTCGAGGTCGACCGCCTGGACGGGCTGACGGTCACGCGCGCCGCCCCGCCGATGTGGTGGTTCAACCTGCGCCCCAGCAACACCGAGCCGCTGCTGCGACTGAACGCGGAGGCGGAGGACCGCGCCACGATGGAGCGGCTGCGCGACGACGTGCTCCGGATCGTGCGCGCCTGACGCCCTCTCGCCCTCTCGTAGGCACGCGCCCTCGGCAGCAGCGGGGGAGGTGGACGTCTCCTTGCGGGCGTATGTGCTGCCCCACTCCCTGGGGCAGCGCATACCGTCCCGAAGGGACAGTCGCCTCGCGCCCGCCCCCGCCCGCCACCAGGTACCCGCTCCCCGCGGCCGAAAGGGACAGTCCCTCCCCACGCGGCCCTCACGACGCGTGACGACGTCAGCGCGGGCACGGGCAGGGTCCACAGTGGGCGGTGATCGAGGACGGCGACTGAGGGGCACGCGCGAGGAGAGCAGGCCGGCCCACGCGTGCCGCGTTCATGAGCCAGGATGGGCGCGTGACGACGATTCAGCCCTGGCTCCGGGAGATCCTGCGCTGCCCCTCGTGCGGAGGCACCCTGCGGGACGGCGACGGCCCGGACGGCTCCCCGGAACTGCAGTGCACCGCCTGCCCGTTGGCCTACCGGATCGACGACGGCATCCCTGTGCTCCTCGTGGACGAGGCGCGCACCCGCAGCTGAAGGGCGAGCACACGTGGCACTGGACGAACAGCTCCTCGACGACGCCGACGCGCTGGCGGCCGCCGACCCCTCCGGCAGTCTGCGCGCGCTCGCGAGCGCGGGCGCGCAGATTCGCACGGCGCTGACCGCCACCGAGGAAGCGCAGGTGGCGCGGATCGTCGGCGACGGACGCCCGCGCGCCGTGGTGGTCGCCAGCCTGGGTGGTTCGGCCGTGGTCAGCGACGTGCTCACGATGCTCGCCGGGAGCGCCTCGCCGGTGCCGGTGTCCGTTCGGCGCGGGCTGCCACTGCCGGGCTGGGTCGGCCCGCTGGACCTCGTCGTCGCCGTGTCCATGTCGGGCCGCGCGCCCGGCCCGCTCGGGCTGGCCGCCGAGGCCGCCCGCCGGGGGGCCCGCCTGCTCACCGTGGGCATGCCGTCCTCGCCGCTGGCCGAGGTCGCCGTGCAGACCGGCGGCGTCCACGTGCCGGTGCCGCCGCCGTCGACCCCGGCGGCCCGCGCATCCCGGATGGCGCTCTGGGCGCTGCTGACCCCGGTGCTCGTCGCCGGCTACGAGCTCGGGCTGGTGGAGACGCCGGCCGCCCTGCTCAACCGGGTCGCCGAGCGCCTCGACGAGCACGCCACCACCTACCGCCCGTCGTCCGACGCGTTCGTCAACCCCGCCAAGGCGCTCGCCCTCGAGCTCTCGGACGCGGTGCCCGTGGTGCTCGGGGACGGCGACGTGACCGGGGTCGCCGCCACCCGGGCCGTCTCGATGCTCGCCCGCACGGCGCGGGTGCCCGCGATGCGCGGCGCTCTGCCGGACGACGCCGGCGACGTCGTCGCGACCTTCGGCGGGCCCTTCGCCGCCCGTCCCGGGCGACGTGTTCAACGACCCCTACCTCGACGACCCGATGGGAGCCCGGCTCCGGCTGCTGTTCCTGCGCGACGCCGAGCCCGACGGTCCACCAGCCGGACGGCACCTGGCTCGAGACCTCGCGCACCGCGGACGCCGTCCGGCTGACCGCGGAGGAGGCGGGCGTGCGCATCAGCGAGGCGACGGCGGACGCCGGCCACCCGCTGGAGCGGCTCGCGGACCTCATCGCGCTGACCGACTTCGCCGCGGTGTACCTGGCGCTCGCCGGCGGGGTCGACCCGCTGACCTCCCCGCACGTCGCCGACCTGCGCGACCGGACCCGATGAAGGGGAGCTGAATGTCCACCGAGGGCGGCACCCGGGCCATCGTCGCGGCGCTCGTGGCGAACCTGGGCATCGCGGCGACCAAGTTCGTCGCGTTCCTGCTCACGCTCTCGAGCTCGATGCTCGCCGAGTCGATCCACTCCCTCGCGGACTCCGGCAACCAGGTGCTGCTGATCATCGGTGGCAAGCGCGCGGCGCGCGCCGCGGACGAGGAGCACCCGTTCGGGTACGGCCGCCAGCGCTACGTCTACGCGTTCATCGTGTCGATCGTGCTGTTCACCGTCGGCGGCATGTTCGCGATCTACGAGGGCGTGCACAAGTGGCAGCACCCCGAGCCCATCGAGGGCCGGTGGTGGTGGGTGCCGCTCGTGGTCCTCCTCGTCGCGATCGCGCTCGAGTGGTACTCGTTCCGCACCGCGATGGTCGAGTCCAACCGCACCCGCGGTGCGCGCTCCTGGGTGGAGTTCGTGCGCACGCCAAGTCGCCCGAGCTGCCGGTCGTCCTGCTCGAGGACACGGCGGCGCTGATCGGGCTGGTGTTCGCGCTCATCGGCGTCTCGATGACCCTCGTCACCGGGAACGGCCGCTGGGACGCCCTCGGCACCCTGCTCATCGGCCTCCTGCTGGTCGTCGTGGCGCTGGCGCTGGGCCTGGAGATGAACTCGCTCATCATCGGCGAGTCCGCCAACCGGGACGCCGTGGAGCGGATCAGGGCCGCGCTCGTCGGCGGGGCGGTCGAGGGCGTCATCCACATGCGGACGATGCACCTCGGTCCCGAGGAGCTCCTCGTCGCGGCCAAGATCGCAGTGCGCGGATCGGATTCCGCCGCCGAGGTGGCCGCCGCGATCGACGAGGCCGAGCGCCGGGTGCGCGCGGTCGAGCCGATCGCGCGGGTGATCTACCTGGAGCCGGACATCCGCCGGCCTGCCCCGGCCGTTCCCGTGGAGGAGCGCGCCTGACCCCGCCGGGTCAGACGCCCAGCGGGCGCAGGGTCACCGCCGCCACCCGCGGCTCGCCGTTCGGGCCGGGCGGCCGGTCGACCGCCAGCCGGACGCCGACCACGAGGTCGCGCCGGGTCCCCGCCAGGCGCACCGACGTCTCCGCGAAGCCGTCGCCCGCCAGCACCTCCGCCTCGTGCACGGCGCCCGCCCATGCGGCTCCCGCCTGCAGCAACCGGACCAGCGCGGCCCGGTCGACCTCGGGGGAGAGCGGCAGGAGGTCGGGCACGCGGGGCGCCCCACTGTTCATGGACCGGCGCAGCATGGCCACGGCCCGGCGGAGTGTCGGTGAGGGGTGGGGGACCGGCGTGAGGGTCAGCGTCTGCACGCGCGGGGGCTGCTCCGGTGTCAGCCGGATCTCGACCCGGAGCCGGCCGCCGGGGCCGCGCAGCCACCACAGCCGCTGGGCCGGGGAGGCGTGCTCGACGGGGATGCCGGGATCGGGTGTGAGCGCGCCGAGCAGCTCGCGGATCGCTGCGATCCGCCGGCGCCGCGCCAGGCAGGGGCTCGTCGAGCTCCACGTTCCCGGCGAACAGGCGGGCGGCGAGGTCGTCGTCCCAGTCCGCCAGCAGCCGCTCCACCGCGGCGGCGGCGGCCTCGGTCGCGGGCCACGGGCCGCCCGGTGCCGGCGCGGGCCCTCGCACCGCGGGAGCTCTCGCCGGCGGTGCGCCCGGCCAGCACGACGTCGAGGATCTGCTCGGCGAGGACGTAGGCCGCCGCGTACGTGCTGTTCGCGAGCACGACGACACCGAGCCGGCTGTCGGGGTGCCAGCGCATGTGGGAGCCGAATCCGGGATACCCGCCGCTGTGCCCGACGAGCGTGCCGTACCGGGGGTGGGCGTCGACGACGAGCCCGAAGCCGTAGGCAGCGGCCCGCACCACCGGCGGGGCGTCCACGGCGTGCCACACCACCTCCGGCGGGTACGCCCGGTGCGGCTGCTGCTGCTCGCGCCGGGTCGCGCGGCGCAGCGGGTGGCCGCCCTCCGGGTCGTCCCGGGGCGGGAAGGCGTCCGTGAGCTCCCCGATCCACCGGGCCAGGTCGCGCACCGAGCTGAACGCGCCGCCCATCGGGGCGAAGGCGCCGAGCGGGTCGAACGGCACCTCCTGCCAGCCGAGCTCGGAACGGGCGTGCCCCACGGCGAGCCGGTCCGGCGGGGACGTCGGCGGCGTCGAAGCAGGTGGACTTCAGGCCGCAGGGCTCGAGCAGCCGGCCGGCGACGAACTCGGCGTACGGGCGGCCGGCCACGGCGGCGACCACCCGGCCGAGCAGGGCGTAGCCCAGGTTGGAGTACTCGTAGGCCGTTCCGGGAGTCCAGGCCAGGGCTGAGGCCGCCGGCGATCAGCTCGCCGAAGGCGTCGTCGGGCAGCCCCTGCTGCCGGTCGCCCCACGGGTCGTCGGTGGGGAAACCTGCCGTCATCGTCAGCAGGCTCCGCAGCGTCACCGGGGGAGCGTCGGCGGTGGGCAACCGGACGCCGGCCAGCTCGGGGACGTACCGCACCGCCTCGTCGTCCAGCGCGAGCCTGCCCTCGTCGCGCAGGAGCAGGATCGCGGCCGCGGTGAAGCTCTTCGTCATGGAGGCGATCCGGAACACGGTGTCGGCGTCCGGTTCCCGGCCGGCGACGGCCGAGGCCGACCTCGACAGGGCGCACACGCCCCGGCCCCCTGCGTGCAGCAGCCGACCGTCCTCGACCACCCCGTAGGCGAGCCCGGGCTGTCCGCCGCGCGCCACGAAGGCGTCGACGAGGCGTTCGACGGCGCCGACCTCCGACACGGGGGCATCCTGTCACGGGCCTCGGACACCTGTTCCTGGGAGGATGCGTCGGGGCGGAGAGGAGGAGCGGCGATGGGCGGCGTGCTGCACGGCCTGCTGTCGGCGCCGCCGCTGCTCGTCTACGTGCTCGTCGGCCTGCTCGTGTTCGGCGAGGCGGCGGTCTTCGCGGGTTCGTGCTGCCGGGGGAGACGGCGGTCGTGCTCGGCGGCGTCATCGCCTCGCGGCACGGTGTCGACCTGCGCGTGCTCATCGTGCTGGTCGTGCTCTGCGCGATCATCGGCGACACCCTGGGGTACGAGGTGGGCCGGCTGTGGGGCCATCGGGTGTTGCGGCTGCGTCCGCTGCGGCGGCACGAGGAACGGCTCGACCGGGCCCGGATGTTCCTGCGCGACCGCGGCGCGTTCGCCGTCTTCCTGGGGCGGTGGACGGCGTTCCTGCGGGCGGTCATGCCCGGCCTGGCGGGCGTCAGCCGCATGCCGTACCGGCAAGTTCCTGTTCTGGAACGCGGTCGGCGGCCTGGCCTGGGGAGTGACCTTCTGCCTCGTCGGCTACCTCGCGGGCAACTCCTACGAGGTGGTGGAGCGCCAGATCGGGATCTGGGGGGCGGTGGCGAGCGTCGTCCTCGTCGTCGGGATGGTCGTGGTGCTGCACCTGCGCCGCCGCCGGGCCGAGGCGCGGGAGGAGCGCGACGGCGATGCCGGCGGGCCGGCTCGCTCACCCGAGGGCGAGCCGGACGGCATACCCCACGACGAGCAGGTGACCCGGCGACGCTCGTCGCCGCACGTAGCCACGACGGCAGCCGCGCCCCGGCGAGACTGGCGGCGCCCGCGAGAGTGAGCTGCCAGCCGAGCGAGGCGAGCAGGACCCCGGTCGCGAACGCCACCCGCGAGGCCGGATCGGCGACCACCTCCCCGAGTCCCGCGGTGAGCACGACGAAGTAGACGGCGGTCATCGGGTTCACGGCCGTGAGCGCCACGAAGCGCCGCAGGACCCGCGCCCTGCGGCGCCGGCTGCGCCGGGCGTGGTCCCGGCGGGCGCGCGCAGCGCCAGCAGGCCCCGGACGGCGACGGCGAGCAGGACCACGGCCCCCACCAGCTGGATGCCGCGCTCGAGCCCGGCGAGGGCGGTGCTGACGGCGGCGCCGGCGGCGACGGCGAGGGCGGCGTAGGCGCCGTCCACGAGGGCGACGCCGGTGGCAGCGGCCGAGGCCGGACGCCACCCGCCCGTGATGCCCTCCTGGACGATGAGCACCCCGACGGCCCCGAGCGGCAGGGCGACCCCGAGGCCCGCGAGGGCGCCGGCGCCGAGGGCGGGGCAGGACAGGCGCGGTGGTCACGCGCGGCATGCGCCATGGCACGATCCCCACGCCCGCCGGCTCCTGGAGCAGCGATCGATGCCCCGCGTCTGATCCGCCCGCACCGCATCGGGAATGGTCACGAGGTGTCCTGGTTGCTACACTGGGCGAGTTCCGGCGTGGGTGATGCCGCGGGCCCAGAGGGGCCGCGCCGGTCTCAGAGCCGTTCGGCGTCGCCGCCGGCGTCGATCCGCATCCCCACGAGAGGTTCCGCATGTCCCCCGATTTCAAGGTCGCCGACCTTTCCCTGGCCGAAGCCGGCCGTCACGAGATCCGCCTCGCCGAGCACGAGATGCCCGGCCTGATGGCGCTGCGTGCCGAGTTCGGCGAGAGCAAGCCCCTCACCGGCGCCCGGATCACCGGCTCGCTGCACATGACGGTGCAGACGGCCGTCCTGATCGAGACGCTCGTCGCGCTCGGCGCCCAGGTGCGCTGGGCCAGCTGCAACATCTTCTCCACCCAGGACGCCGCCGCGGCAGCGGTCGCCGTCGGCCCCGAGGGCACCGTCGACTCGCCGAGCGGCGTGCCCGTCTTCGCCTGGAAGGGCGAGACGCTCGAGGAGTACTGGTGGTGCACCGAGCAGGCGCTGAGCTGGCCGGCTACATGGCAGACGGCACGATCGGCGGCCCGAACATGATCCTCGACGACGGCGGCGACGTGACGCTGCTCGTGCACAAGGGCGTCGAGTACGAGGCCGCCGGCGCTGTGCCCGCCACCACCGAGGACGACAACGAGGAGTACGCGGTCATCCTCGAGCTGCTGCGCGCGCACCCTCGCCGCCGACCCGCAGCGCTGGACCCGCGTCGCCGCCGGCATCAAGGGCGTGACCGAGGAGACCACGACGGGCGTGCACCGCCTGTACGAGTTCGCCAAGGAGGGTCGCCTGCTCTTCCCGGCGATCAACGTCAACGACTCCGTGACGAAGAGCAAGTTCGACAACAAGTACGGCACCCGGCACTCGCTGATCGACGGCATCAACCGCGCGACGGACGTCCTCATCGGCGGCAAGGTCGCGGTCGTCTTCGGCTACGGCGACGTCGGCAAGGGCTGCGCGGAGTCCCTGCGCGGCCAGGGCGCGCGGGTGATCGTCACCGAGATCGACCCGATCTGCGCGCTGCAGGCGGCGATGGACGGCTACCAGGTGGCGACCCTCGAGGACGTCGTCGAGACCGCCGACATCTTCGTGACCGCCACGGGCAACAAGGACATCATCACCGCCGCCGACATGGCCCGGATGAAGCACCAGGCGATCGTGGGCAACATCGGCCACTTCGACAACGAGATCGACATGGCCGGCCTCGCGCGGACCCCCGGCATCGTCAAGACGGAGATCAAGCCGCAGGTGCACGAGTGGCGGTTCGCCGACGGGCCACTCGGTGATCGTGCTCTCCGAGGGCCGGCTGCTGAACCTGGGCAACGCCACGGGCCACCCGAGCTTCGTCATGTCGAACTCGTTCAGCAACCAGGTCATCGCGCAGATCGAGGTCTTCACGAAGACCGAGGACTACGCCCGGCAGGTCTACGTGCTGCCGAAGCACCTGGACGAGAAGGTCGCGCGGCTGCACCTCGACGCGCTGGGCGTCAAGCTCACGCAGCTGTCGAAGGACCAGGCCGAGTACATCGGCGTCGACGTCGAGGGCCCGTACAAGCCGGACCACTACCGGTACTGATTCCCGGCGCCGGGTCCGTCCCCGGTTCCCACCAGCAGTTCGTCAGCGGCTCGCCGGCGGCCCTTCGGGGTCGCCGACGAGCCGTCCGCGCTGTCGGGGCCAGGACCGGTGCCCGGCGTCGCTCCTCGAGCCGGCGTCCGCGGTCCTGCTGCAGCTTGGCCAGCCGGGCGTGGTCGCGTCGGCGGCGCTCGGCGAGCACGGCCACCAGGAAGCGCTCGGGGCTCGCCCAGGCCGGCGGCGGAGGCGCGACGAACGACAGGACCTGCGCGGCGAGCTCCTGACCGAGTTGGACCCGGGACGCGGGGTGCAGGCCGGGGGCGGCGTCCAGGAACCTGCGGACGCCGACGGCGAGACCGTCGGGCACCGCGGCCAGGTCGGCCTGCTGCGCCCACGCGATCAGTTCGGGCGGCATCGGGGGGAGCGGCGGCGGCGTCCCGGCGCCCCGCTCCCGCAGGACGAAGGTGCCGGCGAGCAGGTCGCCGAGACGTTTGCCACGCACGTTGGCGAGCGAGGTGATCAGCGCGACGCTGCCGAAGGTCACGATGATCTCGAAGACGGCGAGCAGCGCCCGGACCAGGGCGTGCCGCAGCCGGACCGGTCCGCCGTCGTCGCGGACGACGCGCAGCCCGGCGGCGAGCTTGCCGAGGGATCGGCCGCGGGTGAGGGTCTCGACGGTGGTGGGGAGCCCGACCAGGACGCCGACGAGCGCGAGGATGCCGATCGCCCTGGCGGCGGCCTCGTCGACGTCCGGCAACGTCAGGCCCAGGACGATGCCGACGAGAATCCCGGCGGCGAGCATCACGGCCAGATCGAGCGCGACCGCGAGCCCGCGGGTGGCGAACGACGCCGGACGCAGCTCGAGCGCGACGGCCTCACCGGTGACGACCTGCGGGGGCAGGATCAGGCGATCGTCCGCCGGCTGGCTCATGTCGGGAGGTTACGCCGCGCCCTCGGGCAAACCCGCCGCATGCCCGCCCGCGCCGCTCGCCCGAGCGTTCAAGATCATGCTCACGAGATGTGCGCCTTGGAGATCCACATCCGCCCTTCGGGCGCGCATGTCGCGAGCATGATCTTGGGCAGCAGCCGTCCTGCACCTTTCGAGCGGCCCGTACCCGCGCCTCCCGGTCCGGGGCTAGGCGCCCCAGGGGCGGGGAAAGGTGTCGCTGTCCAGCCGGTCGCCCGGGACGAGACCGAGCGGATCGGTCACGACGTGCGGCGCGCCGCTGTACGTCGTCGCCTCGTCCATGTAGATGACGACGTGCGCCAGTCTGGCGACGTCGGTGCGGTTCGGCAGGGCCATATGGCCGGTGTAGCCGCTGTGGAAGGTGCAGTCGCCGGCCCGCAGCGGCACGGTGATGCGAGGAACCCAGCGCAGCGACTCGTCCACCTCGAAGAGGTCGTCCTCGTGATGGAGGTCCTGGGGGCGCAGGCCGGTCCGGTCCTGGGTGCCCGGCAGAAAGGTCATACAGCCTCGCTCGGGCGGTACGTCGACGAGCGCTATCCAGGCCGACAACGGGAGCCGATCCCCGGCGTGCGGCCAGTACGGGCGGTCCTGGTGGAACTCGGTGGCGACGTTGTTGTGCGGCTCCTTCACCAGGATCTGATCGTGCCAGAGCCGTAGCGGGAAGCCGGCGAGGCGCTCGGCGATCCGGCCCAGTCGCGGGTCGAGCGTGAGTGCACGGAGAGTCTCGTCGCGTTGCCACACGTTGACCAGCTGGCTGAAGGCGCCCTGCTTCTCCAGGCTCTCCGTGCGATGCGCCGTCAGGAACGCCTCGGCGCTGGTCCTGAAGCGCTCGACCTGGTCCGGATCGAGGACGCCACGGACGCGGACGAAACCGTCTCGCGATAGGCGGTCACGAGGTCGTCCCGCACCAGCCCGTCGGGACCGACGTCGCTGCTCCCGGGCTGCTCGGCGGTGATCCAGCTCATCGTCGCCCTCCTGTCAGGTGATCAAAATCATGCCCGCGAGATGTCCGCTCTGAAGATCCACGTCGTCCCGCGCCGCGCACATATCGTGACCATGGTCTTGGGCGGCCCGTCCTCTGCGCCGTCACGCGTTCCGAGCCACCGCCGCCAGCCGCTCCGCCAGCTCCGCCGGCCGAGTCAGCGCCGGCAGGTGACCACCCGGCACGAGCTCGGCGTCGAGGCCCAGCCGCTCGCGTGCGACCCGGCGCTGGAACTCCGGCGGGAAGAACCGGTCCTCGGCGCCCGTGAGCACCAGGGTCGGCACGTCCGGCCATCGCGGCAGGGGCCAGGGGTCCTCGAAGACTCGCGACGACTGCACCACATCCCCGCGGCTCTCGGCGTCGGCGAGGACGTCCGGGGGCGCGTCGTCGAAGAACAGCTCCTGCCAGGACCCCTCGGCCTGGTGACCCGTCGCGGTCCACCACTGCGCTCCAGTCTCGCCCGGCCGCGGGATCATCGCGTTGAGCAGCACGAGTGACCGCACCGGACGCCGGGCGCACACCAGCGGCCCGATGAGCCCGCCCATCGACTGCGCCACGACCACGACGTCGCCGAACGGTGATGCCGCCGCGAGCACCGTCTCGACGTAGGCGTCGAGCCCGGCGCCGTCGTCGTCCGAGGGCAGGTCGACCGCGACGGCGGCGAGACCGCGACGGGCCAGTTCCGGCACGAGCCGGTGCCAGTACCAGGCGTCACCGCCCGCGCCGGGCACGAGCACGAAGGTGGGCTCCATGCCGACCATGACGCCGCCGCGCCGCCGGACTCATCGCCAGCGTGCTCGAGGCTTCTCGATCGATGCCCCTCGGTATGTGGAACGAAGGGTGGCAGCGAGAACGGCGCTGCGCGGTCCTTAGGATCCGACGTGTGGACCTCGACGCGTTCACGGCCGTGCACCGGCCTGAGTGGGACCGCCTGGAGCAGCTGCTGCGCCGGCGGCGCCTGAGCGCGCTCGAGGCCGACGAGCTCGTCGAGCTCTACCAGCGCGCCGCGACGCATCTGTCGGTGGTCCGCTCGGCGGCGCCCGACCCGGTCCTCGCCGCACGCCTGTCCCGGCTGGTGGCGCAGGCACGGTCCGCCGTCACCGGCGGCAGCGAGCCCTGGACGCGGGAGCTCGCCCGGTTCGTGCTCGTCTCGTTCCCGGCAGCCGTCTACCGGGCCCGCTGGGCGGCGGCGGGGGCGGCGGCGTTCACCGTCCTCGTCGCCGCGGCCCTTGCCGTCTGGATCGCCCGCAGCGCCCCGGCGCAGGCCGCGATCGCGCGGCAGGTCGACGTCAAGCGTCTCGTCGAGAGCGACTTCGCCGGCTACTACACCGAGTACGGCGCAGGCAGCTTCGCCGCTCAGGTGTGGACGAACAATGCCTGGGTCGCGGCGCTGTGCATCGCGTTCGGCGTCACCGGCGTGGCGGTGGTCTACGTCCTGTTCCAGAACGCCGCGAACGTCGGCATCATCGCGGGCATCATGGCGGCGAACGGCCGCCTCGGGGACTTCTTCGGCTACATCCTTCCCCACGGCCTGCTCGAGCTGACCGCTGTCTTCGTGGCCGCCGGAGCCGGTCTACGCCTGTTCTGGGCCTGGGTCGACCCCGGCCCGTTGCCGCGCGGCCGGGCGATGGCCCGCGAGGGCCGCTCGATGGTCACCGTCGCCCTGGGGCTCGTCGTCGTCCTGCTCGTGTCCGGCGTGGTCGAGGGCTTCGTGACGCCCTCGGGCTGGCCCACCCCCGTGCGCCTGGCCGTCGGCGCGTCCGTCTGGCTGGCGTTCCTCGGCTACGTCGGCGTGCTCGGCCGCCGCGCCGTCGCCGCCGGCGAGACCGGCGACCTGCGCGCCGAGCTGGCCGGCGACGAGCTGCCCGTCGCCCGGTGACCGGGTTCTTCGCAGGGTTCGAGGAGCGGAACCTGCGGCTCGTGACCGGGGAGAGCGTGCGGTTCCGGATCGGCGGCGAGGGTCCGCCTGTCGTGCTCCTGCACGGGCATCCGCGCACCCACACCACCTGGTACCGGGTCGCGCCGCTGCTGGCCGCCGCCGGCCACACCGTCGTCTGTCCTGACCTGCGGGGTTACGGCGGGTCCTCCACGCCGGAGCCGGGCCCGGACCACGCCGCCTACAGCAAGAGCGCGATGGCGGCGGACGTGCTCGCCCTGCTCCGGGCGCTGGGGCACCAGCGCTTCGCCGTCGCCGGACACGACCGCGGCAGCTACGTGGCGCTGCGCCTCGCACTGGAGGCGCCCGCGCCGTGACCCGCCTCGCCGTCCTCGACAGCGTGCCGATCGGCGAGGCCCTGGCGCGCGCCGACTCCCGCTTCGCCGCGCTGTGGTGGCACTGGTTCTTCCTGGCGCAGCCCGAACGCCCGGAGCGCGCGATCCGCGCGGACCCGGTCGCCTGGTACGGCGGCGACCCGGGGCGGATGGGAGCCGAGAACCACGCCGACTTCCTCCGCGCGATCCGCGACCCGGCCACCGTGCGCGGCCATGATCGAGGACTACCGGCCGGGCCTGACGGTGGATCGGGCCGCGGACGACGCCGATCGCGCGGCCGGCCGCCGTGTCCGCTGCCCCACCCTGGTGGTCTGGTCGACGCGGGACGACATGGAGGAGCTCTACGGCGACGTCCTCGCCGTCTGGCGCCCGTGGGTGGACGCCCCGCTCGACGGCGGTCCCGTCGAGAGCGGCCACCACGTCGCCGAGGAGAACCCCGAGGGGCTCGCGGCTCTGCTCGTCCCGTTCCTCGCAGCGAGCTGACCACCACCTGATCGGCACGGGACCGGGCGGGTGATCACCCTTCAAGCCCCGTGCCGGGTGCGTCGACAACGTCCCTCATGCGTCCCCGCCGCCGCGGCCTGTCCGCCGCCCTGGCCCTTCCCCTCCTCGCGGGCCTGCCTGCGGGCGCGGCGGACGGCGCCACTGTGCGGCCCGATGCCGTGCGGCCCGATGCGGCGCGGCCTCGTATCGTGCAGCCCCGAGCACCGCGGCCCACCGCCCGCCGGTCGCTCCCGCCCGCGCTCCTCGCCTACGCCCGCGCCGACCGAACCGATGCGCAGTGGTCGCTGGCAGCCACCCACACCCCGGCCGCCTGGGCGGCGAGCACCGGCCAGGGCGTCACTGTCGCCGTGGTCGACACGGGCGTGGACGCCACCGCCCCCGACCTCGCGGGCGCGATCACCGGCGCCGCCCACCTCGACCCGGCCACCCGCACTGTCGTCCCCGGCGCCGGCACCGACCTCGAAGGGCACGGCACCCACGTCGCCGGCATCATCGCCGCCCGCGCGGACTCCTCCGGCATCACCGGCGTCGCACCCGACGCGCGCATCCTGCCGATCGACGTCTTCACCACCCCGGACCTCGGCGGCCTCGAGATCGCCCGCGCCGTCCGCTACGCGGTCGCCCACGGGGCGCGCGTCGTCAACCTCTCCCTCGGCAGCGCCGACATCGAGATCACCGCTGCGGACGTCGCCCCGCTGTGCGCGGCCGTCGCGGACGCCACCGCCGCCGGCGTCGTCGTGGTGGCCGCGGCCGGCAACGACGGCGACGGCCTGAACCTGCGCGAGGCACCGGCGAGCTGCCCGGACGCCGTCGCCGTCGCCGCCGTCGGCCCGGACCTGCGGCCGCCGTCGTGGTCGTCCTACGACGGCACCGTCGCTGTCGCCGCTCCGGGCGCCGACGTCTACTCGACCGTTCCCGCCTTCCTCTCCCGCCTCGGCTGGGCGTCGATGTCCGGGACGTCGATGGCGACGCCGTTCGTCTCGGGGGTCGCCGCCCTGCTGCTCGCCCAGCACCCCGACTGGACCCCGGGCCAGGTGCGCGCCCGGATCGAGGACACCGCCACAGACATCGGCCCCGCCGGCGTGGATCCCCGCACCGGCCACGGCGTGGTCGACCCCGCCGGCGCTGTCGGCGTCCGCGCCCCCGCCGCGGCCCCCGTGCCGCATCTGGTCGTCGCCGCGACCGCCTACCCGACCCGGCTCGACGCCTCGGGCGAGCCCGTCTTCGACGCCACCTACGTCAACTGGGTGCCCGACCCCTCGCTCGTGGTGACCGGCTACCGGCTGACCCGCTTCACCGCCGACGGCACCGACGAGACGACCGTCCCGGCGAGCGACGTCCGGCACGTCTTCCCGGGCACGTCCGGGGGCTACGTGGTGACTGCCCTGACTGCCAGTGGTGAGGTCCCCTCGGCGCCGGTGTGGTTCGACATCGACGACGACCCGACGCCGCCGACCGCCGGGACCCTGCCCGTCCGCTCGCTCACCAGCGTCTGGACCCATACCGGCGCCCTGCGCCTGCACTGGCGCAACCCCGCCGGGAACGGCCACGCCGACCGCTGGACGGTGCTCGTCGACGGCGAGCCCGTGGCGGGCAACGACCGCCCGGGTGCCGTGCCCTCGGCCGTCCGCCTGCCGGCCGGGGTGCTTCCTCGCGGCGACCTCGCGGTCGCCGTCGTCCTGGGTTCGACCCGCGACGGCACGTCGTCGACGGCGGCGGTCGGCGTGCCGGCGCGGGTGCCCCTGTCGGGCCGGGCGATCGCCGCCGGCCCCGGCCGGTACCGCCTCGACCTCGCGGTCGCCCCGTCGTGGGCCCGGCGCGCCTGCGGGCGGCGCGTCTGCGTCGGCGTCCGGCTGCGGGTGCGCTCCGGCCACGCCTGGACGACGGCCTTCACGGACGGCGGCGGCGGAGTGTCGGTGCTCGTCCCCGGGCTGCGCCGGGCGCCCCGCGTGGTCGCGCGGGTCACGACCGCCGAGCGTCGCTACCGGGCCCTGCGGATGAACCGGATCGCCCTGCACGTGGACGGTCGCTAGTCCCCTCCCGCGAGGGGGAGGGCCTAGAGGCGGCCGGCCGCCTTCAGCGCCAGGTACCGGTCCGCCAGCCGTGGCGGGAGCTCGTCCGGGGATCCCTCGACGACGTCGACGCCCAGCCGGCCCAGCTCCGCGATGAGCGCCCTGCGGTCCAGCACGGCCCGCTCGGCCGCCGCCGCCCCGTACACCGCGTACGCGTCGCCACGGTCGCGGGCCAGCGCCGCGACCTGCGGGTCGGAGACGGACGCCACGACGACCTGGTGCCGCGCGGTGAGCAGTGGCAGGACCGGCAGCAGCCCCTCCTCGAGCGAGGGGGAGTCGACCGTCGTGAGCAGCACGACCAGCGACCGGCGTGACAGCCTGCGCAGCACCGTGGACACGACCGCGCTCCAGTCGGCCTCGACGAGGTCGGCGTCCAGCGGGGCCATGGTCGCGACCAGCGCCGGCAGGAGCCCGGTCCGGCCGACGCCCTCGACGCGTCCCCGCACCCGGCGGTCCATGGCGAGCAGGTCCACCCGGTCGCCGGCGCGGGCGGCGAGCGCGGCGAGCAGGAGAGCGGCGTCCATCGCTGCGTCCAGCCGGGGCGCGTCGCCCACCCGGGCCGCCGCCGTCCGTGACGTGTCGAGCACGAGCAGGACCCGCCGGTCCCGCTCCGGCCGCCAGGTCCGGACGACGAGCTTCATCGGGGACTGCCGCCGGGCCGAAGCGCGCCAGTCGATGGACCGCACGTCGTCGCCGTCGACGTAGTCGCGCAGCGAGTCGAACTCCGTGCCCTGGCCACGGACGCGCACGCTCGCCTGGCCGTCCAGCTCGCGCAGCCGGGCGAGCTTGGCGGGCAGGTGCCGGCGCGAGTCGAACGCGGGCAGGACCCGCAGCACGCCGGGAGCGGGCAGCGACGCCTGCCGGGCGGCCAGCCCCAGCGGCCCGAGGCTGCGGACGGTCACCCGCTCGGTCCGGCGGTCCCCGCGTCGGGTGGGGCGCAGCGTCGTGGTCACCGAGCGCTGCCGGCCGGCGGGGACATCGATCGCGTGCCGCGGCACGGCGTCGCCCGCCGACGGCGGCCAGCCGTCCCGCAACAGGCCGCGCACGCGTCGCCGGCCGTCGTTCGCCACGACGATCCGCGCTGTGGCGCTCTCGCCGAGCCGCACCGCGCCGGAGCTCTCGCGCCGCAGGCGCAGCGCCCGCGGCGAGCCCGCGAGCGCGACGTCGGCGGCCACGAGCAGCAGCACCAGCAGCGCCCAGCCGAGCAGCGTCGCCCAGCCGGGGGCGAGCGCCACCGGCACGACGCCGGCGAGCGCGAGCAACGATGCCCGCCCGGTGAGGGCCATCCAGGGCTACCGGGCTACTTGTCGATCACCGCGGCACGGGGACCGTGGCGAGCACGGTCTCGAGCACCGCGTCGACGGTGACGCCCTCGAGCTCGGACTCCGGGCGCAACTGCACGCGGTGCCGCAGGGTGGGCCGGGCGAGGGCCTTGACGTCGTCCGGGGTCACGTAGTCGCGGCCGGACAGCCAGGCCCAGGCCCGGCTCGTGGCCAGGAGCGCGGTCGCGCCCCGCGGCGACACGCCCAGGGACAGTGACGGCGTGGCGCGGGTGGCGCGGACGACGTCCACGACATATCCCAGCACGGCGGGGGAGACGGCCACCTGGCGGACGGCGGCCGTGGCCGCCGCGAGGTCCGCCGGACCGGCGACGGGCCGCACCCCTGCCGCGGCGAGGTCCCGCGGGTCGAAGCCGCCCGCGTGCCGGCCGAGCACCTCGAGCTCGGCGTCCCGGGGCGGCAGCGGCATCCGCACCTTGAGCAGGAAGCGGTCCAGCTGCGCCTCCGGCAAGGGGTAGGTGCCCTCGTACTCGACGGGGTTCTGCGTGGCCGCGACGACGAAGGGCTCGGGCAGCGGGTGCGGCCGCCCGTCGACGGTGACCTGCCGCTCCTCCATCGCCTCGAGCAGGGCGGCCTGCGTCTTGGGCGGCGTCCGGTTGATCTCGTCGGCGAGCAGGAGCTGGGTGAAGACCGGGCCCTGGCGGAAGGAGAACTCGCCGGCGGCGGTGTCGTAGACGAGCGAGCCCGTGATGTCGCCGGGCATGAGGTCCGGCGTGAACTGCACCCGCGACGTGTCGAGCCGGAGGGCGGCGGCGAGAGCGCGCACCAGCAACGTCTTCGCCACGCCCGGCACGCCCTCGATCAGCACGTGCCCGCGGCACACCAGTGCGAGCACGAGGCCGGTCACCGCCGCGTCCTGTCCGACGACGGCCTTCGCGACCTCCGCCCGCACGGCCGCGAGCGCCGCCCGGGCCTCGTCCGTGCGGCCGTCCACGGCTGTGCTGCCGCCCTCGGATCCGGGCGCGGCCGCCGGCGCGGCGGGGGCGGGTGGGGCCGCCTCGTCGCCGATCGTTCCCGGCTGGTCGGTCATCGCTGTCCCTCTCGGTGCTGGTCCGGCTGGTCCGGCTGGTCGGGCGGGTCGGGTCGCTGCTGGTCGGGTCGCTGCTGGTCGGGTCGCTGCTGGTCGGGTCGCTGCTGGTCGGGTCGCTGCTGGTCGGGTCGCTGCTGGTCGGGCCGCTGCCCGTCGGCCGGTACGGCGTGCTCGAGGGCGTCGAGATCGTCGGCCAGGCGCACCAGGGCGCGCTCGTCCGGGGGCGGAGGGCCGAGCAGCACCTCGCGGACCCGACCGGGATCCTGCCCTGCCAGCTGGGCCGCCCGGACGGCGACCGCCTCGGGCCCGGCGTGCGGCGGGACCGCGAGCCGGCCGGCGAGGCGACGCAGGGCGGCGGTGCGCAGGGTGGCTCCCGCCCTGTCGACGGCACGGGCCCGCCGGTAGAGCCGGGCGCGCCCGAGCAGGGTCTCGGCGCTGCGGACGGCGACCGGCAGGGGCTCCGGCACAACGGGACCGAGGCGACGGGCCCGCCACACCAGGGCGAGCAGCAGCGCCAGGGCAGTCTGCGCGACGACCCAGCGGACCCACGGCGGCAGCAGCGCCGACAGTGACGGGTCGCCATCGGGGGCGGCCTGCAGCGGGTCGGGCACGATCCACGTCAACGAGGGCTGGGTGCCGAGCAGCCGCAGCGCGAGCGCCGCGTTGGCGTCCTCGTCCAGGTGGGCGTTCGTCAGCACGTCGGCCTGCCCCAGGACCACGACCTCGCCCGCTGCGCCGTCCTGCCCACCCTGCAGCGCGACGAGGGAGCCGCCGCGGTCGCCGTCCGCGGCCGGGTAGCACACCTGTCCCGCCGCGCCCTGCGTCAGCGAGTAGAGCCGGCCACCCGCGCGGGCCGGCCCCGCCTGCGCCTCGGGGAGGGCGCAACCGGGAGGCAGGACCTCCGACGTCGCCTCGCCGGCGGGCCGCACCGAGGGCGCGAGAACGCCGAGCGGAACGGCGTCCGGCTGCACGAGGACGAGCCGGCCTTGCCGCTGACCGAGCGGCCGCAGCTGCGAGGGCGAGAGCAGCTCGGGGTGCACGAGCACGACCGTGCCGGCCTCTGCCGCGGCATCGCGAGGGTCGCGGACCCGTCTCACCTCGACGCCCTGGTCGGCGAGGATCCGCGCCACGGCGCGGGCGCCGTCCGGGGCACCGGACGCCGGATCGAGATCCCCGCCGCCGGTGCCCGCCGTGGCCAGGGCCGCGATCCCGGCCACGGCCACGACCACGGCCGCCACCGCGATCGGGAACCGCAGGCGGCGCATCCGCTCGCCCGGGGACGGGGGACCGGCGGCCACCGGCAGGGCGCCGGCAGGGGACCGGCCGGGGAACCAGCAGGGGAATGGGCAGGCCCACCGGCAGGGGTCTGGAGCGACGCCGTCACGGTGCCGCCGCAGCGTGGGCCGGCGGCTCCGCACGGGCGGCGCGGATCCGCGCGTCGAGCTCGCGGAGCGCGGCGTCGCCACCGGGACCGGGGTTGCGGCCGCCGTACCGGACGTCGCCGAAGAGCCGCGCCGCCCCGCGGAGATCGACCGCCAGCAGGGGCATCCGCACGGCGGCGGCGTCCGCGGTCTCGCCCGCGGTCCGGCCGGGCTGCTCGGGCACGACGCCCCGCTCCTCGAGCTCGCGGACGACCGCCCGGAACCGCTCGATCACGGCGGTCCGCCAGTCGCCGCCGGCGGCGGCACGGTCGGCGTCCGCGCGGTGATGCTGGGCGCTGCGGGAACCGCCCTCGAAGACGGCGTCCCCGGCACTCGGCCCCCGCCGGGCCAGCGGACCGCCGCCCCGGCGCAGGGCCCAGGCCACGACGGCAGCCACGACGAGGAGCAGGACGCCGGCGGTCAGCGCGGAGCCGCTGCCGTGCGGCAGCGGCAGCTGCTGCAGGTGGTCGACCAGCCACTCCAGGCCGCGCCGGACCAACCCGGGCCGTTCGTACCCGGGCCCCGCCAGCTCCTGACGGGCCCAGGCCCGGCCCTGCGCGGCGTCCGGCACCACCGGCACGTCGGACGACAGCCGGCTCACGGCATCGGCCCGCCCTGGGCGACCGCCTGGGCCAGCCGCACGTCCAGGCCCTCGCGGCGCATCCGCAAATCGATGTACAGCAATGCCGACACCGCCGCGCTGAACGGGTAGAACACGGCACCAGCCACGATCGAGCCCACGCCGGTGATGAGCAGCTGGGCGAAGACCGTGCCGAGGTTCTCGTAGGGGTGCTCCTGGCCCGCCGCGGGCAGTGACGAGAGCAGGCTCAGCGGGAACGAGATGGCGGCCTGCCCGATCGACACGATGATCCCGGTGAGCAGCAGGATCCCCAGGACCCGCCAGAAGCTCCTGCCGGTGAGCCGCCACGACCGGCGGAGCGCCGTGGTCACCGTGGCCTTCTCCAGCACCAAGGCCGGCGCCGCCAGGGACCACCGCACGGCGAGCAGCACCGGGAGGACGACCGCCGCGACGATGCCGGCGAGCAGCAGCAGTACGCCGGCGCCCGTCTGGCCCGCCGCCACCACGACGATCCCGGGCGTGAGCACGGCGACGACGACGCCGATCAGCGCAGCGCCGGTGAGCAGCGCCAGGCCGACGGCGGGCAGCAGGCGTCCCTTGGCACGCTGCCACATCTCGCCCGGCGGCGTCCGGCGGCCCAGCACGGCGGCGCTGACCGGCACGATCAGCAGCGCGTCGAGCACCGTGACCGCGAAGAAGGTCAGGACGACGGGGAACAGCTGGGCCTGGAGGGCGCTGCTGAGGACGTCGAGCTGCTCGCGCGTCGACAGCTGGCCGCCCGCTCCTGGGGACGCCAGGGCGGTGCCGCCGAGTCCGTGCAGCACGAACGCCTGGGGGACGAGCGAGAGCAGCGTCACCGCGGCCACCACCGCCGCCGAGACACCGATCATGGACCGCGGGTTGGACCGGACCGCCTGGAACGCGGCGTCGAGGAGCTCGACGACCCCGAGCGGGCGCAGCGGGATGATGCCTGCGGGCGCCTGCACCGGCGGCGTCCAGGGTTGCTGCTGCCCGCCCCAGCTCGGCTGACCCCAGCCCGGCTGCCCCTGACCCCAGCCCGGCTGGTTCCACCCCTGCTGGCCCGAGCCTGCTGGCGTGCCCCACCCGGGCTGCTGCGGAGGCGGTTCCTGCACCCCCCAGCCGGCGCCGGCGCCCTCGGCGTCGCCGCCGGGCACCTGCCACCCGGGCGGCTCCTGCTCGCCCGCCGGCGGCTGCGTCATCCTCGGCCTCCTCGCCCCGCCGGTCCGGCGTCTGCTCGCCCGGAATCATCCTGTCACGGCGCCCCGGGCCGACGTCCGCGCGGTTGGTTCCGTGCGGGGCTGATCGGCAGGTGGGTGTGCGGTGTCACCATGGGCCCATGAAGGGACGAGTGCTGATTGTCGACGACGACACCGCGCTGGCCGAGATGCTGGGCATCGTGCTGCGTGGGGAGGGGTTCGACACCTCCTTCTGTGCTGATGGCGCGCAGGCCCTGGAGGCGTTCCGGGCCAGTCGGCCCGACCTCGTGCTGCTCGACGTCATGCTCCCCGGCCGTGACGGCATCGAGGTCTGCCGGCAGATCCGGGCCGAGTCCGGCGTGCCCATCGTCATGCTCACCGCCAAGACCGACACCGTCGACGTCGTCCTCGGCCTCGAGTCCGGCGCCGACGACTACGTCGTCAAGCCGTTCAAGCCCAAGGAGCTCGTCGCCCGGGTCCGCGCCCGCCTGCGCCGCACCGATGACCCAGCGCCCGAGTCCCTCGAGATCGGGGACCTGGCGATCGACGTCGCGGGTCACGCCGTGCGCCGCGACAGCCAGGTCATCCCGCTGACCCCGCTGGAGTTCGACCTGCTCGTCGCGCTCGCGCGCAAGCCGTGGCAGGTGTTCACCCGCGAGGTCCTGCTCGAGCAGGTGTGGGGATACCGGCACGCGGCGGACACCCGGCTCGTTAACGTCCACGTGCAGCGGCTGCGGTCGAAGGTGGAGCGTGACCCGGAACGACCCGAGATCGTCGTGACGGTCCGCGGCGTCGGCTACAAGGCCGGCCCGGCATAGGCATGAGCGAGCCCGGACCCCGGAGCGCGGGTGCGACCGCCGCGCATGCCGCGCGCCGGGTCGTTCCCCGTCGGATACGCCGACCCGTGCGGCGTGCCTTCGGGCAGGTCGTGGGCCGCTGGCGGCGGTCGGTGCAACTGCGGGTGGTGTCCGCGACCGTGGTGCTCGGCATCGTGGTCGTCCTGGTGGTGGGACAGTCCCTGCTCGAGCGCATCACCAACGGGATCGTGGCTCGCCGGATCGACGCCGTCACGTCGCAGTCGCTGGCGGACATCGCCCGGACCGAGGACAGCCTGCAGCAGGAGACCCGCACCGCCAGCGGTCAGAACACCGCGGAGAACCAGGCCGACTACGCCGTCAATCAGCTGGCCGGCAACGCCGAACCCACCGTCCGCTACGTCATCCTGCGGCACGCGCTCGAGGACGCCTGGCGGTCCACGTCCGTGAGTGACCGGGGCTACCGGATCAATCCGGACTCGGTCCCGATGGAGCTGCGCCAGGCCGTCAACCACGACCCCGAGCGCGCCCAGACGCAGGTGTTCACGACCACCGTCGACGGCCGCACGCAGCCGGTCATCGCCGTGGGCAAGCTGATCGACCTCGGCACCCTCGCAGGCGGCCGGTTCGAGCTGTACCTGGTCTACAGCCTGCAGCCCGAGGTCGAGATCAACGAGGTCGTGCGCCGCTACTTCATCTTCGGCGGCGTCGCCCTCGTCCTGCTCGTCGGCGCCGTGGCCTGGGTGGTCACCCGCCAGGTCGTCGCCCCTGTGCGGCAAGCGGCGCGCACCGCCGAGCAGCTGGCCTCGGGCCGGCTCGACCGCCGGATGCGGGTGCGCGGCGACGACGAGCTGGCCCGGCTCGGCCGCGCCTTCAACGAGATGGCGGCGAGCCTGGAGCGCCAGATCCACCAGCTCGAGGAACTGTCCAGGGTGCAGCGGCGTTTCGTCTCCGACGTGTCCCACGAGTTGCGCACCCCGCTGACGACCCTGCGGATGGCCGGCGAGGTCATGTACGAGGCCCGGCATTCCTTCGAACCGGCGCTCGGCCGCAGCGCCGAACTGCTGCAGGCGCAACTGGACCGGTTCGAGGCCCTGCTGGCGGACCTGCTCGAGGTGAGTCGGTTCGACGCCGGCGCCGCCGTGCTCGAGACCGAGCCCGTCGACCTGCGCGAGATCGTCGACCGGGTGGTCGACGACCTGCGCCCGCTGGCCGAGAGCCACGGCATCCGCGTCGACGTCCGCTCCGGCCTCGGCACGACCGTCGCCGAGGTCGACCCTCGGCGAGTCGAGCGGATCGTCCGCAACCTGCTGGGCAATGCCCTGGAGCACTCCGAGTCGCTGCCCGTGCAGGTTCGCCTCGCCGGCGACGAGGAGGGCGTCGCGATCGGCGTCCGGGACCACGGGGTCGGCCTGCGCCAGGCGGACCTGGCGATGGTCTTCAACCGCTTCTGGCGCGCGGACCCCGCCCGCGCCCGCACCACCGGGGGAACCGGCCTCGGCCTCGCGATCGCGCTCGAGGACGCGCACCTGCACGGCGGATGGCTGCAGGTGTGGGGTGAACCCGGCGAGGGCGCCCACTTCCGGCTGACCCTGCCCCGGCGCCTCGGCGGTTCCCTGACCTCCTCGCCGCTGCCGCTGGTGCCTGCGGACGCCGCCCGCGGCGAGGGTGCCGTCGCCGTCGCGGCCACCAGTGACGGGACGGCCCTGGTGGCCGCCGTCGCCGAGGTGCCGGGCGGTGACGTCGACGGCATCGCCGCCACCGCAGAGGCCGCGGCGGTCGAGGCATGAGGACCCCTCGGGTCGTTCCCGGTGCTGCTGGCGGCGGCCGTCGCCCTGCTCGCCGGCGGGTGCGCCGGCGTGCCCGGCCGCACGGCGGTGGTGCCGGCGAGCCGCATCGAGGCGCCCCGGGTGCAGCCGTTCGCCGTGCCTCCCACCTCCGGCGACACCCCCGACGGGATCGTTCGCGGGTTCATCGCAGCGGGCAAGGACTTCCACCAGAACCACCAGGTCGCCCGGGAGTACCTCGACGGCGGCGGGGCGCACTGGCAGGCCCTCGCGCCGGTCGTCGTCGTCGACTCCGAGCCGTGCATCCGCCTGACGGCGATGGACGGCGCCAGCGGTGGCGGGACGACCAGGACGCGACGTCGTGCCCGGGGAAGCAGCCGGACCGGGCCGATCGGGGAGCGGCGGCCGGCTCCCACCCCCGGGACGGGCAGCGCGCGACGGTCCGGGTGACGGCGACCGTGCACGCCGCGCATCGACGCCCTCGGGCAGGTTCACCCTCAGCGACGCCCACGACCGCTCCTACCAGCAGGACTTCGCGCTGATCGGCCGCCGCGGCGAATGGCGGATCGTCGACCCGCCACAGGGCCTGGTGCTGACGTCGTCCGCCCTGATCACGACCTTCAGCCCCTCCCCCCTCTACTTCGGCGAGCGGGCGGTCCAATCCCGCCGAGGCGGAGTCCGGGGGCACGCCGGAGCCGGCGGCGGGCGCCTGGCTGGTGCCCGACGTCCGCTGGTTCCCCACGACCGCCCTGGAGCGGACGGCGACGGCGTCGATGGCCGTCCGCGCCCTGCTCGACGGACCGTCCGACTGGCTCGCCGACGCGGTGACGACCGGGGCGTCCCCAGGCGTGGAGCTGGCCCCGCTCGCAGGCGTGCAGTTCGACGCCGACGTCGCCCGGATCGACCTCACCCGGCCCCCGCAGCAACGCGGGCTCCTGCAGGCGCAGCTGCTGGCCACGCTCCAGGCACTGCCGGTGGAGCCGGGTTTCGCGCCCGTCAGCGCCGTGGAGCTCACCGTCAAGCAGGTGAAGCTCGACATCCCGCCGGGACCCCTTCCCGCGCTCTGGTCACCCCCCGCCGTCGTCGAGGCGCCGCCCACGAGCGGCCGCCGGGACGACCCGGACAGCGATGGGCAGCGGCTTCCCGCTCTGCGTCACGAGCAAGGGTCAGATCGGCCAGACCCGGTTCACCGACCGGGCGAGCTGCGTCGCCCGGCAGGACCTGGCTCCCCTGACCAAGGCCGGCCCGGCGGCAGTGGCCGCCGCCGACCTGCGTCGCAGCCTCTTCGCCGCGCTCTCCCGGCCCCGCGACGCGGTCTACGCGATCCTGGGTGGGCAGCAGACCGCCTCGGTGGTGCTGCGGGGCCAGCAGCTGACGACCCCGAGCGTGGACGGCGAGGGGGATCGCCGGTCACGGCTGGGTCTGGGCGGCGTCGAGCGTGCCGGGAGGCCCGGTGCTCGCGGGCGGCGTGGGTCGTCGCCGCCAGGTGACCGTGGCCGTTCCGTGGCTCGGGGCGGGCCGGATCCTGTCGCTGCGGATCAGCCCGGAGGGCACCCGCGCGCTGCTCGTCGTGCAGCGCCGCACCGGGACCCAGGTCCTCGTCAGCGGTGTGGTGCGCCGTGCGGACGGCACGCCGCTGCGCCTCGCCCGCGCCGCCCTCTCCCTCCTGCCGGACCTGACGGCCGGGGTGGACGCCGGCTGGCGGGACCCGTTGCAGATGGCGGTGCTCGGCGTCCGCAGCGGTTCCCCGAAGACGTTCGTCTGGGCGGTCAGGGCGGGCGGTGAGGTCTCGGCGCTCGGGTCCGAGATCCCCGCGAAGCAGCAGGCCGTCGGCCTCGCTGTGAGCGGCGCCAGCGTGGACACCTACGTCCGCACGGCGTCCGGCGGCGCCCTGCTCAGCTCGCTCGGCGGCGGGTGGAAGGCGATCGACGTGCAGGCTCCCGCGTTGCCGGGCTGAGCGTGGGTCGTCGTCCACAGCCGCCTCTCGTCGTCCCGCCGTCAACAGCCCGCTGCACTCGGCCCCCGCGCCCGGCGGCCCGCGCAGCAGGCTGGTGACATGATCGGATCCGTCCCCGCCGTCGCGGTCCGCGGTGCCCGCGCGCTCCACGCCCTGTGGCTGCTCGTCCTGCCCGTGGAGTGTGCGGGGTGCGGTCGTCCCGACACGGCGCTCTGCTCCGCCTGTCGCCGTCCGCTCGCCGGCCCCGCGGTCGAGGTGCCCGCCCCGGCCGTTCCCGTTCCGGTGTACGCCTGCGCTCCGTACGCGGGTTCCGTTCCTCGCACCGTGGTCGCCTGGAAGGACCGCGGCCGGCTGGATCTGACCCGTGCGCTGGCATCGGCGCTCGCGGTGGCTGTCGAGGCGTCTCTGGACGTCGCCGGCGTCGGCGCGGGCCGGACCGGCTGCCGGCCCCGGTGCGGTCCTCCTCGTCCCGGTGCCTTCGTCCGCCCGAGCCACCCGAGCCAGGGGGGCGGACGTCGTCGCCCTCCTCACTGTCGTCGCGACGCGGCGGCTGCGCGCCCGGGGCAGTTCGGTCCGGATCGCCCGGCTGCTGCGACAGCGCCGGCGGGTGAGTGACCAGGCGGGTCTCGGGGCGCGCGGCCGGGCCGCCAACGTCGCTGGGGCCTTCGCAGTCCGCCGGCCCCTCCTGCGCTCGTTCCCGCCGGGTGCGCGGGTCGTCGTCGTCGACGACGTGGTGACCACCGGGGCGAGCGCGGCCGAGGCGGCACGGGTGCTGCAACTGCACGGCGCGGTAGTCCTCGCCGTCGCCGCGATCGCGTGGACACCGCGACGGGCGCCCACGGCAGGTGGGTTGGTCGACAGACGCAGACCGAGCGGAAGCACTAGCGTGGGCGGGACCAGCGCATCCGGAACACACGCGGAGGTCTTCCTGTGGAGATCGTGATCAGCGGCCGGCACACGGAGGTTCCCGAGCGCTTCAGGCGCCTCGCCGAGGAGAAGCTGCTCAAGATCGCCCAGCTGGCGCCGAAGGCTCACCGGACGGACGTGGAGCTGTCCCACGAGCGCAACCCCCGCCAGTCCCAGAACTGCGAGAAGGTCGAGATCACGGTGCGGGGCAAGGGCCCCGTCATCCGGGCGGAGGCCAGCGCGGAGGACCCGGCAGCCGCTCTCGACCTCGCCTTCGGCAAGCTGCTGGAGCGGCTGCGCCGCAGCCGGGACCGCCGGAAGGTCCATCACGGCCGCCAGACGCCCCACTCGGTCCGGCTGGCTCCAGCGGATGCTCCGGCGACGCTCCGGTCGACGGGGCGGCGTCCGCAGGCCGTTCCCTCGAGCGCACCGGTCGACACGACCGCCGACAGTGATTCAGGTGCGGCGGAGGACGCGGCCACAGAAGATGCCAGCCCCGTCGTCATCCGCGCGAAGGACCACGACGCCTCGCCGATGACCCTGGACCAGGCGCTGTACGAGATGGAGCTCGTGGGGCACGACTTCTACCTGTTCGTGGACGCGGAGACCGGGCGGCCGAGCGTGGTGTACCGGCGGCGCGGGTGGAGCTACGGGGTCATCCGGCTCCGGCTGGGCAGCGACGTCGACGCTCCCGGCCGGCTCCCTCGACTCGAGCGACTCCACCGGCTCCCTCCGCAGCGCTCGACGTCTCCGATGTCGGGGCGGGATCGGGCGCGCCGTCCTGACGGCCCGTCAGCCGGCAGCCGCGCAGGCCACCGCCGTCGAGAGGGCCGCGGCCAGGTCGCCGCGGGGCTCGACCGTCACGCCCGCCAGGCCGAGCCACTCGGCCGTGACCGCCAGCTCGGCCGCCAGCTCGGCCGCGACCTCGCCGTGCCGGGCGGTGCCCGGCCCGACGGCCGCCTCGGCCCAGGCGGCCCGCACGCGCAGCACGCCACCGCCGGGAGTGCGGTCGGACTTGAGGTCGACCCGGGCGACGAGCCGGTCGCCCAGCAGGAAGGGCAGCACGTAGTAGCCGTGCAGGCGCCGCTCCGCCGGGGTGTAGATCTCGATGCGGTACCGGAAGCCGAACAGGGCCTCGGTGCGGTCCCGCTCCCACACGAGCGAGTCGAACGGGCTGAGGAGGGCCCGGGCCCGGACCCAGCGCGGCAGTCTCGCATCCACGTGCAGGAACGCCGGCCGGGCCCACCCGGCGACCTCGACCGGGCGCAGCTCCCCGGCGTCGACGAGCTCCGCCACCGCCGCACGGGCCTCCGGCGGCCGCAGCCGGAAGTAGTCGCGCAGGCACCGCTCGCTCGCCACGCCGCACGCACGCGCGGCGATCCGCACCAGCTCGCGCACGGCGTCGGCGTGCGGGACGTCCGGTGCGGCCGCGACCTCGGGCGGGAGCACGCGTTCGGTGAGGTCGTAGCGCCGCTCGAACTGAGCGGTGCGCCCGGCGCTGGAGATGACTCCGGCCCAGAACAGGAACTCCAGGGCACGTTTGGTCTGCGACCAGTTCCACCCCCAGTTCGAGCGGTCCCTCGTGCTCGGGCTCCTCCAGCAGCCGCTCGATCTCGGCCGCGGTGAGCGGCCCGTGATCGGCCACGACGCCACGCACTGTCGCGAGCACGTCGGGCAGCTCCCGGGCGGTCCGGATCATGCCGCCCCAGGCCTCGTCGTGCGCGCGGGCCATCCGGAAGCGCAGCAGCCGGTGCGTCGAGGGCGGCACGAACGACGCCTCGTGCGCCCAGTACTCGACCAGGCGACGCGGCCGCTGGGCGGCTGCCCGGTCGGGCAGGGCGCGGTCGTACGGCCCGAGCCTGGAGAAGAACGGCATGTAGTGGCTGCGCGAGAAGACGTTGACGGAGTCGATCTGGACGACGCCCACCCGGTCGATCACGGCTTGGACCTGGCGCATGGTCACCTGGCCGGCGGACGCCGGCCGTCGCGGCACGGCAAACCCCTGGGCCGCGAGCGCGACGCGCCTGGCCTGCGCAGCTGACAGCCGTTCGCGGGCCCGGGGCGCTTCCACAATGGCCGATCCTGCCAGCGGCCGCCGACACACCTGAGCCGTCCCCGGGGCAGTCAGGGCAGTCAGGGCAGTGCGAGCTCCTCCGGCAGCAGGTCGAACCGGACCAGGTCGTCGACCGTGCCGTCGCCGAGCAGCTCCGCGCGCCGGTCGACCCCCGTCCGCCGGAACCCGGCCCGCTCCGCGACCCGGCGGGAGGCGGTGTTCCCGCCGGCGGCTCGCAGCACCAGACGGGGCCGGCCGAGACCGCCGACGTCCAGCGGCAACAGGGCGTGCCGGGCCGCCAACCGGACGGCTTCGGTCATGAAGCCGCGGCCCCGCTCCGCCGGGTGCATCCAGTACCCAACTTCCGAGCTCCGCCCCGGCTCCGAGAGTCCGAACAGGGCGATCTCGCCCACCAGCCGGTCGTCGTCCGCCGCCGCCACGGCCCAGCCCAGGCTGCGCCCCTCGGCGGCGTCCTCGGCCATCTGCTCCAGGTGCGCAGCAGTGTCCGCAGCGGTGTACGGCGACGGCAGACGGCCCAGCCAGTGCCGGGTCAGCGGGTCCGAGCAGGCCTCGACGGCGCGGGGCACGTCCTCGCCGCGGTAGGGCCGCAGCCGCACCCGCCGACCCTCCAGCACGGGCACCTCGAACCAGGGATGGACGGGCTCCAGCCGTTCGTCGCGCCCCAGCGAGCCCACCCATGCGTCGTACCGGGCGCCGCGGTGGGCGAGCCAGCTGCGCACCGTGCCCTCGACCCGGAAGCCGACCCGCCAGGCCGTCCGCCGGCTCGGCCAGTTGCCGGCCACGGCCTCCCAGTGCACGACCTCGAGCCCGAGCGTCTCGAATGCCCACGGGAGCTCGAGGAGCAGTGCGCGGTGCATCAGGCCGCGGCCCCGCGCCCACGGCCCCAGCGCGTACCCGAGGGTGGCCCCGCCCAGGTCGTCCGGCCGCAGGTCGACGGTTCCGCAGAACCGGCCCCCTGCCTCGATGGCCAGCGACAGCGTGCGGCCCTCCTCCCACTCCCGGCGCCGGCCGCCCAGCCACTCGACGGCGTGGTGGCCTTCGTACGGCACGGGCACCGTGGTCCACCGCTGCATCTGCGGGTCCCGGCACTGCGCCAGGACAGCCTCCACGTCGCCCATGGAATGCGGGCGCAGGCGGACGACCCCGTCGGTCAGGGTCGGTGCCCACGCCGGGAGATGCATGCGGCCAGCCTCACCGGCGCCGAGGCGGCTCAGCAACCCGGGGGCGGATGGGCCTCGTCGTGGTTGGGGGAGGAGGTGTCCTCTTCCGTTCATATGTGCTGCCCCAGCCGGCGGGGCAGCACATATGAACGCAACTGATACCCCTGATCCTCGACGGTCGCCACGCTTACTCCGCGGCAGCGCGTCCCAGCAGCTACCGGCCGGGCTGGAGCCTGCGGCGATCACGCCCGCCGACGCCACGGCGAGGTGGACGAGGGACGGCCGGCGAGGACCCTGGAGTGTCTACGATGGACCGTCGGGCACCTTCAGGGGCCCTGGTTCGTCGTGCCCGTCGTGCGGCGTGAGGTGCGTCGCGGGTGTGATGGTGAGTGCTGGGAGTCGTCGCGTGGTGAAGATCGTCGAAAAGCTCTTGCGTGCGGGCGAGGGCCGCACCCTCAAGCGGCTCGAGGGGCTCGCCGCGCAGGTGAACGCGCTCGAGGAGGACTTCGTCCGCCTGACCGACGCGGAGCTGCGCGAGGAGACGGACAGGTTCCGGGCCCGGCTCGCCGACGGCGAGAGCGTGGACGACCTCCTGCCCGAAGCCTTCGCGGCGGTTCGCGAGGCGGCCAAGCGCACCCTGGGCCAGCGGCACTTCGACGTCCAGCTCGTGGGCGGCGCAGCCCTGCACCAGGGCAACATCGCGGAGATGAAGACCGGCGAGGGCAAGACCCTCGTCGCCACCGCACCGGCGTACCTGAACGCGCTCGCCGGCAAGGGCGTGCACGTCATCACGGTGAACGACTACCTGGCGTCGTACCAGTCCGAGCTGATGGGCCGCGTCCACCGGTTCCTCGGCCTCTCGGTCGGCTGCATCCTCGCCCAGATGACGCCGGACGAGCGGCGTGCCCAGTACGCGGCCGACATCACCTACGGCACGAACAACGAGTTCGGCTTCGACTACCTGCGCGACAACATGGCCTGGTCCGTGGACGACATGGTCCAGCGCGGCCACAACTACGCGATCGTCGACGAGGTGGACTCCATCCTCATCGACGAGGCCCGCACTCCATTGATCATCTCCGGGCCCTCGGATCTGCCGACCAAGTGGTACACCGAGTTCGCGCGCATCGCCGAGAGGCTGCGCCGCGACGTCGACTACGAGGTCGACGAGAAGAAGCGCACGGTCGGTGTCCTCGAGTCCGGCATCGAGCACGTCGAGGACCACCTCGGGATCGAGAACCTGTACGAGAGCGTGAACACCCCGCTCGTCGGGTTCCTCAACAACTCGGTCAAGGCCAAGGAGCTGTTCAAGCGCGACAAGGACTACGTCGTGCTCGACGGCGAGGTCCTCATCGTCGACGAGCACACCGGCCGGCTGCTGCAGGGCCGCCGCTACAACGAGGGCATGCATCAGGCCATCGAGGCCAAGGAGGGCGTGCAGATCCAGAGCGAGAACCAGACCCTCGCCACGATCACCCTGCAGAACTACTTCCGGATGTACGACAAGCTGGCGGGCATGACGGGGACGGCGCAGACCGAGGCCGCCGAGTTCATGTCGATCTACAAGCTGGGCGTGGTGAGCATCCCCACGAACAAGCCGATGGTGCGTGCCGATCAGCAGGACCTCATCTACAAGCACGAGGTCGCGAAGTTCGACGCCGTCGTCGACGACATCGCAGAGCGGCACGAGACGGGCCAGCCCGTGCTCGTGGGCACCACCAGCGTGGAGAAGTCGGAGTACCTTGCCGACCTGCTGCGCAAGCGGGGCATCAAGCACGAGGTCCTCAACGCCAAGCACCACGCGCGTGAGGCGACCATCGTCGCCCAGGCCGGCCGCAAGGGGGCCGTGACGGTGGCGACCAACATGGCGGGCCGCGGCACGGACATCATGCTCGGCGGCAACGCGGAGTTCATGGCCGTGGCGGAGCTGGAGCGGCGCGGGCTCGATCCGGCCGAGACGCCGGAGGAGTACGAGACGGCCTGGCCCGATGTGCTCAAGCAGATGCAGGAGACGGTTGCGGCCGAGCACGACGAGGTCGTGGAGCTGGGCGGGCTCTACGTCCTCGGCACGGAGCGGCACGAGTCGCGCCGCATCGACAACCAGCTGCGCGGTCGCTCCGGCCGCCAGGGCGACCCGGGCGAGAGCCGGTTCTACCTGTCCCTGACCGACGACCTCATGCGGCTGTTCAACTCCGGCCTGGTCGAGACGTTCCTGAACGCCGCCAAGATCCCGGACGACGTGCCGATCGAGGCGAAGATGGTGACCCGGGCGATCGCGAGCGCCCAGAGCCAGATCGAGGGGCGCAACTTCGAGATCCGCAAGAACGTCCTCAAGTACGACGACGTCCTCAACCGCCAGCGCGAGGTCATCTACGGCGAGCGGCGACGCGTGCTGCAGGGCGCCGACCTGCACGAGCAGATCCGGCACTTCATCGACGACGTCGTCCGTGCCTACGTCGCGCAGGCCACCGGGGAGGGGTACGCGGGCGACTGGGACCTCGACCAGCTCTGGCGGGCCCTCAAGCTGCTCTATCCCGTCGGCATCTCGGTCGAAGAGCTGCTCGAGGAGGCCGGTGGCGCCGAGGGGGTCACCCAGCAGATGCTCGTCACCGAGCTCACGAGCGACGCCCAGCTCGCCTACGACCGGCGCGAGGAGGCGCTCGGCGACGAGGCCATGCGCGAGTTCGAGCGCCGGGTGGTGCTGTCTGTGCTCGACCGCAAGTGGCGCGAGCACCTCTACGAGATGGACTACCTGCAGGAGGGCATCGGGTTGCGGGCCATGGCCCAGCGCGACCCGCTCGTGGAGTACCAGCGTGAGGGCTACCAGCTGTTCCAGGCGATGACCGAGGCCATCAAGGAGGAGTCGGTCAGCTACCTGTTCAACCTGGAGGTCGAGGTGGAGGCCCCGGCCGAGGAGGAGGAGCAGGCCCAGGGCGAGGGCGCGACCGTGCTCGTCGCCAAGGGGCTGGTCGCCCCCCAGCGGCCGGCCCAGCTGCAGTACTCGGCGCCCACCGTGGACGGCGAGGGTGGCGTCGAGACCCACTCGGAAGGCAACGGAGCGGGCGACGGGGTCGCCGCGGCCGCGCCCGCCGCTCCGGCCGACGGCTCGGGCAACCGCGCCGCCCGCCGGAGCCGCAAGGGCCGCCGGGGCTGATTCAGCCCAGCTCGAAGGCGACCACCCGCCAGCGGCCGCCCTCGTCCTCCATCCGGAAGGCGAGGGCGCGCATGCGTTCGCCGGCAGCGACCACAGCCGTGACCTCCCCGACCCCCGCGGCCGGCTCGTACAGCCGCACGGAACGGACGGTCGCCCGTGCCGGCCGGCCCCCGCCGCGCTGGGCCAGGGCATGCCGGCGGGCGAGCGCCGCCAGAACGTCCGGGGACGTCCAGCGGACGAGCTGCGCGGGGGGCCGCAGCCCGGTGGCGACCTCCAGCGCCACCTGGGCGAAGCGCAGCGCCCACTCGCGCGGGTCTGCCGGTGCGCCGCCGTCCCGCACGGGACCCGGAGCGTGCCCGGCGGGCGAGGCTGGTGGGAGCGCCTCGAAGGGCAGCGGCAGCCGGCCCCCGGGGGGCCGGCCGGAGGCCGGGCGAAGCGCTCCCGGTGCTCTGCCCGGCTCGCGAACGGGAATGGGCCGCAGTCTCAGGGACGGCGGCGTGTCGGTGGTGAGCGTCATGATCCCCCTCAGGAACGGCTCCGTCAGGGGTGATGGGTGCGAAGCGGGCGCGAGCGTGACGTCCCCCCCGCCCGGCTGTGGACGGTCCGTCGTTCGTCCGAGTGGGGTCGTTGCTCCGCTCGGCTCACTCGTTCGTCGCTGAGAGTGACGCCGAACGCAAAGCGTTGACCACGCGGGTCCAGAATGTGGTCGACTGGCACCATGACCGAGCTACCCCCGGCCGAGCCCTGCCGGATCTACCTCGTCCGTCACGGCACCACTCTGCTCAATCGCAAGAACCGGTACCGCGGGCGCATCGACGTCCCCCTCGACGAGGGTGGCTGGCGCGACGCCTGGGCGGCTGCGGGCGTGCTGGGGGACAAAGGCATCCAGGCGGTCTACGCGAGCCCGCTGCGCAGGGCCCGTGACACCGCCCGCGTGATCGCCGACGCGGCCGGCATCGAGAACGTCACCGACCTCCCCGGCCTGGTCAACCTCCACTACGGCGACTGGGACGGCCTCACCCCCGAGGAGGCGGCCGAGCGCCACCCGCAGGCGTACGCCGATTACCACGCCTACGCGCCGGGGGCGCGGACCCCGCACGGGGAGTCCCTCGACCTCGCGGCCGAGCGGATGGTCCTGTCGCTGCGCATGCTGGCCCTGCTCCACCCCGGCGGCACCGTCGCTGCCGTCTCGCACGCGGCCACCGTGCGCCTGCTCATCTCCGCCGTGACCGGCTCGCCCAGGGCCCAGTGGCGCCGCGCCCTGCCTAACGGCGGCATCACCGTGTTCGACGCCACCCCCGACGACGCCGTGGCCGTCGAGATCCCGACCGAGGTGGTGCCGGTTGAGTGAGCCGGCGGCACGGCTGGCCGAGGGTTCCCCCGAGCGCGCGTTCGAGGGCGCGAGCCCGGTTCACGCGGTGCCGGTCGGCGTCCGCCGCGCCGTCAAGACCGCCGTCCGCACGTATGCGGTGGCGACCAGCCCGCTGCGGCGAGGGCCGGACTTCCTGCTGGTGGGGGCCAAGCGGGCGGGCACCACCACCCTGTACGACGCCCTGGTCCGGCACCCGGACGTCGCGCCGCTGTTCCCCCGGATCGAGCGGATCAAGAGCCCGCACTACTTCGACCTGCAGCACGACCGCGGGCCGCGCTGGTACCGGTCGCACTTCCCGATCCGGCCCCCCCTGGGCCGGGACCGGATCACCGGCGACGCCGCCCCCTACCTGCTCTACCACCCGCTGGCCCCCGCCCGGGCCGGCCGCGAGGTGCCTGACGCGAGGGTGCTCGTGATGCTCCGTGACCCCGTCGAGCGGGCCTTCTCCCACCACTGGGACAGGGTGAAGAACGGCGTGGAGTCCCTGCCGTTCGAGCAGGCGGTGGACGCCGAGGCCGAGCGGATCGCCGGCCAGGAGGAGCTGCTGCGTGCCGATCCCGGCACGCCCCGCCCGGCGCACGAGCACTTCTCCTACCTGGACCGCGGGCGCTACGCCACCCAGCTGCGGCGCTGGCTCGAGCACTACCCCTCCGCCCAGGTGCTGGTGGTGCGCTGCGAGGACTTCTATGCCCAGCCGGTCGAGGTCTTCGGGCACGTCTGCGCCTTCCTCGGCATCTCCGCCTGGACGCCCCCGCGCTTCGGGCGCCACCACGCCCATGGCGACAAGCCACGGGTCGAGCCCGCGCTGCGCCGCCGTCTCGCCGCCTCCTTCGCGGAGCCGAACGAGGACCTGGCCCGCCTGCTCGACACCTCGGTGTGGTGGGACGCCGACGGGCCGACCCGCCTCGACCGCCCCGGGGTCCTGCAGCCACCCACTCCGGCGGGTGCCCGGCGCTGACGCCCCTACCCCGAGCGGGCCTCCTAGGCTCCTCGCGTGACCGGACGTCTGCAGGGACTGATCGTCGACTGGGGCGGCGTGCTGACGCCGTCGCTGGACGCCGCCATGGCGGCCTGGGCCCAGGCGGACGGCGTGGACTTCGAGCACTTCCGCGAGGTGATGCGCGCCTGGGTGGGGCCCCGCCCGGCCGACGGGCCGGCCGACGACCTGCCTGCGCCCGATCCGGGGGCGCCACCGCAGCCCGAGCGTCCCGTAGCCGTGCTGGAGGAGGCCCCGGACGCCTCCGGCGCCGCGCTGTCGCCGGTGCACCGGCTCGAGCGCGGCGAGATCACGCCGGCCGAGTTCGAGGACGAGCTGGCCGAGCGCCTCGCGGAGCGGGGGTCGCCGGTGGTGGCGCAGGGGCTGCTGGGCCGGATGCTCGCCGGGCTCGCGCACCTGGACGCCGGCATGCTCGGGGTCGTCCGGAGCGCCCACGACGGCGGCGTCCGCACCGCACTGCTGTCGAACTCCTGGGGCAACCACTACCCGGACGAGCTCTTCGACGGGATCTTCGACGCGGTCGTCATCTCCGGCCGCGTGGGGATGCGCAAGCCGGACGCCGAGATCTTCCGGCACACCGCCGAGCTGCTGGGGCTCGATCCGGCTGCGTGCGTGATGGTCGACGACTTGCCGCAGAACGTCCGCGGAGCAGTCGCCGCGGGGATGGTCGCGGTTCAGCACACGGACGTCGACAGCACACGCGCCGAGCTCGAGGTGCTGCTGGGGATGCCCCTCTGATTCGCGGCACGACATACCTGCGTGGACGGCTGCGCGAACGATGGCGCGGCCAGCCCGGCGTGTCGCCCGTTCGGCCTGGGTTCGTTCGCGCAGCGGTCCGGGGCGGTGGACGGCTGCGCGAACGATGGCGGGGCCAGCCCGGCGTGTCGCGGGGTGGGGTGGCGGTTCGTTCGCCCAGCGGTTCGGAGGCGGACTAGTCCCAGAACAGCAGGAACAGGCCGAGGCACGTCAGCGTCACCATGAGCACGAGCAGGGGCAGCTGTCCGATCACGGCGCGCGCCCGCGGGAACAGCCCTACCGCCCGGTCGTGGGCGACGACGACACCGAGCACGTGCCCGACGACGATGGCCGCCACCTGGACGTTCGCGACGATCACCGGAGTCGCCGCGGCGTACGAGACCTGCAGGTGCGCGGTGCCCAGCCAGTTCGCGCCCGTGCCCAGCGGGTCGGACAGCCGGATGAACGCGCGCTGGCCCTCGACGGCCAGGAACGAGTAGTAGTGCGCCAGGACGTACCCGAGCGCGACCGGGACCACGGACGGCGCGAACAGGCCGGGAGCCTCTCGCGGGCTCGTCCCGCCGACGGCGCCCGCGACCGAGCAGCACGCGACGAAGACGGCGCCGAGCACCAGCGCCGTCGCCAGCAGCCCCACCGTGCCGGCGCTCTGCCGCGACCAGCCGTGCGACTGCACCAGCCGCGCCCACGCCGACGAGCCGGACAGCCCGTCGAAGGCGGTCGCCGACAGCATCGCGATCACGGTCGCCACCAGGCCGGGCGCGGGGCGCAGCCCGTCGAGCCCGGTCAGCGGGGCCCGCAGCACGAGAACGCCGTCGCCACGGCGCCCGAGCGGCGCGATCCGCCCGTAGAGCCCGGACCATGCCTCGAAGGGGTCCCCCCGGTCGAACCAGCGGCTGCCGTAGAAGAATGCCGCGAGCAGCTCCAGGGCTGCGTACAGCGCGATCGCCGTCCGCAGGGTGCTCAGCGAGGCCGGGTCGGGGGAGACGAGCTCCAGCCACGCGAAAGCCAGGATGCCGACGGCCGCGGGCCACCATCCGATCCCGGCGGGCAGTGGACGCAGGCCGTCCCGGGGATCGAGCCGGAGCGCGCGGTTGAGCAGTGCGTGCACCGTACGCAGCGGGTTCAGCTGTCGCCAGACCGGTCCGAGCAGTACCGACGCGGGCACGATCCCGACCCAGAGCAGCACGTACACCACCCAGGGCACGGGGTTGCGGTTGTCGTCCGGTCCCGCCAGCAGCGCGAGCAGCGTCCACCCGGCCGCGACCAGCCCGACTCCGGCGAGGACGCGGCGGAACGCCGGTGCGTCCAGCAGCCGGGCGAGCCCTGCGGGCAGGGGGCGACCTGCGGAGGCGGCGTCCAGGCGTGGCTCGCGCCACAGCAGTCCCAGCAGCACGAACGACAGCACGACCGCGGCGGCGGCGCCCGCGATCGCCCAGCCCAGCGGGAGGGGCAGGTCCTCACGGCTGCCGATGCCGTGCGCGGGGACGGCGGCGGCCCAGCCGGCCGGTCCCGCGGCGGTCACCGCACGGCCAGCTTGACCAGCAGCAGGTCGGGATCGTGCAGCTCCACCTCGTAGACGCCCTGCTGGGACGGCGTGAACGAGATCTGCAGCGGCTGGCCCGCCGTGATCGGCTTCTCGAGGTCGACCACGTGCACGTGCACCTCGCTGGTGCGGTCGGCGGTGACCGTGAGGTCGACCCGGCAGCCGGCCTGCACGTCGGTGGTCCCCGGCGGTGGGGTCACGGTGGAGCCCTTGACCGTGATCCGGAGGCTGGTGCCGCAGTCCGCCGCCGCCGGGCTGCTCGGGGGGGACCCGGGGGCGGCCGTGCCGGTCGCCGTCCCGGCGGTCGCCCCGGTCGTCCCGGTCGACGCGCTGCCCCCGCAGGCCGCGAGGACGCCGAGCAGCACCACCGCCAGGGCCCGTGCGACCTGTCTCACGCTGTCCTCCGATTCGTCCTGACGTTCGCGCTGACCCGCCCGGGGCACCCGGCGGATGCGCGTCGCCACGATACGCGGGCGGCGTGGGAGGATCATTGCAGCCACTGCGCGGGGGCGTGGTGAGCGCTCCACAGGGAGGAGGTGGCGGTGTCCGACCGGCTCTCGCCGCTGGACGTGTCCTTCCTCTACCTCGAGGAGCGGACGACTCCCATGCACGTGGGGTCGGTCATGATCTTCCGGCCGGGCGAGAGCGGCCTGGAGTGGTCCCGCCTGGTCCGGCACGTCGAGGCCCGGATCGCCCTCGTCCCCCGCTACCGGCAGCGGGTCCGGTTCGTGCCGGGGCGCATCGCCAACCCGGTCTGGGTCGACGACGAGCGCTTCGACATCAGCTACCACATGCGCCGCTCCGCGCTGCCCCGGCCGGGTTCCCAGGCTCAGCTCGAGGAGCTCGTCGCCCGGGTGCAGGCGCGCCGGCTCGACCGCTCCCGCCCGCTGTGGGAGCTCATCGTCGTCGAGGGCCTGCAGGACGGCGGGTTCGCCGTGATCACCAAGGTGCACCAGACGCTGGTGGACGGCGTTCACGCCGTGGACCTCGGCCAGGTCGTCCTGGACGACGACGAAGACGGGCACGAGCCCCCGCTGCACACCTGGCGCCCCGGCCGCGAGCCGAGTTCGGCCGAGCTCGTCGCCGGCGCCGTCACCGACATCCTGCGGCGGCCGCAGCAGCTCGCCGACACGGCCCGCACCGGCTTCGGCGACCTGCTGAGCACGGGCGGCCGGGCCGCCGAGGCCCTCGGCGGGCTCGCCCTCGCTGCCCGCCCGACCCGCAGCCCGCTGAACGTGGAGATCGGCGGTCACCGCCGGTTCGCGATGCTCGCGACGGACCTGGAGGACTACCGCCGGATCCGCGCGCACCACCTGGCCGGGCGCCTCGACGGGGACGTCGCCGCCACCACCACGGTCAACGACGTCGTGCTCGCCACCCTCGCGGGTGCGCTGCGCACCTGGTTGCAGGGCCGCGGTCTGGGGATGGGGCCGGGCGCCATCGTCCGCGCTCTCGTGCCGATGAGCGTCAAGGCCGAGGACCCCTCGGACGCCGGTGCCATCGGAAGCCGCGTCGCGTCCCTGCTCGTCGACCTGCCGACGGGCGAACCCAGTCCGCTCATGCGCCTGCACCAGGTGGCCTATCAGACCCGCAGCCACCGCGAGGCCGGCCAGGCGCTCAGCGCCCCGGCGATCGCGGGCATCGCCGGCTTCGCGCCGCCGACCCTGCACTCCCTCGGCGCGCGGGTCGCCTCCGGCCTGTCCCGGCGGCTGTTCAACCTCGTCGTCACGAACGTGCCCGGGCCCCAGCACCCGCTCTTCCTGGACGGGTCGCGGCTGCTCTCGTCGTACCCCGTCATCCCCCTCGCCAAGGGCCAGGCGCTCGCCGTCGGGCTCACCTCCTACGCCGGGGCGGTCCACTACGGGCTCAACGGCGACCGTGACGCCTTGCCCGACCTCGACGATCTGCGCCGCTGCATCGTGGAGGCCCTGGCCGAACTGGTCGAGGCGGCCCGGTGACCGGACCAGCGGCCCCGGCGTCCCCGGCGCGCCGGCGGTGGGGCCTGGTGCTGGGCGGTGGCGGCGTCCTCGGCGGCGCCTGGCTGGTCGGCGCGCTCGCAGCCCTGCAGGAGGTGCACGGGCTCGACCCGCGGGACGCGGAGTTCATCGTGGGGACCTCCGCCGGCTCGGTGACCGCCGCCCTGCTCGGCGCCGGCGTCGACGTCGAGGACCTGCGCGCGCACCAGTCGGGGCAGCTCCCCGCCGACCCGCGGCTGGCCGCGGCCTCCTGGGACTACGACACGGCCACGGGCGGCCAGCACCCGCCCCGCCCGCGTTTCCACCCCGGCAGTGCGGCGCTCGTCACCCGGAACATGTCCCGCCTGCGCCGGATGCCACCGACTGCGGTGCTGGCCGCGCTCCTGCCCGAGGGCACGGGCAGCCTGGAGGCGGTGGGCGCCCTCGTGGCCGGTCTCGTGCCCACCGGCTGGGCGCCGCACCCCGGCGTACGCGTCGTCGCCCTGGACTACCTCTCCGGGCGCCGTGCGGTCTTCGGGGATCCCGCAGCCCCGCCCGCCGACCTGCCGGACGCCGTGATGGCCTCGTGCGCGATCCCCGGCTGGTACGCCCCGGTGACGATCGGCGGCCGCCGCTACGTCGACGGCGGCGCCTGGTCGGCGACCAGCGCGGACCTGCTCGCGGGCCTGGAGCTGGAGGAGGTGTTCGTGCTCGCACCGACGGTGTCGTTCGCCGTCGACCGGCCGGCGTCGCTGCTGGAGCGCGCCGAACGGCGGTGGCGGGTGCAGGTGACCCGGCGATGCCTGCGCGAGGTCGAGAAGCTGCACCGCCTCGGCACGGAGGTCACCGTGCTGGGGCCCGGACCGGAGGATCTGGCGGCGATGGGTTCGAACCTGATGGCCGCGCAGCGGCGGCGCGAGGTGCTCGAGACGTCGCTGCGCACCTCGGTCGCTGCGCTCGTCGATCCCGAACCCCTGGCCCAGCTGTCCCCCGAGGCGTCGTCCACTCCACCCGGACCGGCGGGTCCGAGGCACTACCCGGAGGCCGGCTGAATGCGCGTCTACCTGCCCAGCACCCTCGCCCGGCTGGCCCGCGCCTCCTCCGCCGGGGAGTGGGAGGGCCCCGCCGATGCGCACGCCGTCACCGGCGCCGTCCGGGAGTGGTACGTGAGCGGCGACCTCGAGGAACTGGAGTACGCCGCGTTCACGGAGGCGGCCGAGGCGTCGCTGCGGCTGCTGGCGGTCGACGGGGGGCCGAACCGGCGGGTGGTGGTGGCGGCCGACGTGCCCGAGGATGCCGTCCGCCCCCGCCCCGGCGAGCCGTACCGGTCGGCCGTGACGGTCGGGTCGAGCGTTCCGCTTCGCCACGTCGCCAGCGTGCACGTCGACGAGGTCGAGGCCCAGGACGTCGTCGCGGACGCGGTGCGTTCGCTGCCGGCCGCCGACGCCGGGGACGACGACGCGCGATTCGCCCTCGACGAGGCCGAGGCGACGGAACTCCTCTGGTATGACGTGACCGAGATCCCGGACCTCCTCAGCCCCCCGACGCCACCTCCCGCGCCATGAACAGCTCGCCCTCGCACCGGTAGTCGTGCGCGTCGGGCGGCGGGTCCTGGACGACGAACCCCATCCGCTGGTAGGCGGCGATCGCCCGCGCGTTCCCGGTGCGCACCCACAGCGTCAGCCGCTCCGCACCGGCCCCCGCCGCGCTGTCGAGCGCGGCCGCCACCAGGTCCATGGCGAGCCCGGTGCCGCGGTGGGCCGCCGAGACCCACATCGAGATGAGCATGGCGTCGCCGGGTGGCGGGCCGCCGTGCACCACGGCGACGAGGCCCGCGGGAGCGCCGTCGGCGTCCAGCGCGGCGAACCATGAGGCGGTCGTCGCCCCGGCGCGCCATTCCGCCTCGGTGCGGCGCTCCTCCTGCGCGAGGGTGGAGTAGAACGCCTCCGGCGCGTCGGCGAGCGCCGTCAGGCGCACCCGGGCGAGCGTCGCCCAGTCGTCAGGGCCCAGACGGCAAGGCGAAGGCGGCACGACGTCGGACGTCATCCCGCGTGGCCGTTCAGGCGGCCGCACGGGAGAACGTCACGTGGACGACCCCGCTGGGGGAGGAGGTGACCTCCACGTCGTAGTCCTGCTCGAGACCCTCCAGGCCGTCCCAGAGGCGCACGCCCCGACCGAGCAGGATCGGGACCACGACGACGTGCATGTGGTCGACGAGCCCGGCGGCCAGGAACTCGCGGAGCATGGTGGGTCCGCCGCCGAGCCGCACGTCCTGGCCGCCCGCGGCCTCCCTCGCGGCCTCCAGCGCCTCCGCGGGCGAGGCGTCGAGGAAGTGGAACGTCGTACCGCCCTCCATCTCGATCGACGGCCGCGGGACATGCGTGAGCACGAAGGTCGGGGTGTGGAACGGCGGGTCGTCGCCCCACCAGCCCTTCCACTGCGGGTCCTGCTGCCACCCCGGCGGTCCGAACTTGCCGGCGCCCATGATCTCGGCGCCGATGCCCGGAGCGAACATCCGCAGGAAGGCGTCGTCGACACCGCCGGTGCCGCCCGTCTCGCCGACCCGTTCGTGCCAGGACCGGGTCGTGAACATCCACTCGTGCAGCCGCTGGCCGGCGTGGCCGAACGGTTCGTCCAGACTCAGGCCCTCGCCGGTGGCGAAGCCGTCGAGCGAGACCGAGATCTGCTGTATGCGGGTGAGTGACATCGTTCCTCCTCCGGGAGCTACGGGTCGTACCGCCTTCGGACCGGGGCTAGCCATCGCCACCCATCCAACCGCTAGGCGCCGACAGGGCCCGCGGCAACTTGTCGCCGGGAACCGGGGGCGAGAGAATTCGTCGGACGAATACCGCCGCCCGAGAGGTCCTGATGGACGCCGCCGCACGCGTGCCCGCTCCCGTCAACGAACCGGTCCACGACTACGCGCCCGGCAGTGCCGAGCGGGAGGCGCTGGAGCGCCGGCTCACCGAGTTCGCCGGCGAGGGTCCGGTCGAGCTGCCGCACACGGTCGCCGGCCGGGAGGTCCTGGGGGAGGGCAAGCCTCTGGACGTCGTCCAGCCGCACGCCCGCCGGTCCGTCCTGGGCACCCTGCGGAACGCCACGACGGACGACGCCCGCACGCGCGGTGGACGCCGCTCTCGCCGCCGGGCCCGGCCTGGCGCGCCCTGCCCTTCGAGGAGCGCGCGGCGGTGTTCCTCAAGGCCGCGGAGCTGCTGAGCGGGCCGTGGCGGTACACCCTGAACGCCGCGACGATGCTCGGCCAGAGCAAGACCGCCTACCAGGCGGAGATCGACGCGGCGTGCGAGCTCATCGACTTCTGGCGCTACAACGTCCACTTCGCCGCGCAACTGCTCGCCGACCAGCCGCCCGCCAACAGCAAGGGCGTGTGGAACCGCACCGACCACCGTCCGCTCGAGGGCTTCGTCTACGCGATCACGCCGTTCAACTTCACCGCGATCGCCGGCAACCTGCCGACGGCGCCCGCGCTGATGGGCAACACGGTCGTCTGGAAGCCGTCCCCGACCCAGGCCTTCGCCGCGCACTTCACGATGCGCCTGCTGGAGGCCGCCGGGCTGCCGCCCGGCGTGATCAACCTCGTGCACGGCGACGGGCTCGCCGTCTCGGAGGTCGCGCTCGCGCACCCCGACCTCGCGGGGATCCACTTCACGGGCTCGACGCCGACGTTCAAGAACCTGTGGCGGACGCGTGGCGGCGAACCTCGACACCTACCGCGGCTACCCCCGGATCGTGGGGGAGACCGGCGGGAAGGACTTCGTGCTGGCGCACCCGTCCGCGGACGTCGACGTGCTGCGCACGGCGCTGGTCCGGGGCGCGTTCGAGTACCAGGGCCAGAAATGCTCCGCCGCCTCGCGCGCCTACGTCCCGCGCTCGGTGTGGTCCCGGCTCCAGGACGACCTCGTCGACGTCGTCGAGTCGCTGCCGATGGGCCCGGTCACCGACTTCCGCAACTTCCTCGGCGCCGTCATCGACGAGCGGGCGTACGCCAAGCACGTCGCGGCGATCGAGCGCGCCCGGAGCTCGACGGCGACCGAGATCATCGCCGGCGGCAGCTATGACGACTCCGACGGCTGGTTCGTGCGGCCGACCGTCGTGCTCGGCGAGGACCCGACCGACGAGATGTTCACCACCGAGTACTTCGGCCCGATCCTCGCGGTCCACGTCTTCGACGACGCCCGCTACGACGACGTCGTGACGCAGCTCGACGGGGTGTCGCAGTACGCCCTCACCGGCTCGATCATCGCCCAGGACCGGACCGCGATCGCCGACGCGATGGAACGGCTGCGCTTCGCGGCGGGCAACTTCTACGTCAACGACAAGCCGACCGGCGCCGTCGTCGGGCAGCAGCCGTTCGGCGGGGCCCGCGCGTCGGGCACGAACGACAAGGCGGGCGCGGCGCAGAACCTGCAGCGCTGGACGTCCACCCGGTCGATCAAGGAGACGTTCGTCCCCCCGACGTCGCACGCCTACCCGCACATGGGCTGACCTCTCAGCGCGGTGGAGGTGAGCCAGACCCTGCCCTCGCGCTGCTCGACCCGGATGGCCGTCTGCAGGGCGGGCTCGATCGCCTTCTCGATCCGGCCGCCGATGAGCGGGACGCTCGCCTTCAGGTCGCCGTCGATCGTCTGGCGGGTCCCGCCGCCGTCCGGGCGCAGGGTCATCCCGGCCGCCAGCCGGACGGGCGCTCCCTTGATCTCGACGACTGCGGTCCCCTCCCGGGACCCGTCGGCGGCCGCGGGCTGCCAGTCGTCGACCTGCACCACGTTCAGGGTCTGGCCGACGAACGTGCGCAGGAAGTCGGGCACCTGGTCGGTCGGCATCGTCCGGCTGGTGCGGATGCCCGCGCTGCCGTCGTCGTACTCCTCGATCTCGACCTCGTGGTCGAGCGCTCCCGTGGCGGCGCACTTGCGCTCCTGGAAGTCGGCGTCCGTGAGCATCGCGAACACCGTCGCGGGATCGGCGTCGTAACGGATCTCGGCGCTCAGGCGCACCTGGTTCCTCCTGGCTGGGGCTCGGGTGGGTCGGCGCGTCGGACGCCGGGTACGGCGAAGACTAGGGCCTGCGGCGCGGCGCCCGGCCGCAGCGAGCTCCCGTCCGACCGCGGACTCGTCAGCCGGACGCGCCGCCGGTGACGTTCCACGCGGCCAGGCTCAGGGCGGGCGCCCGCAGGTCGAGGCTCATCCAGTCGTCCCCCGGCAGGTGCGGGGCGTGGCCGCCGATCCCGGTCACGAGCCCCGGGGCGAGCGCGCCCGGGTAGGACTGGGTGAACCGCAGGGTGGAGACAGGCCGCGTCAGTTCGCCGTTCTCGACGAGCCACACGCCGTTGCGCGTGAGGCCCGTCATCACGAGCCGGCGCGGGTCGAGGACCCGGGTGTACCAGATGTCGCTGACCAGCAGCCCGCGCTCGAGGCCGCGCACCAGGTCGGCCACGGCCGAGTCGGCCATCGGCCCGTCGACCTCCGTGACGCTCCCCGCGCCGCGCGGCCGGGCACCAGGACGAGGTTGGTCGGGACGGCGCCCCAGCTGGCCTCGCCGATGCCGTGCCCCGTCGACGTCGTACCCGCGACGGCCGCGGTGCGCCGGTCGTGGGCGACCGCGGTCGTGACGCCGTCCCGGACGAGCTCGAGGCGGCGCTTCGGCGTGCCGTCGAGGTCGAACGGCAACCCGATCGCGCCGGGCGCCGTGGCGTCGTCGACGAGGCTGACGCTCGGGTCGAACTGCGCCTGCCCGACCTGCGCGAACGACACCCCGTCGTTGACCGCCCGACCGTTGAAGCCGTCGACGGCCAACATCAGCAGCAGGTCCGCGACGGCGGCCGGCTCGAGCACCACCGGGTAGCTGCCGGGCGGCACCTCGACGGGGTCCACGGCCGCGCGCGCCTTCGCCGCGGCGCGCGCGCCGAGCACGCTGCCGTCGAGGTCCGCCAGCCGGCTGGACGCCAGCCGCGCGACGCCGTCCGCCGGCGCGCTCCCGGCGCCGCCGCGGGCCCGCGCGATCCCGTCCATCCCGGCCTCGGTGAAGGCGCCGGCCAGGGACTGCCCGGCCGAGTTCGCGAACGCGGCGCGAGTGGACGACGTGCGGCAGTAGCCCGCCGTCTCCAGGCCGCCCGCCGCGTCGACGAAGGCGCGGACCCGCTCCGCGCGCTCCGCCGGCCCGGCACCGGCCGTCGCGTCGTCGCAGGAGCCGGCCCCGGATGCGGGCGCGGGCGGCGCCAGCCCCGGCCAGCCGGGGTCGGGCGGGAGCAGTCGCGCCGCCTCGAGCGTGCGCGTCACGAGCCCCTCGAGCCCGGCGGCGTCGACGACGGTCGTCGAGCCGCCCGCCGTCCGGCCGCCCTGGTGCAGGCGCAGGCGCACCGAGGTCGACTCGTCGGCGACGTTCTGGTGGATGAACGACACGGCGAACCGGGTCAGCGCGTACTCCCGCCGGGCGACCAGCACCTCCGCCTGGGCGTCCGCGCCCGCGTGCCGGCGCACGAGCTCCAGCACCCGGCCGGCGAGGTCGAGCTCGGTCTCGACGTCGCGCTCCCGTCGGCGTCCCCGCGCTCATCCGCGCACCCCCACCCGAACCCCGCGGAACCGCGCCGGGGCGGCGGGGTGGCCCGTGTGCCCGACCTGGCCGGGCTGGCCCTTGCCGCAGTTCGGCGTCCCCCAGGGCACGATCTCGCTGGAGAGCATGTCCATCGATCCCCAGAACTTCGGGCCGATGCCCGTGTAGGTGGGGTTGCGCAGCATCCGCCCGAGCCGCCCGTTCTTGATCTCGTAGGCGATCTCGCAGCCGAACTGGAAGTTGAGCCGCCGGTCGTCGATCGACCAGGACCGGTTGGTCTCCATGTAGATGCCGTCGTCCGTCGCGCCGACGATCTCGTCGAACGTGTGCGGGCCCGGGACGGAGCCCGACGTTGGTCATCCGCACCATCGGCAGCCGGGCCCAGCCGTCGGCGCGGACGCTGCCGCCGTAGTCCAGGCCGGCCGCGGCGCCCGAGTCGCGCCCGGCGAGAACGCCGACCCAGGTGCCCTCGCGGACGGCGTCGCGCGCAGCGGCCGGCGTCCCCTCGTCGTCGAAGCCGAAGGAGCCGAGCGCGCCGGGGATCGTCGGGTCGATCGTGATGTTCATCAGCTCGGAGCCGTACCGCAGGGCGCCGAGCTTCGACAGGTCCAGCCAGGACGTGCCCGCGTAGGCGGCCTCCCAGCCGAGGATGCGGTCGAGCTCGATGGCGTGCCCCACGGACTCGTGGATCTGCAGGGCGAGCTGCTCGTCACCGATCACGACGTCCGTCTCCGTCGCCGGGCAGGGCGGCGCGGCGAGCAGGGCGCGGGCCTCGTCGGCGACGCGCTCGGCGTGGGCCGGCAGGTCGAGCTCGGTGACGAGCTCCCAGCCCCGGGTGCCGTACTGGCCCCGGTGGGAGGGGTACGAGCGCCGCTGCGTCTCGCCCTCACCCACGACCGTGGACCAGATGCCACCGCCGCACTTGCGCACCCGCTGGTCGATCCGGGCACCCTCGGAGGAGACGAACCAGGTACTGGTGTCCCACGCCTGCAGCAGGCCCTCGGCGACGTCCGCGCCCGGCACCGCGGGACGCCTGCGTCGCGGCCACCAGGAGGTCGCCCTTGTCCGAGAGCGGGACCTCGAAAGGGTCGACGTCCACCGGGTTGCTCCACGAGCCGACCTGGGGCGGAACCGGGACGAGGTCGCCGGCAGGGCCCGGCACGGTCGAGCTCGCGGCGGCGGTCGCCGCCGCGCGGGCGCCCGCCGCACGTGCCGCCGCGGGGGTGAGGTCGGGGACGCCGTGGAAGCCCCAGGAGGACCCGACCAGGGCGCGGACGCCGATCCCGGCCGTCTCCGACCGGTCGAGGTCCTCCACCCTGCCGTCCCGTGCCGTCATCACCTCGTGCCGGGTCAGGACGACCCGGGCGTCGGCGTAGCGCGCGCCCGCGGCCAGGGCGGCCTCGACGGCGGCGGTCGGCCGCGTCGAAGGCGGCGGTCGAATCGGGAGTCGAATCGGGAGGCGAATCGGGGTCGAACCGGTCACGGCCCGGACATTACCGGCGCCTCCCGGCGGCGGCGACGGGTCGTCGCCCGGCTGTGGACGGCGCTTCGTCCACAGGCCCCCGGAAGGGGGTTCGTCCACAGGGGGCGAGGCGGATCCCGGCCCCGCGGAGGGGCCCGAGGGTAGTGTCACGGGCGAGGACGGCGCGCAAGGGCGCACGCCGGCGAGGGCGTGGAGGCGTACCCGATGCCGCAGGCGCAGGACAGCGAGCGGAGCGAGATCGTCGCCCGGGCCGTCGAGGCCGCGGAGCGCGCGGGCCACCACCACGAGGGTCTGGCCCCCTTCATCACCCGGTACTACCGGCACGTGCCGGCCGAGGACCTCGCCGAGCGCGACCCCATCGATCTCGCCGGGGCGGCGCTGTCGCACCGGCAGCTGGCGGCGTCCCGGCCCCAGGGGACCGCCAACGTGCGCGTCTTCACCCCGACGGTCGACGAGTTCGGCTGGACCAGCGGGCACACCGTCGTCGAGATCGTCACCGACGACATGCCCTTCCTGGTCGACTCCGTGACCACCGAGCTCTCCCGGCAGGACCGCGGCATCCACCTCCTCGTGCACCCGCAGGTGGTGGTCCGCCGGGACGTCACCGGCCGCCTGCTCGAGGTCCTCGACGAGTCCGCCGGCACCTGGTCCCGCTCGGAGCACCCGCGGGACAGCCTGGTCGAGTCGTGGATCCACGTCGAGATCGACCGCGAGACCGACCGGACCCGGCTGAGGCGAGTCCAGCAGGGCGTGCTGTCCGTGCTCGACGACGTGCGGGTGGCGGTCGAGGACTGGCCCAAGATGAAGCAGCGGGCGCGGGACATCGCCGCCGAGCTCGCGGCCGCGCCACCGCACGGGCTCCCGGCCGACGAGGTCGAGGAGGGCCGGGAGCTGCTGGCCTGGCTGGCGGCCGACCACTTCACGTTCCTGGGGTACCGCGACTACCGCCTGGTCGAGCGCGACGGGCGCGACAGCCTCGCTCGCGGAGACGGGCTCCGGGCTCGGGATCCTGCGGTACGACCAGCCCGTGTCGTCGAGCAGCTTCGACCGGCTGACACCCGCAGGCGCGGGCCAAGGCCCGCGAGAAGCGCCTGCTCGTGCTCACCACCGCGAACACGCGGGCCACCGTACATCGGGCGTCCTACCTCGCCTACGTGAGCGTGAAGCAGTTCGACGCCGACGGCGAGGTCGTCGGGGAACGGCGCTTCCTCGGCCTGTTCGCCTCGAGCGCGTACACCGACAGCGTCCGCCGCATCCCCGTGGTCCGCCGCAAGGTGCAGGCGGTGCTGGAGCGGTCCGGCTTCGCGCCCGACAGCCACTCCGGCAAGGACCTGTTGCAGATCCTCGAGACGTACCCGCGTGACGAGTTGTTCGAGATCTCCGTCGACGACCTCTACGCGACCGTGATCGCGGTCATGCACCTGCAGGAGCGGCGCCGCACCCGGCTCTTCCTCCGGCTCGACGACTACGGGCGGTACGTGTCCTGCCTGGTGTTCCTGCCGCGCGACCGCTACACGACCTCCGTCCGGCTGCGGATGGAGGAGATCCTGCGCGAGGCGTTCAACGGGGGCACCGTCGACTACAGCGCCCGCGTCAGCGAGAGCGTGCTGGCCCGGCTGCACTTCGTCGTCCGGCTCCCGGCCGGCACCGCAGCTGCCCCAGGTGGACCGGGACGACCTCGAGGCCGAGCTGGTCGAGGCGACCCGCTCCTGGGACGAGGACCTGGGCGACGCGCTGCGGTCCGAGCTGGGCGAGGAGGAGGCCGCGCGGCTCCTGCGCTGCTGGGGGAACGGGTTCCCCGAGGCGTACAAGGAGGACTTCCCCGCCCGCGTCGCGGTGGCGGACCTGCGCCGGGTCGAGGACCTGGCCGGATCAGCGGCCGCGTCGGCCGACCGGTCCCGCGCCGAGGACCTCGGCATGAACCTCTACGAGCCGGTCGGGGCCGCCGAGGGCGAGCGCCGGTTCAAGCTGTACCGGCTGGCCCCGCTGTCGCTGACGGACGTCCTGCCGTACCTGTCGAACCTGGGTGCGGAGGTCGTCGACGAGCGGCCGTACGAGCTGCACCGGACCGACGGGACCAGTGTCTGGATCTACGACTTCGGCCTGCGCTACCACGCGCGCGGCGAGCACCCCGAGCGCATGCGCGAGCTGTTCTCCGAGGCGTTCGCCGCGGCCTGGAGCAGGCGCGCCGAGAGCGACGGGTTCGACCGCCTGGTGCTGCTCGGTGAGCTCAGCTGGCGGCAGGTCGTCGTGCTGCGCGCCTACGCGAAGTACCTGCGCCAGGTCGGGACGACGTTCAGCAAGGACTACATCGAGCGGGCCCTGCGGGCGAACGTCGAGATCGCCCGGCTGCTGGTGCGTCTCTTCGAGGCGCGCTTCGACCCCGACGTCACCGTGGCCTCCACCGCACCGGGCGACGGCGGGGCCGGGCGGCAGGAGCTGACCGACGCGCTGCTGGAGGAGATCCGTGCCGCGCTGGACGCCGTCGCCAGCCTCGACCACGACCGGATCCTGCGCTCGTTCCTCACGCTGGTGAAGGCGACCGTGCGCACCAACGCCTTCCAGCGCGACGAGGCCGGCGGCCCGAAGCCGTACCTGTCGTTCAAGCTCGACCCGCGCGGCGTGCCCGACCTGCCGCAGCCGCGGCCGCTGCACGAGATCTTCGTGTACTCGCCGCGGGTGGAGGGGGTGCACCTGCGCTTCGGCGACGTCGCCCGGGGCGGCCTGCGCTGGAGCGACCGGCAGGAGGACTTCCGCACCGAGATCCTCGGCCTGGTCAAGGCGCAGACGGTGAAGAACGCCGTCATCGTGCCCACGGGCGCCAAGGGCGGGTTCGTGGCCAAGCACCTGCCGGACCCGGCCGTGGACCGCGACGCCTGGCTGGCCGAGGGCATCGCCTGCTACCGCACGCTGATCCGCGGCCTGCTCGACCTGACCGACAACCTGGTGGACGGGGCGGTCGAGCCGCCGCCGCGGGTGGTGCGGCACGACGGCGACGACACCTACCTGGTCGTCGCCGCCGACAAGGGCACGGCGTCGTTCTCCGACATCGCCAACGGGGTCGCCGCCTAGTACGGCTTCTGGCTGGGCGACGCCTTCGCCTCGGGCGGGTCCGCGGGGTACGACCACAAGGAGATGGGCATCACCGCGCGCGGCGCGTGGGAGAGCGTGAAGCGGCACTTCCGCGAGCTCGGCCGCGACGTCCAGAACGAGGACCTCACCGTCGTCGGGATCGGCGACATGAGCGGCGACGTCTTCGGCAACGGGATGCTGCTGTCCCGGCACATCCGGCTCGTGGCGGCGTTCGACCACCGCCACGTCTTCCTCGACCCCGACCCGGACGCCGACAGCTCGTTCGCCGAGCGCGAGCGGCTGTACTCGCTGCCCCGCTCCTCGTGGGCGGACTACGACGCCGCGCTGATCTCGGCCGGGCGGCGGGGTGTTCCCCCGCACGGCGAAGTCCGTCCCCGTCTCGCCGCAGGTCGCCGCCCGGCTGGGGCTGCCCGGCCGGCGTGACCGCCCTGACGCCGGCCGAGCTGATCAGCGCCGTCCTCAAGGCGCCGGTCGACCTGCTCTGGAACGGCGGCATCGGGACCTACGTGAAGGCCACGCCGGAGTCGAACGCCCAGGTCGGCGACAAGGCGAACGACGCCATCCGGGTCGACGGCCGCCCAGCTGCGGGTTCAGGTGGTGGGGGAGGGGGGCAACCTCGGGCTCACCCAGCTCGGCCGGGTCGAGGCCGCCCTGCACGGGGTCCGGGTGAACACCGACGCGATCGACAACTCCGCCGGCGTCGACTGCTCGGACCACGAGGTCAACATCAAGATCCTGCTCGACCGGATCGTGGCCGCCGGCGACCTCACCGGCAAGCAGCGCAACGAGCTGCTCGCGGAGATGACCGACGAGGTCGGCACGCTGGTGCTGCGCGACAACTACGAGCAGAACGTGCTGCTCGGCAACGCGCGCAAGCAGTCGCTCGCGATGGTCACCGTGCACCAGCGGTTCATGTGCGCCCTCGAGGCCCGTGGGCTGCTCGACCGCGAGCTCGAGTTCCTCCCCTCCGACACCGCGCTCGCGGAGCGGGCCGAGCAGGGTCGCGGTCTCACCTCGCCGGAGTTCGCCGTCCTCGTCGCCTATTCCAAGATCGCCCTGACCGAGGACCTCGTCGCATCGACGACTGCCGGACGAGGAGTGGTTCACCCGCACCCTGCGCAGCTACTTCCCCACGCCCGTCGTCGAGCGCTATGGCGACCGGCTCGGAACCCACCCGCTCAAGCGAGAGATCATCACCACCTGCCTCGTCAACGAGATGGTGAACCGCGGGGGCATCACCTTCGCCTTCCGCTGCGAGGAGGAGACCGGGCGCCGACCCCGAGCAAGTCGCCCGCGCCTACACGGCGTGCCGAGAGATCTTCGGTCTGCGGGACTTCGTCTCCGCGGTCGAGACGCTCGACCACCGCGTCGACACCGACGTGCAGACCACCCTGTACCTGACGTTCCGGCGACTGCTCGACCGGGCCGTGCGGTGGTTCCTGCAGACCCGGCCCGGCCGGATCGACATCGGCGCCGAGATCGAGCGCTTCGCGCCCGTCGTCGCCCGGCTCGAGCCGATGCTGCCCGACCTGCTCGTGGGCGAGGAGCACAAGGCGCTGCAGGCGGAGGCACAGGCACTCGTCCGCCAGGGCGTGCCGGAGCCGCTGGCCCTGCGCGGCGCGGGCCTGCTCGATCGTCTTCCAGGCGCTCGACATCACCGAGATCGCGCTCGCGACGCAGGTCGACCCGCTCGAGGTCGCCCGGGTCTACGTGACCCTCTCCGACCGCTACGCCGTCGACCCGATGCTGAGCCGGATCAGTGCCCTGCCGCGCGGCGACCGGTGGCAGGCGCTCGCCCGGGCGGCCCTGCGGTACGACCTCTACGCGGCCCTGGAGGCGCTGACGGTCGCGGTGCTGACCAGCACCCCGCCGGGGGAGCCCAACGAGCGGATCACCGCCTGGGAGGGGGCGAACGCGGCGGCGGTCAGCAGGGCGGCGTCCACCCTGGACGAGATCGGCCGGCTCGAGAAGGGCGACCTCGCGTCCCTGTCCGTCGCGCTGCGCACGCTGCGGGGCGTGGTCCGGGCCACCGAGCTGAGGACCGCGCCCGCGACGAGCCGCCCACCGGCGCCACCTACCCTGGGCTGGTGCCCTCACTCAGTGAGATCGTCGCCGCGCACGGCGCCATGGAGCCGGCCGACGTCGAGTGGCTGCACCTGCTCGTCGGCGACTGGCAGATGCTCTCGGACCTCTCGTTCGCGGACCTCGTGCTCTGGGTCCGGGAGCGGGACGGCGACGGGTGGGTGGCGGCGGCGCACTGCCGGCCGAGCACCGGTCCGACCGTCTACTACGACGACCTCGTCGGGACCCGGGCTCCGAGCGGTCGCCGCGACCAGGTCGACCAGCGCGTTCGAGCTGCGCCGCGTCTGCCGGGAGCGCGACCCGGAATGGCACGACGACGTGCCGGTGCGCGAGGAGGCCATCCCCGTCGTGCAGGGGCAGCGGGTGCTCGCCGTCGTCACCCGGCACACGAACCTTGCCGCCGCTCGCACGCCGAGCCGGCTGGAGTTGACCTACCTGCAGTGCGCGGACGACCTCGCGAGGATGATCGCCTCCGGCGGCTTCCCGGTGCCGGGCGCCCCGACCGGTCCGCGCCGGGGGGCGCCGCGGGTCGGGGACGGGCTGGTGCGGCTCGACCGGGAGGGCCGGATCACCTACGCGAGCCCGAACGCGCTCTCCGCGCTGCACCGGCTCGGGCACGTCGGAGACGTCGTCGAGCGCTCCCTGGCCGAGATCGTCACAGGACTCCTCGACACGGCGGGGCCGGTCGACGAGTCCCTGCCGCTGGTGCTGTCGGGACGAGCGCCGTGGCGCAGTGACGTCGAGGCCCGCCGGCACCACGTTGTCGCTGCGGGCCATTCCCCTGACCGCGGCCGGGCAGCGCATCGGCGCCCTGGTGCTGGTTCGCGACGTGTCCGAGCTGCGCCGGCGAGAGCGCGAGCTGATCACCAAGGACGCGACGATCCGCGAGGTCCACCACCGGGTGAAGAACAACCTGCAGACCGTCGCCGCACTGCTCCGGCTGCAGGCCCGGCGGATCCCGTCCCAGGAGGGGCGGGCCGCCCTCCAGGAGGCGATGCGGAGGGTGGCGACGATCGCGCTCGTGCACGAGACGCTCTCGGAGGGGCTGGGCGACACGGTCGTCTTCGACGACGTGCTCGACCGCTCCCTGGCGCTGGCGGTGGAGGTGGCGGACGGCGGGGGCGCCCGGGTGCGGATCGAGCGTGCCGGCACCTTCGGGGAGATGGCGGGGGAGAACGCCACCGCCGCTCGCGCTCGTCTTCACCGAGCTCGTCACCAACGCCGTCGAGCACGGGCTCGCGCGGGCGGCCGGGGACCGTCCGCGTCACCGCCGAACGCTCGGGGGACCAGTTGCTGGCGACGGTCGGCGGACGACGGCAGGGGACTGCCGGAGAAGTTCGTGCCGGGCGTCGACGGGCTCGGCACGCAGATCGTGCAGGCGCTGGTGGGGGGCGAGCTGCGGGGGCGGATCGGATGGACCTCCCCGCCCGAGGGCGGAACGCTGGTCACCGTCGATGTCGACCCTGCGCGCCAGCGGGGCGTCCGGCTCGCCCGAGTGCCGCGGGGACGGGGGCACGACATGAGTCGACGGACTGAGGGTGCCTCTCGGCAGCCCCTCAGCCCGTCGGACGGTGTCCGGAAGGCCGATGCGGGGCAAGGCCCGCGGGCGTCAGGTCCGGGGCCGCTGCGGCGCGGGCTCAGCTTGCGCGGCGGGCTCGGGCGTTGCGCCGCTTCAGCGCGCGGCGCTCGTCCTCGGACAGCCCGCCCCAGACGCCGGCGTCCTGCCCGGTGTCCAGAGCCCAGCGCAGGCAGGTGTCCATGACCTCGCAGCGCCTGCACACCGCCTTGGCCTCCTCGATCTGCAGCAGCGCCGGACCCGTGTTCCCGATGGGGAAGAACAGCTCCGGGTCCTCATCCAGGCACGCTGACCGATGGCGCCAGTCCATGAGGTGGTTCACTCCTCTGCCCTCGAAGGGCGTAGTGTTGAACAACGGTCATCATCGATGACGCCTGAAGTCGGCGGGACGCGCGGCTCACCCACGGGTGGGGCCGGGCCTCCCCTGACGGGACGCTGTCGGTGCGTCCCTCGTTCATCCAACGTCAAGCCTCACATCCTTGTGCCCGCCTTCACAAGGGATTGTCCGTACGAATTCGTGAGGTGGAAACGCTTGCGGTCACGCTATGTTACGGAGCGCGATGGCGATACCAAGCGTTACCCACCCGACACGGAGAGTCAAGGTTCTGCGTAGAGATACATCGAACGCTTGACGTTCTCTTGAGTGTCGTACCGCCCAACGAGCGGCGTGCTGGCGTTGTGCCCACTGCGGGCCCTCCTCATGCGTGAGTCCTGCCACATTGACTCCGCGAGGTGCCGGCGACGCGAGCTTCGCGGTACTGGCGCCGGCGGTAGCGTGCCGACGCCCGCCGGGCCGCTCGGGCGGATCGGCGCCGGCAGCCGGCGTCGCCGGCGGCAGTCCGCCGCACCTCGCGACGAGGAGCCCCGTGACGTTCAGGAGCGCACCACCCGCCGCGCGCGCGGTTGCCGGCGGTGTCGCGCTCGAAGGTCTGTTGCTCGCCGGCTACGCGGTCGCCGTCGTGGTCGAGAGCGTGCGGGGTGAAGCCAAGGACAGGATCGGCGCCCTGGTGCTCGCTGTCGTTGCCCTCCTGCTGGCCGCCGGGCTCGGCGCGGTCGCGAACGGCGTCCTGGGTGGACGACGCTGGGCCCGCTCACCCGCCCTCGTCTGGCAGCTCCTGCAGGTCCTCGTCGCGTTGTCCGGCACGGTGGACCCGCGAGCCCTCGCCGTCGGCCTGGTCGTGCTGGCCGTCGCCGTGGCCTTCGGGCTCTTCCGCGACGATGTCATCCCGCGCGACGTGTGACGAGACCTCCGAACCCTGGGCGGAGGCCGGGGGTCACTCCTGCCCGCTCGGCCCGTCCACGGCCGTGATCACCGCCCGCAGCGTCTCGCGCAGCACCTCGAGCCGCTGCTCGCCGAAGCGCTGGATCAGTTCCTCGTCCACCGCGCGGCGTGCCGCGCCGACAGCGCGGGCGGCCGAGCGTCGCGGGCCCGTCGTGCGGGAGGCACCCGATGAGGATGTCGCAGTCCGGGCCGGCCCGGCGCGTCGCCTGCGCAGTGGTCCTGGTGGCCGCGACGGCCGCCTGCGCGCGAGGCCCGTTGGGCGCCGGCGTCGCTGGCGGTCCGGGCGCAGGGGCGGCCGCCTCCGCCCAGACCCAGGCCGAGGCGGGGGTGGGGAGCCTGCGTCGGCGGACCCCGGTGCGGAGCGCGCGGCGCACCCTGCAGTTCGGCGGCCTGCGGCGCACGTACCGGGTGTACCGGCCCGCCACTGCCGACCGGTCGCGGGCCGTTCCGCTGGTTCTCGTTCTCCACGGCGGCCTCGGTACCGGGGCGCAGGCCGAGCAGGCGTACGGCTGGGACGCCGAGGCCGACCGGGGCGGGTTCGTCGTCGTCTACCCCGACGGCGTCGGCCACACCTGGAACGCGGGCATCTGTTGCGGTCCGGCCGGGCGCCGGCGCATCGACGACCTCGGCTTCCTGCGCACCCTGCTCGGCGTGGTGCAGCGGAACGAAGGGATCGACCCGCGCCGCATCGCGGCGACCGGCATCTCGAACGGCGGCCTGATGGACTACGTCCTCGCCTGCCGCCTTCCCGGCCGGATCGCCGCGATCGGTCCGGTGGCAGCCACCCAGCCCGAGCCCTGCCCGGCCGCCCGCGAAGCCGCTCGTCGTCGCCCCACCTCCGTGCTGCACATCCACGGACTGGACGACCAGTACATCCCCTTCGCCGGTGGGCCGGGGACGAAGGGGCTGGCGGCGAGCCGGATCGACTGGCCCCCGGTGCAGGGCGTCATCGAGGCGTGGCGGCAGATGGACGGCTGTGGGGCGCCGATGGTGAGCGTCAAGGGCTCCGTCACGCGCTCGGCGTCGTCCTGCGCCGGCGGGAGCGCGGTCGCCCTCGTCACGATCCGGGGGGCGGGGCACCAGTGGCCGGGCGCCGCTCCTGCGCGCCTGCCCTTCCTCGACCCGCCGAGTACGGCCCTGGACGCGACCAGCGCTCTCGGCGCCTTCTTCGCCGCCCACCCGCTGGCCGGTTCCTGACGGCACCGGAACCGGTCAGACCTCTTCGCTGAGGCCCTCGCGAAGGATGGCGAGGCTGCGCGTGATCAGCCGGGACACGTGCATCTGGGAGACGCCGACCTCCGCCGCGATCTGCGACTGCGACATCCCGCGGACGAACCGCAGGGCGAGAATCGTGCGCTCGCGGGCGGGCAGCCGTGCCAGCAGCGGCCGCAGCGTCGCCCGCTGCTCGACGAGTTCGAGGCCCGAGTCGATGAAGCCCAGCGGTGCCATCTCGCCCTCCTCGGGCGTGCTGGGCAACGGGACCGTCGCGTACACGCTCGCGGTGTCGAGCGCCTCGAGCACGAGGTCCGTGTCGGCGTCGAGGTGCTGGGCGATCTCCTGCACGGTGGGGGACCGTCCGAGCCGCTGGGTGAGGACCTCGCGGGCCTCCGACACCTGGCGACCGAGCTCCTGCAGGCGGCGCGGGACGCGCATGGCCCAACCGCGGTCGCGGAAGTGCCGGCGGATCTCCCCGAGGATCGTGGGCACCGCGAACCCGGTGAACGAGCCGCGCTCGGGGTCGAACCGGTCGACCGCATTGAGCAGACCGATGGTCCCGACCTGCACGAGGTCGTCGTAGGGCTCCCCCCTGCCGCGGAATCGCTGGGCCAGGTGGTGCACCAGCGGCAGCTGCGCCTCGACGAGGCGCTGACGCAGGGCCGCGCGCTCCGGGTCGTCCGGCGGCAGGGCGGCGAGCCGGCGGAGCATCTCGTCGATCTCGGCCGTGTGTCGTCCAGCTGCTGTCGGCTGCTCCTGGTCGAGCACGTCGGGCTGCGCGGGCGTCGGGCCCTCCTGGGGCGTGGCGCCGCTTGTCGTCACTACGTCCTCCGACCCCCGACGTGGGTCAACCTGATCCACGAGCCGTGGTCGCCGACGCCGGTCTCGACCTGGCCGACAAGTGCCTCGAGCACCGACCAGGCGAAGCTGTTCTTCTCCGGCAGGGTACGCGCCGGACCTTTGACGAGGACGTCCAGGGCATGCGGATGGATGGTGAACGCCGCGTGCAGTTCCTCGCCGAGATGCGAGGTGTGCTCCAGGAGCAGGGCGCAGGCCTCGTCGACCGCGATCCGCAGGTCCTCGATCTCGTCCAGGGTGAGGTCGAGGCGCGCCGCGAGGCCGGCCGTGGCCGTGCGCAGCACGGCCAGGTACGCCGGGTCCGCGGGCACCCGCAGGTCGACGGTGTCCGACACGCTCGTGGATTCCCCGCTCATGGCTGTCATCGTCATCCGCTCACCCTTCCCCGTTCGCCCCACGCGGGCGCCCTCCGTTCGGGTGATCGGAGGTGCCACCCGAGCCGTTACAGGACACCGAGGTGTCCCGATGGGACCCTCGGCTGGTTCACGGTGCGCCCGACGGTCCCCTCGCCCGGCCGCTCGCTCCGACGAGGGACATCGTAGTCGACTCCTCCCTTCGCGCGATGACGGGCGTCACACAGAGCGTTCGAGTGTTCGCTCTGCAGCTACCTTCGCAGGTGCGCCGCGTTCTCGCGCCTCCCCTGGCGCACGTAGCCTTGCCGCGTGACGACGACCGGGGCCGCCTCGCTCGCCGAGCTGGTGCCCGAGGTCCGCCAGCCGCGGGGTGCGCGAGGAGCGGAACCGTCCGAGGGGCCGGACGCCGACAGCCTCTACGACGCCTTCTCCGGATGGGCCGCCGCTCGCGGGCTCGAGCTGTACCCCGCCCAGCAGGAGGCGCTGATCGAGCTCTTCACGGGCTCGAACGTCGTGCTCGCCACCCCGACCGGCTCGGGGAAGAGCCTGGTCGCGACCGGCGCCCACTTCGCCGCGCTCGCCGAGGGCCGGCGCACGTTCTACACCGCGCCGATCAAGGCGCTCGTCTCGGAGAAGTTCTTCGCGCTCGTGGACGTGTTCGGCGCCGAGCGGGTCGGCATGCTCACCGGCGACGCGAGCGTCAACCCCACCGCGCCGATCATCTGCTGCACCGCGGAGGTGCTCGCCAACCTCGCCCTCCGCGAGGGCGCCGACGCCGACGTCGGCCAGGTCGTGATGGACGAGTTCCACTACTACGCCGAACCGGACCGGGGATGGGCCTGGCAGGTCCCGCTGCTCGAGCTGACCCGGGCGCAGTTCCTGCTCATGTCGGCGACCCTCGGCGACATGAGCAGGTTCGAGGCCGACCTCACCCGCCGCACCGGCCGGCCGACCGCCGTGGTCAGCTCCGGCGAGCGGCCGGTGCCGCTCTACTTCTCGTACGCGATGACGCCTGTGCACGAGACGATCGAGGAGCTGCTGCGGACCGGGCAGGCGCCGATCTACGTCGTCCACTTCACCCAGGCGGCCGCGCTGGAGCGGGCGCAGGCCCTCACGAGCATCAACGTGGCGAGCCGCGCCGAGAAGGACGCGATCGCCGCCGCCATCGGCTCCTTCCGCTTCTCGGCCGGGTTCGGCCGCACCCTGTCGCGGCTGGTCCGGCACGGCATCGGGGTGCACCACGCCGGCATGCTGCCGCGCTACCGCCGCCTGGTGGAGCAGCTCGCGCAGGCCGGCGTCCTGAAGGTGATCTGCGGCACCGACACCCTCGGCGTCGGCATCAACGTGCCCATCCGGACCGTGCTCATCAGCGCCCTGGGCAAGTACGACGGGACGCGGCAGCGCCAGCTGAAGGCGCGCGAGTTCCACCAGATCGCCGGCCGGGCGGGGCGGGCGGGCTTCGACACCGCAGGCACCGTCGTCGTCCAGGCGCCGGACCACGAGATCGAGAACGAGCGGCTGCTGGCCAAGGCGGGCGACGACCCGAAGAAGCGCCGCAAGGTCGTGCGCAGGAAGCCGCCCGAGGGGTCGGTGTCGTGGAGCCGGGCCACCTTCGACCGCCTCGTCGCGGCCGAGCCCGAGCCCCTCACCTCCAGCTTCGCGGTGAGCCACGCGATGGTGCTCAACGTGATCGCGAGGCCCGGCGACACGGTCGCAGCGATGCGCCACCTGCTCGAGGACAACCACGAGGACCGGGCCGCCCAGCGCCGTCACATCCGGCGGGCGATCGCGATCTACCGCGCGCTGCTCGCCGCCGGCGTCGTCGAGCGGCTGCCCGAGCCGGACGCGACCGGCCGCCCGGTGCGCCTCACCGTCGACCTGCAGCCGGACTTCGCGCTCAACCAGCCCCTTTCGCCGTTCGCGCTCGCGGCGATGGAGCTGCTGGACCGCGAGTCCCCGACGTACGCGCTCGACCTGCTCTCGGTCGTCGAGTCCACCCTCGACGACCCTCGGCAGGTGCTGTCGGCGCAGCAGTTCAAGGCGCGCGGCGAGGCCGTGGCGCAGATGAAGCGGGACGGCATCGAGTACGAGGAGCGGATGGAGCTGCTCGAGTCGGTGACGCACCCCCGGCCGCTCGCCGAGCTGCTCGAGGCCGCGTACGAGATCTACCGCGCCGGGCACCCCTGGGTGGCCGACCACGAGGTGCGGCCGAAGGCGGTCGCGCGCGACATGTTCGAGCGGGCCATGTCCTTCAGCGAGTTCGTCGGCTTCTACGGGCTGGCGCGCAGCGAGGGGCTGGTGCTGCGCTACCTCGCCGACGCCTACCGCGCGCTGCGTCAGACCGTGCCCGCCGAAGCCCGGACCGAGGAGGTCGAGGACCTCACCGAGTGGCTGGGCGAGATGGTCCGGCAGACCGACTCGAGCCTGCTCGAGGAGTGGGAGTCGCTGCGCGCCGGTGCAGACCTGCCCCCGGACGCCGACACCGCCGCGCCGGCACGCGTCAGGGCCGCCTCCGGTGACGGCGAACCTGCGCGCCTTCCGCGTGCTCGTCCGCAACGCGATGTTCCGGCGCGTCGAGCTGGCCGCGCTGGAGCGGTACGACGAGCTGGGCGAGCTCGACGGCGAGGCCGGCTGGGACGCTGACGCCTGGTCGTCGGCCGTCGAGGAGTACTTCGCGGAGCACGACGACCTCGGCACAGGCCCCGACGCCCGCGGGCCGCAGTACTTCGTGCTGGACGAGCATCCCGACGGCGTGCCCGCCGGGCGTGCGGGTGTGGCGGGTGCGGCAGATCTTCGACGACCCGGACGGCGACCACGACTGGGGGATCGGTGCCGAGGTCGACCTCGCGGCGAGCGACGAGGCGGGCGAGGCGGTCGTCCGGGTGACCGCCGTCGGGGAGCTGGCGACCCTGCCCGCCACGGCCGGCTAGCGCTCGTCCGGCTGAGGGACGCCCTCGTCCCGCAAGGTCTCCAGGAGCGAGCGGCTCGCGGCGTACAGCGTCTCGCACGCCTGTGCGCAGACGCGGCAGTGCTCGTGGTGCTCGGCGTGCAGCTGGCACTCGACCGCGCACCGCTTGGAGGCGACCGCGCAGGCCTCGAGGACGACGCGGACGAGGCCGAGGTCCATGGCCACCTGCCGGGTGAGCACCGACGCCGTGGTGGCGGCGATGTCGGCGCAGTCGAGGTCCCGGCGGATGCAGGTGCGCATCGCGGCGACGTCGTCCTCGGCCAGGCAGGCGTCCGCGCAGGCGGTGCACGCCACGGCACAGTCGAGGGCGGCCTCGATACAGGCGACGAGGGCGTTCGCGTCGAGGGCGCGGTCGGGGTGGCTGGTGATCATTTCGGCGACCGTCATGCCGGATCACGATACCCCTCGGGGGCGGGTCACACGTGGCGCGCCCTGCTCGGCCGGGAGGAGGCGTCGCGCAGGACGAAGCCGCCATCCCGTCTTCGGGTGAGACGAAACGCGACCGTTCGGTCCGACCCGCGCGTCGATGGGACCGGTTTGGCCCCAGCTCTGGACGAGTGCGCCCGCGCTGTCTACAGTCTGTGACTGTTCGTCTTCGCACAGTGGTCAAGCCAGCGGAGTTCTGAACGGACGCGGATCGGGGCCGCGCGTCCGGGCGCCGCGGAACGGATGAACCCATGACGGCTTCCATCCCGTCGCTGTCCCCCCGGTCCCGGGTCCGGCGGGCGCCGGCCTCGAGCCACGACCTGGTCGTCCATGGGGTCGTCCGCGAGGTCCGTCAGGTCCTGCCGCCGCGCCCGGTGATCCGCTACCGGGTGCCCACGCTGCTGCTCCCCGGGGTCAGCCACGCGGACGCCACCGCCCTCGGTGCGCGGTCTCGGCCGGCATCCCCAGGTGTGCCTGCCGGCGACGCGGCGGATCGACCACTTCACCCCGCTGCGCTACGGGCTCGACGTCGACGCGTCGCTGCAGGACTACGACTCCCACTTCTCCGGCTGGCGGGGGGAGCGGTACCGGCTCGAGACGTCGCCCGTGTACTTCGACGGCGGACCGCGCCTGGTCGCCGAGGTGGCGGCCGCCATGCCCGACGCACAGGTCGTGCTGCTGCTGCGCGACCCCGCCCTGCGGCTCTGGACCAGCTTCACCGACAAGGTGCGGCGCGGCCGCCTGCCCGAGGCGATGCCGTTCGACCGCTTCGTCGACCGGTGCCTCGCCCTGCGCGCCAACGGCAGCGACCGCTTCGAGGGCAACCGGTACTACCGGACCCTCTCCTCCGGCTTCTACGTCGAGCACCTCGCCGCCTGGTCCGACGCCTTCCGCGGCCGTCTGCACATCGTCTTCGCCGAGCACGTCGCCGCGGATCCCGAGGGCGAGCTCGCCCGGCTGCTCGGCGGGCTCGACCTCGACCCCGCGGAGCTGGCGCCTGCTGCGCCGCCGGAACCCGCCCCCGAGCCCACGCCTGCCCCCGCCCGTTCTGGCTTCAGCCGCTTCTGGCCGTTGATGCAGCGCGCGTCGGCGCCGCTGCGCGGCGACCGCGGCGACCGCGTCGACGAGCGCCTCGGCGTCCCGCGACAGGGCGAGCGGCAGCGCAACCGCGTCCGTGGGCTCTACTCGCAGGCGAACCGGGAGCTGGCGGCGTACCTGCGCGGCCACGGCGTGACCCGGCTGCCCGACTGGCTGCTGGACGCCTGACCCGCCGTCGCCGCTCGGCCGCCGGCGCGTCACTCGCGTTCCGGCCGCTGCGCGGCGGCGTCACTCGCGTTCCGGCCGCTGCGCGGCCGGCGTCACTCGCGTTCCGGCCGCTTCTCGCCGGCGTCCGAGCCCCAAATTGCGGCCGGAACGCGAGCGACGTGGTCACGGAGATCGATCGAGCGTCTTCCGTTCCGGGCTGTGCATCACCGGCTACCGACCTCGCGCGCCGGCTCTGACGTCGATGGGCCTCGGGCAGTCGTCCACAGAGCGTCGCGCGGCGTCACATCGTCCACAGGCCGTGCCCGCAGCCCGTCGGGCGGCACGTGCTCGTCGCGGATGCTCCCCGCGTGCGCCGCCCCGATCCCGGACCTCCCACTGATCTTCGATCGCGCCGAGGCGCTGAGCGCGGGTCTGAGCGAGGAGCAGGTGCGGCGCCGGGCCGCCACTCGATGGGATCGGTTGCGCCGAGGGCAGTTCACCGCTGCTCAGCTGGACGCTGAGCACCGCTGGAGGGCCGAGGTGCTCGCGACATTGCGTGCGCAGCGGCGGCCGCTCGTACTCAGTCACGCTGCCGCGGCGCGCGCGTGGGGCCTGCCGTCGCCGTTGGGTGGCTGGCCTCCGACGACATTCACGAGCAGCACCGGGTGCGTGCGCCAGGCGGGCCCCGCGATCGTCCTCGTCGCGGCGCTGCCCGACGACGAGGTCGCGCGCTCACGGCGCGATCCGCAGCACCTCGGCCGCGCGGACCGTGGTGGACTGCGCCCGCCGGCTGCCGCCACGCGATGCGCTGGCCATTGCGGACGCAGCCCTGCAGTCGCGGGCTCACCGACCGTCAGGCGCTGAGCGACAGTGCTCGACCGTCAGTCCGGATGGAAGGACGTCGCCCAGGCCCGGCGCGTCCTCGAGCTCGCCGACGGGCGGCGGGAGACGCCGTTCGAGTCGTGGTCGGCGTGGGCGTTCGCCGTTCTCGGCGTGCCGCAGCCCGCCTGGCAGGTCACGATCACGGACGCCGCAGGCGCCTTCCTGGGACGCGTCGACGGCTGGTGGCCGGAAGGCGTCGCCGGCGAGGCGGACGGCGACCTCAAGTACCGGCTTGCGGCCGCCGAACGCGGGGGAGCGACCGCCGACAACCTCGCGGCGGTCGTGACGACGAGCGGCGACGTGAGCGCGGGTTGCGGCATGCCGGCGTCCTCGTCGTCCGCTGGTCGCCGGCAGACGTCCTCGACCCACGCCGCGCCGCCGCCTCGCGGCCACCCTCGACGAGGAACTGGCACGGGCGGACCCGAGCCGTTTCACCGGGCGCGCCCTTGTCCTCTGAGCCGCGGGACGCGGGAACCGCCACGTCGGGGCTGCGTGACGCCGAGGCGGGGAGCGCCGGCGGCGCGGAACCACGCCGCCGGGAGCGCCAGGCCGCCGGGACGCCAGGCGGCTGGGAACACCGCGGGAACGCCGCGCGGCGGGGAACACCGCCGGGACCGCGTAGGCTGGATCGACGTGGCCGTCGACTTCCCCGCACAGATCCGCGAGCTCCGCACCACGCTCGAGTCCATCCTCGAGGTGAGCGACCTGCCGGGCCTGCGGAAGCAGGTCGCCGAGCTGTCGGAGCAGGCGTCCGCCCCCGACCTGTGGGACGACCCCGAGCGCGCCCAGGCCGTGACCAGCAAGCTGTCGCACGTGCAGTCGGAGCTCGACCGGCTGGGGCGCGCGCAGGGCCGGCTCGACGATCTCGAGGTGCTGGTCGAGCTCGCCGAGTCCGAGGACGACGCCGAGACCCTCGCCGAGGCCGAGCGCGAGCTCGTCGCACTGACCAAGTCCCTCGGCGAGCTCGAGGTCCGCACCCTGCTGTCGGGCGAGTACGACGGGCGCGAGGCGCTCATCACCATCCGCTCCGAGGCCGGCGGGGTCGACGCCGCCGACTTCGCCGAGATGCTGCTGCGGATGTACCTGCGCTGGGCGGAGCGGCACGGGTACAAGACGGAGGTCTACGACACCTCCTACGCCGAGGAGGCGGGCATCAAGTCGGCGACCTTCAAGGTCGACGCGCCCTACGCGTACGGGACGCTGAGCGTCGAGCAGGGCACCCACCGGCTCGTCCGGATCAGCCCGTTCGACAACCAGGGACGCCGGCAGACGAGCTTCGCCGGCGTCGAGGTGCTGCCGGTCGTCGCCGAGACCGACCACATCGACATCCCCGAGAACGACATCCGCGTCGACGTCTACCGCTCGAGCGGCCCCGGCGGGCAGAGCGTCAACACGACGGACTCCGCCGTCCGCCTCACCCACCTCCCCACCGGCATCGTGGTGACCTGCCAGAACGAGAAGTCCCAGCTGCAGAACAAGGCGGCGGCGATGCGGGTGCTGCAGGCGAAGCTGCTCGAGCGGGCCCGCTCCGAGCGCCAGGCCGAGCTCGACGCCCTCAAGGGCGACGGCGGCTCGAGCTGGGGCAACCAGATGCGCTCCTACGTGCTGCACCCGTACCAGATGGTCAAGGACCTGCGGACCGAGTACGAGACCGGCAACCCCTCGGCCGTCTTCGACGGCGAGATCGACGAGTTCCTCGAGACAGGCATCCGCTGGCGCCGCGGCGCCGACAAGGTCGGCGCCTAGCCAGCCCACGCGTGCACGCCTTCGGCCACGTTGCACGCCCTCGGCCAGCTTGCACGCCTTCGGCCGCTCTCGAGGCGAGCGCTGGCAGAGCGGCTCAAGGCGTGCAACGCGGCGTAAGGGGAGCACGCGGGGACGTCAGCGCAGGCCCGCGTCGGCGAGCAGGCGCTCGATGAGGTCCTCGACGTCGCCGTCGTCCAGGCCGAGCCCGCGCGCCGCGGAACCACGTGGCGACGTTCGCCACGTCGCGCGCCAGGAACGCAGGCCCCTGCGGGTTCGCCACGACGTCCACGACCTGCGGCAGGTCGATCAGGACGAGCCGGCCGCGATGCACGAGCACGTTGTACGGCGACAGGTCCCCGTGCGCGAGCCCGGCCCGGGCGAGCACCGTCAGCGCGTCGACCAGCTGCGTCCAGAGCGCTGCGAGCTCGCCGGCGTCCGGTCGCACCTGGGCGAGCCGGGGCGCCGCGCTCCCGTCCGGCTCGCCGATGAACTCCAGCAGCAACTCGGTCCCGAGCAGCTGTACCGGGTAGGGCACGCGGACGCCGCCCTCACGGCGCCCGAGCTCCCAGAGCCGGGAGAGGGCGCCGAACTCGGCCATGGCCCACTGCCCCGCGAGAAGGTCGCGGCCGAAGTCCGTGCGCGTCGCCATCGCCCGCATCTCGCGCGACCGCCGCACGCGGCGTCCCTCGAGGTAGCCGGCGTCCCGGTGGAACATCCGGTGCTCGCTCGAGCGGTACCGCTTCGCCGCCAGCAGGCTGAACGGGCCGCCCGGGACCGCCCGCTCGAGCAGGTGGACGTCCGCCTCCTTGCCGGTCTTGAGGATGCCGAGCTCGACGTCGACGGCGCCGAGATCGGTCACCACCCAGTCCGGCCGGGGGGTCGGCCCGTGCAGGGCGCCCAGCCACGTCGAGTACGGCACGTCCTCGGAGTGTTCGCCGGGGCCGGCGGGGTCGGGCCCTTCCAGGTCGGGTGCCGGACGCCGGCTGCGAGCGGCCCTCGGTTCGTCGTCGTCGAAGCGGTGCCGGCGGTGACGAGAGCCACGGACGCGGGGAGCGAGGCCGGCGAGCTGCGCGCTGTCGTTCGTGTCGTCGGTCAGGTCGTGCTGGGAGTACGGATCGTGCAGGTCCAACGGGGGATCCCCTCGGTCGGAGAGACGGTGGCGGGCTGCTGCGCGGTGCGGACACGCGCGGCTGCACGGGCATCGATCGCCATCTCGCCACCTCCTTTCCGACGGCGGTCCACGGGCGGCGGGACCGGGGGATCATGGACGACGGCTGCCAGCACCCTTCCGGCCTGGCGTCCTCCAGCGTGGGGCGATCGGCCCGGGGGGTGCAAGGGGTTTTCGTGGGGGGAGGCGTGGCGGGTGGACGGAGGGGCTCCGGCGGCTGCATAGACTCTCGCGTGGCCGGGTCCGCCTGGTGCGAGGCGCTGGGGCGCCCGCCCGAGAGAGGCTGGACGGCCGCCCCTGCCGAGCAACGAGGACGAGCGTGTGATCCGCTTCGAGAACGTCACCAAGGTCTACCAGGGCACGATCCGTCCCGCGGTGGACAACGTGAGCCTCGAGATCGTCAAGGGCGAGTTCGTCTTCCTCGTGGGCGCATCCGGGTCCGGCAAGTCCACCTTCCTGCGCCTGGTGCTGCGGGAGGAGCGGGCCACCCGTGGGGTGGTCCACGTCGCCGGCAAGGACGTGGGGCGCCTCGCCAACTGGAAGGTGCCGCAGCTGCGCCGCCAGATCGGCGTGGTCTTCCAGGACTTCCGCCTGCTGCCGAACAAGACGGTGTTCGAGAACGTCGCGTTCGCCCTGCAGGTGATCGGCAAGCCGCGGCACGCGATCGCCCACACCGTGCCGGAGGTACTCGACCTCGTCGGCCTGGCGGGCAAGGAGCGGCGGTTCCCGCACGAGCTGTCCGGCGGTGAGCAGCAGCGCGTCGCCGTGGCCCGCGCCTTCGTGAACCGCCCGGCGATCCTGCTCGCCGACGAGCCCACCGGCAACCTCGACCCCGCCACGAGCGTGGGCATCATGCGCCTGCTCGACCGGATCAACCGCACCGGCACGACGATCGTCATGGCGACACACGACGACGAGATCGTGGACCAGATGCGCAAGCGCGTCGTGGAGATGGAGGACGGGCGCCTCGTGCGCGACCAGGACCGCGGCGTCTACGGCTACACCCGCTGACGCATCAAGAGGGTCGAGAGGGACAAGGCAGTGCGTTTCCAGTTCATGCTCAGCGAGATCGGCCAGGGGTTGCGCCGCAACCTCTCGATGACGATCTCGGTGATCCTCGTCACGACGGTCTCGCTGCTGATGCTCGGCGTCGGCCTGCTCGCCCAGAAGCAGGTCTCGGTCATGAAGGAGTACTGGTACGACCGCGTCCAGGTCTCGATCTTCCTGTGCGGCAAGGACTCGGACACCACGAAGCCGAGCTGCGCCTCCGGTGAGGTCACCCAGGCCCAGAAGGACGCGATCATGGGCGAGCTGCAGGGTGCGCAGCTGCAGCCCTACGTCGCCCAGGTCTTCTACGAGTCCAAGGAGGAGGCGTACCAGCACCTCAAGGAGCGCCTCAAGGATCTCGCCGACAACGTCACGCCCGACCAGCTGCCGGAGAGCTACCGGGTCCGGCTGAACCACCCCGAGCAGTACGAGGTCGTCTCGGCCGCGTTCCGGGGCCAGCCGGGAGTGGACACCGTCCAGGACGACAACGTCGTCCTCGACCGGCTCTTCGCCCTGCTCAACGGGCTCAAGTGGAGCGCCTGGGTGATCGCGGGGCTGACGCTCGTCTGCTCGGTGCTGCTGGTCGCCACCACGATCCGGCTCACCGCGTTCACCCGGCGGCGGGAGACCGGGATCATGCGTCTCGTCGGGGCCTCGAACGTCGTCATCCAGATGCCCTTCATCCTCGAGAGCCTGATCTCGGCCGTGATCGGGGCGGTGCTGGCATCGGCGATCCTGCTGGGCTTCACGCAGTTCGCCGTGCAGGGGTGGCTGGCGGGCACGCTGCGGTTCATCCGCAACTGGGTGGGTCTGACGGACGCCGCCCTCGTGCTGCCGGCCATGTTCCTCGTCGGGCTCGGCATCGCCGGCGTCTCGGCGTTCCTGTCGCTGCGGCGCTACCTGAAGGTCTGAGTGTCGCTGACTCTGTGTCACGTGCAGTTGACGTAGAGTCGTCAGCGTGAGATGGAGGGGGCTGCGCATCGCCGTGCCCGCGGTCGCGGCAGCGGCCTCGCTGGTGGCCGGCGCGGCAGTCGTGGGTGCGAGCGCCGGACCGCCTTCCGGCGCGCCCGGCGCGCTCCCGGCGGCGGCCCCCGCCGCGGATCCTCTCCGCCAGCAGAAGAACCGGGTCGACGGCGCGATCGACCAGGTGCAGCAGAGCCTCGAGGGTGCCTCCAAGGACGTGGTCGCGGCCGCTGTCGCCGTCCGAGTGGCCCAGCGCAACCTGAGTGCCGCCCAGGCCGCGAGCCGTGCCGCCCAGGCCGCCCTGGCGACGGCGGTCGCGCACGACAAGCAGGTGGCGGCGGATCTGGCGGTGGCCGAGGCGCAGCAGGCCAAGGCGGAACGCCAGCTCGCGGCGGGCCGCGCCCAGCAGGAGGACACCCGCGGCCAGCTCGGGCGGATGGCCCGCGAGGCCTACATGGGATCGGGCATCTCCGGGCTCGCGGTCGCACTCGGCGCCGACTCCCCGGACGAGTTCGCCGACCGGGTCGCCCTCGCCGGCATCGCGCTGCGCTCGCAGGGCGGGGTCGTGGACGAGCTGGCGGTGCAGCAGGCCGAGCTCGTCGCACGTGGCACGAAGGTCCAGGCAGTCGCCGGTCAGGTCGCGGAGCTCAAGCGGCGGTCGGCCGCGGCGGTGGCGGCACGACGGGCGGCGGAGAAGGCGGCCGCGGCGGCGGCGGCACGAACGGCTGCCCTGCTCTCCGCGGAGCAGGCGGCGCTGAAGGTCGCGCAGAGCAAGGTCTCCGCCGAGAAGAAGCGCCTCGCCTCTCTGCAGGACGACCAGGCGAAGCTGCAGGCGATGCTGGTCGCCCGGGCGAAGGCCCAGGCGGAGGCCGAGGCACGGCGGCGCCGCGCGGGCGGCGGTGGCGGTGGCGGCGGCGGTGGCGGTGGCGGTGGCGGCGCGCCCAGCTCCGGTGGCGGCTACCTCTCCCATGCGGCGAACGGGCCCATCACCTCACCGTTCGGCCTGCGCTACCACCCGATCCTGCACATCTGGCGCCTGCACAGCGGCATCGACTTCGGCATCCCGTGCGGAACACCGGTCTACGCCGCGGCGGCAGGCACGATCATCAGCGCGGGCTGGGCGGGCGGTTACGGGAACCGCATCGTCATCGACCACGGGATGGTCCGCGGCGTCGACCTGGCGTCGACCTACAACCACCTGACCCGGATCGTCGCCGGCGGGCACGTACGCCGCGGGCAGCTGATCGCCTACTCGGGCACGACGGGCCTGTCCACCGGCTGCCACCTGCACTTCGAGACGCTCGTCAACGGCACCTTCGTGAACCCGATGAACTGGCTCTGACGTAGGCTGATCCCTCCGCACGTCGGAGTGGAGAGGAGGTCGCGCGTGCCCAGGGAGGTCGGCCGGAAGGTCATCGCGTCCAACCGCAAGGCGCGCCACGACTACCACATCGACGACGTGTACGAGGCCGGCATCGTGCTCATGGGCACCGAGGTGAAGGCCCTGCGCGCCGGTCGCGCATCCCTCGCGGAGGCGTTCGCGACCGTCTCGGGCGACGGCGAGGTGTGGCTCGAGCGGGCCCACATCCCCGAGTACAGCCAGGGGACGTGGACCAACCACGAGACCCGCCGCAAGCGCAAGCTGCTGCTGCACCGGGACGAGATCGAGAAGATCGCCGCGGAGACCCGCGAGAAGGGCCTGACGATCGTCCCGCTGTCGCTGTACTTCAAGGACGGCCGGGTGAAGGTGGAGATCGGCGTCGCGCGCGGCAAGAAGAACTACGACAAGCGGCAGACGCTGCGCGAGCGCCAGGACCGCCGCGAGGCCGATCGGGCGATGAGCCTGCGCGCCAACCGCTGATCTTCTCGGGGGAACACGCCAGGTCTGCCCACCGTTGGACAGACCGCACCCGTCCGGGTCATGCCTGGGCGGTGGCGGTCCATGTAGGATCGTTCATGGTCGCGGGCCCTGGCCCGTGATCCCGGCCGAGAGGCCACCCCCCCGGGGGTGACAGGTTTCGACGTCGGACGTCGTTCCAGGGGAAGCGGGCCGAGGAGGCGACGTGATCTCGTCAACCATCGTCGCAAACCTATAGGTGCCAATACATCGCGCACCGACCTCGCCCTCGCCGCCTGAGCGAGTGTGAAGGTCCGTCAGCCCGGGCAGGCCCTCGGCCCGGTCGCTGGCGTCGACTAGAGGGCCACTGGCCGAGAGCCCGGTCACGGGGCTCGACGCGACATGAACAGTGACTGAGCCCGGCTCGGCGACTCGTCCGCGAGATCGCCGGGGCTGAGAAAGGCCGTAGCGGACTGCGCCCGGAGAAGTCCTGGTTCCACGCTGGCGGACGCGGGTTCGATTCCCGCCACCTCCACCAGGAGGGCCCCCTCGACGAGGGGGCCCTCCTTCGGTTTGTGCGCGCCCGTACTGTCGCGCCGGGGGCGGCACGGACCGCGGCGCGAACGACCCGTGGCGAGGTCGGCGTGTCGCCAGCGCGGGCCGGACTTCGTTCGCGCGGCCGTCCGCGGCAAGCGGGAGGACAGCGTCAGGGGAGGAGGGCGGACGCCGTCGCGTCGGTGCCGGCATCCCCCGGTTCCCCGCCGTCCAGGGCGACCAGGGGGGAGGTGGCGCGCCGCAGGGTCGACTCCCGGACGACGAGCTCGGGGGCGAGCACGGTCCGCCGGGCGGGACCCTCGTAGCCGGCTGCGCGGCCGTCCAGCAGCCGGATCGTCTCGTGCGCCATGGCGTCCAGCGGCTGGCGGACCGAACTCAGCCGCGGCGTCGTCACCGCGTCGAGCAGGGTGTCGTCGAAGCCGGCCACCGCCACGGCACCGGGCACGTCGACGCCGGCGTCGCGCAGCACGGACAGCAGGCCGAGGGCGACGACGTCGGCACCGCAGATGACGGCGTCCGGCAGCGGGCCGGCGGCGAGCAGCTCCCGGCCGGCCGCCACGCCCCACGCCGTGCTGAAGCCGCCCAGGTGCTCGGTCGCCGGCCGCCGGCGCGAGCGGGCCGTGAGCGTGCGGAATGCCCGCAGCCGCGCGGCGGCGGTGGTCACGGTCGGCTCGGCACCCACGTACGCGAACCGCTCGCAGCCCTGGTCGCGCAGATGATCGACCACCTGCCGCATCCCCTCGGCCTCGTCGCTGCCGACGTGGTCGATGCCGCTGCCGTCGACGAAACGGTCGAACTGGACGACCGGCACCCGCTGGGCCGCCGCGATCAGCGCTGCCCGCGACCCGGTCGCCGAGACCGGGACGATGACGAGGCCGTCGACCATGTGCCGGGCCAGCAGGTCGACCCGTTTGGCCTCGGTCGCCACGCTGTCGCCGGCGTCGCAGAGCATCAGGGAGCGGTCGGACCGCGCCAGCTCCGACTCGAGTGCCTCGACCACGCCGATGAAGTACGGGTTGCTGATGGCGGGGACGACGACTCCGATGGTGCCCGTCCGCTGGGTGCGAAGGGCGCGCGCGATGACGTTGGCCGAGTAGCCCAGCCTGGTGCTGGCGGCGAGCACGCGGCGGGCGAGCTCGGGCGACACCGTCGGATGGTTCGCGAGAACCCGGGACGCGGTGGCGGGGGACACGCCGGCGGCCGCGGCGACATCACGCACCGTCACTCGCCGCCGCATCGCCTCGTCCCCTCCCGCCCGTCGCCATGCTAAGCGGTACACCCTGCGGTGGCAGCGACGCAATCGTTACTTGACACCTCCTTCGCCGCTGGCTTGGATCAGGCTCCAGTACGAGAAATCGTTTGCTCAGACGTCCCCTGGACGTTGCCTCGGAAACGCCTGAGAGGGGGCGCGGGACGCACGTGGACTCCCCGGAAATCGTCGTCATCGGCAGCGCCAATGTCGACCTCGTGACGCGGGTGGAGCGGCTCCCCGCGCCCGGCGAGACCGTGCTCGCGACGGGGTACGCCGAGCACCCCGGGGGCAAGGGCGCCAACCAGGCGATCGCCGCCGCGCGGCTGGGCCGGGCGGTGTCGTTCGTCGGCGTGGTCGGGGATGACGGTCACGGAGCGTTGCTGACGCAGGCCCTGGTCGCCGAGGGCGTGGACGTGGCGTACCTGCGCCGCCTGCCCGGCGTCCCCACCGGGCGCGCCCTCGTGCTCGTGGACGACCAGGCGGAGAACTCGATCGTCGTCGTCAGCGGCGCCAACGCCGAGCTGCGTGCCGAGGACGTCTCCACGGTGGACGGCCCGCTGCGGACCGCGGCTGTCGCCGTGGCCCAGCTGGAGATCCCGGTGGACGCGGTCCGGGCCGCCGCCGGACAGGCCGCCGGCCGGTTCCTGCTCAATCCCGCACCCGCCCGCCCGCTCGACGCGGACCTGCTCGGCCGGGTGGACGTCCTCGTCGTGAACGAGGGGGAGTTCGCCCGGGTGACGGGCGTGGAGGTCGGCGACGACGCCGAGACCTTCGCGGACCGGGTCGCGCAGGCGGGGCTGCGCTGCGCCGTCGTCGTCACGCTCGGCGGGCGTGGCGCCATGGTCTGCGAGGACGGCCGTGTCACCGTGTGCCCCGCGCCGCCGGTCACCGTCGTCGACACCACCGGGGCGGGGGACTGCTTCGTCGGGGGGCTCGCGGACGCCCTCGCCAGGGGTCAGGGCCTGCCCGAGGCCTTGCACTGGGCGGTCGCCGCAGCCTCCCTGTCCACCCAGTCCCTGGGCGCCACGACGGCCATGCCGACGAGCGCCGAGGTCGAAGAACTGCTCACCCGCTCCACCACCCTCGGAAAGGTTGGCCCATGAAGAAGCGCTCTCTCGGGATCGCCGTCCTGGCGGCCGTGTCGGTCGTGCTGGCCGGCTGCGGCTCGTCGTCGTCCGGCGGCACCAGCACCTCCACGGCAGCCGCGGGGGGCGGCGGCGCGAGCAAGCCATCGGTGGCCAACGTGATCAACGGCCCGCTCGGCGACCAGGGCTTCTTCGACGACGCGAACCGCGGGATGGAGCAGCTCAAGGGTTCGGGCTTCAAGACGCAGGTCATCCAGTCCGACGCGAACAACCCGGCCCAGTGGAAGTCGAACCTGGAGTCGGTCGCCGGCAAGTGGGGCATCGTCATCGTCGGCACCACCCAGATGCACGACATCCTGAACGCCGACGCCCCCAAGTACCCGCAGCAGAAGTTCATCATCTACGACGACGTCGTCAAGCAGCCCAACGTCGCCTCGATCGTCTACAAGCAGAACGAGGGCTCCTACCTCGCCGGCGTCCTCGCGGCCGAGGTCACGACGAACAAGGCCAAGTTCCCGAACGCGACGGGCAGCAAGACCGTCGGGCTCGTCGGCGGCATGGACATCCCCGTCATCAACGACTTCGTCGTCGGCTTCAAGAAGGGTGTCTCGGTCGTCGACCCGTCGATCCAGGTCAAGGTCTCCTACGTCGGCAACTTCACGGACTCCAACAAGGGCTACGACCAGGCCAAGCTCATGTACGACCAGGGCGCGGACGTCGTCTTCCAGGTGGCCGGGGGCGCCGGTATCGGCGTCCTGAAGGCGGCCGCGGCGGCCAAGCGGTACGCGATCGGCGTCGACTCGAACCAGAACGCGATCCAGCCCGGCTACGTGCTGGCCTCGATGGAGAAGAAGATCGGCGACTCGCTCGTCCTCGCCGTGAACGACTCGGTCGCCGGCAAGCTCAAGTACGGCGACACCACCTCGTACGGGCTCGCCAACAAGGGCGTCGGCCTCGACTTCGCCAACAACAACGACATCGTCCCGGCGGACATCAAGGCGAAGGTCGACGACTTCGCGGGCCAGGTGGCCACCGGCAAGGTCCAGGTCCCGACGGTCCTGCAGTAGCACCACCGGGGTGCTCCCGCCGGCCGGTCGACGGCTGGGCGGGAGCATCCCGGGCCGGCCCCGCCAGCGCCTCGAGAGGGCCCGGCCCTCAGCTCCTCCTGCCGTCCCGGAACAGATCGGCGTCGCCATGGCCTCCCCTCTGCTCGAGCTGCGGAACATCACCAAGTCCTACGGTCCCAAGGTCGCCAACGACCGCATCTCGCTCACGGTGCTGCCGGGGCGGATCCATGCCCTGGTCGGGGAGAACGGCGCCGGCAAGACCACCCTCATGACGATGATCGCGGGCACGGCTCGGCCGGACTCGGGGACGATCCTGGTCGACGGCCTCCAGACGGCGATCACGTCCCCGCAGAAGGCCTCCGCCCTCGGCATCGGCATGGTCCACCAGCACTTCAAGCTGGTGGGCTCGCTGACCGTCGCCGCCAACATCTTCCTGGGCCGGGAGCTGCGCACCCGCCGCGGCTCGCTGGACGTGCCGCTGATGGAGCAGCGGGTGCGCGAGCTCAGCGAGCGCTTCGGTCTGCAGGTCGACCCGGGCGCCAAGGTGTCGACCCTGTCGGTCGGCCTGCGCCAGCGGGTCGAGGTGCTCAAGGCGCTGAGCCACGACACCCGGCTGCTGATCCTCGACGAGCCGACGGCCGTGCTCACCCCCGGCGAGATCGACGACCTCTTCGTCGTCGTCCGCGAGCTCGCCGGCAAGGGCTGCGCCGTCCTCTTCATCTCGCACAAGCTGCGCGAGGTGCTGTCGATCGCCGACGAGGTCACCGTCATCCGCGACGGGCGCACCATCGACACCCTGCCCGCCGCCAGCCTGAGCGAGGCGGACATCGCCCGGATGATGGTCGGCCGCGACGTCCTGCTGCGGATCGACCACACGCCCGCGAACCCCACGGACGACGTGCTCGAGGTGCGGGGACTGTCCGTCGTCGACGCCCGCGGCGTGCCCGCTGTCGACGACGTCTCGTTCACGGTCCGCTCCGGCGAGATCATCGGCATCGCCGGCGTCGAGGGCAACGGCCAGTCCGAGCTGCTCGCCGCCATCGCCGGCATGGGGCCCGTCACCGCCGGGAACGTCGTCCTCGGCGACCGCTCGATCCTCAAGGCCACGGTGGCGCAGCGGCGTGCGGCCGGCCTCGCCTACATCCCCGAGGACCGGTACGCGGAGGGGACGGCGCCCGGGCTGTCCGTCGCCGAGAACCTCGCCGCCACCCACCTGAGCCCGCCCGTCGCCCGCTTCGGCTGGGTCAGCGGCCGCGGCATGCGCTCGCTCGCCCAGCGGCTCATCCGCCGGTTCGACGTGCGGGGCGCGACACCCAGCACGCCGGTGGGCTCCCTGTCCGGCGGCAACATGCAGAAGGTCGTCATCGCCCGCGAGTTCGAGGCGGAGCCGCGGCTGCTCATGGTGAGCCAGCCGACGCGCGGCGTCGACGTCGGCGCGATGGAGTTCGTGCACAACGCCCTGGTGGCGGCGCGTGACCGGGGCGCGGGAGTCCTGCTCTCGTCGGCGGACCTCAACGAGGTCATGTCCCTGTCCGACCGGCTGCTCGTCATGTACCGGGGCCGCGTCGTCGCGGAGTTCACCCAGGACGACATGACCGAGACCGCGGTCGGCCTGGCGATGGCCGGGGCCCACGTGGACGACCGCGCGGTCGCCGAGGCCGAGGCCGAGCACGAGAAGATCGCCGAACAGGTGGCGACCAGCGCGCACCTCGCCGCCGACGAGCAGGCTCCGGAGGACTCTTCGGACGAGGCGGCCGGCAGGAGCGAAGCCGAGCCGCCCCCGGCGCCCGTCGAGGACGACGCCCCCGTGGCCGCCGTCGAGAACGAGCAGTCCGCCCGGCCGTCGCGCGCGCGGGAGCTCGCGACGAAGACCGTCACGAACTCGGCGCAGCCGATCGTGGCGATCGTCCTGTCGCTGCTCGTCGGCATGGTGATCATCCTTTTCCTGGGCGACAACCCGTTCGACGCCTACCGCGAGTTGTTCTTCTCGAGTTGGCAGACCCCGCAGGGCTTCGGCGGCCTCGTCGCGCAGCTGATCCCGCTGCTCGTGCTGTCGTCCGCGGTGATCGTCAGCTTCCGGGCCGGGTTCTTCAACATCGGCGGCGAGGGGCAGCTGTACGTCGGAGCGTTCGCCGGCGCGTGGGTGGGCTTCACCTTCCCGTCGCTGCCCGGGCCGCTGCTCGTCGTCCTGATGTTCCTGGCCGCCTTCGCCGCCGGCGGCGTGTGGGGGCTCATCCCGGGGGCGCTGCTCGCGTACTGGCGGGTCGACATCATCGTGACGACGCTGATGATGAGCTCGATCGCCGTCCTGCTCACCGCCTACTTCGTCACCGGGCCGTTCAAGGACCCGGCGGCGGGGCTCGCGGGGTCGCCCAAGGTGCCCGACGACACGCTCCTGCCGGTCTTCAACGCCGAGTACGGCGTGGGGCTCGACCTCGTGATCGGCGCGATCATCGTGGTCGTGCTCGGCCTCGTGCTCACACGCTCGGTGTGGGGGCTGAAGATCCGTGAGCTCGGGCAGATGAACCGGTTCGCCGAGTACACCGGCGTCAACTCCCGCCACATGATCCTTCAGGTCATGCTCGTCTCGGGCGCCGTCGCCGGCCTGGCGGGCATCATCTTCGTGCTGGGCCCCAACGGCGGGCGGTTCCTGCAGACGTTCTCGCCCGGCTACGGCTTCCTGGGGATCACTGTCGCCCTGCTCGCCCGGCTCAACCCCTGGGCGGCGATCGTCGCGGCCGTCTTCTACGCGAACATGATGGCCGGCTCGAACTCGATGCAGGTGAACACCAACGTTCCGTACCCGCTGGTGAACGTCCTGCAGGGACTGATCATCCTGTTCATCACCGCGACGGTGCTGCTGGGCCGCCGTCGACGGGCCGCTCGCGAGGCCGCCGGTGCCGACGGCTCCCCGGTGCCGGGGGACGTGGAGTCCGCCGAGGACACCACCCACACCGCGTTCGCCTCCGCCACCCGCGTGCCGACGACCCTGGAGGAGGGTGACCGCTCGTGAACGTCGTCCACCAGATCCTCACGGCGACGACGCTCGCCGTGATCCTCATCAAGGTCGCCCCGCTCCTGCTCGCGTCCATCGGCGGCGCGATCACGCAGCAGGGCAACATCCTCAACATCGGCCTCGAGGGCATGATGCTGATCGGCGCCTTCACCGCGGTCGCCGTCGGCTCCCGGACCCACAACTCCGCAGTCGGGACGGTCGCCGCGGTCGGGGCCGGGCTCGTCCTCGCCCTGATCTACGCGGCCGCGACGCTGCTGCTCAAGGCCGACTTCATCGTCGTCGGTATCGGCATCAACCTGTTCGCGGCCGGCCTGACCGTGTTCCTGCTCCAGGTCGTCTACGGCAATCCCGGCGTCACCCCGCCGGAGGCCAACGTCACGCTGCCCGGCGTCCCGCTGGGACCGGTCGCCTCCGTCCCCGCGGTCGGCCCCGCGCTTCACCAACCAGACCCCGCTGCTCTGGCTCGCCCTGCTCTGCGTGCCGATCTACTCCTACTTCCTGTACCGGACGCCGTGGGGAGTGCACCTGCGTGCGGTCGGGGAGGACGAGGCGGCCGCCGAGGCGGCGGGCATCCACGTGACCCGCACGAAGTTCGTCAGCGTCCTGTTCTCCGGCATCCTCTGCGGCTTCGCCGGCGCGCAGCTCGCGATGGCGACGCTCGGCAGCTTCACCGCCGGGATGACCTCGGGCCGCGGCTTCATCGCGGTGGCGGCGCTGACCTTCGGGCTGGCCAGGCCGCTGCGGACGATGATCGCGGCCTTCATCTTCGGGGCCGCGGACGCCGTCGCCGACCAGCTCGGCGTCGCCGGCGTGAACTCCAACATCGCCCTCATGACGCCGTACATCATCACGATCCTCGCGCTGGTCCTGGTCGGCGTCCGGGTCCGGCGCTCGGCGACCGCCCGGCGCCCCACCACCCCCGACTCCGGCGTCTCGCCGGCCCCGGCGGCCGCATGAGCACGAAGATCGCCAGTTCCAAGATCATTCTGGACTGCGACCCGGGACACGACGACGCGATCGCCCTGCTCCTGGCGGCAGGTGATCCGCGGATCGAGCTGCTGGCCGTCACCACCGTGGCGGGCAACCAGACGCTGGAGAAGGTGACGCGCAATGCGCTCGCCGTCGCCACGATCGCCGGCATCGACGTGCCGATCGCCGCCGGCGCGGACCGGCCGCTCGTCCGGCCGCAGATCGTGGCGCCAGAGATCCACGGCGAGTCCGGCCTCGACGGCCCGGTCCTGCCGGAGCCGTCGGTCGCCCTCGACCCCCGGCACGGTGTCGACCTGCTGGTCGAGACCGTGATGGCCCACGAGCCGGGCACGGTGACGCTCGTGCCGACCGGTCCGCTGACGAACATCGCCCTCGCGATGCGGCTGCGGCCGGAGATCGTCGACCGGGTCGCGCGCGTCATCCTGATGGGCGGCGCCTACACCCGCGGCAACAAGACCCCTGCGGCCGAGTTCAACATCGCCGCCGACCCGGAGGCCGCGCAGGCGGTGTTCGACGCGCCGTGGGACGTCACCATGGTCGGCCTCGACCTCACCCACCAGGCCACCGCGGACGCCGCCGTCGTCGAGCGGATCGCCGCCATCGGCTCCCCCCTCGCGCGCTTCGTGGTGGACGTCCTCGGCTTCTTCGCCTCCACGTACAAACAGCAGCAGGGGTTCGACGCCCCGCCCGTGCACGACCCCTGCTGCGTCGCGATGATCGCCGATCCTGCCGTCGTCGAGACGCGCGACGCGTTCGTCGCCGTCGAGCTCGCCGGGACGTGGACCACCGGCATGACCGTCACCGACTTCGGCGACGCCTACGGCCGGCCGCACAACACCCACGTCGCGACCCGGCTCGACCACGGCCGCTTCTGGGACATGACCGTCGCGGCGATCGCCGCACTCTCCAGCGAAGGAGCCGCGTGAGCGTCCCGACCACCCCGTCGATGGCCCCCTCGATTCCTGTGATCTTCGACTGCGACACCGGCATCGACGACGCGCTCGCGCTGTTCTACGGCGCCGCCCACGGAGCCGAGTTCGTCGCGTGCACCGTCACCCACGGCAACGTGCCCGTGGACGTCGGCAGCCGCAACACCCTGACGATCCTCGAGGCCCTCGGCCTCGACGACGTGCCGGTGTTCACCGGCGCCGCCCGCCCGCTCGCCCAGCCACTGCGGACGTCGGAGTACGTGCACGGCCAGGACGGGCTCGGGGACGCAGGCGTGACGCCGACGGAGCGGCTCGCCGGGGACCTCGCGGCCGTCGAGATCGTGCGCCTCGCCCGGCAGCGTCCGGGCGAGTTGAGCCTGGTAGCGGTGGGGCCGCTGACCAACGTCGCGCTCGCGCTGATGCTCGAGCCGCGCCTGCCCGAGCTCGTCCGGCAGGTCGTCGTCATGGGGGGCGCGGTCGGCGCCCCCGGCAACATCAGCGAGCTCGGCGAGGCGAACGTGTGGCACGACCCGGAGGCCGCCGCCCTCGTGGTCGAGGCGCCCTGGGACGTGCTCTTCGTCGGCCTCGAGATCACCATGCGCACGGCGCTGCCCCCGGCCGCGATCGAGCGGATCGGCGCCACGGACCACCCGGTCGGCCGGCTGGCATGGCGGATCATGCAGCACTACCTCGACGTCTACGAGAAGACGCTCGGTGTGCGCTCCTGCGTGCTGCACGACCCGCTCGCGCTGGCGCTCGCGCTGGATCCGGCGCTGGCGACGTACCGGACGGTGAAGGCGTACGTCGACACGGGAACCTCCCCGAGCCGGGGTGCGATCGTCGGCGACCTCCGGGCGTCCCGCTCCGGCGCGGACCCCGCGCAACCGGGCACCATCCGGATCGTCGACACCCTGGACACGGACGCCTTCCACGAGCGCTTCCTCCAGGCACTGGGGGCGTGAGGGATGCCTGCGCAGACTTCCCTGAAGATGCTGCTCGACTGCGACACCGGCGTCGACGACACCCTCGCGATCCTCTACGCGGCCCTGCACCCCGACATCGACCTGCTGGCGGTCGGTTCGGTCTGGGGCAACGTGGACGTCGACACGGCCACCCGCAACTCCCTGCACACCGTCGCGATGGCAGGGCAGCCCGAGGTCCCGGTGGCCCGCGGCGCAGCCGGGCCGATCACGGGGCGTCCCGCCGAGTTCGCCCCGCACGTGCACGGCGAAGACGGGCAGGGGAACCGCGGCACCGGCCGGCCTGTGCAGCCCGCCGCTGATGGCACGGCGGCGGAGCAGATCATCCGCGTCGCCCGCGAACACCCCGGGGAGGCCGAGCTCGTCGCCGTCGGACCGCTGACGAACGTCGCGCTGGCACTCGGGCTGTGCCCCGAGCTGCCGTCGCTGCTGCGCGGCGTCACGGTCATGGGCGGGGCGGCGCTGGCTCCCGGCAACGTCACCGAGGTGGCGGAGGCGAACATCTGGCACGACCCCGAGGCGGCCGCGGCCGTGTTCGCCGCCGACTGGCCCCTGACGATGGTCGGGCTCGACGTCACCATGACGACCACCCTCGACGGCGGCCAGCTCGACCGGCTCGAGACCGGCGGGAGCCTCGCCCGCTACGTCGCCGGGATCGTCGAGCTCTACGCCGGCTTCTTCGCCGAGACCGCCTTCGGCGAGCGGCGCAGCTGCATGCACGACCTGCTCGCCGTCGCGATCGCCGCCGGCACGCTGGTGCCGGACGTCGCGCCCGTGGTCCACGCCCGGGTGGACACCGGGGACGGGCCCGGCCGCGGCCAGACGATCTGCGACCTGCGCGGGCGGTACATGGGCTACCCCGAGCAGCCCGGCGCGCGCTGCCGGGTGGTGCTCGAGTGCGACCCGGCCTTCGGCGACCAGGTGGTCGAGCTGCTCCTGGCAGCGGGCGACGCGGCGATAGACGTGACGCCGGCGGTGCCGCGATGACGGCTCCGACCGCGAGCCTGGCCGGCCGCGCCGCGCTCGTCACCGGCGCCGCCCGCGGCATCGGTCGCGCCGTCGCCGTCGCGCTGGCCGAGGCCGGCGCGGACGTCGTCCTCACCGACGTCGCCCGCCAGGTCGACGGGCTCACCTACGAGACCGCGGGGTCCGCGGACCTCGACCGGACCGGGGAGCTCGTCGAGGCCGCCGGCGTCCATGCCGTCGTCGTACCCGCGGACGTGCGCGACCACAGCGCCCTCGCCGCGGCCGTCGCCGCCGGGACGGACGCCTTCGGCCGCCTCGACGTGCTCGTCGCCAACGCGGGGATCGCGAGCTGGCCGACGACGACGTGGCAGGCCACCGAGGAGCAGTGGCACACGATGCTGGACGTCGTCCTGACCGGCAGCTGGAACACCTGCCGGGCCGCCATCCCTGCGATCCTCGCCGGCGGCCGGGGCGGGGCCATCGTCCTGATGGGCTCGACGGCAGCGGTGAAGCCGCTGCCGACCATCGGCCACTACGCCGCCGCCAAGTCGGGCCTCGTCGGCCTCACCAAGAGCCTCGCCCTCGAGCTCGCGGGCGACGGCGTGCGGGTCAACGTCGTGCACCCCGGCGGGACCGGGACGTACATGACCGAGAACCCCGCCGCGGAGCACTGGCAGGCCACCGCGCCCGGGGTCGGCGGTGCCCTCGAGCTGCCCATGGGCATCCACCGGATGGCGCCCGGCGACGTCGCGGCCGCCGTCCGCTGGCTGTGCACCGATGAGGCCCGCTACGTGACCGGCGTCGAGCTCGTCGTCGACGCGGGCGCCACCTTGCGCTGACCCTTCCGTCCGCCCCTCCGTCCGCCCCCTTCAGAGAGGTCCCTCATGCCCCGCCGGTTCGTGATCGACACCGACACCGCCTCGGACGACGCGGTCGCGCTCGTCCTCGCCCTCACCGAACCGTCGATCAGCGTCGAGGCGATCACCGTGGTGGCCGGGAACGTCCCGCTCGACCGGGGGCTGCAGGCCGCCCTGTACACCCGGGAGCTGTGCGGGTCTACCGCGCCGGTGTACGCCGGCGCCGGCGAGCCGGTGCACGACCACGGACCGGTCACCGCCGAGAACGTGCACGGCGAGGACGGCATGGGCGACGTCGGCCTGCCGCTCACCGGGCGCGAACCGGACGAGGGGGACGCGGTCGACGTCCTCGTCGAGCTCGCCCACCGGTACCCGGGCGAGCTCACGCTCGTGACGCTCGGGCCGCTGACGAACGTCGCCCTGGCCCTGCGCAAGGACCCCTCCATCGCCCGGCTCTACCAGCGCGTCGTCGTGATGGGCGGCACCGGGGACCACTCCGGCAACATCACGCCCGCGGCCGAGTTCAACATCTACGTCGACCCCGAGGCCGCCGCAGAGGTGTTCGCGTCGGGAATGCCGCTGGAGATGGTCGGCTGGGACGTGTCCCGCGACCACGCCGTCCTGAGCCCGGCGGATCTCGACGCCCTGCGGGCCACCGGCCGGCTCGGTGCCTTCTGCACCGACATCCAGGCCCAGCTGCTGAAGTTCTGCCGGGACGTCACGCACATCGACGGCGTCGACCTGCCCGACCCGGTCACGATGGCCTACGCCCTCGACCCGACGATCGCCACCAGGACGCGGCGGGCGTTCGTCACCGTCGAGACCGCCGGCACGCACACCCGCGGCATGACCGTGGTCGACGCCCTCGGCCTCACGGGGAACGACCCGAACACCCTCGTCGTCGACGCCGCCGACCACGACCGGTTCGTCGGCATGCTGCACGCGGCGGGGGCGCGCTGATGGCCCTCTCGACTCATCGGCGGGTGGTGGTGCGCACCGTTCTCGGCGAGGTGCCCGTCGAGGAGCTGGGGGTGACGCTGACCCACGAGCACCTCTTCAACGACCTGGGGGAGGCGCTGCACGAAGCGACGCTGCCGGAGCTGCGCGAACGCGCCGCCGCGCCCGTGACGCCCGCCGACGCCTGGCTGCTGCGCGAGGACCCCTACAGCAACCGGGACAACTGCCGGCTCGACGACGAGGAGATCACGGCCGCCGAGCTGGCCCTCTTCGCCGCGGCCGGGGGGCGCACTGTCGTCGACAACACCACCGGCACGGGCCGCCGTCCGGGGGCGCTGGTCCGCACGGCCGAGCGGACCGGGCTGAACATCGTGATGGCCAGCGGCTGGTGCCTGGCACACGGGCACGACGACACGTTCGCGAAGCTCGACCCCGAGCGGCTCGCGGACGAGCTCGTCGCCGAGCACGTCGAGGGAGTCGAGACCGGCGACGGGCGTCGCGTCCGGCCCGGCGTCATCGGGGAGATCGGCGTCGGCCCGTCGTTCACGGCGTCCGAGCGCACCACCCTGGTGGCCGCCGCGCTCGCCCAGCCGCGCACCGGCGTCCCGATGCTCATCCACCTGCCCGGCTGGCAGCGCCGGGCCCACGAGGTGCTCGACGTCGTGCTCGGGCTCGGCCTCGACCCGCGCGCCGTCGTGCTCTGCCACATGGACCCGTCCGGGCACGACCGCAGCTACCAGCGGGAGGTCGCGGCCCGTGGCGTGTGGCTCGAGTTCGACATGATCGGCATGCCGTACAACTTCCCCGGCGAGGGGCAGTCGCCCGCCGTGCACGAGACCGCGGCGGCGGTGGCCGGGCTGGTCGCCGACGGGCTCGCGAGCCAGCTGCTGCTCTCGCACGACGTGTTCCTCAAGGGGATGTGGACGCGCAACGGCGGCAACGGCTACGCCTTCGTGCCGGCCGCGTTCCTGCCCCGGCTGCGCGACCTCGGCGTGGCCGCGGACGTCGCCGCCGGCCTGCTCACCGCGAACCCCGCCGCGCTCTTCACCGCCGCGGCCGGTGCCCGTACCACTGTCCCGGAGGTGTCTGCATGACCCGTCGCCCGTTGATCCTGGACGTCGACACCGGCACGGACGACGCCGTCGCCGTGATGGCCGCCGCGCTGCACCCCGACCTGGACCTTCTCGGGGTCACCACCGTGAACGGCAACGTCCCGGTGGAGAACTGCACCGACAACACCCTGCGCGTGCTCGACCTCATCGGACGGTCCGACGTGGCCGTGCACGAGGGCCTCGCCCGGCCGATCGTCCGCGCCGGCTTCCCCGCGCCCAAGCGCTACGAGCGGGGATCGGAGAAGGACATGCACGGCCTGACCCTGCCGCTGCCCGACCCGCACTCGTCGAAGTCGCCGACGAGCGCGGTGGAGTACCTGGTCGAGACGCTGCGGGCCGTCACCACGCCGGTGACGCTGGTGCCCGTCGGCCCGCTCAGCAACATCGCTGCGGCGCTCGCGGTCGAGCCGAGGATCACCGAGGCCGTGGACGAGGTGGTGATCATGGGTGGCGGACACGACTACGGCAACGAGACCCCGTCCGCCGAGTTCAACATCTGGGCCGACCCCGAGGCCGCCGACGTCGTGTTCGCCGCCCCGTGGCAGCGGCTCACCCTGGTGCCGCTCGACGCCACCCACCGGGCGCTGGTCTCGCGGGCGGACTGCGAGGCCTTCGAGGCCCTGGGCACGCCAGCCGGCGCCGGCCGCCGCACGTCTCGTTCTGCAGCGGATCAATGCGTACGCCGCCGGCCACGCCGTCGCCGCCGAGGACGCTGCCCCGGTCCACGACGCCCTGTGCGTCGCCTACCTGATCCACCCGGAGGTCGTCACCACGCGGCACCTGCACGTCCGGGTCGAGACCCAAGGCGCCCGCACTGTCGGGCGCACCGTCATCGACACCCGGACGCACGACAGCGAGCCGCCGAACGCCCACGTCGCCTTCGGCGCCGACGCCGGGCTGTTCGTGCAGTTCCTGACGTCGGTGCTCGCGGTGGACGGGACCCCGGCCGAGGCGGCGGAGGCCCGATGAGCAGAGTCCTGCTGGCGGGGGAGTCCTGGTTCTCCTACACCGTCCACCAGAAGGGGTTCGACACCTTCACGACGTCGGAGTACACCGAGGGCGCCGGCGACTTCATCGCCGCGCTGCGCGCTGCGGGACACGACGTCACGTACGTGCCGGCCCACGAGGTGCACACCCGCCTGGACGGTGAGGACGCGTTCGACGCCTTCGACGTGATCGTGATCAGCGACGTCGGGGCCAACACGTTCCAGCTGGCGCCGCAGACCTTCAACCGCTCCGAGCCGAGCCCGGACAAGACCGAGCTCGTCCGGCGGCGGGTGGAGGCGGGGGCCGGGCTGCTCATGGTCGGCGGCTACCTCACGTTCACCGGGATCGACGCCAAGGGGCGCTGGGGGACGTCGCCGCTGGCGCCCGCCCTGCCGGTGACACTGCAGCCGGTCGACGACCGGGTCGAACTGCCGGCGGGCGTCGCGCCGACCGTCGTCGCGGACCACCCGGTGGTCGAGGGCCTCGACCGCACCTGGCCGCAGCTGCTCGGCCTCAACGAGGTGACCGTGCGCGACGGGGCCTCCCTGCTCGCCGAGTGCGCCGGCCGCCCGCTGGTCGTCGTCGGCGAGTACGGCGCGGGCCGCTCGGCCGCGTTCACCTCCGACATCGCGCCGCACTGGGCGCCGCCGCCCTTCCTCGCGTGGAACGGCTACGCGCGCCTCTTCGACCAGCTCGTCCGCTGGCTGGCCGGCGAGGGGTGACGCCGGCCGACGACTCGGCGCTGCGGGCGATGGCGAAGGTCGAGCTGCACTGCCACCTCGAGGGGTGCGTGCGACCCGCGACGCTGATCGAGCTCGCCGACGCGAACGGCGTCCCGCTGCCCACCCGCGACCCGCGGGAGATCTACGCCTACTCGGACATGGACAGCTTCCTGCGGGTGTTCGAGCTGCTCTCCCGCGCGGTGGTGACCCGGGACGACGTCCGGCGCATCACGCTCGAGTCGCTCCAGGACGCGGCCGCGAGCGGCGTGGTGTATCGGGAGATGTTCGTCAACCCCACGGTGCACCCGGCGTGCCCGTACACGGAACTGCTCGCGGGGCTGCGGGAGGGCATCGCGCAGGCGCGGGAGCACGGGGTGCTCGGACGGGTGATCATGTCGATCTACCGGTCGCACCCGCCGGAGGCGGCAGTGCGGATGGTCGAGGAGGTCGCGGCCCACCCCTGCGAGGAGGTGGTCGGCGTCGGCATGGACGGCGACGAGCTCGCCGGGCCCCCGCTGCTGTTCCGGTCTGCCTACGAGGCGGCGGCCGCGGCCGGCCTGCGGCGAACGGCGCACGCGGGGGAGCGCTTCGACGCCGCCGAGATCCGCGCCTGCCTCGACGTGCTCGGCTGCGAGCGGATCGACCACGGCTACGGGGTCGTCGCCGACCCCGAGCTGCTGCAGCGGTGCCGCGAGGAGCGGGTGCCCTTCACCTACGCCTGGCTCTCGACGCACTACAACTACTCGGGGCCCCTCGCAGAGCACCCGTTCCGCCGGATGCGCGAGGCCGGGTTGCGGATGTCCCTCGGCAGCGACGACCCGGCGATCGGCGGCACGGACCTCGCCTCCGACTACGTCACCGTCTGCGAGGCCTTCGGCTGGACGGTCGAGGACATGCGGCGGCAGAACGCCGACGCCGCCGAGGCCGCGTGGTGCGGCCCCGACGACAAGGCATGGCTGCGGGAGCGGCTGGCCGGCGGCTGAGAGCGGCGTCCCGCGTCAGCCGAGCAGCACCCGGGCGAGGGCGACGTCGAGGGCGGCGAGGCCGCGGACGACGTAGGGCATTCCGCGGGCGAGCACCGCGCCTGCCGCGAAAGCGGCGAGGGCACCGAGAGGTGTGTCGAGGGAGTGGGATCCCAGCCGCGAGTCGCCGGGCAGCCACGGGGCCGCCACCGGGGTGGCGAGCAGCGCGAACGCGGTCACCCACCCGGTCATGACGACCGTGAACGTGACGACGCCTACAGGCAGCAGGAGCAGGGCGTGCACGAGGGCCTTCCAGCCGGCGGGGTTCCGCAGCTCCGCGAGCCAGCGGTGGGGGGCGAGCCCGCCGTCGCGGGACGACGGCGCCGGGACCTGCACCCCGAGCAGCAACCGCACGCGAGCGCGTTCGAAGCGCGCGTACTGACGAGCTCCGACGAGGGTGACCACGAGCAGCGGGAGCCCCACCAGGGTGATGGCGAGACCCACCGACAGCGACAGCGCCGTGGTCGCCAAGGTGAACGCGACGACGCCGATCGCCAGGTCGGCGAGAAGGTGGACGGTACGCAGCCAGGTCCGGCTCCCGTAGAGGCTGCCCAGGACGCGGGCGGCGGCGCGGGCAGGGGAGCCGGCGGCGGGGGTGAGGGCGGTGGTCATCGGATCCTCCGGGGTGGAGTGCCTCGTCGATGCCGACCAGCGTGCTGCTCGCCGTCGGAGCTCCGCGTCTGTCTGAGGGCGGAGCCGTAGCCGGTCCTTGCGCCGAGTTCGTCTCTGTCGAATGACGTAGCAACCGCGGGACGAAGGACCTTTGGCCCGTTGTCAGCGGCGTGTCGCCCGGCCATGCTGCTCGCATGCACCGGCAAGACGCCGCCGCGCAGCGCCAGGGCGCCTCCTCGGCCGCGTGGTGGGTGGCGCCGGCGGTGTTCGCCCTGGTCGTCGCGGGCCACGCTCTCGGCACTGCCGTCGTCTACCAGTTCGACCACACGCCGTCGTCCGGGGTGTCGTTCTTCCCGGCGGACGGCGTCACGCTCGCGGCGCTACTGCTCCTGCCGACGTCGCGCTGGCGGCTCGTCGCCATCGCGACGTTCACCGCCGAGCTCGCCTCCCACGACCTGCTGGGCGAGAACCTGCTGACGGGCGCGGGCCTGGCGGCCTCGAACACGCTCGGGCCACTGGCCGGTGCGTACGCCGTGCGCCGGATGGTCGGGGGGACGCCGCGGCTCGACGTCGGCCGCGACCTCGGGGCCTTCCTGCTCGGAGGCGTCGTGCTGGGCCCGCTCGTCGACACGCTGACCGGTCCGCCGTTCGCGAGGCTCGCGAGCGACGTCAGCCCGTACCTCGAGACGGCGGCCCGCTGGTGGACCGGCGACGCTCTCGGGTGCCTCATCGTCGGCGGTGCCCTGCTGGCGTGGCTCGGTCCCGCGGGGTCTCCGCCGGCGTCCCGGTCGGCGGCGGAGGCGGCAGGCTGTGCGGTCGCGCTGCTCGTCACCGGCGTCGGGGTGTTCTTCGTCTGGGACCAGCCGCTGGCCTACCTGGTGCTCGTCCCCCTCGGGTGGGCGGCGCTGCGCTTCGGCACCCGCGGCGCCACGGCCGGCGTGCTGGTCCTGACCGGCGTCGCCGAATCGGCGACCATCACCGGTCACGGCCAGTTCGCCGCGTCCGGAGCCGCGGACATCCGGGCGTCCCTGTGGCTCCTCCAGCTCTTCCTGGCCGTCGCGGCCCTGGCCGCGCTCGTCCTGGCGGCGGAGGTGGGGCGGGCGCACCGGGCCGAGGCGGCCCGGCTGGCGAGCGAGCTGGCCGAGCAGGGGGCCCGGCGGGCCGGCGAGGAGGCGCGGCAGGCCGAGCGCAGCCGGCTCGCGCGGGAGCTGCACGACAGCGTGTCGCAGGCGCTGTTCGCCGGGACGTTGCGGACGAGGACGGCCCAGAAGGTGCTCGAGCGATCGGGCGCGGACGTGCCGGGCCTCGCCCAGGAGCTCGCGGTGCTCCGCGACCTCGTCGCGGCCGCCCTGGCGGAGATGCGGGCTCTCATCTTCGAGATGCGGCCGGAGGCGCTGGCCGAGGAGGGGCTCGTGGCTGCCCTGAGACGTCAGGCCACGGCGATCCAAGCACGCACCGGGCTCGTCGTGACGATCGAGGGACCCGCCGAGCGCCTGCCCCTTTCGGTGGACGCCGAGGAGCACCTGTACCGGCTCGCGCTCGAGGCGCTCAACAACGCCGTGAAGCACGCCGAGGCGACCACGCTGGGGGTGGCGATCACGGTCGTGGACGGCTTCGTCGAGGTGTGCGTGACGGACGACGGCCGTGGTTTCGACGGGGTCGCGCACCCCGGGCACCTCGGACTGCACACGATGCGCGAGCGCGCGGAAGCGGTCGGCGGCACCCTCGAGCTGACGGGACGCGCCAGCGCCGGGACGACCGTCCGCTGCCGCGTCCCCGCACCGCGCTCCTCCCCGGCCGCCCCCGCGTGAGGCGCCTGCGCTGCGCGTGCCGCACTGAGCTGCGCTGCGCACGTTGAACATCACGAGGGACGCAACTGTGCCTCCAGAGCACGTTCGCGTCCCCGTGATGTTCGACGTCGCCTGGAGCCGCCCTTGCTGCGGCTGTCCCGGACTTCGTCCCGTACCCGGACTCATCGCCTGCGTTCCTTCCGGTTGGCGAGCGAAAAGCCGGGGTGTCACGGCAAGGAGAGCGGCATGGGGCACCCCGAATCATCGCGGCACGCGGGCTCGTGGCCGACGTCACTCGCGTTCCGCCCGCTTCTCGGTCCCGAACGGCCCTCCCCGTCGAACTGCGCCCGCTCGGTGAGCATGCGAACGGCGCACTTCAGCGCAAGGGCTGCCAAGAGGCTGCCGGGTACGTTGACCTCGTGACCCATACGAGCACGGAGGCGAGCATCGGCAGGACGGCGGCCGCACGGATCGAGCGGGTCGAGCTCAGGCGCCTGCGGCTGCCGCTGGTGTCCCCGTTCCGGACGTCGTTCGGCACGTCGACGGCCCGGGACGTGCTGCTCGTCCGTGTCGACACCGCCGCGGCGACCGGCTGGGGCGAGTGCGTCGCCGACAGTGAGCCGACCTACTCCTCCGAGTACGCCGACGGCGCCCAGCACGTGCTCCGCGAGCACCTGCTGCCCCGGGTCGGGGCGGCGCAGGGCCGGGGCGAGCGGGTCACCGCGGCGCGGCTCGGGCCCCTGCTCGAGGCCGTCAAGGGCCACCCGATGGCGAAGGCCGCCCTGGAGGCAGCGGTCCTGGACGCCGAACTGCGCGCCGCCGGCCTGTCCCTCGCCGACTCCCTCGGCGCGGTGGCCGACCGGGTGCCCGCGGGGGTCAGCGTCGGCATCCACCCCTCGGTGCCGGAGCTGCTCGACGCCGTCGAGGGCTACCTCGGCGAGGGCTACCTGCGGATCAAGCTCAAGATCGAGCCCGGCTGGGACGTCGAGCCCGTGCGCGCCGTCCGCGAGCGCTTCGGCGACGAGGTGCTGCTGCAGGTCGACGCCAACACCGCGTACCGCCTTGCGGACGCGCGCCACCTCGCCCGGCTCGACGACTTCGGCCTGCTCCTGATCGAGCAGCCGCTGCCCGAGGACGACGTCCGCGGCCACGCCGCGCTCGCCCGGCAGCTGCGGACGCCGGTCTGTCTCGACGAGTCGATCGTCTCCGCCCGGGCCGCCGCGGACGCGATCGCGCTCGGCGCCTGCTCGATCGTCAACATCAAGGCGGGACGGGTCGGCGGCTACCTCGAGGCCCGCCGCGTGCACGACGTGTGCGCGGCCAACGGGATCCCCGTCTGGTGCGGCGGCATGCTCGAGACCGGGATCGGCAGGGCCGCCAACGTGGCGCTCGCGGCCCTGCCGAACTTCGTGCTGCCCGGCGACACCTCGGCCTCGCGCCGGTACTACGCCACGGACCTCACCGAGCCCTTCGAGCTGGAGGACGGGCATCTGGCCGTTCCTTCCGGCCCCGGGATCGGCCGGGAGCCGCTGCCGGACGCGCTCGCCGAGTTCACCACCTCGGTCGAGGAGGTGGTGACGGCATGACCAAGGGCGGCGGCGGGACCAAGGGCGGCGGCGGCCTGACTAAGAGCGGCCGGGTACCGCGCGAGACCTACGAGGCCGAGCTCCTGCGGCTGCAGACTGAGCTGGTCGCCCTGCAGCAGTGGGTGACCGCGACCAGGCAGCGCCTGGTGGTCGTCTTCGAGGGCCGGGACGCCGCGGGCAAGGGCGGGACCATCAAGCGGATCACGGAGTACCTGAACCCGCGCGTGGCCCGCATCGTCGCGCTGCCTGCGCCCACGGAGCGGGAGCGGGGGCAGTGGTACTTCCAGCGGTACGTCGAGCAGTTGCCGGCCCCCGGCGAGATAGCCTTGTTCGACCGGTCCTGGTACAACCGCGCCGGCGTCGAGCGGGTGATGGGGTACTGCACCCCGCAGGAGTACCGCCGGTTCCTGCACCAGTGCCCGACCTTCGAGCGCCTGCTCGTCGAGGACGGCATCCTCCTGCGCAAGTACTGGTTCTCCGTCAGCGACGAGGAACAGGAGCGGCGCTTCAGGCGGCGCCTGTCCGACCCGCTGACCGCGTGGAAGTTCTCCGAGAACGACCTGCTGACCCGCGACAAGTGGGTGGAGTTCTCGCGCGCCAAGGACGAGATGTTCGTGCACACCGACATCCCGGAAGCGCCCTGGTGGGTGGTGGAGGCGGACGACAAGCGCGCGGCGCGACTGAACATGATCGCCCACCTGCTCTCGTCGGTGCCCTACCAGCCGATCGAGACCGCCAAGCTGCACCTGCCCCCCCGCCCACCCGCCGAGGACTACCAGCGCCCACCCCGCGAGCTGTTCCAGCACGTGCCCGACCACGCGGCGACCCTCCGCTGAGCCGCGCCCGGGCGGCTCGCGTGGCCCTGCCGGGGCCGGGACGCCGGGTTAGCGTGCCCGCGTGCACGAAGCCCTGGAAGCGCCGCCCGGGGCGCCGCGGCCGGCGCGCCTGCCCGGGGGGCCCGTCCCGCTGACCCTGCGCCAGAGCGCGATCGCCGCCGTTCTGGTGCTCGCCGTCGGCCTCGGCATCGCGCTGCTCACTCCGGTGGCCGCCGCGGTGTCGGCGCGCCGGGTCACGCCTCCCGGAGCGATCCGGATCGGGCAGGCCGCGGTGGTGCCGGCTGCCGGCTGGGCCGTCGAGGACCGCGACACGACCGGCGTACTGCTGACCCGAGCCGGCGCCCGGATGGTCGTCCACTGGGTCGCCGGCGCCCCGCGGGCCGACCCGAAGCAGGACATGTCGGCCCTCGCGGCCAGTACGGAGCAGGCCCTCCCGACGGCTCGGTCCTTCGGCGGGGTCCGCGAGTTCACCACCCCGTCCGGCGACCAGGGCTACCTCGCCCCGTTCGCCGCCCCCGGCAGCACCGGGGCCATCGCGCTGGTCCGCTCGCCCCAGGGGGAGGCCACCGTGCAGGTGCTCGCGCCGGCCACCACGTTCGCGTCCCTCTCGGACGAGATCCTCGGCATGGTCACCGGTATCCGCCTCGTCCGAGCGGGGTCGTCGTGAGCGCCGTCGCCGAGCCCGCCCCCGGCGGCCGGCCGGTGCGGGCGCCGAGCCTGCTGCCGCAGTGGTACGCCACCCGCCAGCCGCTGCTGCTCGCCGTCCTCGTGCTCGCTCTCGTCTCCGTGCCGCGCTCGAGCGTGGTGCTGCAGCGCCTCGTGCAGGAGGAACCCCGGTACGGGGTGCTCACCCTGCTCGTCTGGGGGCTCTACGCGCTCCCGCTGCTCGCGGCCATCCTCGCCGTGGACTACTTCGAGCGTGAGCCGGCCTGGCTCGTCGCCTTCGCCGCCGTCTGGGGTGGCCTGGTCGCGACCGGCCTCGCGCTCACGGCCAACGAGGCCGTCCAGTCGATCCTCACCACCACCGAGGGGGCCGACGTCACCGCCCGCTGGGGCGCGGCCATCGCGGGGCCCACGAACGAGGAGCTCCTCAAGGGGCTCGGCGTCATCGTGGCCACGCTGCTCGCCACCCGGCGGATGCGCTCGCCGGTCGACGGGTTCATCCTGGGCGCCGTCGTCGGGCTCGGCTTCCAGGTTGTCGAGGACGTCGTCTACACCGCGAACGTGATGGCCGTCGGCCAGGACCCGGCGGCCGCCATCGGCCAGATGTTCCTGCTGCGCGGCCTCATGGGCGGACTGTGGACCCACGCCGTGTACACCGGCCTGTTCGGACTCGGTCTCGGGTACGCCCTGACCCGGCCGCGGTGGTCCCTGGCCCGGCGCGCGGCGGTCGTCGTCGCGGGATTCGCCGCCGCCTGGTCGCTGCACTTCCTGTGGAACTCCCCGCTGCTCGTCGACACCACCGACTGGCGCCTCGTCGTCGTCAAGGGCCTGCCGGCCCTGCTGCTCCTGCTGGCGCTGCTGCAGCGGGCGCAACGTGCCGACAGCGGCGTCTTCCTGCCCGCCCTGGCCGCCGTCGGCAACCCGCTCGTCGCCACGGAGGGCGAGATCGCCGCGCTCGCCGACCGTCGCTCCCGTGCCCGCGCCCGCCGCGCCGCCCGATCCACCGGCGGGCGCTCCGGGGCTCGCGCAGTGCGCCGCTTGCAGCGGGCGCAGGCCGACCTCGCCGTCGCCCTCACCGAGGGGGACAAGGTCGGCGTGGCTCGCAGCCGCGAGTCGCTCGCCCAGGCCCGGCTCGCGCTCGGGCAGCTCGCGCAGCACCCGCCCGTGTTCGGGACCCGGGCCGGCACCTGGAGCGCCGTCCTCGGGGTGCTCGGCCTCTTCGTCCCCCTGCTCGGGGTGGTGGCCGTCGTCGTCGCCGCCGTCGGGATCGTCAGAGGCCGCAGGCGTGCCCGCGGCATCCCCGGCGCCCGGCTGTCGGGGCTGCTGTGGCTCGGGCTCGTCCTCGGCGTGGTCGCCGTCGCGGTCGTGTTCTACGCCGCGGGGCAGTCGGGCCCTCCCGCGATCGGCTGACCGGCCCGGCGCCCGCCGGGGCGGCGGCTCGTGTCACCATGCCGCCGTGCATGCCGCCGTCCCCGAACTGCACCCCCAGTGGCAGCTGTCGGTGGCGACGGCCCTCGCGCTGCTGCTGGTGTACGCCGCGTTCCGGCGCTCTCCGCGCCCGCGGCTGCGGACGCTGGCCGCCTTCGGCCGCGAGTTCGCCCTCGTGATGGCGCTCCTCGCCGTGTGGCAGCTCGTCGGGGGCTCGGTCCTCACCCGCGCCGGCGGCGCGCTCGAGCGGGGCCGGGCCATCTGGCAGGTCGAGCGATGGGCGCACCTGTGGAGCGAGGTGGACCTGCAACGGCTCGTCCTGCCCCATCCCGCGCTGGTCGCCGCCGCCGACCGCTACTACGAATTCGCCCACCTCACCGGGATGGCGGTCTTCCTCGTGGCCGTCTGGTGGTGGCGCAGGTCGCAGTACCCGTCGCTGCGCCTCACCGTCGTGCTCGCCACGCTGGCCTGCCTGCTGGTGCAGGTCGTGCCGGTCGCACCGCCCCGGCTGCTGCCCGGTCTCGGCTTCGTCGACACCGCCCTCGTCCGCGGCGAGTCCGTCTACGGCCCCTACGGGACCGGCCTGTCCAACCAGCTCTCCGCGATGCCGTCGGTGCACGTGGCGTGGGCCACGATCGTCGCCGTCTTCCTCTGGCGTGCCGGTGGCCCGCTCCTGCGCGGCCTCGGTGTCGTCCACCTGGCGCTCACGGTCACCGCCGTGGTCGTGACGGCGAACCACTGGTGGCTGGACGGCGTGGTGGCCGCCGTTCTCGTGGCCGCGGCGCTGTCGGCGTCCGAGGCCTGGTACCGGCGCGGCGCAGCCGGAGGACGGCAGGATGGCGCCATGGCCAACGGCGCTAGCGTCTCGTCCTCCATCACCATCCGGCTCGAGCTCCCCGCACGTCCCCGGGCCGTCAGCGAGCTGACCGGACTGATCGAGGCGGGCGGCGGGGTGGTGACCGCGCTCGACGTGACCGCGTCCGGGGCGGACCGCGTGCGCGTGGACGTGACCTGTGCGACACGCGGCAGCGAGCACGCGGAGACGATCGTGGCCGCTGTCCGCGGCGTCGAGGGCGTCGTCGTCGAGCGCGTCTCGGACCGCACGTTCCTCATGCACCTGGGGGTAAGCTGCGGATCGAGAGCAAGGTGCCGATCCGCAACCGGGACGACCTCTCGCTGGTCTACACCCCCGGCGTCGCGCGGATCTGCCAGGCGATCGCCGCCGACCCCGGGGACGCCCGCCGGCTCACCATCAAGCGCAACACCGTCGCCGTCGTCACCGACGGCTCCGCCGTGCTCGGCCTGGGCAACCTGGGCCCGCTCGCGGCGCTGCCGGTGATGGAGGGGAAGGCCGCACTGTTCAAGCGGTTCGCCGGGATCGACGCCTTCCCGATCTGCCTCGACACCCAGGACGCCGACGAGATCGTGCGGACCGTGACGCACCTCGCGCCGGTGTTCGCGGGCATCAACCTCGAGGACATCTCGGCGCCGCGGTGCTTCGAGATCGAGGCCCGGCTGCGGGAGGCCCTCGACATCCCCGTCTTCCACGACGACCAGCACGGCACCGCGATCGTCACGCTCGCCGCGCTGACCAACGCCCTGAAGGTGGTCGGCAAGACGCTGCCCGACGTCCGGGTGGTCATGTCGGGTGCGGGCGCTGCAGGCACCGCCGTCCTCAAGCTCCTGCTCGCGGCGGGGGCGGGTTCCGGCCGGGGAGACGTCGTCGTCGCGGACGTCGACGGCGTCGTGCACCGGGGACGCCCGGGGCTGCCGGCGTCCCTGGCCTGGACGGCGGAGAACACGAACGCCCGCGGGATCACCGGGACGCTGCGCGAGGCCATGGCGGACGCCGACGTGTTCGTGGGCCTGTCCGCGCCGGACATCCTCACCGGCGACGACATCGCCACCATGGCGCCGGACGCGGTGGTGTTCGCGCTCGCCAACCCCGATCCCGAGGTCGACCCGGTCGCGGCCGCCCGGTACGCCGCGGTCGTCGCGACGGGGCGGTCCGACTTCACCAACCAGATCAACAACGTGCTGGCGTTCCCGGGCGTCTTCCGGGGCCTGCTCGACGCCCAGTCCCGGACTATCGACACCGGGATGCTGCTCGCCGCCGCCCGGGCCCTCGCCGCCGTGGTCGCCGACGACGAGCTCAACCCTGCCTACATCGTGCCCAGCGTGTTCCACCCCGACGTCACCCGCGTGGTCGCGGGGGCCGTCGAGCGGGCCGCCCGCGCGGCAAGCGGTGCGCACACGCCGGCAGAGGGCGGGCGCGGTCCCGTCCACGACATCGCCGGCCACGACATCGCCGGCCACGACATCGCCGGCGGCGGCGGCGACCCGGCCGGGCACCTCGTCGAGGCGGCCGGCCCCGAGATGCCGACGGACTGGCACCTCGCGCGCTGACCCTGCGGCGGCACCGGTCCGGGCCGCCCGCCATCATGGGGGCATGTCGGCGTTGACCGGTCGCCTGCTGGTGGCGAGCCCGCTCCTGGTCGACGCGAACTTCCGCCGCAGCGTGGTGCTGCTCCTCGACCACGGGGACGACGGCGCCCTGGGGGTGGTCGTCAACCGCCCGCTGGAGGTCGACGTGTCCGCGGTCCTGCCGGCGTGGCAGCCGTACGCGACGAACCCCGGCCGGCTGTTCCGGGGCGGGCCGGTCGCGCTCGACTCGGCGCTCGGCGTCGTGGCCGTCCCCGGGGACGACGAGGAGCCGGTGGGCGTGCGGCGCATCCTCGGGTCGCTCGGGCTGGTCGACCTGGACACGCCGCCGGAGGTCGTGGCCGGTGGCGTCGCGGGGCTGCGCATCTTCGCCGGGTACGCGGGCTGGTCCAAGGGCCAGCTCGAGCAGGAGATCGCGGAGGGCGCCTGGTACGTCGTCGATGCGGAGGCGCGGGACGCGTTCTCCGACGACCCCGACGACCTGTGGCGTCACGTGCTGCGCCGGCAGCGGGGGGACCTGGCCTTCGTGTCCACCTATCCCGACGACCCCGAACAGAACTAGAGGGTGTGTCCGCGGGGGTCCGTAGACTTGCCTGCCATGAGCACCCTGCCGCCGGAGCCCGCGCCGCTGTCGTCGCCGCTGTCGTCGCCCTCTGAATCGACACAGGGCGGCGCGACCGGGGTGCTCGAGCGCGAGCTCGTCGAGCAGCCCGTCGAGCCGGGTGACCACGAACGCTTCGCGCACTACGTGCGCAAGGAGAAGATCCTCGAGTCGGCGCTGACCGGCGAACCGGTGGTGGCGCTCTGCGGGAAGGTGTGGGTGCCGGGCCGCGACCCGAACAAGTTCCCGGTGTGCCCGGTCTGCAAGGAGATCTACGACGGCCTGCGCCCCGGGAAGGGCGACGACGAGGGCGGGTCGTCCGACTGACGACGACGCCCGCTTCCACACCCGCCTCCACCCCGTCTCCCGCGCCGACGGGGACCGAGAAGGCCGGCGGGCCCGAGCGCGTCCTCGGGCCCGCGTATCGCGTCACCACGGTCGCGATCCTCACCCTGATCTCGCTGATCGCCTTCGAGGCGCTCGCCACTGCGACCGCGATGCCGGTGGCAGCGACGGCCCTCGGCGGCGTCGGCTCGTACGGCCTCGCGTTCGCCTCGTACTTCGCCACCTCTCTCATCGGTGTCGTGGTCGCAGGCGGCTGGACGGACGCCCGCGGTCCGCGGGCGCCCGTCCTCGCGGCCCTCGCCCTGTTCACCGCGGGCCTGCTCGTGGCAGGGACCGCGACCGCCTTCCCTGTGCTGCTCGCCGGCCGGGCCGTGTCCGGCCTCGGCGGGGGGCTCCTCAGCGTCTCGATCTACGTCGTGGTCGCCGACGTGTACCCGCAGGAGCTCCAGCCGCGCCTCTTCGGCGCGTTGTCGGCAGCCTGGGTGCTGCCGGGGATCGTCGGGCCCGCCGTCGCCGGCTGGCTCGCGACGCAGGTGTCGTGGCGGGCCGTGTTCCTCGGCGTCCTGCCGTTCGCCGCCCCGCTCGTTCCTGTGCTCCTGCCCCGCCTGCGGTCGGTCGGGGCGCAGGACGGCGAGCGCCACCGGATCGTCGACGGCCGGCTCGGCCGCGGGGTGCTGCTGGCCGGCGGCGCGCTCGCGCTCCAGATGGGCGTCGACGCGGGTGCCCCCTGGGCGTGGGGGCTCGTGCCGGCCGGCGGCCTGCTGGTGGTCGTCGCGCTGCCCGGGCTGGTGCCGCCCGGCGCCCTGCGGCTGCGCCGCGGGCTGCCGGCGCTGGTCGCCGTCCGGGGGCTGTTCACCGGGACGTTCGCCGGCACCGAGGCCTTCGTCCCGCTCATGCTCATCGCGCACCGGGGCGTCACGCCGGCGCTCGCAGGTGCCGCCCTCACCACCGGGACGCTGGGTTGGTCGCTGGGCTCCTGGCTGCAGGGCACCGAGCGGGTGTCGCTGGAGCGGACGACCTTGCTCTCGCTCGCCGCTGCCGTCCTCGGGCTGGGAGTGCTCGGGCTGGCGGTGACGCCGGTCGGTGCCGTGCCCGCATGGCTCGTGCCGGTCGCCTGGATCATCGCCGCCACGGGCATGGGGACGGGCATGTCGACCATGAACGTCCTCATGCTGCGGCTGTCGCCTGCGGGGGAGGAAGGCCGCAGCTCGTCCGCGCTGCAGCTCGGCGACGCCCTCGGCAGCCTGCTGGGCATCGGCGTGGCCGGCGCCCTGTTCTCCGCCGCCCACGCCGCCGCCGCGCAGGCCACCCCCTACGTGCTGGTCTGGGGGGTGCTCGGCGTCGCCGGCCTGACGGCGTCGGTCGTCGCCCGGCGGGTGAGACCCGCCCGCCTCCCTGCCCGATGAAGGGTTCACTGCCTCCTCGGAGGAGGCATCGGTCCACACGGGTGGCCCGCGTTAGGGTGCGAAGGCGGTGAACGTGGACAAGGCTCGACAGCTGTCGCCAGCTGTTCGAACCGGACGTGAAGAGGAGACAAGCCGACGTGTCTGAGAGCACCAAGGAGACGACGAAGGGCGCGACCGAGAGCGTCAGCGAGAGCGAGAACCCGGGGATGCCCGCGCCGACGCCGACTCCGCACAGGCCGCGGACGAACCAGGACTGGTGGCCGAACCAGCCCGACCTGTCCGTGCTGCACCGGCACTCGCCGCGATCGAATCCGATGGGCGAGGACTTCGACTACGCGGCCGAGTTCGCGACGCTCGACGTCGAGGCGCTCAAGCGTGACCTCTTCGAGCTCATGACGACCTCGCAGGACTGGTGGCCGGCGGACTTCGGCCACTACGGCGGCCTCTTCATCCGGATGAGCTGGCACTCCGCGGGCACGTACCGGATCGCCGACGGCCGGGGTGGCGGGGGCCAGGGTGCGCAGCGCTTCGCTCCCCTCAACAGCTGGCCCGACAACGCCAGCCTGGACAAGGCGCGCCGCCTGCTCTGGCCGATCAAGCAGAAGTACGGCCGGAAGATCTCCTGGGCGGACCTGCTCGTCTTCGCCGGGAACTGCGCGATCGAGTCGATGGGGCTGCCGACCTTCGGCTTCGGTTTCGGGCGCGACGACATCTGGGAGCCGGAGGAGATGTTCTGGGGCCCCGAGGACACCTGGCTCGGTGACGAGCGCTACAGCGGTGACCGCGAGCTCTCGGAGAATCTGGGCGCCGTCCAGATGGGCCTCATCTACGTCAACCCCGAGGGCCCGAACGGGCACCCCGACGCGCTCGGCTCGGCCCGCGACATCCGCGAGACGTTCCGCCGGATGGCGATGAACGACGAGGAGACGTTCGCGCTCATCGCCGGTGGCCACACCTTCGGCAAGACGCACGGTGCGGCCCCCGCCGAGGAGTACGTCGGCCCCGAGCCCGAGGGCGCTCCGCTCGAGCAGCAGGGCCTCGGCTGGAAGAACCGGTTCGGCAGCGGCAAGGGCAGGGACACGATCACCAGCGGTCTGGAGGTCACCTGGACCCCGACGCCGACCCGCTGGGACAACAGCTACCTGGAACTCCTGTTCGGGTGGGAGTGGGAGCTGACCGAGAGCCCCGCCGGCGCCAAGCAGTGGGTGGCGAAGGACGCCCCGGACATCATCCCGGACCCCGAGACCAACCAGCCGAGCCGCAAGCCGACGATGCTGACCTCGGACCTGGCGCTGCGCGTCGACCCCGTCTACGAACGGATCGGCCGGCACTTCCTCGAGCACCCCGACGAGTTCGCCGACGCCTTCGCGCGGGCCTGGTACAAGCTGCTGCACCGCGACATGGGGCCGGTGGCGCGCTACCTCGGCCCCTGGGTCCCGGAGCCGCAGCTCTGGCAGGACCCGGTGCCCCCGGTCGACCACGAGCTCGTCGGGGAGCAGGACGTCGCCGCCCTCAAGGAGCAGATCCTCGCCTCGGGGGTGTCCGTCCCCGACCTGGTCCGGACGGCGTGGGCCTCCGCCGCGAGCTTCCGCGGCACCGACAAGCGTGGCGGGGCCAACGGCGCCCGCATCCGCCTCGCGCCGCAGAAGGACTGGGAGGTCAACGCCGGGGTCGCCGACGTGCTGGGAACCCTGGCAGGGATCCAGCAGGACTTCAACGGCCGCCAGGACGGCGGCACGCGCGTCTCGCTGGCCGACCTCATCGTCCTGGCCGGGTCGGCCGCCATCGAGAAGGCCGCCGCGGACGCCGGGTTCGCCGTTGCCGTGCCGTTCACTCCGGGCCGGACGGACGCCACCCAGGAGCAGACCGACGTCGAGTCCTTCCGGGTGCTCGAGCCGCGGGCCGACGGTTTCCGGAACTACCTGCGAGCCGGGGAGAAGCTCTCGCCGGAGACCCTGCTCGTGGACCGGGCCTACATGCTGCGCCTGTCCGCGCCCGAGATGACGGCCTTGATGGGTGGCCTCCGGGCGCTGGGTGCCACCTACCGCGGGACGCCGCTCGGTGTCTTCACCGACCGCCCTGGGACGCTGACGAACGACTTCTTCGTCAACCTCCTCGACATGGGCACCGAGTGGTCGGTGTCGGGGTCGACGGAGAACGTCTACGAGGGGCGGGACCGCGCGACCGGCGAGACGAAGTGGACGGCCACGGCCGTCGACCTCGTCTTCGGCGCGAACTCGCAGCTGCGGGCCCTCGCCGAGGTGTACGCGGCGGACGACGCAAAGGAGAAGTTCGTCCGCGACTTCGTGGCCGCGTGGACGAAGGTCATGGAGCTCGACCGCTACGACCTGCACCGCTGACAGCTGGTGCGGCGGCGCGGTAGCACACCCGAGGTCGCCGGGTGTGGATGCCGGACCCCGGCACGTCGCGCCGCCGCATCGGTTAGCGTCTTGACCCCGTGAGCAGTGGGGCAGCGGGGGCAGTGCACGGGCCGTCCCATCCGCCGAGGCACGCCAGTGCCTCGGTCGCGGCGCACCTGCCGCCGGCGTTCCCGGAGCGGGCGCCCTGGGGCACGGCGTCCAAGCTGCGGGCCTGGCAGCAGGAGGCGCTGTCGGCGTACCTTCGGTCGACGCCGCAGGACTTCCTGGCGGTCGCGACGCCCGGCGCCGGCAAGACGACGTTCGCCCTCCGGGTGGCGACCGAGCTGCTGGAGCGCGGGACGGTGCAGCGGGTCACCGTGGTCTGTCCCACCGAGCACCTGAAGCGGCAGTGGGCTGACGCGGCGGCACGGGTCGGCGTCAAGCTCGACCCCACGTTCAAGAACAGCCAGGGCGCGCACGGGCGGGAGTTCGACGGGGTCGCCGTCACCTACGCCCAGGTCGCGACGAAGCCCGCCCTGCACCGGGCCCGCACCGAGGCCGCCCGGACGCTGGTGATCCTCGACGAGATCCACCACGGCGGCGACGCCCTGTCCTGGGGTGACGCGGTGCGCGAGGCCTTCGAGCCTGCTGCCCGGCGGCTCGCCCTCACCGGGACCCCGTTCCGCTCCGACACGAGCCCGATCCCCTTCGTGCAGTACGAGGCCGGTGCGGACGGCATCCGCCGGTCGCGGGCCGACCACAGCTACGGGTACGGCGAGGCGCTGCGGGACGGCGTCGTCCGTCCCGTGATCTTCCTGTCCTACTCCGGCGCGATGCGCTGGCGGACGAAGGCGGGCGACGAGGTCGCGGCTCGGCTGGGCGAGCCGCTGACCAAGGACATGATCGGCCAGGCCTGGCGCACCGCGCTGGACCCCAAGGGCGAGTGGATCCCGTCCGTGCTGGCTGCCGCGGACAAGCGCCTCACGGAGGTCCGCCGGGGTGTGCCGGACGCAGGCGGTCTCGTCATCGCCACCGACCAGGAGACCGCGCGCGCCTACGCCGCGCTGCTGCGGCAACTGACCGGCGAGCCGGCTGTCGTCGTCCTCTCCGACGACGACACCGCGTCGGACCGCATCGAGGAGTTCGCCGAGGGCACACATCGCTGGATGGTCGCCGTCCGGATGGTGTCCGAGGGCGTCGACGTGCCCCGGCTCGCGGTCGGGGTCTACGCCACGTCGACGTCGACACCGCTGTTCTTCGCCCAGGCGGTGGGCCGCTTCGTCCGGGCCCGGCGGCGCGGTGAGACCGCCTCGATCTTCGTGCCCAGTGTCCCCGTGCTGCTGAACCTCGCGGCCGAGCTCGAGGTCGAGCGCGACCATGCGCTGGACAAGCCGAAGAAGGACGGCGACGACCCGCAGTGGAGCCCCGAGGAGGGGCTGCTCGCGGAGGCCAACCGTGAGGAGAAGGCCTCCGACACCCTCGGGCCCGGCTTCGAGGCGCTCGAGGCGCAGGCGACCTTCGACCGGGTGCTCTTCGACTCCCAGGAGTTCGGCACCGAGGCCGAGGTCGGCAGCGCCGAGGAGCTGGACTTCCTCGGGATCCCCGGTCTGCTCGAGCCGGAGCAGGTGACGACGCTGCTGCGGCAGCGGCAGGCCGAGCAGCTGGCCGCGCGCTCCAAGCGAGCCCCGGCCCGGGATGCGGCGGAGGTCGTGCCGGTCGCCGCGCACCGCGAGATGGCGGCGCTGCGCAAGGAGTTGCACAGCCTGGTCGGCGCATGGGCGCGCCGGACCAGCGAGCCGCACGCCACCGTGCACGCCCAGCTCCGCTCCACCTGCGGCGGCCCGGAGGTGGCCAAGGCGTCCGCGGATCAGCTGCGGGCGCGCATCGAAACGCTGCGGGCCTGGTTCGTGGGCAAGCGCTGACCCCCAAAGCAACGATCAAGGAAAAGTTGGGGATCATGGCAAGGGCATGATCCCCAACTTTTCCTTGATCGTTGCCTACCGATCAGTGATGTCCGGGATCAGTGATGTCCGCGTACGCCGCGGGACCGCAGCGACGGAGCGAGAGCGAGATCGCGGCGCATGGTGTCATATGCCGGCTTGGGGTTGAAGTTCTCGTCGAACGGCGTGGCGTACCCCTCGCCCTTGAACACCCCCGGCACCCAGTTGTACTTGTCCGTGAATCCCCAGAGCGTGTAGGAGATGCAGCTGCGCACGAGCAGGCAGCTCTGCAGCATGAGGCTGAAGCCCTGAGCCTGGGCGTTCACCTCGGCGGGGTCGACCGGCAGGACGCTGCGCACGTCGGCCTCCGTGACCGCGGTGTCGACGCCGATGGCACCGAAACGCCGCAGGTTCTGGAGCATGTCGTTCGGGAAGGGGTACTGGGTGTCCAGGTGCCCCTGCGCGCCGACGCCCTGGATCGGCACGCCCTGGGCGCGCAGGCGCTTGACGAGGTCGTAGACCGCGGTGCTCTTGGCGTTGACTCCCTCGATGTTGTAGTCGTTGTAGAACAGAATCGCCTTCGGGTCGGCCTGGTGCGCCCAGCGGAACGCGTCAGCGATGTAGCCGGGGCCGAGGTTCTGCAACCAGATGTCGCTGCGCAGGGTGCCGTCGTCGTTGAACGCCTCGTTGACGACGTCCCAGGCCCAGATCTGCCCGCGGAAATGCCTCATCTCGGTGAAGATGTGCTGCTTGAGAATGGCGCGCAGCTGAGCCGGCGTCCAGGTGCCGGAGGTGAGCCATGCGGGCAGCTGGTTGTGCCAGACGAGGGTGTGGCCGCGCACCTTCTGCCCGTGCGCCCGGGCGAACCGGACGAGCTGATCCGCCGCGGAGAAGTCGTACTGCCCGCGCTGGGGCTCCACGACCTCCCACTTCATGACGTTCTCGGGGGTGACCGTCGAGAACTGCTCGGCAACCATGCGCCGATACGTGGCGTCGTTCGCCAGCGCGTTCGTGTCGACCGCGGTGCCGATCCGCAACTTCGTGTGCCGCGCGAGCTGCCGCAGAGTGGCGGTGGTGGGATCCGGCACGTGCCCCGCCGGCGCGGCCCCGGCAGCCGCTGGGGCGGCGGCAGCCGGGAGGGCGGCGGGTGTGGCGCTCGCGCCGACGCTCGTGGTCAGCGTGGCCGTGACCGCGGCGGTGACGGCGACGGTGAGACCAGTTGTGATCAAGCTCCTGCGGACCTGCATGGCTTCTCCCCCTTGAGAAGTGCTGATATGCGCGCGCCGACGATCGACCCGGAACCGGGCCGGTCCGGGACGTGGTCGTGGCGGACACGACGAATGGCGCGGATGCGGCGTGGAGCCTTACGTCGCCTGCTGCTCTGCGGGACGGATGGCTGCCGGAGAGCAGCTGGAATGGATCACTGAGCTACCCCCCGAAGGTTTCGGCCGGGTTGCTGGACTGATGCATTGACCTTAGAAACCGGACAATTCGCAGTCAAGGGAGCGGACGGGACAAGTTGGACAGCTTGGTGGTTCCCGAGATGGGGGTCAGGGGCGGGGGAGGAGGCCGACCGCGTGGCGGGCGGCGGCGAGGGTGGGCGCTGCGAGCTCGGCGGCCGCCGCTGCTCCCTCGGCCAGGCGGCGGTCGAGGGTGCCCGGGTCTGCCACGATCTCGGCGTAACGCTCGCGTACCGGCCGCAGGATCTCGACGAGCGCCTCGGTCACTGCCGCCTTCAGCGCGCCGGCCCCCCGCAGTCCGGCGAGCGCCACCGCCGGCGGGCGGCCGGTGAGGGCGCCGAGCAGGTCGGCGAGGTTCGCCACCCCGGGACGCAGCTCCGGGTCGTACGACAGTGCCGGGTCGAGGTCGGTCACGGCCGCGCGCACCGTCGCAGCGATCCTGACCGGGTCGTCGAGCAGGTGGATGATCCCCGTCCCGCCGGACGACTTGCCCATCTTCGCCGCCGGCACCCGCAGGTCCCGCAGCCGCGCGGCCGCCGGCGGCACCGCGGACGACGGCACCGTGAAGACCTCCCCGTAGCGGGCGTTGAAGCGCCGGGCCAGGGTGCGGGTGAGCTCGAGATGCTGGCGCTGGTCCTCGCCCACGGGCACCGTGTCGGCGCGGTAGAGCAGGATGTCCGCCGCCATCAGCGCGGGGTAGGTCAGCAGGGACAGGCGCGCCGCTCCGCGTTCCCGGCCCGCCTTCTCCTTGAACTGGATCATCCGGGTCATCTCGCCGTACGCCGCGGTGCACTCGAGCAGGTACGCGAGCTCGGTGTGGGCGGGCACGGCGGACTGCAGGAACAGGGTGGCCTCGTCACCGAGCCCGCAGGCGAGCAACGTCGCGGCGAGCTCGCGGGTGTGCTCCCGCAGCCGGGTGGGATCATGGTCCGTGGTCATGGCGTGCAGGTCGGCGACGAAGCAGACGGCCTGGGTCGTGCCTGCCGCCGCCAGGTCCAGCAGCGGGCGGACGGCGCCGACGTAGTTCCCGATGTGCAGGCGGCCGCTGGCAGTGAGCCCGGTGACGAGCCGGCCGCCGTGCCCGGCGTCGGGCCCGGGAACAGGCTGGGGGCTTGCGGCGAGGGGGAGGACTGCGCTGGTCATGGCTCTCTCCATAGGTGGGATCGGGGCCGCCGGCTCGGGGGCCCCGCGTCCTCACCTGAGGGAGAGACGCGGAACGGCCGCCCGGAACCGGGCGGCCGCTGGAAGAACGCGACGAGGTGGTGACCGCCCTAGGAGGACCGCCACCACGCAAAGACGCGACTCGTCATGGAGCCATCATGCCCCAACGACGAGGAGCGTCGCCAGGGTCGGATCCGCCGAATAGGCGATCCGGGCTCCCCCGGCGCGGGCGGCGAGCAAGGCCTCCAGTGCCGCGGCCGTGACCCGCTCGCCGGGCGCCAGCACCGGCACCCCTGGCGGGTACGGCGCGACGAGCTCCGCGCTCACCCGGCCGACCGCCTCCTGTGCGGGAACGGCGACCGGCCGGGCGAAGAAGGCGTCACGGGGGTCCAGCACCTGCTCGGGCCGCACCGACCAGGCGGCGCCGGGGACCACCGGGCGTGGCCGGCCACGATGCCGTTCCACCGCCGCCACCACGGCATCGGCGAGGGCGGCGACCCGGTCGTCGTCGTCCGCCAGCGTGACGATCGCCACGACGGTGTCGCGGTCCGCCATCTCCACGGGGAACCCCGCGGCGATCAGGTCGGACTCCACGGCGGTCCCGGAGGCTCCGGTGCCCGGCAGGACGGCCACCAGTTTCGCGGCCTCGACCCGGGAGCCGTCCGTGAACGCCTCGCCGGGCACGACGAGACCGGGGACGTCCTGCAGCCGGGAGCGCGCCGCGGCGACGCGCCGGACGAGCCCGCCGGCAAGCTCGTGTCCGTCGCGCTGCACCAGAGCCCGGGCGGCGTCGATGCTGGCGAGAACACCCCCGTGCGGGCTCGTCGTGTGCGTCGCCTCGAAGGCCCGCTCGAGGTGGCCGGCGTCCAGCAACCCGCCGGATCCGGTCGTCCGGGCCAGGACGACGGCGGCTTGCGAAATCGCCGGCAGGGTCTTGTGGGCGCTGACGACGACGGCGTCGGCCCCGGCAACGAGGGGGTGCGGCGGCAGGGCCGGGTGCAGCCCGAAATGCGCGCCCCAGGCTGCGTCGATCACGAGCGGCACGCCGGCGGCGTGTGCCGTGTCGGCCAGCGCCCCGACGTCGCCGGTCGTGCCCACGTAGGAGGGGTCCCCGAGCAGCACGGCGACGGCGCCGGGAGAGGCGGCCAGCGCCCGCTCGACGGCGTCCGGGGTCACGGCGCCCGGCAGGCCGCTCCCGGGGTCGACCTGCGGATGCACCCAGACCGGCCGCAGGCCGGCCAGCACGAGGCCGAGCAGCATCGAGCGGTGCAGGGTCCGCCCGACGACGACCTCGTCGCCCGGCCGCCCCACCGCGAGGGCCAGCGCCTGGTTGCCGTGCGTGGAGCCGCCGACGGAGAAGCGGCACCAGTCAGCGCCCCAGAAGCGGGCGGCCCGGTCCTCGGCGTCCGCGAGCACGCCTTGGGCCAGCTTCATCGTGTCGAGGCCCCCGTACAGCGGCACGTCACCGGCGACGACGTCGCCGACCAGGTTCCGGCGCTGCTTGTGGCCCGGAATGGTGAAGGGCCGGACGTCGCCGGCGGCGGCGCGCTCGGTGAACATCAGCCAGGCGTCGAGGAGCGGTGCGTCGCTCCGCAGGGCCAAAGGATCATGCGGCACCGGACCAGTCTGGGTCCCTGCCGCGGGCTGCGTCCGCCGACCTACCCTGAGGCGATGAGCGTGACGAGCGAGCCGAGCACGAGCACCGCCGACGTCGTCGAGGCTCTCGCGGCCGGCCTGCCGCCGGAAGCCCTCGTCACCGACCCGGACGTGGTGGAGTCCTACCGCTATGACCGGGCGCAGTTCTGCCCGGCCGGGGTGCCGGCGGCCGTGGTGCTCGCGCGCGAGACCGGACACGTACAGCACGCCCTGCGGACGGCGTCGGCCCTGCGCGTTCCCGTCGTCCCGCAAGGGGCTCGCAGCGGGCTGTCCGGGGCGGCGAACGCGATCGACGGGTGCATCGTCGTCAGCACCGAGAAGATGCGCCGGGTTCTCGAGGTCGACGTCCCGAACCGCCTCGTCGTCACGGAGCCGGGGATCTACAACGCGGAGCTGTCCCGGGCCGTCGCCGAGCACGGGCTGTTCTACCCGCCGGACCCGAGCAGCTGGGAGTTCTGCTCCATCGGCGGCAACCTGGCCACCAACTCGGGCGGGCTGTGCTGCGTCAAGTACGGCGTCACCACCGACTACGTGCTGGGCCTCGAGGTCGTCCTCGCCTCGGGCGAGGTGCTGCGGACGGGCCGGCGCACCGTCAAGGGCGTCGCCGGGTACGACCTGACGAAGCTCTTCGTCGGCAGCGAGGGGACGCTGGGCGTCATCACCCAGGCCACGCTCGCGCTGCGGCCGGCGTCCGCGAGGCCCCGGACGGCGGCCGCGCTGTTCGCGACCGCGCGGGACGCCGGGGCCACGGTCGCGGCGGTGGTGGCCGCCGGGCTCGTCCCGAGCCTGCTCGAGATCATGGACGCCACCACCCTGCGGGCCAGCAGCGCCTACCTGAAGGCCGACCTGCCGCAGGATTGCGGCGCCATGCTCGTCTGGCAGTCCGACAGCCCGGGGGACGCCGCCCGCGACGAGGTCGCCGCCATCGGGGAACTGGCGGCGGAGTGCGGCGCGACGGACGTGCTCGAGGCGGACGACCCGGCCGAGGCCGAGCTGCTGCTCGCGGCCCGGCGCAGCGTGCTGCTGGCTCTCGAGACGCTCGGCACGACGCTCATCGACGACGTCGCCGTCCCGCGCACCCGCCTCGGCGACCTCGTCGAGGAGGTGGAGCGGATCGCCGAGCGGCACGGGCTGGTCATCGGGGTGGTCGGGCACGCCGGCGACGGCAACATGCACCCCACCGTCGTCTTCGATCCCGCGGACCCGGCCCAGGCCGACCGGGCCCAGCTGGCGTTCGGGGAGATCATGGACGCAGGGTTGGCGCTGGGCGGGACGATCACGGGCGAGCACGGCGTCGGGCTGCTCAAGCGGGCCTGGCTGGAGCGGGAGGCCGGTCCCGTGGCCATGGGTGTCCACCGCGCGGTCAAGGCGGCGCTCGACCCGCTCGGGATCCTCAACCCGGGCAAGGTCTTCGAGGTCGGCTGAGGTCGGCTGAGGTCTGAGTCGGCTGAGGTCGGCTTGGTCGGCCCCGAGCAGGGCTGCCCCTCCGCTTCTTGTGTTCCACTGCGCCCGGTATCACGCTCTGAATACGATCCAGCACGGATTCGGTAGGTTGCTGAGCGCGACGGAGATGGCACGCTGTGCAAGTGGACGGTCTGGGGGCAGGTCCCGTGGTGGGTGTCGGCGTGCAGCCGGCCACCCGCGACGTAGCCCTGGCCCGCGCGGCCGCGCCGCAGGCCGCGCCGTCCGTCGCCGTTCACGACGAGGCCGACGACCCTCCGGTGCTCCGGCTGGACTCCCTGGAACGGCTGTCACGCCGCGTCGCCGACGTCCTGGCCCGAAGGCCCGACGTTCCCACGGCTGTCGGCCCGCCCGCGCAGCGGCGTACGGGCACCGCGCGCTGGCTGGCGGAAGCGGCCCGCCTTCTCGCACCCGGCCAGGCGCGGCCGGGCGAGCACGACCGGGCGCGCCTGTTCGCTGCCCGGGCCGCGGTCCTCCTGGCCGGGCCGGCCACCGGCGCATCCGGAGCCCACGACGACGCCACCGAGGCCGCGCGGCTCTTCGAGGGAACCGGAGACGTCCTCGCCGCCGCCGCCGGGCACGCCGTCGCCGCGCTCGCCGCCGTCCGTGCCGGGACCGTCGGCCAGGCGCTGGACGACGCCGTCCACGCTCTCGTCGCCTTCAGCTCCCTGTCCGACGGGGAGCGCGATCCGGACGGCGAGGCGTACCTGGCGGAGCTCCTCGGGCGCCTGTGCCAGCAGTTCTTCGACCATGACCGTGCCCTGCAGTTCTACGAGCTCGCGGCGCGGTCTCTGCAGGCCGTCCCGGCGGGAGCGGCCCGGGATGCCCCGCTCGCCCGGGTGCAGGCGCGACTGGGCGGCCTTCTCCTCCATCAGGCGGGGAACGGTCCGGAGCGTGAGGCCCAGCTGGAACGAGCCTGCGGCATCGCGCGCTCCCTGCTCGGTGGCCCGGCGAGGCCGGAGGGTCTGCGGGTGCTCGCGGCCGCGGCGTGCGAGCGCGGCCGCTGGGAGGAGGGGCTGGACCTGCTGACCGGGGTCCCCGGGCGCGACCCGCTGTTCCTGCTGACCCGGGCCCGGTGCAGGCAGGGTGTCGGGAACGACGCGGGCGCTCTCGCGGATCTCGACGCCGCCGTGGCCGCCTGCGCCGCGGAGGGCGACCTGGCGCTCCAGATCGACGCTCTGGAGGTGCGTTCCCGGGTGCGTGAGGCGGTCGGCGACCTGGCCGGGGCCCTCGGCGACGCCCGCCTGCTGGGTGACCTCGTCTGGCAGCGGCACCGACGCCAGGTGGGCGGGTTCATGGACCAGGTCTGGTCGCGGGCGGGGGTCGAGGGGCAGCGCCGCGACCTGGAGGCGCGGGCCCGCGTGCTGCTGCGGTTCGCCGAGCAGGACCCTCTGACGAACCTCGCCAACCGGCGGGCGATCGAGCAGTTCTGCGCCTCGATGCGCGCCTCCGAGCAGGTGTGCCTGGTGCTCGTCGACGTCGACCACTTCAAGGACGTCAACGACCGGCACGGCCACCTCGTGGGGGACGCCGTGCTGCGCGAGGTCGCCGCCGTGCTCAGCGGGTCCGTCCGGGCTGTCGACCGGGTCGGGCGCTGGGGCGGTGAGGAGTTCCTCGTCGCGCTGCCCGGGGGCACCGCGATGCTGGGGGCCGAAGCCGCGGGCCGATTGCGCCGGCGGATCGAGGAGCACGCCTGGTCGGAGCACGCGGCGGGACTGCGGCTGACCGTCAGCGCGGGCGTCTCGGCGGGCCGCGCCGGGGACTTCCCCACCATCCTCGCCCGGGCCGACGCGGCTCTCTACGCCGCCAAGGGAGCAGGCCGCAACCGCGTCGTCTCGAGCTGACCGAGGTCCAGCTGGGGGCGTCGATCGCGGCGGCCCCGAGGTGAGAAGGTGTCAGCCATGACCTCGGCACCTCCCGGCTGGTACCCGGACGCGTCGCAGCCCGGCCAAGAGCGCTGGTGGGACGGCGGACAGTGGAGCCACGTGACGCGGCCGGCCGCGGACGGCCAGCTGGCGCAGACACAGGCCCAGACGCAGGCCCAGACCCAAGCGCAGACCCAGGCGCAGACGCGGGTGGACTCCGCTGCGGGTGACGACCCGTATGCCCCGCCCCGCGAGCAGGACACTCCGCCGGCCCAGTACGGCGGCCAGCAGCCCTACGGCCAGCAGCCCTAGGCCAGCAGCCTACGGCCAGCAGCCCTACGGCCAGCAGCAGTACGGCCAGGCGCCCTACGGCCAGCAGCAGTACGGCCAGGCGCCCTACGGCCAGCAGCAGTACGGCCAGTACCCGGGCGGGTATGCGCCCTCCGGGCCCACGGCGCCGGACGGCACGCCGCTGGCCAGTCGGTGGCGCCGGTTCGGCGGCTTCGTCATCGACGGCATCATCGTGAGCTTCGTGGCGGCCTTGCTCGGCTGGAGCCTGGTCTCGGCCGTTGGCGACGACTTACGTCAGTACTGGGACCAGGCGACCCTGGCGGCACAGGTGGGCGGCAACCCGCCGGACTCGACGACCTTCATCGCGAACATCACGCCCGACCTGCTGAAGCTGGCGTTGTTGCAGCTGCTGGTCTCGGCCGTCTACGAGATCCCGCTCACGAAGCTCCGCGGGCAGACGGTGGGCAAGATGGCGATGGGCACCCGGGTGCGGCCGATCGACCACGAGGGTCTGGTGAGCTGGGGGCAGGCAGTGATGCGCTGGGTGGGCTACCGAGGCATCGCCGCGATCCCTCAGATCGGGGGCCTGTACAGCCTGCTCGACGCCCTTTGGATCTTCTGGGACCCACGCCGGCAGACCATCCACGACAAGATCGCCAAGACGGTCGTGGCGCGCAAGCCTTAGCCCCGTCTGCCCCGGCCTGCCCCCGTCAGTCCGCGGCGTCGACGAGGCCGAGGGCGGCCAGGTCGCGAGCGGCCTGTTCCGCGTCGGGCACCACCACCCCCTCGAGGAAGGCGCGGACGACGGCGGCGTCCGCGTCGCTCATCCGTCGCAGCGCTGACGCGAGCGGCGCCACCCGCTGCTCGGCCAGCACGGCGGCGATCTCCGGGACGTCCGCTCCGTTGAGGGCCGCGCGCACCGCGCAGAGCGCAGCCAGCAGCTGGACCGTGGACGCCGCGCCGCCGCCGGCGCCGGTCACCCGGAGCGAGAGGTCGAGGTCCACGGCCCGGCGCAGCAGGGCGGCGACCGGCGCGGTACCGAGGCGCAGGGCCAGATGCTCGGCGCCGTCGGCTGCGAGCGTCTCGAGCGCGTGTTCCCACCCGGCGGCCGGCGGCACCTCGACCCAGGCCGGCACCGTGAGGTCGAGCTCGGCCAGCAGATCGCCCATCCGGAGCTGGCCGACCGGCAGTGGGACGTGGACGCCGGTGAGTTCGAGGCGGTCGTCGTCGAGCAGCCGGTTGCGGGCCTGGCGCATGCCGAGCAGCCCGGCGGGGTCGCCCGCGCCGGGCTGTGCGACGAGCACCACGCGCAGGCCGAGATCGCCGGGCTCGAGTTGCTCCTGGAGCCCTTCCGTCGCGTCCGCCGGCACGAGCAGGGGACCCATGAGGTGGGCGTACCAGGCGCGCGCTGCGCCCCGGGCCGAGCCGGCGGTCCCCTCGGCGAGCAGCACCGCCTCCAGGAGCGCCGGGACGAGGGGACCCTCGCCGGGGTCGTCGCTCGCTCCGGGCAGGCCGGCGAGGGCTTCCTCCATGACGGGCGAATCTAGCCGAGGCCTGCTCCAAGACGTTGCTCTGCCGTCCGATAGTTGGACGTTGTAGTATTCGGGGACGCCGACTGAAAAGAGCCTCGCCGTGGAGCTGCACGTCCCGACCCGTCCCGTCCGCTTCGTCACCGCCGCGAGCCTGTTCGACGGGCACGACGCAGCGATCACGATCATGCGGCGGATCCTGCAGGCCCAGGGCTGCGAGGTGGTCCACCTCGGGCATGACCGGAGCGTCGACGACGTCGTCGAGGCCGCCCTGCAGGAGGACGCCCAGGGCGTCGCGGTCAGCTCCTACCAGGGCGGCCACCTGGAGTACTTCGGGTACCTCGTCGACCGGCTCGCCGAGCGCGGCGCCGGCCACGTCAAGGTCTACGGCGGGGGCGGCGGCGTTATCGTCGACGAGGAGGTTCGTGCCCTCGCCGAGCGTGGCGTCAAGATCTTCACCCCCGCGGACGGTCAGCGCTTCGGCCTGGCCGGCATGGTCAACACCATGGTCGCCGCCTGCGACGTCGACCTCGCCGCGCAGCCGCCGTCCGCCGACGCGGTGCTCACGGGTGACGACGCGGCCCTCGCCCGCGCCATCACCGTCCTCGAGCTGGGACGGGACGAGGCGCTGGCGGCGGCCCTGCGCGACGCGGCCGCGGGCCGGCAGGTGCCGGTCCTCGGCATCACCGGCACCGGGGGATCGGGAAGAGCTCGCTCACCGACGAGCTGGTCCGCCGCTTCCGCCTCGATCAGGAGGACAAGCTGCGGATCGCCGTCCTCGCCGTCGACCCGACCCGGCGTCGTGGCGGGGGAGCGCTCCTCGGCGACCGGATCCGGATGAACTCCCTGGCGACCGGCCGCACCTACTTCCGCTCCATCGCGACCCGGGGGGCGACCACCGAGCTGCCGCCACACCTGCCGGACGCGATCGCCGCCTGCCGGGCCGCCGGCTACGACCTCGTGATCGTGGAGACGCCGGGCATCGGCCAGGGTGACGCCGCGATCGTGCCGCTCGTCGACCTCTCGCTCTACGTGATGACCCCGGAGTTCGGTGCCGCCTCGCAGCTCGAGAAGATCGACATGCTCGATTTCGCCGACGTCGTCGCGATCAACAAGTTCGAGCGGCGCGGGGCGCAGGACGCCCGCCGCGACGTGGCCCGCCAGCTCGTCCGCAACCGGTCGGCCTTCGGCAGCTCGTGGGAGGACATGCCGGTTTTCGGGACGAGCGCCGCCCGGTTCGACGACGACGGCGTCACCGCGCTCTACCAGCACCTGCGCGACCTGCTCGCTGGCCACGGCCTGCCGGCAGGGCCGGCTCGGCTGCCCGCCGTCTCCGTCCGCACGTCGTCCGGCCTGCACACGCCGGTCCCCCCGGAGCGTGTCCGCTACCTGGCCGAGATCGCCGGCACGGTCCGCGGATACCACCGGCGCACCGCCGAGCTGGCCGCCACGGCCCGCCGGCGCCAGCACCTGACGACGGCGCTCGCGGCCCTCTCCGAAAGCGACGATCAAGGAAAATCTAGGGATCAAGGAAAATCTGGGGATCACGGCACCGGGCGGCTGGCCGAACTCGTCGCCGAGGCCGACGCCCACCTGGACGAGCCGACGAAGGAGCAGCTCGAGCGCTGGCCGGCGACGGTCGAGCAGTACTCCGGCGACGAGCTCGTCTACACCGTCCGGGGTCGCGAGATCCGCACCCCGCTGGTCCGGGAGAGCCTGTCCGGCACGAAGCTGCGCCGCGTCGCCCTGCCCCGGACCACGGACCACGGTGACCTGGTGCGCTTCCTGCGCAGCGAGAACCTGCCCGGCGCCTTCCCGTTCACCGCCGGCGTCTTCCCGCTGAAGCGGGACGCCGAGGCGCCGGCCCGCATGTTCGCCGGCGAGGGCGACCCGGCGCGCACCAACCGGCGGTTCCACCTGCTCGCCGAGGGGCAGCCCGCCACGCGCCTGTCCACCGCCTTCGACTCGGTCACCCTCTACGGGCGCGACCCCGCCGAGCGCCCCGACGTGTACGGCAAGGTCGGCACCTCCGGCGTGAGCGTCGCGACCCTCGACGACATGAAGGTCCTCTACTCCGGCTTCGACCTCTGCTCGCCGACGACGAGCGTCTCGATGACGATCAATGGGCCGGCACCGACGATCCTGGCGATGTTCCTGAACACCGTGATCGACGCCCAGCTCGCGGCCTTCGAGCGCGAGCACGGCCGCCCGGCGAGCCGGGACGAGGCGGCCGGCGTCCGCGCCAAGGCCCTCGGAGGAGTCCGCGGCACGGTGCAGGCGGACATCCTCAAGGAGGACCAGGGCCAGAACACCTGCATCTTCTCCACCGACTTCGCCCTGCGCTGCATGGCCGACGTCCAGGAATGGTTCATCGGCCACGACGTCAAGAACTTCTATTCGGTGAGCATCAGCGGCTACCACATCGCCGAGGCCGGGGCGAACCCCCTCACCCAGCTCGCGTTCACGCTCGCCAACGGCTTCACGTACGTCGAGAGCTACTTGGCGCGCGGCATGTCGATCGACGACTTCGCGCCGAACCTGTCGTTCTTCTTCAGCAACGGGATGGACCCCGAGTACACGGTGCTGGGCCGGGTGGCCCGGCGGATCTGGGCGGTCGCGATGAAGGAGCGCTACGGCGCCGCCGAGCGCAGCCAGAAGCTCAAGTACCACGTGCAGACCTCGGGCCGGTCGCTGCATGCGCAGGAGATGCAGTTCAACGACATCCGAACCACACTGCAGGCCCTCTGCGCGATCTACGACAACGCGAACTCGCTGCACACGAACGCCTACGACGAGGCCGTCACGACGCCGAGCGAGCAGTCGGTGCGCCGCGCCCTCGCCATCCAAATGATCATCGACCAGGAGTGGGGGCTGACCGGCAACGAGAACCCGCTGCAGGGCTCGTACATCGTCGAGGAGCTCACGGACCTGGTCGAGGAGGCCGTGCTCGCCGAGTTCGAGCGGCTCTCCGACCGCGGCGGGGTGCTGGGCGCGATGGAGACCGGTTACCAGCGCGGGCGCATCCAGGACGAGTCGATGCTCTACGAGCAGCGCAAGCACGACGGGACGCTGCCCATCGTCGGCGTCAACACCTTCAAAGCACCGGACGCCGACCAGGTCCGGGGTCCGCTGGTCCTGGCCAGGGGGACGGAGGAGGAGAAGCAGTCGCAGCTGCGCCGGCTCGCCGACTTCCACGCGCGGCACACGAGCGAGGCCCCGGCGGCCCTCGAGCGGCTCCGCCAGGCGGCGATGAGCGGAGGCAACACCTTCGACGCCCTGATGGACGCCGTCCGAGTGTGCTCGCTCGGCCAGATCAGCCAGTCCTTCTTCGAGGTCGGTGGGCAGTACCGGCGGACTCTGTGAGGCTGGACGCATGACCCGGCGGCTGCCGTTCGACCCCATCGCGCAGGCCCGACGGCTGTGGGAGGCACAGGGCTGGGAGGACGCCGCGCCCGGCATGGCGGCGGTGACATCGCTCATGCGTGCGCAGCAGATCGTCTCCGCGCGAGTCGAGGAGGTGCTGCGCCCCTACGGCCTCACGTTCGCCCGTTACGAGGTGCTCATGCTGCTGGTGCTGAGCCGGCGCGGGTCGCTCCCGATGGCCCGGATCGGGGAGCGCCTCCAGGTGCACCCGGCCAGCGTGACGAACGCGGTCGACCGGCTCGAGGGCCAGGAGTTCGTCCGGCGGACCCCCCACCCGACCGACCGGCGCACCACCCTGGTCGAGCTCACCGAGCCCGGCCGGGCCGTCGCGGCGAAGGCGACGGACGAGCTCAACACCTCGGTGTTCGCTCGTCCGGGCCTGTCCGCGGACGCCGTCGACCAGCTGGTCGCCGTCCTCACCCTGATGCGGGCGGAGGCGGGCGACTTCTAGGCGCGCCCTAGCGCCTCATGGGCAGTCCGCGAGGACCGTCCACCGCCGCCGTCGGGGTGCCCGGGGCGGCCGGGAGCTCGGTGAGCTGGTCGAGCTCCGTGCGCAGCGCGTCGAGGATCGAGCGCAGCTGCACCTGCGTGACCTGGGCGAAGGTGCGCATGTAGGCCAGCCGCGACTGCAGGTACTGCATCTCGGTGGGGTCCTCGTTCGGCGCGTGCTGCTGCTCCTCGGCGACCCGCCCCGCCTCGGCCGCGGCAGCCTGCGCCTGGTCGTGGGCGCGGTGCAGGATCTCCTCGTACTGGAGCCGGGCGTTAGCGACCAGGCGGCGGGCATAGTCCTCCGCCTGGGCGATGTGCTGGTCCGCCGCCTGCTGCGCCTGCGACATCACGTTGACCGCCTGGACGGTCGCGATGTTCACGTTGACCTGCGTGGCCGGCTGCTGCTGCGCCGGCTGCGCAGTCTGTCCCGCCTGCCCGGTCTGCCCTGCCTGCCCGCCGACGGCGTCGACGTCCACCCGGTTGCGCCGGAAGTAGTCCCGCAGCCGCTGCACCTCCTCGCGCTGGCGCTGCAGCTCCTGGCGCAGCGCGGCCCGCTCGGCCGTCGACTGCACGACCTCGTGCACGACGCGCACCCGGAAGTGCTCGACGTCCGCCTCGCTGTAGCCGCGCCGGCCGATCGGTGACCGGCCGAACTCGAACCGCCGGACGGAGTCCGGGCTGAGCCGCTGGGCCAGCGTGCCCCCCGACCCGAACTCCAGCGTGTCGACGTGGTCCAGCTCGCTGGGCGAGGTCATGCTCGCGCCTCCTGGGGAAGATCCACGGGGGAGCCCACGTGGCCGTTGTAGGTGTAGGACTCGCGGCGCACCGCATGCGGGTCGATCCCGGCCGTGGCCAGCACCTCGAGTGAGGTGGTGACCATCTCGCCCGAGCCGCAGACGTACACCTGCGCCCCCCGCCAGTGCCGGTGGCCGACGGCGACCCGGGCGGGCTCGCCGATGGCGAGCCCCGGGGACAACCCGAGTTGCACCACGGGGACGACGGTCAGCCAGCGGTTGCGCTCCTGCAGGTGCCGGAGCGCCGGGAGGTCGTACAGCTCGTCCTCGGTGCGCGCGCCGACGTAGAGATCGACTTTGCGCCGCCGGCGCTGCTCGTCCAGCTGCTCGATGATCGACCGCAGGGGCGCGAGACCCGTGCCGCCTGCCAGTAGCAGCAGGTCGGCGTCGGACGACTCGTCGAGCGTCAGGCCGTTCCCGACGGCGGGACCCAGGCGTATGACGTCGCCCTTCGCGGTGGCGTGGACAAGGGCCGGGCTGACCCACCCGCCGTCGACGGCACGCACGTGGAACTCGATCGTGTTGTCGGTCCGCGGGGCGTTCGCCGGGGAGAGGTAACGCCACATCCGGGCGGCGAGCGGTGACTGCACCGAGACCGACTGCCCCGGGACGTAGGGCAGCCGCTGATCCGTGCGGACGGTGATCACCGCGATGCCCGGTCCCCGGCGCTCGTGCCCGACCACCTCGGCGTCCCAGAAGGCGGGGTCGGTCTCCTCGGACTCCGCAGCGGCGTTGATCATGACCTTGGCGACGAGGTCGTACGCCGCGGTCCAGTCGGCGGCGAGCTCGGGCGTCCAGCCCTCGCCGTGGAAGTGCTCCAGCGTGGCGAGCAGCGAGACCCCCACGACGGGGTAGTGCTCGGCCTTCACGCCGTACTTGCGGTGGTCACGGCCCAGCTGCTGCAGGTACGGGACGACCGCCTGCACCTGGTGGACCTTGCCGACCACCTCGATCAGCGCCCGCACGAAGCGGTCGCGCTGCCCCGCCATCGCCGGGGGGAACATGGGCCGCGTCTCGGGGTGGGTGAGGAAGAGATGGGAGTAGAAGTACAACGGCAGCTCGTCGCCGTGAGCGGCGACGGCGGAGAAGCTGCGCTGGAGTCGGGCGGCGTCCATGATCCTTCGCGGTGTGGGCTGGTGCGGGTGTGGTCGGGCGTGCCCGCCGGACCGGGGTGCGCTCCGGCTCGGCGTGCGCTCCGCTCAGGCGTACGTCGTGACGACGTCGGGCTTGACCCCGCCGACGACGCCCTCGACGGCGCTGACCACGCAGTCGTCGACCGCGAGGCTGCGCAGCGTGCCGACGAGGTGTTCGACGACCCGGTCGTAGTCGGGCCCGGTGATGGCCAACCGGGCGTGCGCCTCCGCGAGCCGCCGCCCGCTGTACTCGGCGGGGCCGCCGAGCACCTGGCTCAGCAGCAGCACCTGGTGACGCTTGATCCGTGAGACGTCCTGACCCTCGAAGTACCCCACGAGCTGCGGGTCGGCGAGAACGCGCTGGTAGAACCGGTCCACGGCCAGTTTGAGGGCGTCGATCCCGCCCACGACCTCGTACAGGCTGCGGATCTGGGTGGTCTCGGTGGTCTCGGTGGTCTCGGTCGGCATCGGCGTGGGCCCCCTCACGTCGTCACGGCGGGGGCACGCTCGGGCACACCGACACGAGCCGGCAGCCGATGGTGGACCCCCCTGATGACGACAGGAGGTTACACGAAGCGGACGGAAAGTCACATCGATGGTCAACCCGGGAAAGGCGCCCGAGACGGTCAGGAGGCGACGACCGGCTTCCCCACGAGCTCGGCGCCTGCGTCGAGCAGTTGCGCCAGGGCGCGTTCGGTCGTGCCGCGGGCGACCCCGGCGGTGAGGTCGAGGAGCACCCGGGTCGAGTAGCCCTCGGAGACGGCGTCCAGGGCGGTGGCGCGCACGCAGTGGTCGGTGGCGATGCCGACGACGTCCACGGCCTCCACCCGATGGGCGGCCAGCCATGCCCCGAGCCCGATGCGCTCGCCGCCGGCGTCCGTGGCACCCTCGAACCCGGAGTAGGCGGCGGCGTGCTCGCCCTTGGTGAACCAGGCGTCGACCGCCGAGGTGTCGACGGCAGGGTGGCTGTCGGCACCCGGCGTCCCGACGACGCAGTGCGGCGGCCAGGTGCCGACGTAGTCCGGCTCGGCGGCGAAGTGCGTGCCCGGGTCCACGTGCCAGTCCCGCGTGCCGGCGACCGCCACGTAGTCGTCGCGGTGCGCGTGGAGGTGCTCGGTGATCGCCCGACGCGACCGCCGCGCCCCCTGCCACGGCGAGCGACCCGCCCTCCGTGAAGTCGTTCTGGACGTCGACGATGATCAGGGCCCGGCGCGTCATGCTCGGCAGCCTAGGGGCGAGGTCGCGCGGGCGGCGGTTCGAGGATGGTGGGGATGGCGGGCTCGCCGCGGGACATTTGGCGGCCCGTCCCGGGCAGCTCCGCGACGGAGCTCGTGTGCCGGTCCCGGGCCGCCTCGAGCGGCTCGGCACCGACCACCTCGCCGTGCTCGACCAAGCGGACGAGCAGCGGCCGGTCGTCGCCGTCGTCGACGGGCTCGTGCCCGATCCCGACGACCTCCGCCTCCGCCACGCCGTCCGGCCCCCGCCGGCGCAGCGCCCACTTGCGGCCCCCGACGCTGGTCTTGTCGTGGCTGCGCTTGGCGACGCCCACGAGCTCCCCGCCGGCGTCCTCGCGGGCCACGAGCTTGTAGACCAGGCCGGCGGTCGGGGCGCCGGAGCCCGTCACCAGCGACGTCCCCACGCCGTAGGCGTCGACGGGACCGGCCGCGAGCGCGGCGATCTGGTACTCGTCGAGGTCGCTGGTCACGACGATGCGGGTCGAGAGGGCACCGAGCCGGTCGAGCTGGGCGCGCACCGCGTACGCCTGCTCGAGCAGGTCCCCCGAGTCCAGGCGCACTGCTCCGAGCTGCCGGCCCGCGACCTCGACCGCGGTCCGGACGCCCTGCGTCACGTCGTAGGTGTCGACGAGCAGGGTGGTGCCGGCGCCGAGGGTCGTGACCTGCGCGGCGAAGGCGGCGCGCTCGTCGTCGTGCAGCAGGGTGAACGCGTGCGCCGCCGTCCCCACCGTGGGGATCCCGTACCGCCGGCCGGCCTCGAGGTTGCTGGTGCCGGCGAACCCGGCGACGTAGGCGGCGCGGGCGGCGGCCACCGCCGCCTCCTCGTGGGTGCGCCGTGACCCCATCTCCAGGCAGGGCCGGTTCTGGGCCGCGACCGTCATCCGGCTCGCGGCCGCCGCGATCGCGCAGTCGTGGTTGAGGATCGACAGCGCGAGGGTCTCGAGGAGCACGGCCTCGGCGAAGGTGCCCTCCACGACGAGCAGCGGGCTACCCGGGACGAACACCTCGCCCTCGCCGTACCCCCACACGTGGCCGCCGAACCGGTACCCGGCCAGCCAGCGCAGCGTCTCCGGCCCGACCACCCCGCTGCGCTCCAGCGCCACGAGCTCGTCGCCGGAGAAGACGAACCGGGTCAGCGCCTCGAGCAGCCGGCCGGTGCCGGCGACGACGCCGTACCGGCGCCCCTCGGGCAGGCGGCGGGCGAAGACCTCGAAGACGCTGCGCCGGTTCGCGACGCCGCTGCGCAGGGCGCCCTCGAGCATCGTCAGCTCGTAGTGGTCCGTCAGCAGGGCGGTCGAGGCCGCCACGGCGGAGGTGTCGGGGGCACCGGGACGCACGGCGGTCACGGAGGGCAGCGTAGGACGGATCACCCTCGCCCCCACCCGGAGCCGTTCCCGGGAGCGGGGCGTCTGCGCCGCCGCAGCCGTTCGAGCGGCGGCTCCGCGCGCCCTAGAGTGGTCGGGTGTCCGTCGCACCCGTGGAGGTCGAGCGGCCGGACCTCGACGAGGCCCTCGTCCCTGACGTCCCCTGGGTGACGATCGTCTGGAACGATCCGGTCAACCTCATGTCATACGTCACGTACGTCTTCCAGACGTACTTCGGGTACTCGAAGGAGAAGGCGACCCAGCTCATGCTCGACGTGCACCGCAAGGGCCGCGCGGTGGTGTCGAACGGCACCCGTGAGGCGATGGAGCGCGACACGCAGGCGATGCACGAGTTCGGCCTCTGGGCGACCTTCGAGAAGGACGAGGCATGAGGTCGACCTTCGCCCGGGCCCGGGGCGGCCGCATCAAGGTGCGCCTCGGGGACGCCGACCGCGGCGTGGTGGCCGGCCTGCTCGAGGCGGTGGCCGACCTGCTCGATCCCGAGGTCGATGCGGCAGCCGATCCTGATGCCGGTCCCGGTGCGGGTCCGGACGCCGGCGGCCGGCCCGGGCCGGACGACGCCTCGCTGTGGGCGAGCCTCGAGGCCGATCTGGCCGTCGAGCCTCCCTCCGACCCGGCCGTCGCGAGGCTGCTGCCCGACGCCAGCCGCGACGACCCCGAGCTGGCGCAGAGCTTCCGCCGCCTCACCGAGCAGGACCTGCGCGAGCGCAAGCGGGACTCCCTCGGGCTCGCCGCTGCCGCGCTGCGCCGGTCGGCTCCCGTCGTCCTCGACGACAGTGAGGCGCAGGCCCTGCTGAAGGGCTTGACGGACGTCCGCCTCGTGCTCGCCGAACGCCTCGGCATCGCCACCGACGAGGACGCCGAGTTCCTGCACGCCGCACTGGCCGCGGGGGCGTCCCAGGGCGGGCAGGAGTGGGCCAAGGCGGCGGAGCTGTACGAGGTCGTCACGTACCTGCAGGAGGAGCTCGTCCACACCCTTCTGCCGTCCGGGTGACCCGCGTGCACGCCGATGATGTGTTGTCGGCCACGTGCCGGCTCCGTCGCGCTCGCGCTGATCTAGCCTGCCGCCGTGAGGCTGACCGTGGTGGGCTGCTCGGGATCGTTCCCGTCGCCGGACTCGCCCGCGTCCTGCTACCTGGTCGAGGCGGACGACGCGCAGGGGCGAACCTGGCGGGTGGTGCTCGACCTCGGCAGCGGAGCCCTCGGCCCTCTGCAGCGGTACACCCGCCTCGACACCGTCGACGGGCTCGACGCCGATCGTCCTCAGCCACTTGCACCCGGACCACTTCAGCGATGTCTGCGGCCTGTACGTGTTCCGCCGCTACGCGCCCGGCGGCCCGGTCCCGGGCACGCTTCCCGTCTACGGACCGGGTGGGGTCGCGGCCCGGATCGGCCAGGCGTACGGCGCGGATCCGGCCGACCTCGCCACGGCCTTCGACTTCCGCGAGCTCGCCGACGCCCAGCCGGTGACGCTGGGCCCGCTCACGATCACCCCGCACCGGGTCGAGCACCCCGTGGAGGCCTACGGCGTCCGGGTGGAGGCCCGCGCCGGGCCGCGCATGGAGGTGCTCGCGTACACGGGCGACACCGACTCCTGCGAGGGACTGCTGCCGCTGGCGAAGGGCGCGGACCTGCTGCTGGCGGAGGCGTCGTTCCAGGAGGGCCGGGAGGACGCGCGGGGCGTGCACCTCACCGGCCTGCGGGCGGGACAGGCGGCGGCGCAGGCCGGTTGCCGCCGGCTCCTGCTGACCCATGTGCCGGTGTGGACCGAGCCGGACGTCGTCCTCGCGGAGGCCCGGTCGGCGTTCCCGGGCCCGGTCGAGCTGGCGCGACCGGGAGCCGTGCACGTCATCTGAGGCCTGTCGGCGGTGGCCACTAACGTGTCCGCCGTGTCCACCCTCCGCCACCTCCACCACCTCGACGACCAGCGCCGCAGTGACCGGCCCTCGCCACGACGGGCGGGCGCCCGACGAGCTGCGCCCGGTCCGGCTGACCCGAGGCTGGCTCGACCACGCCGAGGGCAGCGTGCTGGTCGAGTTCGGCCGCACCCGCGTGCTCTGCGCGGCCTCGTTCACCGAGGGCGTCCCCCGCTGGCGCAAGGGCAGCGGCGAGGGCTGGGTGACCGCCGAGTACGCGATGCTGCCGCGCTCGACGAACACCCGCAGCGACCGCGAGTCGGTGAAGGGCCGGATCGGCGGGCGCACCCACGAGATCTCCCGGCTCATCGGCCGCTCGCTGCGCGCCTGCATCGACACGAAGGCGCTGGGGGAGAACACGGTCGTGCTCGACTGCGACGTGCTGCAGGCCGACGGCGGCACCCGGACGGCAGCCATCACGGGCGCGTACGTGGCGCTCGGCGGACGCCGTCCGCTGGGCCCGCGGCGCGAAGCTGCTGAAGCCCGGGGTCGAGCCCCTCGCGGGGTCCGTCGCCGCCGTGAGCGTGGGCGTCGTCGACGGCCGGCCCGTGCTCGATCTCGACTACACCGAGGACGTCTCGGCCGGCACCGACATGAACGTCGTGGTGACGGGCGACGGGCGCTTCGTCGAGGTGCAGGGCACGGCGAGAGCGCGGCGCGTTCGACCGGGCGGAGCTCGACGTGCTCCTCGACCTCGCGGTCGGCGGGCTGCGCGCAGCTGTCCCGGCTGCAGCAGCAGGCGCTGGCGGAGCCGGCCGCCGGGTCCGCACGGTGACCCGGCTCGTCCTCGCCACGCACAACGGCACAAGGTCGTCGAGCTGCGGCGGATCCTCGCGGACGCCGGCCTCGACGACATCGAGGTGCTCAGCGCCGACGACGTCCCCGACCTGCCCGACGTCGCCGAGACCGGCACCACGTTCGCCGAGAACGCCCTGCTCAAGGCCCACGCCGTGGCCGCCGCGACGGGCCTGCCTGCGGTCGCGGACGACTCGGGCCTGTGCGTCGCCGTCCTCGGCGGGTCCCCGGGGGTGTTCAGCGCGCGGTGGTCGGGGCGGCACGGCGACGACCGGGCGAACCTCGAGCTGCTGCTGGCCCAGATCTGCGACGTGCCCGACGACCGCCGGGCCGGATGGTTCATGTGCGCCGCCGCGCTGGCCCTGCCCGACGGCCGGGAGCACGTCGCCGAGGGACGCCTGAACGGCACGGTCGTACGGACGCCGCGCGGGAGCAACGGGTTCGGCTACGACCCGGTGTTCGTGCCCGAGGGCGGGACGCGCACGACGTCGGAGCTGACCGACGCGGAGAAGGACGCCATCAGTCACCGCGGGCGTGCGCTGCGCGCGCTGGTGCCGGTCGTGCGCGATCTCCTGGCCGGGGTCACCACCCTCGTAGGAGCGGTCCGGCCCGCGCAGGAGGATGCTGGTGGTGTGAGTGCTCCTGCCTCCGCCGCGCCGCCGCAGGCCCGGCCCCTCAGCCGGCGGGACGGCGCGCTCGCCGGGCTCGCCGCCGGGCTGCTCGCGCTCGGCGCCGCGGAGATGGTCGCCGCGCTCACCGGGTCCCTCGTCGGAACCGGTCGTCGCCGTCGGTGACGCGTTCGTGGACCTCACGCCGCCTTGGCTGAAGGAGTTCGCGACCTCGACGTTCGGGACGTCCGACAAGCTGGTCCTGCTCGTCGGCGCCGTGCTCGTCGTCGCCGCGCTCTGCGCCGCTCGCCGGCGTCATCGCCGCGCGGGGGCGGTTCCGGGGACCCTGGCTGATCCTCGGGCTCGGCACCGTCGCCGCGATCGCCGCCGTCACCCGGCCGGACGCCACGATCCTCTCCGTCCTGCCCAGCGCGGTCGCGGCAGTCGTCGGCGCCCTGGTGCTCTCGGCGCTCGATCGACCGGCTGGAGACCGCGAGCCGCCCCGACCTCGGGTCGGGCCCGGGCCCGACCGCCGGGCCGTGCTGCGCACCGTCGGCGTCGTGGCCGGCTCGGGCGCCGTCGCGCTCGTCGCCGGCCGCCTGCTCGGGTCGAGCACCCGGAACGCCGAGGCCTCGCGCGCGTCGGTCCGGCTGCCCGCGCCCGCGAGCCCAGAACCCCCGCTGCCGGCCGGCGTCGAGGTCGGGGTGCCGGGCGTCGTCCCGTTCCGCGTGCCGGCCGCGGACTTCTACCGGATCGACACCGCCCTCGTGGTGCCGCGCGTCCAGACGCAGGACTGGAAGCTCCGCATCCACGGGATGGTCGACCGCGAGGTCACGCTCGACTTCGCCGACGCTGCTCGCGTCCCCGCTGGTGGAGCGGGACGTCACCCTCACGTGCGTCTCCAACGACATCGGCGGCGACCTCATCGGCAACGCGACGTGGCTGGGCCTGCCGGTCGGCCCGCTGCTCCGCCAGGCCGGCCCGCACGCCGACGCGGACATGGTGCTCTCGACCAGCGCGGACGGCTTCACGGCGGGGACGCCGCTCGCCGTCCTGACGGACGGCCGGGACGCGCTGCTCGCCGTCGGCATGAACGGCGCGCCGCTGCCCCTCGAGCACGGCTTCCCGGTACGGATGGTCGTGCCCGGCCTCTACGGGTACGTGTCCGCGACGAAGTGGGTGGTCGACCTCGAGGTGACCCGGTTCGACCGCGCGTCGGCCTACTGGACGTCGCGCGGCTGGTCCGCGAAGGGCCCGGTGAAGACGGAGTCGCGCATCGACGTGCCGCGCGCCGGGACCGGCGTGAAGGCCGGGCGGGTCGCCGTCGCCGGGGTGGCGTGGGCGCAGCACGTCGGGATCGACCGCGTCGAGGTCCGGGTCGACGCCGGTCCCTGGCAACCCGCCCGGCTGGGCGCCGAGGCGAGCATCGACACGTGGCGGCAATGGGTCTTCGCCTGGGACGCGACGCCCGGCAAGCACACGCTGGCGGTGCGGGCGACCGACCGGATGGGCCGCACGCAGACCAGCGACAGGGCCGACGTCATCCCTGACGGCGCGACCGGGTGGGACACCGTCGAGGTGCAGGTGACCTGACGGCAGCTGTGCCGCAGGTCACCCGTTCGGATCCAATCCGCAGCCGGCGAGGCGCCGAACCCGGGCCGTGACGACGACGAGGCCGGACGCCGTGAAGGAGCAGGCCGCCGACACACCGCCCGGCGCTCCCCACCGCAGTGGCCGTCGCCTCGTCGACGCGCTCGCCGGCGTGGTGGCCGGCGCCCTCACCCTGGCGGTGGCCGATCTGGTCGCGCAGGTCCTCGATCCTGCCTCGAGCCCGCTCCTCGCGGTCGGCGGCACCGTCATCGACCTCACCCCCGGCTGGCTCAAGGACTTCGCGGTCTCCCGGTTCGGCACCAGCGACAAGCTGGTCCTCCTGCTGTCCATGGGCCTGGTCGTCACGGCACTGGCGGCCGCCGCGGGCCTCACGGTCCGGCGCCGGCCCCGGGTAGCGGCGCTGCTCGTGCTCGCGCTCGGCCTCGTGGCCGCCGCGGCGGCCGCCGCCCGGCCCGGCGGAGGACCTCTCGCGCTCGTCCCGTCCCTGGCCGGCGTGGCCGCCGGGCTCCCCGCGCTGCTCCGGTACGGCCGGACCGCCCGGCCCCGCGCAGGTGCTGCTTCGAGCGGCGTGCACCCGGAGCCGGGCGACGCTGCGCCGGGCCGCCGCCAGGTGCTCCTCACGGTGGCCGGCACTGCCGGGGCCGCCGCACTCGTCGGTGCGGCGGGCCGCGCAGTGCCGGTGCTCACCGGTCACGGCCAGGGCCCGGCCGACGTGCGACTGCCCGCCCCCTCGGACGCGGACGTGCTGGACGCCGCCGCCGCTTCCGTGGCCGTCGACGGTGTGACGCCCTTCGTGACGTCCGCCCGGGACTTCTACCGCATCGACACGGCTCTGTCCGCGCCACAGCTCGACGCCTCGCGCTGGCGGCTGAGGCTGCACGGGATGGTCGATCACGAGCTCGAGCTGTCCTTCCGTGACCTGCTCGCCATGCCGCTCGTGCGAGCGCACGATCACGCTGACCTGCGTCTCGAACGAGGTCGGCGGGACGCTCGCCGGCAACGCACAGTGGCTCGGAGTTCCCGTGGCCGCCCTGCTCGAGCGGGCCGGCGTCCAGCCCGGCGCCGACATGGTGCTGTCCCGCAGCTCCGACGGCTTCACCGCCTCGCACGCCGCTGCCGCGCTGACCGACGGCCGCGACGCGCTGCTCGCCGTCGGCATGAACGGCGCTCCGCTGCCCTACGAGCACGGCTTCCCGGTGCGGATGGTGGTCCCCGGGCTCTACGGGTACGTCTCCGCCACGAAGTGGCTGGTCGACCTCGAGGTCACCCGGTTCGACCGCGTGCAGGCCTACTGGACCGAGCGCGGCTGGGCCGCCGCAGGCCCCGATCCGCACCTTCTCGCGCATCGACGTGCCGCGGCCGTTCGCGCACGTCGCCGCGGGCCGCGTCGCCGTCGCGCGGCGTCGCCTGGGCCCAGCACCGCGGCATCCAGGCGGTTCAGGTCCGGGTCGACGGCGGGGACTGGCAGGACGCCCGGCTCGCCGCAGTCCCCAGCGTCGACACCTGGCGCCAGTGGGCGTGGAGCTGGGACGCGGCTCCCGGGCTGCATCGCCTAGAGGTCCGCTCGACCGATGCGCTCGGCGACACCCAGCCCGGCACACGGCGGCCCCCAAAACCCGACGGCGCCACCGGCTGGCACTCCGTCACCGTCACGGCCACGTGATCCATCGACCCATCGATCCGGCATCAGCACGTCCCTCTCACCCCGTCCCGAAAGGACCCTGTCATGAACCGCGCCCTCGTCCTGTTCGCCGCCGTCAGCGGCCTCGCCCTTTCCACCGCCGCCTGCGGCGGCAGCACCTCCGAGTCCAGCGCCCGGCAGCCGCGAGCAGCTCGTCCGCCGCGCCCTCGATGTCCAGCACCCCGATGGCAGCCCGGCGGCGAGCGATGCGTCGATGGCGGCGCCGGTCGGCCCCGGTTGCGCCGACTACGCCAAGGCCGTCCCCAGCGGCTCCGGCTCCGTCGACGGCATGGCGAAGGACCCCGTCGCCGTCGCGGCGTCCAACAACCCGCTGCTCACCACACTGGTCGCCGCCGTCTCCGGGAAGCTGAACCCCAAGGTCAACCTCGTCGACACCCTCAACGGCGGCCAGTTCACCGTCTTCGCGCCGGTCGACTCGGCCTTCAAGAAGGTCGACGCCAAGACGCTCGCGACGCTCAAGACGAACTCCGACCTGCTACGAAGGTCCTGACCTACCACGTCGTCCCCGGCCAGATCTCGCCGGACAAGATCGCCGGCGAGCAGACGACCGTCGAGGGCTCGCCGGTCACCGTTGCGGGCACCCCCGACAACCTGACCGTCAACGGCAACAAGGTGATCTGCGGCGGCGTCCACACTGCCAACGCCACCGTGTACCTGATCGACGGCGTCCTCACGCCGAAGGCGTGAGCCGAGGACGGCGGGCGACCGGTACTGTCCGGGCAAGCCCGCGTAGCCCAACGGCAGAGGCATCCGGTTTAGGTCCGGACCAGTGCAGGTTCGACTCCTGTCGCGGGCACTCTTGCCCGGACACCTCTTGTCCCGGGCAGCGAGAGCCGGCGGTCAGACGCCCAGTGCCTTCCGCAGGGATGCGACGTGCCCCGTCGCCTTCACGTTGTACTTGGCCAGCTGCACCATGCCGTCCGGGTCGACGACGACCGTCGAGCGGATCACGCCGATGTTCTTCTTCCCGTAGAGGGTCTTCTCGCCCCACGCCCCCCATGCCTCGAGCACGGTGTGGTCCGGGTCGGACAGCAGCGGGAACGTCAAGGACTCGTCCCGAGCGAAGTCCGCCAGCTGCACCGGGCTTGTCGGGGAGATCGCCGAGCACGGCGTACCCCGCGGCCTGCAGCGACGACAGATTGTCGCGGAAGTCGCACGCCTGCGTGGTGCAGCCCGGGCGTGCTCGCCCTGGGGTAGAAGTAGACGACCACGTGCTGGCCACGCAGCTGCGACAGCGTGATCGTCGAACCGTCGGCGGTGGGCAGGGTGAAGTCGGGAGCGGGGTCGCCCGGCGCCAGCTTGGGCACGGGATCCTCCAGGTCGATGAGTCGGCTCGAGGGACGCGGCTGCGTCCCGGGAACGAATCTAGGCGCGGCTCCCGGCCTCCCGCGCGGGGCGACCCCGCGGCCTGTGGACGATGGGGCGCCGGAGGGCCGCTGGTGGACGACGAGCCGGCCACGGAAACGTCAGGCTCCGTCGAGATCGCCCACCCCCCGCGGTGCTCTACGGTTGCCGCCATGGGTGCAGACCAGCGGGCCGACGGAACCGGGCCTCCCCGAGGACCCGGATGCCCTCGAGAAGATCATCGACGCCCGCCGGCGGCACCTGGCCGAGACCGTCGACGAGCTCGCCGTCCGGGCCCAGCCGAAGGAGATCGCGCGCCGGACGGCCACCGACGCCAAGGAGCGGGCTGTCGGGCTCGTCAGCGACGACTCGGGCAACCTGCGCTACGAGCGGGTCGCCGCAGCGGCGGCCGCCGCTGGTGCTCCTCGTCGTGCTGGTCGTCGTCCGTCGGCGGGCGGGCCGGGCGTAGCCTGCGGCAGTGATGCACCGGTGAGCCAGCAGTGACGCAGCAGGTGAGCCCGCCGGAGCACGACCGGCTGCCGATCCGGATGCTGCACGACCGCGTGCTGGTGTCCATGGACGGCGACGCGGGGGAGCGTCGCTCCACCTCGGGCATCGTCATCCCCGCGACCGCAGCCGTCGGCCGCAGGCTGACCTGGGCCGGCGTCGTGGCGGTGGGCCAGCACGTGCGGCAGGTGCAGGTCGGCGACCGCGTCCTCTACGACCCCGAGGACCGCGCCGAGGTGGAGCTGCAGGGGGCGCCGTACGTGCTGCTGCGCGAGCGCGACATCCACGCCGTGGCCGCGCCCCGGGTCGAGGACGGCCAGACCGGCCTGTACCTGTGACCTGGGGCCGCGGCGCCGCGACGATCTGCGGTCCGGCGACCGCCCGGCGGCTGCGCGCGCAACTCCCGGTACACCCCGATCGGCGGACGGCCCGCTGCCGGCGGACATGCTCCGTGCCGTCCCCGCCATCCGGCGCGACCCGCTCGCGTACCTCGAGGACGTCGTCCGGATCCATGGCGACCTCGTGGCGTTCCCGATGCCCCGGACGCCCGTGCTCCTGGTGAACACCCCCGGCGGCGCCCGTCGGGTGCTGCAGGACAACCATCGCGGCTACGGCAAGCGCACGGTCCAGTACGCCGCTCTCGGGCTCGTCACCGGCGAGGGCCTGCTCACCGCGGACGGCGAGGCGTGGCGGCGCCGCCGCCGGATCGCCCAGCCCGCCTTCCACCACGGCCGGCTCGAGGCGGTCGCCGAGCAGGCCGCCGTCGCCGGCGCCACGCTGGCCAGCACGTGGAAGGCCGCCCCGGGGTCCGTCGTGGACGTCGACCGCGCCGCGCTGCGCACGATGCTCGAGGTGGTCGGCCGGACCCTCTTCGCCGCCGACCTCGCTGCCGACGGTGAGCGGGTCGTCGAGGCGGTCGACGAGGCCTTGCAGGCCGTCGTGGTCCGGGCCCGCTCGCCGTTGCCGGCCGTGCTCCCCGGTTGGCTGCCGACTCCCTCGCAGCGCCGCCTGCGCCGGGCCGTCGGCACACTGGACGACGCCTGCCTGGGCGTCGTCCGCCGTCGTCGGGCCGCCGGCCTGGAGGACGCGGACGACGACGTGCTGGCGCTGCTGCTCCGCGCGGCGGACGCCGAGGGCGGGCTCGACGAGCGGGAGGTCCGCGACGAGCTCGTCACCCTGGTCATCGCGGGGCACGAGACGGTGGCGTCATGCCTCACCTGGGCGCTCCTGCTGCTCGCTCGGCACCCGTGCGCCCAGCACCGCCTGGCGGCCGAGCTCGACGCACTGCCCACGGACCGCCCGCTCGGCTGGGCCGACCTGCCCGCCCTGCCGTACACCAGGGCGGCCGTCGACGAGGCCCTGCGGCTCTACCCGCCGGCCTGGGTGATCAGCAGGCGCGCGCTGGAGGACGACGTCGTCGACGGGGTCGCGATCCCGGCGGGCACGCTGGTCCTTCTCAGCCCGTGGCTCCTGCACCGGCGCGCGGCAACCTGGCCCGACCCGCTGCGCTTCGACCCGGACAGGTTCACCGGCACCGGCACCGGCACTGGCACGGGCCGCGGTGCGGTGCGAGGCGACTACGTGCCGTTCGGCGCCGGGCCGCGGTTGTGCATCGGTCGCGACGTCGCCCTCGTGCAGGCGGTGCTGATCCTGGCCACCCTGCTGCGCGGGCACCAGGTGGAGCGGCCGGACCGGGACGGCCCCGTGCGCGTCGACGCCCTCGTGACGCTGCGTCCCCGCGGCGGCCTGCCGCTGCGCCTGGTCCCGCGCTGACCGCACCGCTCACGCCGGGCGATGGGCGTGGTCGCGCGTCCAGGCGAGCAGGTCGTCCAGCGGCCAGGTGTTGACCACCCGCTCCGCCGGGACGCCGCACTCGACGGCGCGGGCGCACCCCAGCGGCTGCCAGTCCAGCTGGCCCGGCGCGTGCGCGTCCGTGTCGATGGCGAACAGGCAACCGGACTCGACGGCCAGCCGGAGCAGGCGCAACGGGGGATCGAGGCGTTCCGGCCGCGAGTTGATCTCGACGGCGACGCCGCGCTCCGCGCAGGCGGCGAACACCCGCTCGGCGTCGAACTGCGACTCCGGCCGCGCCTTGCCGCTGCGGGTCTGACCCGACCGGCCGCGGAGGAACTCGCGGTCGACGACGTACCGCCCCGTGCAGTGGCCGAGCACGTCGGTGTGCGCGTTCTCGACGGCGGTCAGCATCCGGCGCGTCATGGCGTCCGCCGGCATCCGCAGCTCCGAGTGCACGCTGGCGACGACGACGTCGAGCTCCTCCAGCAACCCCGGCTCCTGGTCGAGCGACCCGTCGGAGAGCACGTCGACCTCGATGCCGGTGAGCAGGCGGAACGGGACGAGTTCGGTGTTGACCTCCCGGACGACGTCCAGCTCGCGGCGCAGCCGCGCAGGCGTGAGCCCGTTCGCGACGGTCAGCCGGGGGGAGTGGTCGGTCAGGGCCGCGTACTCGTGCCCCAGCTCGGCAGCGGTCCGCGCCATCTCCTCGATCGGTGAACCCCCGTCGGACCAGTCCGAGTGCAGGTGCAGGTCGCCCCGCAGAGCCGCGCGCAGCTCCTCGCCGCCACCGGACAGGGGCCCCCCCGAGCTCGCCTCCAGGGTCGCCAGGTACTCCGGTTCCTCGCCCGCCACGGACTGCTCGACCACCGCGGCCGTGCGGTCCCCGATGCCCTTGATGGTGCGCAGGCCGCCGGTCGAGGCGAGCAGGACGACGTCCTCGGGGGGCAGCGCCGCGAGCGCGGCGGCAGCCGTCCGGAAGGCCTTGACCCGGTAGCTCGACTCGAGGGTGCGCTCGAGCAGGAAGGCGATGCGGCGCAGGTCCTCGACCGGGTCGCGGCGTGCGGCGGGCTGGTTCACGGCGGCAAGCCTGCCCTAGTCAGTCCCGCCCGTCGCCATCTGCTCGCCCCCTGATCTCTGCGACGAAGGCCGCCACATCGTCCGCCCAGCGGTTGTAGCGCCAACGCGCCGGCGCGGGGACCAGAGAGCCCCGGGTAGCCGAGACGTCCCACGGCTTGAGCGCATCGGTCTCCTCCGCGGGGAGGTGCGCGGGGAGTCGCCGTCCCGCGCGATCGAGGCCACCCTCGATGTCCGCGCGCAAGGCGTCCCCGTCACGCCAGGGATAGCCGTCCTCGTCGACCAGGACGATCCCGAGCCCGACCTCCGCGAGCACCCTCCGGAGCGTCGCCAGGCCGGTCCCGAGGTCGCCGCGTTCGATCCGCGCCAAGGCGCTCTTGGAGACGCCCGCGCGAGCGGCGAGGGACCGCTGGTCCAGGCGCCGCTGGCGTCGCCGGGCCCGGACGGCGAGCGAGACGTTCGTCAGGAACTCGTCCGCCTCGTCGTCGTCATCGATCGTCACGTCGCTCCCAGTCGCCATCCCCGTCGCCATCCCCGTCGCCATCCGCGCCCGCATCGCCGCCCGCATCGCCGAGGTTCCACGCTGACGGGCCGCTCGTCACCCGGCGGCGTGCCGGCCTGTGGGCACCGAGGCGCCCGAGCTGCTTGTGGACGAGGCGCGATGCTCCCGCGTCAGCGCACACGTCCTGTCGGAGTCATCTGGAGGAAGTCGTCTAAAGGGAGTCACCTGGAGGGGGCCTCCGGGGGTACCCCTCCCGGACCGTATGTGCTGCCCCGCTGATCTGGGGCAGCTCATACGGTTCGAGGAGAGACACCTCTTCCCGGCGCTCACGCGCTTGTCAGCACGTCCACGATGGCATTCCGAAGCCGGTCGACGTCCTCGTCGGCCCAGGCGGCGTCGAGCCGGAGCCGAACCGCTGGACCCGCCGGTGCCACGGCGGGATCCGTCACGACTGTGACGCCGGGCAATCCGTGATACACCGCGAGGATCCGCGCGACATCGACCGGGTCCCGCTCGTCGATCGTGAACGCGACCAGGCCCGCGTGTCGCCGGGCATCGGGCCAGCCGGCGATCGCGCGCACGCCGGGCAGCTCGCGCAGCACGAGGAGAACGGCTGCGCGCAGCTGCGCCTCGTGGACGGCGAGCGTTCCTGGCGGGAGGGCGGCGACCTCGCGGCAAGCGACCGCGAGCGCGTCGGAGACCGGCCGGCGGGGCAGCGGCGGACGGGGCTCGAGCCAGTCCCCGCGACCGACGAGGACGCCGGCGTCCAGCGGGGCGTGGATGTCCAGCCCGGTGAAGACGACGTGGTCGACGTCGCCCACCGCCAGGTCCAGCGCGCCAACGGCGACCAGCGGCCCGGCGTCGACGGCTATGCGCGCGCCGTGCGCGTGGGCGACGTCGGCGAGCTCGGCGAGCGGCAGCACGTCTCCCGTGAGGGGGTGTGCCCCCGGCACCGCGAGCAGGTCCGAGCGGGAACGGGCGAGCTCCTCCGCCACGCGGAGCACGGTGCCGGCGAGCGTGGCAGCCAGACCGATCGTGCGCCCGGCGGTGTCCGACCAGACGGTGCCTGGCAGGGAGACGACGCCGCCGGGGCCCGACGGGACGCGCCGGGCCAGCAGTGCTGCGACGTCCACGAGTCCGGCGCGGACGACGACGACGTCGTCCGGACGGGCGCCGACCAGATCGGACGCCGCCCCGGCGAGGGGGCCGGCGAGGGCGGCGTCCAGCGGCCCGGGCGGATGGGCGGGAAGGGTGGTCAGGGCCACGGGGAACCTCCGTTCCGGCGGACCACGGTGGTCCGCGCGCTTGCCGCGACCGGACGGCCGGGCCGGGTCATCACCCGGAGCACCCCGCCGCGCTGGAGGGTTGCCGGCCAGCGAGCCGGGGCTTGGCGCTGGCACTCGTGACCTGTCCTGAACGTTACCCAGCGGACGCTGGACGCATCAACCGCGTTTCACCAGCCGAGATCGGCAGGAAGGGCGGCGGCGGAGAGAAGCGGGATACTGCCCGGATGGGGAACGCGGACGCGGAGATCGAGCTCAAGTTCGACGCGGACGAGGGCTTCGTGCTGCCCGATCTCGCGGACCTGCCCGGAGTCGCCGAGGTCCCACCCGCCCAGGTGCACGACCTCGAGGCCGTCTACTACGACACGGCTGACTACCGGCTCGCCGTGAACCGGCACACGCTGCGCCGCCGCACGGGAGGCCACGACGCCGGCTGGCACCTCAAGCGGCCCCGCAGCGACGGATTCCGCGACGAGCTGCAGGAGCCGCTGGGTGAGCCGGACACCGTCCCTGAGGCGCTGCGCCGCCTCGTCGAGGTGTACACCCGCGGCCGGGAGCTCGTGCCCGCGGTGCGGCTGTCGACGCGCCGCACGGCAACGGAGCTGCGGGACGCCGGGGGAGCCGTGCTCGCCGAGATCGCCCAGGACGACGTGACCGCCGACCTCCCCGCGGTCGACGGCCGCGACGGCGAGGTCCGGCGCTGGAGCGAGGTCGAGGCCGAACTGATGGGGGGCGACCTGGCGCTGCTCGAGGCGGTCCGGAACCGACTGCTGGCAGCCGGCGCCCACGTCAGCGACGCACCGTCGAAGCTCCGCCGGGCCCTAGGCGACCGCGTGCCGGCAGCAGCTGAACCGCAGGTCCTGGCGGACAGCGCCGGCGAGGCACTGCTCATGTACCTGCGGGACCGGGTCGACGACCTGGTCAGGCACGACCCGCTGGTACGCGTGGACGCACCGGACGCCGTCCACCAGATGCGTGTGAACTGCCGGAGGCTGCGAACGGTACTGGCCGCGTTCCGCCCGGTCGTGGAGCCCGAGGGGGACCGCGGCGAGATCGAGCCGCTGCGCGCCGAGCTGAAGTGGCTCGGCGAGGTGCTCGGCGCCGCGCGCGACAGCGAGGTTGTGCGCGACCGGCTGCTCGCGTCCGTCGACGCCCAGCCGCCCGAGCTCGTGCTCGGCCCGGTCCAGGCGTTTCTCACGGAGACCTTCTCCACGCGCTACCGAGCCGCACACGACGCCGCCCTCGACACGCTGGGGAGCCCCCGCTACTTCGCCCTCCTCGACGCCCTCGACGCCCTCGTGTCCACCCCGCCGGCCGGTCCACGGGCCGGCGAGCCGGCGGCCGAGGTCCTGCCCAAGCAGCTCCGCCGCACCTACCGGCGGATCAAGCGGCACGTGGACGAAGCGCGCGCGGCGGAGGGCGAGCACCGTGGGGAGCTGTTCCACGAGGTCCGCAAGTCCGCCAAGCGCGCGCGGTACGCGGGCGACGCCGTCTCGGCGGTGCTCGGCGACCAGGCGAAGGACTACGCCAAGGCGATGAAGGCGGTCCAGGAAGTGCTCGGCGACTACCAGGACGGCGTCGTGGCCCGCCAGGAGCTGCGGGCGCTCGCCGTCGCCGCCCACCTCGACGGCCAGAACGCCTTCACCTACGGCCGTCTGCACGCCCTCGAGCAGGTTGCCGGCGAGCAGGCGCTCGAGCGGTTCGACGGCGCCTGGCGCGACGCGCGGCGCAGCCGGATCAAGTAACGCAGCCGGATCAGGCGGCCAGCGCCGCGAGCAGCCGCTCGACGAATGCGGCCTGCGCCGTCACGATCTTCGCCATCGCCTCCTCGGGCCCGAACCACGCGACCCGGTCGAACTCGGGGAAGGCCTGCAGCCTCCCCGAGCCGGGCGGCCACTCCACTTCGAACGTGTTGCTGACGGCGGTCGCGGGATCGAGGTCGCCCTCGGCTCCCCAGGCGCGCACGAACTTGCCGCTCGCCTGCTGGACCTCGCCGAGGTCGACGAAGTGCTCGGCCGGCACGGGGCGCCCGACCTCCTCCTCGAACTCACGCAGCGCGGCGGCGAAGGCGTCCTCCTCGTCGGTGTAGCCGCCCTTCGGGATGGACCACGCGCCGACGTCCCGCCGCTGCCACATCGGGCCGCCCATGTGCCCGAGGAGGACCTCCGGTACGCGCCCGCCGCCCGCCCGATCCTCGGGGGAGAACCGGTACAGCAGGACCCCCGCGCTCTGCCGCCTCTGCCGAGGGCGGCCCGTCACTGCTCGTCGTCGTCGTACGGGACCTCGCTTGCCTGCTCGGCGAGGTCGGCCTCGTTCGCGCTCGACAACGCCGTGTCGAGGTCACGGCCGGTGAGCCGGCCGACCGCCGCCTCGGGGTCGTCGCTCGCCGGCACGGCGTCCTGCAGCTGCTCCTGCGCGTCGGCCTCGGATGCCTCGCCGACGGCGTCCGCCGTCAGCGGTGCCCCCTGCTGCGCCCCCACCGGCCCCGTGCTCCCGCCCATCGCGCGCTCCCTCCTGCGGCGGCGTCCTCGTCCGGCGCCGTCCGGCCCACAGCCTGCCAGCCCGCCCGCCGGCGCGCACCGCCCGGCGCGCCGTGGGCCATCCGGGGGAGGGGTGGCCTCCGCCTCGTGGTCAGCACGGAATCAAGCTGAATCGACCGCCGTCCGAAAAGGGCACACTGTCGGGCATGGAGGACCGCCGCCACGGCCCGGGTGGCCTCGTCGTCCACGTCGGGCCCGCCGCCACCCCGCTGCCCCGCGGCGAGTGGGTGATCGGGCGCGCCCCCGAGGCGGACGTGCGGATCGACGACGACCGCGTCAGCCGGCGGCACGCCCTCGCGAGGTACGGCGCGGGCGGCTGGGAACTCGTGGACGGCGGGAGCCTCAACGGCATCTGGCTGGCGGGCCGGCAGGTGCAGCGGGTCCCGGTGCCGGCCGGCGGCGTGACCGTGCTCATCGGCGGCAAGGAGGGGGTTCGCCTGCGGCTCGTGCCCGATCGCTCCCCGGTGACGCCGGGCCCGTCCGACCCCGGGCCCGCGGTGCCCGGCCCTCCCACCCCTCCCGGCACGTCGCCCGCGGGTGTCCGCTTCCAGGAGGTGACGCCGGACTGGACGGGCTGGAAGTCGTCCGGGCCGGAGGTGACCGCGGCCGGTCGCCTGCGTTCGCTGGTGCGGCACGCGGTGGACGCCGCGCGGCCCAAGGGACGGCGCGGCGACGGCGGCTAGGCCCGGTCCCCGACCCAGCGGCCGGCTCGGAGCACGCGATCGCGTCCGTCACCAGGGCCCACCGCCCCGGGCCTGCGGCGCTTGCCGCGACGCGGAGCACGTCGGGATGCACGTGGACGCCGTCGGCGATCAGCTCGACGATGCAGCGGGGGTCCGCGAGGAGGGCGCCGATCGGCCCTGGTTCGCGGTGGTGCAGCGGCGGCATCGCGTTGAAGAGGTGGGTGCCGAGACGCGCACCCGCCTCGATTGCCTGGCGCACGATGGCGGCGTCCGCGTCCGTGTGGCCGATCGCGACGACGGCGCCGGCGGCGACGATGCGGCGAACGGCGTCGATCGCACCGTCGAGCTCAGGAGCCAGGGTCACGACCCGGACGTGGCCGCGCCCCGCCTGCAGCAGGGCGTCGAGCTCCGCGGCATCCGGGGGGCGCAGCGCGGCCGGGTCGTGCGCCCCGGCCCAGGCCCGCGCGAGCCAGGGCCCCTCGAGGTGGATCCCGTCGACGACGCCCTCGTCGGCGAGGTCCGCCAGCGCCGCGACCTGGCGCAGCAGGAGCACGTGCGGGGCACTGACGAGGCTCGCGAGGGTGGTCGTGGTCCCGTGCCGACGATGCGCCCCGACGACCTGGACGGCAGCGTGCGGGTCGTCGGGCGCACGGGCGAAGTCGAACCCGCCGCCGCCGTGGACGTGCAGGTCGACGAAGCCCGGCACGAGGGTCCCGGCGAGGTCCCGGCGGGTCGACGCGGGGGGTGCCGTCCCGCTGCCGACGCCCGTCACGCGCTCGCCCGTGACCGACACCCAGCCGGGTGCCAGGACGCGATCGGGCGTGAGGATCCGCGGCGCCGTGACGAGCAGGTCGTCCACGGCTGCCGACGGTACCGGGTCCAGACGCGCCGGCAGCCGGCCCGGGAGATCCCGGACCGGCTGCTGGTGGGTGCAGGCGGGTCAGGCCTGCGGTTCGGCGCCGGGCTGCACGCCCGGCTCCGGGGGGTACGACGTCGCGTCGCCCGCGAGGATGCGGTACATGGCGCGCCGCGCGTCCTCGAGGACGGTGAGCGCCTGGGCCGCCTGCTCGTCGTCGGCGTGCCGCGCGACCTGCTCCACCGCGGCGCCGAGCCCTGCGGTCGCTCGCATGAGCGACTGCACCCGGGTCCGCGGCCCCTGGTCCGCGACCTGCCACGGCTCCTGCAGCTCGTCGGCGTGCTCCTCGACGTACCGGCGGCCGGCGTCGGTGAGCTCGAAGACCTTGCGGCCCTCGGAGTCACGCGAGGCGACCAGCCCCTCGTCCTGCAGCTGCTGCAGGACTGGGTACACCGACCCCGGGCTGGGGCGCCACAGCCCGCCGCTGCGGGCGGACAGCTCGGTCATGACCGCGTAGCCGTGGCGCGGCTCCTCGGCGAGCAGGGCCAGGATGGCCGCACGCACGTTGCCGCGCCCGCGCCGCCCACGCCCCCCGTGACCCCTGTGCCAGGGGGGCCCGCCCGGGCCGAAGCCGGGGCCGCCCGGACCGAACCCGGGACCGCCCGGACCGAACCCGGGACCGCCCGGGCCGAAGCCGGGACCGCCCGGACCGAACCCGGGACCGAAGGCACGGCGCCCGCCGTGCCCCCTCATCTCGTTGAACATCGGGTTCCTCATCGTCTGTTCCTCCTTCTCGATGGGTTGACGATATATCGCTGAACGGTCGGGGGCAAGACGTTGTTCCCGGGTCGGTCGGTCCCCGTGGCTAGGCTCCCCGCATGCGCGTCGTCGTGATCGGGGCCGGGGCCTGGGGGCTGCCCGCCGCTGCCGAGCTGGCCCGTCGCGGGCACGAGGTCGCCCTCCTCGACCGGTTCGGCCCCGCGAACGACCTCTCGTCGTCCCCCGGACCCACCCGGCTCTGGCGGCTGACCCACCCGGACGCGGTCCGCGTCCGGCTCGCACTGCGCAGCGTCGAGGCCATGCAGCGGCTCGAGCGGCTGACCGGCACGACCGTGCACCTGCGTCGCGGGCTGCTCTGGCGGGACGGCGACGGCCTCGCCGACGTGGTGGCCGCCCTGGCCGGCGAGGGGGTGCGGCACGAGGTCGTGGACGCCGGCGACGTCGGGCGGCGGCTGCCGGGGCTCCGGCCGGACGGCCGTGGCGCCGTCTGGTGCGACGCCGCGGGCCCCGTGCTCGCGGCCGCCTCGCTGCGAGCCCAGCTGGGGCTGTTCGAGGCCGCCGGCGGCACCGTCGAGCGGGTCCGGGTCCGGGCCGTGCGACCCGTCGCCGCCGGCGTCCGGATCGACCTCGACGACGGCGCGACGCGCTCGGCCGACGTCGCCGTGCTCGCGCCCGGGCCCGGTGCCCGCGGCCTCCTCGACGGCCTGGGCGTGCCGCTGGCCCTGAACCCCCGCCTGGAGCAGGTCGTGCACTTCGGGGACCCGGCCTCGCCGGGGGCGAGCGACGACTACGCCTGCGTGGTCGACCGCCCGCACCACGCGGACGACGGCAGCGACGTCCCCAACCTCTACGCCATGCCCACCCCGGGCCGGGGCTACAAGGTCGGGATCGACCGGCCCCTGCGCGATCTCGTGGAGGGCGACGTCGACCGCACGCCGAGCGAGGCCGTCACCGCCGAGATCACCCGCGTCGTCCGCCGCGACATCCTGGGCGTCCGCCCGCAGCCCCTGGACGCGCAGGTCTGCTCGTGGACGGAGTCACCGGACGGGCGCTTCGTCCTCGACACCCTGCCCGGCGGGATCGTCCTCGCCTGCGGTGACTCGGGCGAGGGCTTCAAGTTCTCCGCGCTGATGGGGATCGTCCTGGCCGACCTCGCCGAGGGCCGTGCGCCCGAGCCCGACGTCGCCGCGTTCTCGCTGGCCCGGTTCGCGACCGCGGGCTGACCCGGCCGGTCAGGCCCGGTCAGGCGGGTCCGGATCCTCGTCGCCCACCAGCTCGAGGTAGTGCTCGACCTGCTCGGGCGTGGGGTCGAGCGGCACCGACTCCGCGTACTCCTCCGCGACGTCGGCGTCCGGCTCGGCACCGGCCTCGACCTGGCCGACCGCGGTGTACGCCGTGTCCTCGCCCGGCGGCGTCGCCACCGCCGGGTCCTCGTGGGGCTCCGCGGGCCGCTCGGCGGGCGTCGTCATGACCATCCTGGTTCCCCCTCCCCGGCACATCATGCAACCGGAGGGTGTCTCCGAAAGTGACTGCCATGCCACCTTCGGGAACTCCTCGGCCTCAAGTAGAGGCCATCACCTTCCGGAAGAAGTCGACGAGCGCGTCGGCGTTCTCGTCGAAACTGAAGTCGAGGCGCTGCGCCCACACCCGCTCCCGGATCAGGGCGAGGCGGTCCCGGTCGCGCAGCTGCCGGGCCAGGTCGGGGACGTCGGTGAAGAACAGGCCGAGGCCCCGCTCCCGGGCGAGCTCCTGGGTGGCGACGACGGAGCCGCTGTTGTCGCGCTGCAGCAGCGGGACGCCGGCGGCGACCAGCGTCGTCAGGCGGGCGGGGATGTTCAGGTCGTCCCAGTCCGCGCGCCGCAGGTCGCCGCCGTTGCGGGACGCGAACGTGTGCAGCCAGCCGGCGTCGTACCGGGAGAACTCCCGCACCCACTCGCCCTGGTCGACCTGGGCGTGCAGGTGCAGGTGCCGCGGCGCCATCCCGCGGGTGCGGTCGATCCAGGCGCGCCACTGGCCGTGCGTGAAGTCCCCGTAGAAATGCAGGTGCACGCCGTGCTCGGCCAGCTCCGCGACGGTCTGCGGGTGCAGCCCGATCGGCCGGCCCGGCACGACGGTGTGGATCTCGCCGTCGGCGTCGGACAGCAGTGGCGCGCGGTCGTCGCCGAACCAGTCGGCCTTCGGCAGGTCGCCGTCGAGCACGTGATGGGGCAGTCGCGCGCTCTCCGGGAAGACCACCCTCGTCCAGTCCCGCATCTGCGGGCTGGAGGAGATCAGCCCGTCGGAGCGGGTGGTCAGCTCGGCGAGGTCGCCCCAGTGGCCGCGCTCACGGGAGATGAAGGGCCCTTCCTTGTAGTGCCACACGAAGGGCACCCCCGCCTGATCACGGACGGCCCGCAGCACCGACGCCGCGAACGGTACTGCCTGCCAGTTGAGCAGCGCGTAGATCACGTCGATGCCGGCGTCCAGGACGGCGTCCCGCCAGCCCTGCGGCGACAATCCGCGGGGAAGGTCGGTCACGTGCCCGAACGGGAGCGGACCGACGGAGTTGTACCAGTACGGATCCGGCATCCACAGGCCGAACAGCTGGTGCCCCCGTTCCTCGAGGGCGAGCACCCGGTCGGCGTTGTACGCGAGCTCCCCGACGAGCAGGATCCGCAGCCCGTCCTCGTCGCGGGGGATGTCTGGCCTGTCCCGGTACCGCGCGTAGTGCGCGACCTCGTCGATGCGGTTGCCCACCGTGGTGTGCATGCGGATGGGCTCGCTCACGCCGAACCGCGAGCGGTAGGTGTTGAGCCCGCCCTCGGGCTCGCGCAGCACCTTCGACAGCTGGGTGGGGTGGTCGACCCACTCACAGGTGACCACGCCGGTCTCCACCATGCGGCCCCGCTCGCCCAGCCGGTCCCAGAGCATCCGGTCGAGGTCGTCGGTGACCAGCTCCTCGCGCTCGACCCACCGGTCTTCCGTTCGGCGGTGCATCGCCTGGACGAGCTGCAGCGGGCGGCCCTCGATCCGTCCCGGTGCGTGCCGGTTGTACGAGTGCCGGACGCCGGTCACGGCGAGCGCCGCCGCGTCGTCGGCGTCCAGGGCTGCGGCCAGGCTGGCGAGGTGCTCGGGCGCGATCAGGTCGTCCACCGGCAGGTAGGCGACGTAGCCGGCCGCGGTCGCGTCGAGCCCGCTGTTCAGGGCCGCGCCCAGGCCGCGGTTGCGGTCGTGCCGCAGGAGCCGGATCCGCGGGTCGCTCGGCAGCAGCGGCTCGACCGGCAGCGGCGAGCCGTCGTCCACGACGACCGCCTCCCAGTCGCAGAGGGTCTGGGCGAGCAGGCAGTCCATGGCGGCCGGCAGAAAGGCGGCCTGGGACGTGTCGGCGAGGTGGGCGGGGACGACGACGCTCACGACGGGCTCGGGGGACAGATCGGACACGTCGCGAAAGGTAGCGGTGCGGCTCCGGCCGGGCACGCCGGGTGGACGGCACGGGGTGCGGGCAGTACTGGTTGCCCGTGTCGATGTCGAACCCGGAGCACCTGGCGCTGCGCGACCGCTGGCTCGAGGAGGTCGTCTCCGGCCTGCTGAAGCACGACGAGCGACTGCAAGGGGTCGGCGATCGGGTGTCGGTGGGGTTCGACGGAGGCGTGGCCCACGTCGACGGCTGGGTGCCCGACGGCGCGACCCGCGACCTGCTGCGCGAGACCGTGTGCTCGTTGCGGGGTGTGTACGCGTTCTGGGACGGCGTCCGGGTCGGCGAGCAGGAGGTGCTGCGCACCCTCGACGTCGGCAGCGGCGGGACGAAGCAGGTGGCGACGTCCGCCGGGGTGGACATGTATCCGGCGCCGGGCGTGGACGTGCTGGCGGACCTGCGCCGGGCCCTCCCGTTCGCCGACGGCGGCGTGGACCGGATCTACGCGGTGCACGTCCTGGAGCACGTGATCGACCTGGTGCCCCTGATGAACCAGCTGCATCGCGTCCTCGCGGACGACGGAGTGCTGCACCTGATGTCGCCGCACTGGCAGTCGATCGGTGCCGTCGCCGATCCCACTCACGTGAAGTACCTCGACGTGCAGACGTTCAAGTGGTTCTGCGCGGGGCACGGCGGCAATGCCGTCTGGTACCCGCTCCACACGGGGTACGACGGCGCCAGTGTCTTCGCCGATCTCCGCCCGGTCCGCGCCGGCGAGCCGGCGCCGCCTCCCGAACGGCTGGCCCGCTACTTCGACTGACAGCGGAAACCCCGGTGCCCGACACCGCGATCTTCGACGTCGACGGCACCCTCGTCGACACCAACTATCAGCATGCCCTGGCGTGGTTCCGCGCGTTCCGCCGCTTCGACATCACCCTGCCGCTCTGGCAGCTGCACCGCGGGATCGGGATGGGCGGGGACAACTTCGTCGCCCATGTCGCGGGGGACGAGGTCGAGAAGGCCCATGGCAAGGAGCTGCGGGAGGCCTGGAGCGAGGAGTTCGACCGGTTCATCGACGAGGTGCAGCCGTTCGCGGCCGCCGCCCCCTGCTGCAGGAGGTCAAGGATCGCGGCTTCAAGCTCGTGCTCGCCAGCTCGGGCAAGAAGGAGCACGTCGAGCGCTTCCTCGACCTCGTCGGGGGCCGGGACCTCGCCGATGCCTGGACCACGTCGGACGACGTGAAGAGCAGCAAGCCCTCGCCCGACCTCGTCTCGGCCGCGCTCGAGAAGGTCGAAGGGGGGTCGGGGTGCATGGTCGGCGACTCGGTCTGGGACTGCGTGGCCGCCGGCAAGCTCGCCGTCCCCACCGTCGGTGTGCTGACCGGCGGTTTCTCCCGGGAGGAGCTGAAGGAGGCCGGGGCGGTCCGGGTCTTCGACTCCCTGGGGTCGATGCTCGACGAGCTCGACACCACCCCGTTCCGGCGCGCGGCGCCCTGACGATCCCATCCGCATGCGGCCCCCGCGGCCCGGCGTTAATGTCCGTTTCCGAGCGCCCCAGCTGCCAGGAGGTTCTTCGTGACGAGGCCTGCGCCCACCGTGGTCGGGATCAACCGGACCCAGGACGGCTCGATCGCCGTGACGCGCGGGGGCGCGACGATGTACAGCCTGCAGAAGGAGCGCCTCAGCCGGCGCAAGCACCACTGGGGCCGGCTCGGCGACCTGCCGAAGCTGTACTACGGCCGGATGCCGTGGCTGGACGGACCTGTCGACCTCGTCGTCGAGGGGTGGTCGTCCGATGCCGAGCTCGAGCGCGTCGACGAGTACCACGCCGAGCTCCGCGAGACCTTGCAGCTCACCCCGGACGCTCGGATCGTCCAGGTTTCCCACCACATCACGCACCTGTACAGCGCCTTCCACCCGTCGCCGTTCGACGTGGCGGCCGGGCTGGTGGTCGACAACCAGGGCAGTGCGGTGAGGCACTTCACCGACACCCTGCCGCTGCCCGAGGGCACGAACGGCGATCTGCTCGAGGTCAGCTCCTTCTACCGCTGCCAGCGCGGCGGCCGGATCGAGTGCTTCGCCAAGCAGCTCTGGGACGGCGACTGGGATCGGCCGGTCGGCCTCGGCTGCTTCTACGCCCTGCTGACGAAGATGCTCTGGCCGGAGGGCGAGGGCAACGAGGGCAAGGTGATGGGGCTCGCGCCGTTCGGCGACCCCGGCGCCGTCGGCCTGCCCACGCTCGAGGTGCGGGGGCACGAGGTGTTCATCCCCGAGGAGTGGGTCAAGGTCTTCTCCGACCGCGAGACGTTCCGCTGGACGGCCGAATGCTCGACCGACCGCGCGAGCTTCCAGGCGTGCGCGGACCTCGCCGCCGCCGGGTCAGCAGGTCTGGGAGGACGCGCTGATGCAGCTCGTCGGCTGGCTGCACGAGCAGACCGGGCTCGACAACCTCGTGTTCGCCGGCGGCTGCGGGCTGAACTGCACCGCGAACGGCACGATCCTGCGGGAGTCGCGCGTTCAGGGACGTGTTCATCCCGCCGAGCCCCCACGACGGCGGCACCGCCGTCGGGTGCGCGATCTACGGGCTGGTGGAGTGCCTCGGAGAGCAGAGCGACTTCCGCTGGACGAACGACTTCCTCGGGCCGGAGCTCGACCCCGCGGCCGTCGAGGCGGCCGTGCGGGCCGCGGGGGAGGGCGGCGACGTCGACGTCCAGCGCCCGGGCGACCTCGCGGCCGCCATGGTCGACCTGCTGGAGCGCGGCCGGGTGGTGGCGCTGCACCAGGGCCGCAGCGAGTCGGGGCCACGGGCGCTCGGCAACCGCAGCATCATCGGCGACCCGCGCCGGCCGGCCATGCAGGACTACATCAACTATGACGTGAAGGGCCGCGAGTGGTTCCGGCCGCTGGCCCCGCTCGTGCTCGCCGACCACGCCCAGCGCATCTTCGACGTCGACCGGCCCGCGCCGTTCATGCAGTACGCGGCCGACGTTCGGCCGGAGTTCCGCGAGCAGTACCCGGGCATCACGCACGTCGACGGCACGGCCCGGCTCCAGACGGTCGAGCCGGTGAACACCCCGTTCCTGCACGAGCTCATGACGCGCTGGTTCGAGCGCACCGGGTCCCCCGTCCTGATCAACACCTCGCTCAACGGCCCCGGCGACCCGCTGACCGAGACTCCGGAGCAATCCATCGCCACGCTGCGGAACACCGGGATGCACGCACTCGCGATCCCGCCGTTCCTGCTCGTCAAGCGCGAGGAGCCGGCAGTGCCGGACGAGACCTGGGAGCGGCCCTCCCGGCCGGTGGCGTAGCGTCCCGCCGCCAGATCGTCGTCAGCCACATCAGGGTGACCAGGAGGGCGGCGGGCACGAGCACGAACTGGCGGTGCAGGGGCTGCGCGAGCCAGAGCCAGGGACGGCCGGCCCAGGGAGCGTCGGCCACGACGACCCAGGTCCTGCCGGTGGGGAAGTGCAGGGTCCAGGGGTCCGCGACCGGGTTGGCGTCGCCGCGGGTGTGTACCTGGACGCCCTCGCCGGTGCGCTGGACGTCGACCACGCGGTGGGTGACGGTGCGGGTGTCGTCGGCCGGCGGGCTGAACGTGATGACGTCGCCGACCCGGACGGCGTTCGCGTCGCGGGGCACCACGAGCACCAGGGAGCCCAGCGGGAGGGTCGGCTGCATGCTCCCGCTGACCACGGTCAGCAGCTGGGCCGCGCCGGTCCGCTGGATCACGGCGACGCCGACGGAACCGAGCAGCACGGCTGTCAGGAGCAACCAGACCGGCGCCATCACGAGCCGCCGGGCCAGGCGCCAGCGTCCGCTCATCTCACCTCTTCCTCGCGGACACGTTCCTCGCTCGGACACGTTCCTCGCTCGGGCATGGTCCTCGCTCGGGCATGGTCCTGGCCCCCGCCGGGGGCGAGGGCCAGGACTTCGCCGGATCAGCGTCGATCAGGTCGGATCAGTGGGCGCTGTTGCCGCGCTGCGTGCCGTCGAACGTGAAGCTGATGGTCGACGTCTTGTTCTGGTAGGTGTCGTCCGCGCCGCTCGGGAAGGTCAACAGAACCCGCAGGTGGTCGGTGGCGCCGTGGGTGAGGGCCGAGAGGTTCGAGAGCGAGATCGCGCTCCCGATCACTGCGCGGGTGGTGAGGACCGGGGTCGAGCCGCCGCTGCACGTGTAGGTGAAGGCGGGGGAGCTGCCGGCCTCCGTCCAGCCCGTCCCGCCGCACTTGTCGATCACCAGCTGCAGACCGTAGGTCGTGTTGGAGTCGAGCAGGGAACTGACGGAGGCAGCAGTCGTCAGCGTGATCGAGGCCAGGTCCTCGGTGCCGTTGTTCGTCAGGTCCACCGCCCGCTGGATCGTGTCGCCGGGGACGAGGCCCGACGCGTTCACCGTCATGCGGTTCGCCGCACCGGCGGCAGGGATGGTCAGGGACTCCGTGCCGGAGCTGACCGTGAGCGGCGACGCGGGCGTGGCGGTGGCGGTGAAGGACGAGTAGGTGCCGGCACCGACGGCGGTCGCGCCCGCGGCGACGACGGCGAGCGTGAGCAGCACCTTGCCGCGGGACACCTTGCCGTGCGTGTTGCGGGCCATGGCGGACCTCCTCGGGGTCGGGCCCAACCGGGCCCTCATTCCTCTCGTCGTTCGCTCACGCTGGGTGTGGACCGGGACTCCGGGAGATTCACCCGGGTGGCCCGCGTCGGAGAGGTTTAACTCCCACTTCCGGTGAACGTGAACGCCAGGTGCGAGCTCAGGCCCTGCATCGAATCGCCCGCGGCCGGGGGGAAGGTGAGGACCACCCGGAGGTGGTCGGTGTTGCCCGCCGTCGTCGCGGTGAGGCCCGCAAGGGCTGCGCCCGACATGATCACCGGCCGCGCCGGGAGCACGCTGGACGTCGTCCCGCTGCACGCGTAGACGTAGCCGGGGGCGGTGCCCCCCTCTGTCCACGGCCCGCTGCACCGGTCGATGCTGACCTGCAACCCGTGGGTGGTGTCGGTGTCGAGAGCGGAGCTCAGGGGCGCCGTGGTGCTCAAAGTGATCCCCGAGAGGTCGAGGGTGCCGCCGTTCGTGAGGTCGACGACGCGTTCCATCTGGTCGCCCGGCACGATCCCGGTGGCATCGACCGTCAGCCGGTTGCCGGGCCCGGCGACCGGGAGGGACAGGTCGACGATTCCCGTGCTGAAGCTCGACCCGCCGGCGCTCGATCGCGCGGTGAAACCCGAATGGGTGGCGTCGAGGTGGAGCAGGCCGGCGGCGAGGCCGAGCAGCGCGGCGCTGAGGGCGAAGCGGCGCGGCAGGAAGGAGAGCCCGGACCACGCGGCGTAGGCGCGCCTCATCGGCCCTCCTCCCTCTGATCGCGCTCCGGCCGCTCCTGGCCCGCGCGTCTCATCCCCTCCCTGGTCGGCCGCCAGAACCGAACCCTGAGGCGCCCGGTCACCCGCCCCTCTTCACCCTTGCTGCCCGCGCAACGCCCCCTCCACCTCGCCGTCGGACGTGGGGGTGAAATCGGCATATGCCAGGCCGACGGCGCGGAACGGGCGCGGGGTCGAAGGGCAGACGAGCGCATCGACCTCGCGGGCGAGCGCGCGGCAGGTCTCGGGCGCGCCGACCGGAACGGCGATGACGACGGCGGTCGGCCGCTGCCGCCGCACCGCCGCGAGAGCCGCCCGCATCGTGGCCCCCGTCGCGATGCCGTCGTCGACGAGCACCGCAACGGTTCCCTCCAGCACGGGCGGGGGGCGCGTGCCGCGGTACGCATCGTCGCGCCGGCGGAGTTCGGCCACCTCTCGGTGCAGCACCGCATCCACGTCGGCGTCCGGCACCCGGGAGTCGGCCAGCACCACGGGGTTCCAGACCACCTCCAGCCGGCCGGCGACTGCGGCGACAGCCCCCATGGCGAGTTCGGGGCGTCCCGGGACGCCGAGCTTGCGGACGACGACCGCATCGAGCGGGCAGTGCAGCGCCTCGGCGACGGGCGCCGCTACGACCACGCCTCCGCGCGGTAGCCCGAGCACGGTCGACGCGCGGTCGCCGGTGAGCAGGGGGTGCTCGGTGAGCAGGCCGGCGAGCACCCGGCCGGCGTGGTGCCGGTCGTCGTAGCGCGGGGCCTGCCCGGCTGGAGCGTCCATCGCCCAGCTACACCGGCGGGGCGGCGAGCCGGTCGAGGACGTTCGCTGTGATCCGCCCGACGGCGCGGTCGCCCGCAGCGAGCACGCGCGCCCAGTCGGTCGTCGACGCGGTGAACACGGTCCCGCCGCCGGGGCGGGTGAACAGTCCCATGGTGGCCGCGCCGTTGCCGAACCCCCAGCCGCTGGCCCGGCAGTCGCCGATCCCGAGGATGGTGAAGTCGGGAGGCGTCGCGTCGGCACCGGTGGGGACGGCCGGCCCGCCGGCCTCGAAGTCCGTGCGGTCGAACTCTGCGCCGTCGCACTCGTAGCCGACGATGTAGTGCTTCTCGCCGAAGACGTCGCCGTCGGCGAGGCCTGTGCCCGCATAGACCCAGTGGTCGGCGTGCTGCACGCGGTATCCGACGGGGACGGGAAAGTCGTCGCCGTCGCGCTCACCCCCGTTGCGGAAGCTCACCCCGAGCATCGTGTTCTCCGGGGCGCCGGGGGTGTCCGGGTCGTGCCAGAAGTGCAGCCGCTCGAAGGTGATCTCGTCGTCGAAGACCACCCGCCACCAGCACGTGTTGCCGCTGAAGAACGCCAGGTTGCCGCCGTCCGTGACGTAGCCCTCGACGGCCGCGCGCATCGCGTCCGACCAGTACTCGTCGTGGCCCGCGCTGACGAGCAGGCGGTGAGGGGCCAGCAGGGCGGCGCCCTCGCGGTGCAGGTCGACGTCGGTGCAGTACTCGACGTCGTAACCGGACCGCTCCAGCCAGCCGACCATCGCGGCGTCCCAGTGGACGAAGGTCTGCCGGGGCGTCGGGTCGAACGGGTCGGCGTTGAAGACGTCGTACGGGGTCGCGCCCGTCCCGCCCCCAGGACGGTGCAGTCCGAGGCCCCCGGGGAACGGGATCGGGACCTCCCGCGCCCGGGGCACGTTGTAGAAGCACCACTGTCCGGTCCGGGTGGCGGCGTCGTAGGGCACACCTCCCGCCAGGTCGTAGGCGTGGTACGTCAGGAGCGGCAGCTTGTAGAGGACGGGTGCGCGATTCCGGCGTCCGGGGGCACTGCGGACGACGAACAGTGCCGCCCCCTCGCGCGCGTCGGGGGTCTGCGGCGGAGCGTCCTCCGCGCCCTCCTCGACGAGCACTGCGACGTACACGCCCGGCCGCCAACTGCGGCCCACCTCCAGTGGGTAGGCCTGCCACGGGGCGAGCGGCTCGCCGTGCAGACCCGTGTTCGGCCGGCCCCAATCGTGCCAGGGCAGGTGCAGCGGCGCCTCGCAGCCGGAGAGCCAGCCGGTGCGGTGCACTCGCTCGAGGCCGTTCCCGCAGCGGTAGACGTCCACCCGGAAGCGGGGGGCGCTGGTCGTCACACGCAGCGTCGCAGTGTCGCCGGCACGGGGACTGGGCTGCTCCACGTACCCGAGGATCATGTGGCCCCCGGGGCCGTCGAGCGGACCCGCTCTCCGCCGGGCAGGGGGACGGGAAGGGTGTTGCCGGCGGGGGCGAGCGGGCACGTCCACGCGGGGGAGTAGGCGCAGGAAGGGTTGTAGGCGAAGTTCAGGTCGATGACGAGGCGGCCTGCCGCGGCGTTCCCGCCGAGGTCTGCGCCCTTGACGGTGTCCAGCAGGTAGCGGCCGCCGCCGTAGGTGTCCGGCGCCGGGTCACGCACGGGGACGAACACGCCGCCGCCGTACGACTCCAGCCACCAGACGTCGAGGTCGCCGAGGCCGGGCAGGTGCGCGATGCCGAGGCGGGTGAAGGGCACGACGCCGTCGCCGTCCGTGGTCACCTCCCAGCGGGTGGACGTGACGCCGGTGTCGAGCTCGACGTCGAAGCGGAGCGACGGGTCGTACGGAGCGACGGGCAGGCCGGCGAAGTGCGTGCGGTCGGCGGGCTCGAGCGGGGAATCAGGGTGCTCGGCGAGCAGGCGGTCGCGGCCCGCGCGCCAGAGCTCGTGGCCCTCGGCCGGAGTGGGTGCGGCGCGCACGTCGGCATACAGACGGGCGACCCGGCGTCTCCAGTCCAGCAGGGACAGCCCCATGGCGGCGAGCATAGGCAGTCGGCGCACCCTTCACCTAGACTCGGAGCAGAGAGGAATTTCTTGAAGCTTCAACCTTTCTATCGTATGCTCCGCTCATGACGGAATACCCTGCCGAGCCGCGGTGGCTCGACGACGAGGAGATGCGGGCGTGGCTCGCTCTCAACGGGGTCATCCTGCTGCTCCCGGCCGCCCTCGACTCCCAGATGCAGCGGGACAACGGCATCACGATGTTCGAGTACCTGGTGATGGCGATGCTTTCCGAGGCGCCCGGGCGGACGCTGCAGCTCAAGCGCCTCGCGGGCGTGGTCAACGGCTCGCTGTCGCGGCTCTCCCACGTGGTGACGCGCCTCGAGACCCGCGATTGGGTGCGTCGCGTTCCCGCGCCCGACAACGGACGCATCACCATGGCCACCCTGACCGACGAGGGCTACGCGAAGGTCGTGGCATCGGCGCCTAGCCACGTCGAGCGAGTGCGCGAGGTCGTGTTCGACGTGCTGGACCGCGAGCAGGTCCACCAGCTCGAGGACATCGCCGAGCGGCTGCTCGGGAAACTGAACGCAGACTGCGTGCCGGGCCTGCGTTCCGCCGTGCGGGGCTGATGCCGGCTCAGGCCGGGTTCATCGGTTCGCCCGGATCGGCCGGCGGGTCCTGGAGCCCGGCGGGCGCGCGGGGAACGTCTGCGGCCAGCTCGTCGCCGCCGCTCTTCGGGGGCGCGTCCTGCCCCGATCCTGGCGGCGTCTGCGCCGTTCGCTGCTCGTTGTCGGCCATGGCGTCATCGTCGTCCGCTGCCCGCATGTGCGCCCACCGGAGCGCCCTTTCCCAGTTGCCGCACGCTCCGTGATTCTCCGCCGCTACCAGGCGACAAGCATGGACCGTCGGTGCAATGATCGGCGTCGGGCGACGTGGAGAGGGAGGCCTCCTGATGACGGTCAGTAGCAGTTCTGGGGTAGGCACGACCGGCAGAAGTGAGGACACCTCACAGCTCGAGCGGGCGCGGGCGAAGTCGTCGAAGGCGCGCAAGACCCTCGACGAGGCGGAGCGCAAGATCGACGAGATCGACGGCAGGCTCGGCCGCAGCGCGGCCCGCTCCAGCCAGGACGAGGCCGCCCTGCGTGCCGCCGAGTCGCAGGTCAAGCAGCTGAAGCGCGCGCTGAAGGACGCCTCGAAGGAGCGCCAGAAGCTGCTCACCGACCGCAAGCGGGCCACAGCTGCTGTCGAGAAGGCGCAGAGCAAGGTGCGCGCGACCGAGGCGAAGTACGACCGCGCCGTGCTCGCGGATCTCATTCAGCGTCAGAAGGAGCAGGACCGGGAGGCGGCGGGTACCGCGTCCGCCGGCTCCTCGGACGGCTCCGCCGTGGCACTGACGTCCGGCGCGGACCATGCGGCGATCCCTCTGCCCGCCGGCCCCGCTGATTCCGCCGGGTCCGGATCGGGCGGCGCAGGTGCGGGCGCTGCCGAGCCCGAGAAGCTGGGAACCGCCACGGCGAGGGCGACGGCCGCTCGCAAGACTGCGAAGGCCGCCGGCGACGGCGCCCAGCCGGCGACCGCGATGCCCAGCCCACGGCGTTCCCGCCGTGCCACCGCGCCGCGGACGACGACGAGTGATGCCTCCAGCACCACGACGCCGCGTACCCGCCGCCCGAGGACGACGCGCGGGACGGCGGCAGCGGGCTCCGGCGGCGCTGGGACGACCGTCAGCGGGAATGCCACGGGCTCTGGCGGTGGTGGGACCACCTCCGCCGGTAGTCGGACCAGCTCCAACGCTGACGCCGCGGGCTCCGGCGGCGGAACGAACTCTGCTGGTAGTCGGACGAGCTCCGGCGCTGACGCTGCGGGCTCCGGCGGCGGAACGAACTCTGCTGGTAGTCGGACGAGCTCCGGCGCTGACGCCGCGGGCTCCGGCGGCGGAACGACCTCCGCGACGGAGAGCGGCTCGACGCCCTGACGCTGCACCGGCGCTAGACCCGGGCGCCGGTCTCCAGATACGGCGCATCATTCCCGGCTTCGTCTGGGTCTGGGCCGGGGCTGCCTATGTCGCCCGGCACGCACCTGAGGTCGAGTCGCTGAGGTCAGACCGCTGAGGCCGGACGGCTCGTGCCTTCCCCTGTCAGAAGGGCGGGGGTTGGTTGGCTTGGGCTTCGCCTTCGGCGCGGGCGGCTTGGTCGGTGCGGGCTCGTTCGGCCTGGGCCCGTGATCGGCGCCAGGCGTCGCTGGCCCAGTCGTTGCCGGCGAAGTCATCGGCGGCGTTGCGCGCGGTGGGGTGTTCGGCGGCGTGGGCGGCTTGCCGGGCCCGTTCGTGGGCGCGTTGGGCGGCGAGGTGGGTGATGGCGGCGACTACGTTCGGGTGGGCGTTGGGTCCGGTGGTGGGGATGGGGCCGGGGTCGGCGATGTGGGGGTGGCTGCGGCAGGTCACCCCGGAGGGCAGGGTCCATTCCAGGGTGCCGGCGGGGGTGGTGGGGTCCTCCTCGCGGCTGACCGCGCGCACGTGTAGGAGGCCGGCGGTCTTCTGCTGGTGGTGTGTTCGGCATAGCGCCTGCAGGTTGCAGGAGCAGGTCCGGCCGCCGCCGCGCTGCCCGGCCGGGTCGTCGGGGTGGTAGGGGATGCGGTGGTCCAGATCGCAGCGGCCGGCCGGGTGGGCGGGTTGGCGGCAGCCGGGGAACACGCAGACCGGTTCCATCGCGGTGACGAGGCGGGTCAGCCGGGGTGGCGGGTCGTGCCGGGGGGTCCAGATCGGGTCGGTGACCCCGAGCACGGTGCCGTGGGTGTCGTCGGTGATGATGCACCGCCATGCCGTGAACGCCGGCTGTTCCCGGGCGGCGTCGGCGGCGATCCGCCGGGCCAGGCCGGCGGCGACCGGGCCGTGCCCGTCCAGGCGCCCGGGCTGGTCGGCCAGGCCGAGGAACGTGGTCAGCGGCATCGTCAACGAGACCAGGGTGCTCTTCGTCGGCGCCCCCGCGAACGCGGCGGTGAACGACGGCACGACCGCCACCGGCACCGCCCGCCCACACGCACACCGCGCCACCCCGTCAGGCAGCTCCCGGTCGACGGCCGGGGCGGCGCGGGAAGCGGCTGAACCGGGATCGCCATCTCGATCCGGTGCGGCAGGATCCGATGCGGCGCACGCCCCGGCGTGCAGGGCGCAGGCGAAGTCCGCGTCACACAATTCCTCGGCATCCGGACCAACACCCGGATCGGCACCCGACGGATCGTCAGAATCGACACCGGAATCGACACCGGAATCGACACCGGAATCGACACCGGAATCGACACCGGAATCGAGATCGGGTTCGTGATCTGGGGTGGCGTGGGAGTCGGGCGGCTGCGCCGGTCGGTATTCGTCGGGGTGTTCGTCGGGGTGTTCGTCGGGGTGTTCGTCGGGGTGTTCGTCGGGGTGTTCGTCGGGGTGTTCGTCGGGGTGGACGCCGCGGGTGGCGCGGTGGACGAGTTCGTCGGCGCGCAACTGGTCCAGGGTCCGGGGGTCACCCGTGGCCTTCGCGGCCTTGGCCGCCATCGTCAGGGCGGCGAACACCGCGGCGGCGTCCTCGGCGGGCAGGTTCGCGGTCAGCTCCGCGGTGCCGTCCTCGTTCTCCCCGACCCGCACATGCCGCTCCCGGCGGGCCCGCCGCGCGCGCCGCTCGGCCTCCGCGGCGTCCAGCTCCTTGATCGCGGCCCGGATCGCGTCCTTGAGCTCCTGCACCGTCCAGCGCGCGATCACCGGCACCCCGGTCCCGGGCGCCGCCGGGTCCGCCAACACGTCCACCGCGTCGATCCCGGCCAGCTCGCCGGCGTCGCCGACCGGGCCGAGCACGACCGCGTCCACCGCCCGCGCCACCGCCGCGTCCAGGTGGGCGGTCTCCCACACGAACAGCTTCACCTTCGCCCAGTCCACCCACCCCGCCTCCAACAACCTCGCCAACCCCGGCAGCCGGTCCTCCACGAAGATCGCGACCGCGGCGTTCACCCACGCCCGCGCGGTGGTCGGCGCCAGCCCGGCCGCCACCGCCAGCTCACTGGCCACCAGCACATCGGCCATGCACTGCCCCCACTGCCGGGCCGTGCCCTGGAACCCGAACACCCCGAACACCCGCCGCTCATACCCGGCCGCGAACCCCTCCAGCCGCTCCACCATCGCCGCCCGCGCCACCGGATCCGACGGCACAGCGCGGCCATCCACATCCCCGGGCCGATCGGGCCCGTCCGGCCCGTCCGGGTCGCCGGGCCCGTCCGGGTCGCCGGGGTCGCCGGGCCCGTCGGGGTCGCCGGGGTCGTCGGGCAGCCCGCAGCCGATCGGCGGACACGCCTGCCAGTCCCGCACCCACCGCGCCACCTCCACCAGCCGCCCGTACGTCAACCACCCCGCCAACCGCTCCTGCGCCGCGAACACCCGCACCCGACGCTCCAACACGTCCCACCCCGCCGCAGCCCCCGACTCCAACCCCTCCGCCAGAGCCCACGCCGACCCCGCCCCCGGCGCACCCGACAACGCCGCCACCAAGCCACCCGCAGAACACGCCGCGCCGCCCGCCCGCACGGCGCCCGGCTGCGCGGCAGCGGCAGCGGCGCCGTCCCCCCGACCATCCCCCACCTGAGCCCCCGCCCCCGAGAGTCGAACACCTGTACGAATGATACGCCGAAGTACCTTCTGCGACAAGGGGAAGCATTGGACCACTACCAGTGGCCAAACGTTTACGAGCCGCCATTCAGCGAGATGTACGAGGCCGCTCCTTGTTCGCTCGATGCCTTTGTGACATGTCATATCCGCCCGGCGTGTTCGTGTGAACGAGGCCGCGCGTCACCGCGGTGGGGGCAAGACAAGAGCGGCGTGACGAGGGCAGCCGGGCAGCCGCACCTACCTCCGGCGGTCGGCCGCGTCCAGGGATGCCAGGTAGGCGTTGTACGCCGCCAGCTCGTCCACGCCCTGCCCGGTCGCATCGGCCCGGTCGGCCGCCCGGTCGGTCCGGCGCGCCTCCCGGTCGTCGGCCTGCATCCAACGGACGAGCACCACGCCGAGGACGACGACGATCGGCACCTCGCCCAGCCCCCAGGACAGGCCGCCACCGAGGTGCTGGTCGGCGAGCAGGTCCTGCAGGTAGGGCCGCTGCAGCCCGGCGAAGTACTCCGGAGCGAGCACCGACCGGGTGCTCATGAGCGCCATCGAGAAGAACGCGTGCAACGCCGTCGCGAGGAAGAGCACGGCGATCGCGGCGAGCGGATGGAGCGGCCGGGGCGAGGGGTCGACCCCGATGAGCACGTAGAAGAACAGCATCCCCGCCAGCAGGAAGTGCACCAGCATCAACGTGTGGCCGAGGTGGTTCCCCATCAGCAGGGGAAAGAGGCCGGAGAAGTAGAACGCGTAGATGCTGCCCACGAACACCGCAAAGGCCACGATCGGGTTCGTGAGCACTCGGACAGGCCCGCTGTGCAGGGCGCCCAGGAGCAGCTGGCGCGGCCCCTGCTCGCCCTTCACCCGCGGGCCGGGCAGCGTGCGCAGCGCCAGCGTGACCGGAGCACCCAGCACGAGCAGGATCGGCACGAGCATCGAGACCGTCATGTGTGCGCCCATGTGGGCGCTGAACAGAACGTGTGAGTACAGGCCGAGGCCCCCGACCGACGCCCAGGCGAAGACCGCCCAGCCTGCGCACCACGCGACGGTCCTACCGACGGGCCACCCGTCGCCTCGCCGCCGCAGGGCCAGGACACCGGCTGCGTAGAGGGCCACGCCGAGCAGGACCAGCGCGATCGCGAACCCGTCCGGCGCGAACCCCAGCAGGAAGCGGGACGGGTTGGGTGCGGGCGGCAGCGGGAAGCCGAGCGACTGCGAGCCCGGGTCCGACGGCAGCGGCGCGACCGGCGGCGTGGGAGTCCGCCCGAGGGCGACCGCCAGCCCGAACGCCGCCGACATCACTGCGAGCTCGGCGACCGCGACGCGCGCGAACACGGGCAGTACGCGAGGTTCGTCCCCCGCGGACGCGCGCTGCAACAGGGGAACCGTCCGCGTCCGGTGCCGCTGCCCGAAAGCGGCCAGCACGAGCAGGGCACCGGCCTTGCCCAGGACGAGCGCCCCGTAGCTGCTGCTCACCAGCGCGCCGGCCGACCCCAGCCGGACGCCGGCGTTGACGAGCCCCGACAGCCCGACGGCGGCGAAGCACCACAGGGCCAGCGTCGAGAAGCGCGGCAGCGCGAACCGCAGCCCGGCCACCCCGCGGCGGCCGGCGACCGCGAGCGCGAGCAGGCCGCCGACCCACAGCGAGGCCGCCACGACGTGCACGCAGAGACTCGCGATGGCGAGGGTGTGCCCGGAGGAGCCTGCCGCGTGCCCGGCCAGCGTCTGCGGCACGAGGCACCCGACCGCCAGCACCAGTAGCCACACGGCTCCCCGCACGTTCTCGACGAGCACGGCCGTGACCGCGGTGAGGGCGGCCAGCAGCACCTGAGCGGCCAGTGCACGACCGGTGTCCGTCTGCGTGAGGAACTGCCCGGCGAAAGTGGGGTCGAGGCCTTCGGACGGCGGCACCGCGAGCGCGTTCGAGACGGCCAGTGGCACCTGGACGGCGGCCACGACGGCGAGCACCAGCGAGGACCAGGCGACCGCGCCGGCGTCCCGGGCCCGTTCGCCGCGCAGCGAGCGGGTCGGTGCCGGCAGCAGCAGCGACGCGGCGAGCGCGAGGCCCACCGACGTCACGGCGGCGAAGTCGCCCAGCAGCCGCAGCAGGGGCAATCCCCACCCGGTGACCGGGCCGGGGTCGGGCAGTCCGGGCAGCGCGGGCGCGGGAGCGCCGCCCCCGACGACGAGCGCCAGGAGCAGCACGCCCGCGCCGACGGCCGGCAGCCAGATCGGCAGCCGGGGCCGAGCGGTCGCGGGCGCAGCGGGCCGCTCGGGTGCGGCTGCGCGCGGAGGCGTCACGATCTCCCGCCGCCTCCTGACGTCGGAACCATCTCCTGCTCCTCGTCACTCGCGGCCCCGTGTCGCCGCTCCCAGACGAGGGCGCCCGCACCCGCCAGGACCATGGCCACACCCGCGATACCCATGAACCAATGGCTGCTGTGGTTCTGCTCGTCGGCGGAAGCGGCCGTGGCGGGAGCGGGTGCTGCGGACCGCGACAGCGACTGCGCGCCTCCCGGCGCGGAGGCCGACGGCGCCGGGGACGATCCGGTGGCCGCGGCCTTGACCTGGAACGTGTAGGAGGACTCGACCGGGTGGCCGTCGTCCGAGACCACCCGGAAGGCGACCGAGTAGCGGCCCGCGGGCAGGGAGTCCTCGAGGCCGACGGACACCACGGCGCCCTCCACGCGAGTCGCGCCCCTGTCCACCCGCCCCTGCGGCCCCGTCACGGCGATGAAGGCCGGCGTCCCCACGGCCTCGTCGAACGTGAGCCGGACCGCCGTGGGTGGGCCCTGCACGACCGCGCCGGCGCGAGGGCTGGTCGAGTCGAGCGTCGCGTGCGCGCTCGCGGCGGTCGCGCTCCCGGCGATGCCCGCTGCGGCGAGCACGAGGACCGCCAAGGCCCGTGCGCGCACCCCGTGCCGTCGGCCGGCGGCGCCGACGACGGTCATCGGGTGCTCCTCTCGAGGACCTGCTGGGTGCTTCATTCTGCCTCCTGGGTCAGGTGCCAGCGCGGCCGGACCGTCGGGTCCAGGCGCCGCGACGCGGGCGTACCGGGGCACGACGGCACCACGCATTGCGCGGCTCGTCGTGCGAACGGGATCAGGTGAAAACGGGATCAGGGGAACGCGGGCGCCGGCGGCCCCCGCCGCACGACCACGTGGCGCAGGACCGGGCGGCGGGCCGGTCGCAGGGAACGCGGGGCCCGGGCGCGCGGCCGGTGGAGGGGAGCGCGGGAGCAGGCCGCGGCAAGGAGCAGAGCAGCACGGGCGGTCAGGTTCACGAGGGCGGCGGCGGTGACGGCTGCCAACCGGCGCGACGTCCGCCAGAGCGCGGCCTCGCCGACGGCGAGCCAGACGCCGAACGCGGCGCCGGCGACCACGTGCCCGGCGAGCATCAGCAGGCCGGCGGAGCCGGGGAAGGCGTGCGCCGTCGTTCCGGCCGTTACCGGAGAGCCTGCCGCGAACGCCACGTGCAGCGGGACCTGTACGGCGGCGGCGACGACTGCGCAGCGCAGCGCGCCCATCCGCTGCCGGCTCGCCGGCCAGCAGACGAGTGCGGCGAGCAGGGCGACGCCGAGGACGAGCGCGGGCGACGGCGAGGCGCCTCCGGCTCCGGTGTGCGCGACGGCGGCGAGGACGGCGGCGGAGAGCCCCAGGAGCCCGGTGCGGGCGACCCGGACGAGGGCATGATCAGGGCGCCACGGGAGTGGCAGCACGCCGGCCTCCGTCATCCCCAGCTGCACCTCCTGCCGCCGCACCTCTCGTTCCCCGTCCAGCCGCGCTCACGCCCGCGGATGCCGTGGAATCCATCGTCGCAGTCCGTGCAAGGGTACGAGCGCAAGGGCGCCCCGGTTCACCCGGCCGGGCGGGCTCCCAGCCGGGTACGTCGGTCGAGCTGGTCGAGCTGGTCGAGCTGGTCGAGCATCCACGGGCTGAAGGGACCAGGCTCCGCCGCGACCCGCTCCCGCAGGTCGCCGAGCGTCGTCCAGCGCAGGTCCGCGACCTCGTCCGGGTGAGGGGCGAGGGTCGAGTCCAGGTGGGCGGTGTAGACCGGGCAGACCTCGTTCTCGACGATGCCGCTCGCCGAGACCGCGCGGTAGCGGAACAGGGGCAGCGCCGGCCGGACGTCGGCCAGCCGAGCCCCCAGCTCGTCCCACCCGCGCCGGTGCACGGCGTCCGCCAGGTCCTCGCCCGGCTCGGGGTGCCCGCAGAAGGAGTTGGTCCACACGCCCGGCCAGGTCAGCTTGGCCGGCGACCGCCGGGTCAGGAGGGTGCGCCCGTCCCCGTCGAACACCCAGCACGAGAACGCCAGGTGGAGCGGGGTGTCGAGGGTGTGCACCTCGTCCTTGCGCGCGGTGCCGCTCGGCCGGCCGTCCTCGTCGAGCAGCACGACGAGGCGGTGGCCGTCCGCTGCGCCCGCGGCACGGGGGCGGCCGGCGGCCGCGTCAGGGCTCATACCAGCAGGGTGCCAGCCCTGGAGGGTCTTCACCTGACGTCTCCGGCGCACATCCGCGCAGACCCCCCTTATGGGTGGTCACAGGAGCCTTGCCGCACTCCTAGACTGCGATTGGGTTGGAAGGCAGCCCGAGTCGTCGCGTCGGCCCGAGCGTGACGGCGGAGAAGGTCTCGACGAACCTCGGAGACTGCCGTGTCGCGATCCAGCGCCGGCGACCAGCCCGTCAGGGCGTCGTTGGGAGTGGACGTGCAGCGCCGGCCCACGCCGCCGGTCGCCCTGGTGCGGGCCGCCGGGGAGCTGGACATCGCCACCGTCGCAGGGCTGCAGAGCGCCCTGAACGCCCTGCTCGACGACGGGTACTGCGCCCTGGGTGTCGACCTCGCCGAGGTGTCCTTCTGCGACGTGGCAGGCCTGAACATGCTGCTGCGTGCCCGCGCCGCGGCTGTGGCCGCGGGCGGCCATCTCGTCGTCCATGGCATGTGCCCGACCCTGCGGATGATGCTGCGCGTGCTGCGCCTCGAGCACGCGTTCCCAGCCGATCCACCCGAACGGGAACACGCCGCGGATCAGGCATAGGGGGCGTCCCGCCCGGGTAGTCCCTGCGTACAGGCCGCACCGGAACCGTCCTCTCACCATGCCTGGGCAAGGGGTCGTCTGCATGGAGTCAGCCGATGGCGTGATCCTGCCGTCGACCGAGCAGGCTCCTGGTGTGGCGCGCCGTGTCATCCGCGACGTCGGGGCTGCGTGGTCGGCGGACGTCCTCGAAGCCGCGCTCCTCGTCGTCAGCGAGGCCGTGACCAATGCGGTGCGGCACGGCGCCGGGCCGATCCAGTTGTGCGTCACGACCGACGAGAAGGTCATTCGCCTGGAGGTCACCGACGAGGGCGGGCAGCTCCCGCTCCGCCGGTCCCCGGCCGAGGACGCCCTCGGTGACGGCGGTCGCGGCCTGCACCTGCTCGACGCACTGACCACGGGATGGGGCTGTGCCACCCGCCCGGACCGACCCGGGAAGACCGTCTGGATGGATATCTCCAGGTCGTAACCGGTCAGGACGGGGGCACGAGCGGGGCCGGTCAGGCCGGCGCCACGCCGGCGGGTTGTCGAGCGCGCGCGTCCAGCCGGGCCTCCACCTGCCAGCCGCCCTGCGGCCCGGGGCCGGCGGTGAAGGAGCCCCCGGCAGCCATCACCCGCTCGCGCAGCCCCTGCAGGCCCCGGCCGGACCCCCGCAGGTCCCGGCGCGGTCCCTTGGGCGGCGCGTCGTTCTCGACGCGCACCGTGAGGCTCCGCCCGTCGCCTGCACCCTCGGTGCCGCCACGCACGAGCACCTCCACGGCCGCGCCCGGGGCGTGCCGCAGGGCGTTGGTGAGGCTCTCCTGGACGACCCGGAACGCGATGTGTGCGGCAGCGGCGCTCACGCCGTCGCGGTCGCCCTCGAACCGGCAGGTCACCTTCAGGCCCGTCCCGGCAGCGCGGGCCACGACCTCGTCCACCAAGGCCAGATCGGGGGTGCCGGCGTCGCCGCCCGAGAGGATCTCGACCAGCCGCTGCAGGTCCGCGCGTCCCTGCCGGGCTGACTCGGCGATGACGGCGAGCGACTCGCGGGCGGCGTCCGGGCGGTGGTCGACCAGGCGCTGACCGGCGGCGGCGTGCACGACCATGACGCTGAAGGTGTGCCCCACGATGTCGTGCAGCTCGCTGGCGATGCGGGCCCGCTCGTTGCGGACCGACACCTCGGCGAACTGCTCACGTTCCTGCTCCAGGTCGCGAGCACGGGCCGCGAGCGCCTCGGCCGTCTCCCGGCGCAGGCGCAGCGCGGTGCCGGCCAGGTAACCCGGAACCGTGAGGATGACGAGCGCGGGCCCCTGCTCGCCGGTCAGGACGTAGAGCACGCCCAGGTACCCCGCCGCGACGAGGCCGGCGACCCACGCGGCCCGGCCGCCGAACCGCTCGCCGACGAGCGCGGCGTAGGCGAGGAGGAGGACGAGGGCTGTGTCAGGCGGATCGGGACCCAGGAACGCGGGGACGAGGAAGAGCAGTGGCCCGGCGACGGCCACCAGAAGAGGGTGGGAGCGCCACCCGGCGAGCAGGCAGCCGCCCGCGACGAGGGCGAGGGCTCCCACCCACTGGCCGGCGTCCGCGGGCGGGGTCGGGACGAGCGGCACGGCGGTGAGCAGCAGGGCGGCGACGGCGACCAGCGCCGGTACTCGGCGACCCATGGCTCAGCCGCCCTGGACCGGCAGCCGGGCGAGGACCCGGGCCTGGCCGCGGGACACCCGCAGGTCGAGGGACCCGGCGTGCACCAGCGCGCGGGCGCGGGCGCGGGCGACCGCCTGACGCAGGTCCCCGCCGCGATCCCGGTGGACCGTGCCACGGATGCTGATGTCGAGCGACCGGTCCGTGAAGCTCAGCCGGACGCCGACGGGTGTGTCGGGACCGTCGGCCAGCACTCCGACGAGGTGCTCGACGATCCGGTACGCAGACAGCTCGAGGCTCGCCGGGAGCAGCCGCGGGTCGCCGTCCACGGACAGCCGCGCCCCGCCCAACCGGGCCAGCAGCGCGTCGAGCTGCGCCACCGACGGCGTGGGCGCGAGCCGGGCCTCACCGCCACGCAGGATGCCGACGGCGTGGCGCATGTCGTCGAGCGCCTGGCGGCTGTCCTCCTCGATCGCGAGGAGAGCGGCGCGAGCGTGCTGCGGGTCCTGCGCTCCGGCGCCCTCGTCGGCGGCCGCCTCGAGCCGGGCGAGCCGCTCGTCCAGCAGCTCCTCCAGCTGTCGGGAGACGTGCAGCCGGTCGTTGCGGACCTCGAGCGCGGCCCGCTCGTCCCGCAGGTTCCGCAGGTCCTCGGTGCGTGCCCGTAACTCCTCGGCCAGCATTGCCCGGCTGCGGGTGACGCGCCCGACGCCGTACAGGACGGCGATGATGATCAACGCCACGGGCAGGAGTTCGGGGCCCGCCGCGGTGTCGTACGCGAGCACGGCCGCCGTTGTGGCCGCGGTCAGGATCAGCGCGGGCACCCACCGCCGATCGCGGCTGAAGCCCGACAGGAACGCCAGCACGAACACCAGCGGCAGGCCGGCACCGCACCGCACCATGTGCCCGAAGAGAAGGTCGTGGGCGGTAATCACGACGGCGGCGGCCGCCGCGACCGCGACGAGGTGCCGGCGCCACCAGAGCACCGGCACCATCGCCAGCAGGAACAGGGGCAGGATCAGCCAGGAGTGGCTGTCGACCCGGGTGCCGGCGTCGCCGCTGGTGATGTCGAGAACCATCAGCCACGAGCCCAGCGCGAGCAGGAGGCCCGTCAGGGCGACGTCCAGCGGGCGGACGTCCCGCCGCAGCTCGATCGCCATCCCGCACCTCCCTGGGGTGTCACGCGTGGGCGACCGAGGGCGCGGGCACGCTCACGGACGCGCTGCGGCCGGCTCGCTGCCGCAGCCACACCCCGACGCCCCACGCCGCGGCACCGAGCAACGCGGTGACGGGGATGATCTCCAATCCTGCGGCCGAGTCCCGCACCAGCACAAGGAACTGGATCCCGGTCGCGGCGGCAAGGCCCAGCCATGAGGCTCTCCCGCTCATCAGGCGGCCGGCGCTGTAGGCGAGCGCGAAGGCCAGCGGGAGTCCTGCGCCGCAGCGGACCAGCCACCCGAACGCCAGGACGTTCACCGCGAGCGCGACCGCGGTCACCACGAGGACAGCCGGCATGCTCCGGCGGCGCCACAGCACCGGCAGGGTCACGGCCGCGAAGGCGGGCACCAGCAGCCACGAGTGGGAGTCGATCCGGACGTCGGTGGTGGGGCCGGCCAGGATGTTCTCGGTCATCTGCAGGACGCCGAGCGTGGTGGTTGCCGCCGCCAGAGCGACATCGCCCTTGCGCACTCCGTCGAAGATCGCCATGTTCGTTCCTCCTGCTCGGGAGCCGGCCTCTCCGGCTCCAGAGGACGTTAGGAGCGGGGGGTGGGCCGGGTCGTCAGCACGGAGGACGAGATCGTGCACCGTTGGTCATCCTTGCGGAGGACAGGCGGAGCAGAGCGGGGCGACGACAATGACCGCGTGGCCCCGCCGATCCGCGTCCTGGTCGCCGACGACCAGCAGCTGCTGCGCGCCGGCTTCCGGGTGATCCTCGAGTCGGAGCCCGACATCGAGGTCGTCGGCGAGGCGGGGGACGGGTTGGCCGCACTCGAGCTGGCGGCGTCCACGCGGCCCGACGTCGTGCTCATGGACATCCGCATGCCGCTGCTCGACGGTCTGGCCGCCACCGAGCGACTCCTCGTCACGCCGGAGCCGCCGCGGGTCGTCGTCCTGACGACCTTCGACCAGAACGAGTACGTGGTGCGCGCCCTGCGAGCCGGTGCCTACGGCTTCCTGCTGAAGGACGCGCCCGCCTCGCGGCTGCTCGCGGCGGTCCGCGCGGCGGCGAGCGGGGAGGCGCTGATCGAGCCGTCCATCACCCGCAGGCTGATCGAGCGCTTCGCGGCCCCGGACGACGACAGCCCCGAGCTGCCCGCCGTCGTCCGGGATCTCACCGACCGCGAGCTCGACGTCCTGAGGCTGATGGCGCGCGGGCTCTCCAACGCCGAGATCGCCGAGGAGCTCGTCGTAGCGGAGACGACGGTCAAGACGCATGTCGCTCGCGTGCTCGCGAAGCTGGGCGTCCGCGACCGGGTGCAGGCGGTCGTGCTGGCGTACCAGTCGGGGTTCGTCCGCCGGCAACGGCCCTGAGGTCGCGGCCGCGACCGGCCGCGCCGGCGACTGTCCCCAGCTGTGCATAGCGGCCCGGCCCGTGGCCGGCAGAAGGAGGAGCGCGATGACGAGCGAGGCAGGGCAGGACGAGGCAGGGCAGGACGAGGCGGCGCGGGCGCTGGCGGAGGTCGGCGACGCCGTCCGCAGCGTCAGCAGCGAGGAGCTGGACGCGGTCGCGGACGAGCTGCTCGCCGCTCGGCGCATCGCCTGCTACGCCGGCGGCCGGGAGGGGCTGGTGCTGCGGGGTCTCGTGATGCGCCTCTTCCACGCCGGGCTCGACGTCCACTACGTCGGGGAGATGACCTGCCCAGCGGTGGGCTACGGCGATCTCGTCGTCCTGTCCTGCGGACCGGGGCACATCTCCACCGTGGAGGCGCTCGCCGGGGTGGCGCGGCGCGACGGTGCCCGCGTGCTCTACTTCACGGCACAGCCGCAGGAGTCCCCCGCCGACCGCGCGCACCGGGTCGTTCCTGTGAAGGCACAGACGATGGCGGACGACCTGCCCGGCGGGTCGGCGTCCGCGGCCGTGCTGCCGATGGGCAGCGCCTATGAGATCGCGCTGTTCGTGCTCGTCGACCTTGTCACCAACCGGGTCCGGGCCCGCCGCGGCGAGTCGACCGAGGAGATGCGCTCCCGGCACACGAACCTCGAGTAGGCGGGTCCGGCTCGGCGGCCCTCCGATCACACCGGGCGCTGCGCCGCCAGGAGCACCTGCGGGCGCGAGGCCGGCGACGGCGGGAAGCGCATCTCCGCGACGACCTCGAGGCCGGCGTCCGCGAGCAGCTCCGCCAGCTGCTCCGGTCGCCACAGGTGAGTGGTCCATTCGACCGGGACACCGCCGTAGGCCTCCCGGCGCACGACGTCCTCGTCCCCCACGTGCGTGCCGATCATTGCCTGCCCGCCCGGAACGAGCGCGCGGGCGTAGGCGGCGAGAACCTGCGGCAGGACCGCCCGGGGGAGGTTGAACAGGGACCACCAGCCGAGGACGCCGCCGAGGGAGGCGGGCGCCACGTCGAGGGCGGTCGCGGAGGCGACCTGGAACCGCAGTCCCGGATGCAGCCGGCGGGCGTGCTCGATCATCCGCGGCGACAGGTCCACTCCGCGGACGTCGAGGCCGAGCCTTGCCAGGTGGGCAGTGACGTGGCCGGGGCCGCAACCGACGTCCAGAACGGGCCCCAGTGGCCCCGCCACCTCGGCGAACGCAGCGAGCGCCGCCCGCAGCCAGGGTTCGGTCGACAGGGACCCGAAGCCGCCGTCGACGTAGGTGTCGGCGACGCGGTCGTACGAGGCGCGGACGGCCTCGAGGTCGGCGGGCTGGTCCATGGAGCCGCACAGTAGAGCCTGTGCGGACCGACACGCCGTGACGCAGGTGCGGATCTGGTCAGGAGGAATCAGGGCCGAGTAATGTCGATCACAGCGGGGGAGAGGGCTGGGGTGGCGACGGAGCGCGGTGGACGCGCGCTGGGGGTGGACGGGCATGGCCGAGGTGGACATCCAGGAGAAGACGTACACGTTCCTGCGGTTGACTCTGGTGGCGCTGCTGGTCGGCCTCGGCGTCGCCGTGATCTGGCAGACCTATCGGCAGGGCTGGCAGATCCTCGACTCCGTCAGCGCCTACTACTACACACCCGCCCAGCCCATCTTCGTCGGCTCCCTGATCGGGCTCGGCGCGTGCATGATCGCGCTGCGCGGCGAGAACACCCCCGAGGAGGTGTTCCTGAACCTCGGCGGCATGTTCGCGGTGGGCGTGGCGGTCGTGCCGACGTCACGAGGAGCGGACTACCGGACGGCGATCGAGGCCTGCAAGCAGCCGGACACCCCGCGCACCGACTGCCCGACCGTCCGGGCGCTGGAGCAGGCGACCCGCGCCAACATCGAGAACGGCCTGGTCGCGCTGCTGGTCGTCGCCGCGCTTGCCCTCGCGGCCACCTATGTCCTGGCGAGCAGGGACACCTCGCCGGAAGGCGGCACCCGAAGCGTCGCCTTCCGGTGGGGCTTCTGGACGAGCGTCGCCGTGGTGGCCGTCACCGCGGTCCTGCTCGTGACGAACCTGGACTTCATCGTGGCCAACTACCACTTCATCAGCGCGATCGGGCTGTTCGTCTGCATCGTGGCCGTGGCGGTCAGCAACGCCGTCCGGCGGCAGGGCATCGCCGTCCCCGGCTCCGGACTGGCCATGGCAGGCCCAGGGCTGCGCGCCGGCGTCACCGCGTTGCGGCCACAGGGCGGGCGCGGACCCAACCTGTACGCCGGCTTCGCGTGGGCCCTGCTCGTCGTTGCCGTCGTGGGCGTGATCGCCGTCCGCGCCGGGCTCGTCAACCTGTTCTGGCTCGAGCTCGTGGCCGCGCTCCTCTTCATCCTCTTCTGGCTCGCGCAGACCTTCGCGGAGCTGCCGCGGCGGCCGGAGGAGGCGGACCCCGGAGCGCAGATCGCGGCGAACAGGCAGGCCTGAGGTCCCGGGCCCTAGACTGCCAGGGTGCGGTCGGAGTCCCGGAGCTTCCCGCCCGTCCCGGAGAGCGTGGGCCGGGCGCGCGAGTTCGCCGCCCAGACCCTGGGATCCTGGGGTGCCGAGCACCTCGAGGATGACGTTCGCGTGGTCACGAGCGAGCTGGCGACGAACGCCCTGCTCCACGCGCGCACGCCGTTCACACTCCGCCTGACCATGGCCGGCGGCCTCGTGCGGATGACGATGGTCGACGCGTCCCCCGTCCGGCCCCGGGTGCGGCGTTTCGACACCGCCGAGTCGGCCACGGGGCGGGGGCTGCGCATGGTCGCGCTGCTGACCCAGGCCTGGGGCATCCAGCTGGACGGCGTGGGGAAGGCCGTGTGGTGCGAGTTCCCCGTCGGTCCCGAACTCCCGGCGGGAGCGGCCCGGGTTCGCGCCCAGGAACCCGGCGGCGTGGAGGACGTCGAGGAGGACGTCGAGGCACTGCTGGCCGAGTACGACGACGATGACGACGCCGTACCCCGCGCCCAGGTGTCGACGTGCACCTCCCCGCGCTCCCACATCGTGGTCCGCGTGGTCGCGTGACCGAGGACCTGTTCGAGTTGCGGCTGCTGCAGGTGCCGCTCGCCGTGCGCGAGCGGTCGCGGCAGCACGGGGCGGACCTGCTGCGGGAAATGGAACTCATCTCCCTGGGCCGTGCCGCCGGGACCACCCACCACGAGCTGCCCCAGCGCCTGCTGGAGCTGGCCCAGGAGCTCGAGCGCGTCTACAGCCCCTACGTCGGCGCGAACACCGACGACCTGGACGCGGCACTCGACCGCGGCGACGACACCATGGCCGAGGTGCTGTACCACCTGCCGAGGAGCAGCCTCGCGCTGGTGAAGCACGTCGACGACATCATGCGCGAGGTGGACGAGTACCTCCGCGCGGGCAAGGAACTGCTCACCCTCGCGCCCCCCGCCGACGTGGTCGCCTACCGGGCGTGGGTGACCAGCGAGATCCAGCGTCAGGCCGCGGGTGAGCGGCCGACGCCATGGCCGCTGTTCCTCGCGGGCGCCGATCTCGCCGGCTGAGCGCTCGCCTCGTCAGGGCACGTGGACGACGAGCACGGCGATGTCGTCCTCCGCAGGACCTTGCAGGACGTCCAGCAGTCCGTGCGGCAACGTGTCGACGTCCTGCTCGTCGCCGTCCGGGGGCTCGAGGGCCGCTGCCCGCTGCACCAGCCGGAACAGCCCCCGATCGAGGGACTCGCCCGCACGCTCGATCAGCCCGTCCGTGTAGAGCACGATGGTGGCCTGCGGCGGCAGGTTCAGTCGCTGGTCCGTGCGCTCGCAGTCGACGACGCCGATGGGTGGGTCGGGGTCGGTGGGCAGCAACGTGGGGCCGGCGCCCGGGGACAGCAGCAACGGCGGGGGGTGGCCGGCGCTAGACCACTCGAGGATCCAGGGGGCATCCTCGTGCGCCGGCGGAACCAGCCGGGCGTAGATCATGGTCACGAGGTCGCCCGGAGCGAGGCGGCGGATGACGGCGTCGAGCCGCCGCAGCACCTCCGATGGCGGCGAGACCCGGTCGCTGGCGATGGCACGGAGCTTGTGCCGGATCGCGCCCATCCGGCCCGCCGCGTGCATGTCGTGACCGGCGACGTCCCCGATGACCAGCGCGGTCGAGTCGTCCTTCAGGGGGAAGGCGTCGTACCAGTCGCCGCCGACCTGCGCGACGTCGTCCGTCGGGCGGTAGAGGTGGGCGAGCCGGGCCTCCCCGATCGCTGCCGGGACGTCAGGGAGCAGGGCGCGCTGCAGGGATTCCGCGCGGAGCTCGGACCGCTCCAGCAGCACCGCGTTCTCGGCGGCGAAGGCGGCGCGGGTGGCCAGCTCGGTCACGAACGTCAGGTCCGCGGGCTCGTACGGCTGGTCCCGGTCGCTACGGACGAGCGTGATGGCGCCGACCGTCCTCGACCTGGTCCTCATGGGTGCCGTGACGGCCTCCGCGGCGCCGAGCTGGTGGAACAGGTCGAGCCGGGCGCGGTCGAGCTCGTCGAGGGCCTCCTCAACCGGGCGGATCGCCGTGAGGTGGACCGCCGGCTCGCCGCGCAGCACCCGGGCGAAGCAGCTCGTCATCCGCGGTCGCAGCCGGGGGAGCGGACCCAGCTGCGCCTCTCCCTGCGCGTGCAGCACGGGATCGCGGTGCGCCAGCGCGGCGCGCTCGAGGACACCCGTCTGCTCGTCGAGCAGGTCGAGCACCACCCAGTCCGCCGCGACCGGCACCAGCAGGCGAGCCATCTGTGTCAGGCCGGCCCGCAGCGAGGGGGCACTGAGCAGAGCGTGCGACGCGTCGGCCAGGAGCGCGAGACGCACGTTCGCGCCGCCGAGCGCGTCCAGCCGGGCTCGCGCGCGGGATCCCGCGCGACGGTCCACGTCGTTCAGGGCGACGATGGCCCCCGTCCGCTCGCCGGCGATCACGATCGGCGCGACGGCCCAGGCGGCGTGAACGACACTGCCGTCCTTCCGCGCGAACGCCTCGCCCTCGCCCGCGGCGGAGCGCGCGCCGCGGATGGCCTGGATCATCTGGCAGTCGTCGGGGGACACGTCTGATCCGTCAGGACGGCGGGAACGCAGGCGCTCGTGGAGCGGTCTACCGGTGAGCTCGGCCTCGGTGAATCCCAGCAGGTCCTCGGCCGGCGGCGACATGGCCGTCACCCGGCCATTGACGTCCGTCGCGACGATAGCCACTCCCCGCGCGTCGAACAGCGGGGGCAGCAGGGACGCCTCGATCGCCATCCGCGTGTCGCGCCGGTCCACGAGGTGGTGGCGGCGCTGCTCGTCGGAGGGACGGTCGATCACGTCACCGCCCCCCGACCGCCGCCCCCGCACACCCCTCTCGCAGCCACGTCCGCCCCTCCCTGGATCACTTCTGTGAGCATACGGTTCCTCCGGCTGGTTGCGGACAAAGTCGGGCTCCCTCCCGAGCCCGGGGGGCGTCGAGCTGCTCGCTGTCCGCGTGCTGTCCTCGCTGTCGCCCCGGGCGAGCGGAGGAGACAGGAAGCGGACACCGGCGGCGCGCACCGTGGTCCCACTGCGAGGGCCGCGCCCGGTGGCCCTGCCCCGTTCCGGAGGACTCCAGTGGACACGACCCACGACACCCGCCCCGACCCCCGCCTGGACACTGTGATCATCGGTGCCGGCCAGGCCGGCCTCGCCCTCGCCTACTACCTCCGCAGGGCTGGTCGCCGGTTCGTGGTCCTCGAGGCTGCCGACCGCGTCGGGGACTCCTGGCGCCGCCGCTGGGACTCCCTGACCCTGTTCACTCCGCGCCGGTACGACGCCCTGCCCGGCATGAGGTTCCCCGGAGACCCCGAGGGCTACCCGGGCAAGGACGAGGTCGCCGACTATCTCGACGCCTACGCGTCGCAGTTCGACCTTCCGATCCGCCTCGGCCGCCGGGTGACATCCGTGCGTCGCGACGGCGACGGGGGTTTCGTCGTTGACACGAGCGATGAGGCGTTTCCGACCCGGCAGGTCGTCGTGGCCGCCGGCGGGTTCACCGGCCCGGCGATCCCGGGCTTCTCCGGGCGGCTCGGCAGCGACGTCGTCCAGCTCCACAGCAGCGCGTACCGGAACCCGTCGTCGGTGCCGGAGGGCGAGGTCGTGGTGGTCGGCGCGGGGAACACCGGCGTCCAGATCGCGGCCGAGCTCGCGGCCGCGGGGCGCAGGGTGTCGCTGTCGGTCTCGACCCTGGGCAGGGCCACCCCGCACCGGTTCATGGGCAGGAGCCTGTTCTGGTGGTTCGAGCGGCTGGGCGTGATGAAGGCCGCCCCGGACTCCCGGCTGGGCCGCCGCCTGAGGAAGAACGAGAACACCATCGTGGGCACCGACCTCGACGCCCTGTTCCAGAACGTCCAGCGGGTCGCCAAGGTTGTGGACGCCGACAGCGACGGGCTGCTGCTGGCCGACGGGACGCGCCGCCGTCCGGACGCCGTGGTGTGGGCCACCGGCTACCGGCCGTCGTACCCGTGGCTGCACGTCCCGGTGCTCGACGAGACGGGGGCGCCGATCCACTACAACGGGATCACCGACGTCTCCGGGCTCGCCTTCCTCGGCCTGCCGTGGCAGCGCAACCGGGGCTCGGCGCTCGTCGGATGGGTCGGACGTGACGCGGCGGTGCTGGCGGAGCACCTCGGTGCCGGTCAGCCGGAGACGCTGCCCAGGCCCAGCTCTGCACCCGCTCGCGCCGCCGCCTCGTACGCGACGTCGCCGAGCGCCTGACGGGCCGCCAGCGCCGCGGCCGCCGTGACGGCCCGCTCCGCCTCGGTCTGCGGCCGGTCGTAGCGGGCACGCAGGTGGGCGGCGCGCCCGAGCATCGCGGCGGCCCGCGCCGGGTCCTCCTCGACCACCGTGCGCGCCGACCCCTCGAGCGCCAGGCACAACAGGCCGGCCTCGCCGGTGGTCTCGGCCAGCTGCAGCAGGCGCGCGTAGCCGTCGCCCGCCAGGTCCGGCCGGCCCAGCCGGGCGTCGGAATCGGCGACTCCTGCAAGGGCGAGGCCGGTGGCGAGCCACACGCCGAGGGCCTCGAAGGCGGCGCGCGCCGCCTCGAACAGGGGCCGCGCCCGGGCGTGATCCCCATGCCGTGCCGCCATCAGAGCGTCGCCGTAGGTGGCCAGCGCCTGCCCGGCATGGTCCCCCACCTGTTCCGACACGGCTCCCGCCCGCGCGAAGCAGGCCGAGGCCTCGTCGACCCGCCCGAGTGCGAGCAGGGCGAGGCCGAGATCGGCGGTCGCCCACTGCACGGTGTTGTGGACTCCCGCCCGCGCGGCGACCTCGATGGCCTCCTCGAGCAGCGGGACGGCATCGGCGTAGGCACCGAACCGCTGGACCCCGTAGCCGTAGTGGTACAGCACCCCGGACAGTCCCCAGCCGTCGTCCAGGGCGCGGAACAACTCGATGGCGTGCGTCGCGGCTGCCCGTGCCGTCGGCTCGTCGCCGCGCTTGAGCTGGATCTCCATGCGCACGAACGCGACGACGGCCCGCCCCCACGGGTCCCCGAGCTGCTCGAACTCCCGATCGGCCTGCTCCAGGAGGGCGGCGGCGTCCACGCCCGGTGCCGCTCCCACGCCCTCCACCGCCAGGAGCAGGCGTGAGAACGCCGCGCGCGGGACGTCCCCGACCGCCTCGAAGATCTGCAGGCTCTCCTGGGCGGCCGCCGCGCACTGCGCGCTCGGGTGGACGATGCACGCCCTCGGACGCTCCACCAAGGACACCGCCTGCATCGCCCGCGCCCGCGCGTGCGTGCTGCCGCCGGGCATCGCGAGGACCGCGCGCAGCGTCTCGCGCCCCTCGAGGTGGCGCCCGAGGTGCCAGTACAGGCCCAGCGACCCCGCCAGGCGCAGCGCGCGTTCCGCGTCGCCCTCGGCGATCAGCCACGCCAGCGCCGCCCGCAGATTGGCGTGCTCGTCGCGCACGACCTCCACCCAGCGGGCCTGCGACCGGCCGCGCAGCCCCGTTTCGGCCCGCTCCCCGAGCTCGACGAAGTACTGGGCGTGAGCGTCGGCGAGTCTCCCGCGCTCGCCGGCCTCGGTCAGCCGCTCGCCGGCGTACTGCCGGAGGGTCTCGAGCATGCGGTACCGGGTGTGGCCGCCGGACGGGTCCGCGACCACGAGGGACTGCCTCACGAGCCGATCGAGCAGGTCCAGCACCTCCTCGACGGGGAGACCGGGACAGGGAAGGGGAACGTCAGGACTCGGCTGAGCGACCACGACCCGCGCCGCGTCGAGCGTCCACCCGCCCCGGAACACCGCGAGACGGCGGAACAGCACGCGCTGCGGCTCGCTCAGGAGCTCGTGGCTCCAGTCCACGGTCCGGCGCAGCGTCTGCTGCCGGACTTCCGCCGTGCGGCTCCCGGACGTCAGCACGGCGAACCGGTCCTGCACATGGTCGGCCAGCTCGACCGCCGTCAGGCTCGTCAGCCGGGCCGCCGCCAGCTCGAGCGCCAGCGGGATGCCGTCGAGCCGGCGGCAGATCTCGGCCACGGCCTCGAGGCCCTCGGCGTCCAAGGTGGCGGCCGCCCCGGCCGCCTCCGCACGGTCCAGGAACAGCCGGACCGCGGGGGAGTCGGGGATCTGTTCGGGCGGTGCTCCCTGTTGCGGTGTGGCCAGGGGGGCGACGGGGAGCTGCACCTCTCCGGGGACGGCGAGAGCCTCCCGGCTGGTGGCCAGGACCCGGACCCGCGGGCACCGGCCGAGGACGGTCTCCACCAGGGAGGCCACGGCTTCGACGAGGTGCTCGCAGTTGTCCAGGACGAGAACCGTGTCGCGATCGCCGAGCTGGCTGACGAGGACGTCCTGCGGATGGTGCGTCGCCGTCCCGCCCTCGATGCTGACGCCGACCGCGTCGGCGACGGCCTGGATCAGCAGTCCCGGTTCCGACACGGGCGCGAGTCGCACCAGCCAGACGCCGTCCGGCACGTCTGCCGCGAGCCCTCGGCCGGCCTCGATCCCCAAGGCCGTCTTGCCCGCGCCACCCGGCCCCACGAGCGTGATCAGCCGGGAACGCGCCAGGAGTTCCGCGCACCGGACGACGTCCCGCTCCCTGCCGACGAACGACGTGAGCCGCAGCGGCAGGTTCCCGGCGTCCGGAACGTCGGACGGTCCTCGAGGCCTGGGCACCTCCGGGCTGATCGCGGGATCGTGGCGGAGGATCTGCTGCATGACCGCCTGCAGCTCCCGCGAGGGGTCGAGACCCAGTTCCTCGGTCAGAGCGTGCCGGGTGCGGGCGTACACCTCGAGCGCGGCCGCCTGGCGGCCGGCGTTGAAGAGCGCCGTCATGAGCTGGCCGACCAGCCGCTCGCGGGTGGGCGCCGCCGCCACGAACGGCTCGAGGTCGGTCACGACCTTCTCGTACGCGCCGAGCGTGAGCATCCGCTCGGCGCGCTCGCTGACCGCTGCGAGCCGCAGCTCGGCCAGTTGCGCCGCCTCGATGCCCGCCCATGCGGGGCCCACGAAATCCACGAGGGGTTCGCCCCGCCACAGGGCGAGGGAGCTGTCGTAGACGTCGACCGCGTGCCGCGGGTCCCCGGTGCGGCGTGCCGTCTCGATCAGGGTCCGAAAGGCATGGACGTCGATCTGCGCCGGGTCGATCGACAGCCGGTAGGCGAACCCCTGGCGTTCCACGACATCGCCGGCGCCCATCGCGGCCAGCGCACGCCGGAGCTTCGACACCCGGACCTGCAGCGCGTTCACGGGATCTTCGGGCTGGTGATCCGGGTCCCACAGCGCCTCGACCAGCGTGGGGAGGGCGACGGCTCGCCCGGCGGACAGTGCCAGGAGGGCCAGCAGTGCCCGTTCCCCGTGCCCGGGCAGGTGCTGCGGCCCCTCGGCAGTGGCGAGCTCGAACGGCCCGAGCAGGCGCACCTCGACCTGGCTCATGGCCCGGCCGCCGCTCGCATGCGCTGATCCTCTCAGCGCGGCGAGGGCGCGACAAGGAATCGACGGCGAGGCGAAAGCGCCTCCCGCGAGTGTGGCGCTCACAGCCGGCCGCTCTCCCTCGGCCGGCCGCCCCCCCGACCGAGGAGCTCCCATGAGCACCGTTCCGCTGCGCCGCCCGCCTTCCTCCCCGTTCGCCGAGAACACGGCCGTCCCCGGGGAGGGCCGCGAGGGTGCTCGGACGGCGGACCGCTCGCTGCTCACCTTCGCCGCGGCCGCCGCGATCCTCGGGCTTCTCGTCGAGGTCGCCATGGCGTTCCTGCACCCGTCCCACGCCCAGCCCAACGACTCGGCCGCCGCTTTCGAGGAGTACTCCCACTAGCAGGCCTGGACGTACATCCACATCGGCCAGTTCGCCCGGACCCTGCTCGTCGTGCTCGCGCTGGTGGCGATCGCCCGCACGCTGTCCCGTCAAGCGGGCGCGGCCGGAGCGATGGCCGTCGTGGGCACCGTCACCGCCGTGCTCGTGGCCGCTGTCTTCGCGGTCCAGATGGCAGTCGACGGTGTCGCGCTCAAAGGCACCGTCGACACCTGGGCGCACGCGTCATCGGCCGCCGACAAATCGACTGCCTTCCTCGTCGCTGACGGCGTCCGCTGGATCGAGAAAGCCCTGAGCAGCTTCTTCCACCTGCTCAACGGGACGACTCTTCTCGTTCTCGGCCTGTCGGTCGCCTTCGGGGGGATGGCGCAGCGGTGGCTCGGATGGGTGGGCGTCGTCGCCGGAATCCTCTTCCTCGCCGGTGGCGTCATCGCCCCGCGCACCGGGTTCTCGCCCGACTCGGGGCGGTTCCTCACACCGGCGCTCCTGCTCAGCGCGGTCTTCCTGATCGAGACGTCGATCTCGCTGCGGCGGGCTGTGCGAGGATGACGGGCTCCTCGGAGACGGCCTCTCAGGCGACGAGCCAGACCCGCCACAAGGCGGTCGGATCCGACAGCGGGTCGCCGTGCACGAGGAGGAAGTCGGCGGGCCCGCCCTCCCGCAGGACGCCGGCGTCCGGCTCCTGCAGGAGCGCGCCGCCGTTGCGCGTGGCCGCGGCGAGCGCCTGCCACGGTTCCAGGCCCGCCTCGACCAGACACTGCACCTCCCAGGCCAGCTGGTTGGCGCGCAAGGACCCACCGCCGAAGTCCGTTCCGGCGGCGATGAGCACGCCGGCGCGGGCAGCCAGCCGCACGCTCTCGTGCGCCCATTCGCGGCGCGCGGCTATCCGTGAGCGGCCGGCAGGTTCGGCGAACCGGGGCAAGGTCGTGGTGCGGGCGAAGGTTCGCCAGGACTCGAGCACCGCCAGCGTGGAGATCATTGCGACGTTGTTGGCTGCCATCGCCCGCGCGGCGTCGGCGTCCAGCTGGAACCCGTGCTCGATGGAATCCACCGGCGCCTCCGCGGCGACCCGCGTGCCAGGCAGCATCCCCGAGTGCGCGGTGACGCGCGCTCCGCGCTGATGCGCGGCCTCGACCACCGCGCGTACCTCGCCCGCGGTGAAGGGGGAGGTGTCCTGGTCGGGGCCGTCGAGGTACAGCTTCACCAGGTCCGCGCCGTCGTCGAGCTGCCGCATGGCCGCCCGGACCAGCCCGTCCCCGTCCTCGACCTCGACGCCCAAGCCCGGAGGAAGCGAGCCCACCCTGGTCACCCAGGCGCCCGCCGCGCGCACGTACGGGTACTCCCGGTTGCCCGCCCACCGGTCACGCACCCCTAGCGCCAGCGCCCGGGTGCGGCCGTCGACGGGATCGGTCTTGATCGGCGACCCCACGTCGCGGGCCCATCGCACGCCCGCGGACCGCAGCAGCCGCGCGTTGTGCTCTGCCGCTTCCAGCAGTCGCTCGGGCGGATCGAAGCCGCGGTCGATCCAATGGGCGCCGCCGGGCAGGGTCAGGTGGCTGTGGCTGTCCACCATCCCGGGGACGATCGTGGACCCGGAGGCGTCGACGACGTCCACGTCCGGCCCCGGATCCGGCTCGTCGTCCGACGGCCGGATCCACGCGATGCGGTCGTCGTCCACCAGCACGGTGACGCCGATCCGCAGATCGGGACCGGTTCCGTCGGCGAGCGCGCCGTCCCGGTAGAGGGTCCGCCCCATGTCGTCACTGTCCCACTGCCCGGGCGGCAGGCGACCGCACAGCGGGCCCTCGACGATTCCGGCAGAAGAGCTCCACGTCAGGAGTTCCGGCGATCGCGGGCCCGGCGGCCCAGCAGAGACGTCACCGCCACGATCAGCAGGAGAGGAAGGAGCACAGCCAGCGTCCAGCCGAATCCGGCCCGGCTCAAGAATGCACCACCGAAGAAGATGACCAGAGCGAGTCCGATGAAACGGACGATGTAGTCCCGTTGGCCGGGCCGTCCGGCGTCGGCTCGACGTCGTCGCCGGGCGAATGAGCACGCCACTTGATGATCTGAGCCACTTGCAACACCAGGCGTGCCACGAACAGCAGAGTGATCAGCCTGAGGGCCACCCCTGGTAGCCTCCGGCCACGGCGGTGAAGTAGCCCGCATCCCCGAGCGTCGTCACAAGTCCCATCATGGCGTACCTACATGAGAACGTGCGGACGGTACTTCTGGCGGCGTCGGGTGGCCGATACCGTGAAGCCATGGGGACAGATGACGGGAAACGTAGCCTGCGGAAGCGCTGGAACGAGCTCACCGGGCCTCAGCGCGCGGTTATCGTCACGGCCGGCCTGTTCGAGGCCTTCGCCAAGGTGGCGATGCTCCGCGACCTGCGCCGGCGTCCCGCGGAACAGATCCGAGGGCCCAGGCTGCTGTGGGGCGCGACCGCGCTCGTCAACACGGCCGGCCTGGCCCAGGTCGCCTACTTCCTGATCGGGCGCCGACGCTCCACCTAGCCGCCGGCCCGCCCTGCCCGTTCACTCAGCCCGCCGAGACGGGGGCGCTCGGCTGAAGCGAGGCGCTGACGGCGGCCTCCACATGCAGTCGCGTGGTCGGGAACACCGGGACGGGACTGTCGGCCGGCCCCACGAGCAGTTCGATCTCGGTGCAGCCGAGGACGACGCCCTGGGCGCCGGCCGCGACGAGCCGCTCGATCACCTCCCGGTACACCCGCCGCGACGCCTCCCGGACCACACCACGGCACAGTTCGTCGTAGATGATCCGGTGCACCTCGGCCCGGTCGGCGGCCGCGGGGACGAGCACCCGCACGCCGCCGCGGGCCAGCCGATCGCGGTAGAAGTCCTGCTCCATGGTGAACGCGGTCGCCAGCAACCCCACGTCGGTGAGGCCTGCTCCGCGCACTGCCGCAGCCGTCGTGTCCGCCAGGTGCAGCAGCGGAATGGACACGGCGGCCTGCACCTGGTCGGCGACCTTGTGCATGGTGTTCGTGCACAACAGGAGCAGCTCCGCGCCGGCCGCTTCCAGCCGGGCGGCCTCGGCGGCCAGGATCTCGCCGGCCCGGTTCCACTCGGCGGCGACCTGAAGAGCCTCGATCTCGGCGAAGTCCAGTGAGGCGAGCACCAGGCGTGCCGAGTGCAGGCCGCCGAGGCGGTCACGGACGAGCTCGTTGGCCAGCCGGTAGTACTCCGCGGTCGATTCCCAGCTCATCCCGCCGAGCATGCCGATCACGCGCGGCCGGGGGAGTTCTGCTCCTGCCGGCAGGAGGCCGGCGGCCGGGGCGAGAACGCTGTTCATGCGATGCTCCTTCGTTCGGTGCCTCATCTGATCAGCAACCTGTCGGCTGCGGCCACCCCCGCGTCGCGGCCGTCAGCGAACGGAAGGAACCCGGAACAGGGTCTGGCCGGAGTGGCGCGCGAGGACCGGCAGATGTTTGATCGTGCTTGCGGTGCTCGGGGCGAGGCCGTCGGAGGCTCTGCGGATGAGGATGGTGGCGTTCCCGGACAGGAGGTAACCGAGCAACGCCTGCTGCCAGGGGGCGTCCAGTGCGCGGGGTACCTGGGCCCCGTTCTGGCGGCGGACGGCAGCCGAGTCGTAGGTGAGGCCCGTGACGTCGACCCAGACCGGGCAGCCTCGTTCCAGGTCCCGACCCAGCAGATTCATCTGGATCAGAGCCCCTGGGGAATCTGCGGTGACGCAACGACTTGAGGCCGCTGCATGCCCCAGTGCCGAGCCGGGGAAGCGGGTGCCGTGCCGGAGCCCCGCGACGACGGAGGCGAACACGGTGATCGGGACGATCGCGAGAACGAGGGCGACGACCGGGACGACCAGGGCGGCCGAAGATCACGGCCGTCCTGCGCACGGCGGGTGCGGCCAGCACCGCCAGCCCAGCAGAACCCGTCCCCGCCAGGATGAGCAGGGGTGCAGCCGCATAGGCGGGGTAGTGCGCGAAGAAGCTGGGCGCCACCATCAGCAGGATCACGATGGCGGCCAGCAGGGCAGCGACGAGCCACGCCCGGTCGAGCAGTGCCCCCGCGACGACGAGAGCGCACAACAGGACGGCGGCGGCGACGAGTAGCCATGACGGAGGGCGTACTCCGCCACCGAAGCGCTCCAGCCCGAGGATCCCCGAGAGACGTCGCCTGGCTCCCGGGTTCGCCTCGCCCCGTTCGAGCTGGTCCAGGACGACCATGCGGAACATGGCACCGGGCGCGGCCAGGAAGAAGGGCAGGCAGACGACGGCCACGCCGGCGGCGGCACCCAGCGCCACGCGCGCCGCGGCGCCGCCCCGGAGGCGGACGAGTTCCCAGCCCAGCATCACGACGAGGGGTACGACTCCCCAGATCTTGACGGCGGCCGCGGCGCCGAGGGCCACCCCGGCCAGGAACTCGTCGGAAGGACGGGCCGTCCGGCGGTACAGGAGCAGCAGGGCGATCAGCAGGCCGAGGGTGTTCAGCGGCGTCAGGAGGGTCGACGACTCCGCGTCGATCGCGGGCGGCCAGACGGCGTACAGGACCCCGGCCACCACCGCGGCGGCCGGGCCCCCGAGCCTCGCCCGGCGGGCGACGGCGGCGGTCAACGCCGCGTTGAGCGATCCCAGCGCCATGAAGGCGAGCCTGGCCAGCTCGAACGCCCGGTGGTCGGACACCACGCGGGCCAGGGCGGCGAAGGGAACGAGCAGCAGGAGAATCCCGGGCGGGTGCAGCAGGACGAAGTCCCGGTAGGGGAGCCTCCCCGCCGTCAGTGCCTGCGCTCCCGCGAAGTAGACGCCCTCGTCGTAGTCGTCGATCCCCCCGAGGCCCCCGCCGTGCAGCGTGGGCAGCAGCCGGGCCACGAAGGCAAGCAGCGCGATCGGCAGCCACACCGACACGGGCGGGAACATCGCCCCGATCGCGTCGTGCGATCGTCGCGCCGATCTGCGGTGGAGCATCTGTCCCGGGATTCGGATGATCCATCCCCCTCGCGCTGTCGCTCGCTCGCCAACCCATACTACTACTGGATGTAGTAGAGATGAACGGCTCTCGACGGGAAGGCGCCTGGTCATCGCGCGGCGAGGACGATCAGGGACAGCGCTCCCGCGGCCAGGGAGTAGATGGCGAACGGCAGAAGCGTCCGGGTCCGGAACCAGCGGGTCAGCCAGCGCACTGCCGCGTAGGCGGCGACGAACGACACGGCACTCCCGACGAGAACCTGGCCGCGGACGCCGTCCCCGAGGGGCCCGAACAGGTCCGGGAGCTTCAGTACGCCGGCGGCGAGGATGACCGGGGTCGCCAGCAGGAACGAGAACCGCGCGGCGTCCTCGTGGGACAGCCCCCGGACCAGTCCCGCCACCATCGAGATCCCCGAACGACTGATCCCCGGGAGGAGCGCCAGCGACTGCGAGGCTCCGACGACGAACGCGTCGCGGGCGGTGAGCCCGGCGAGGCGGCGATCGGCGTCCCGGTCGTCGTCCCGGTCGACGTCCCGGTCGACGTCTTGATTCGCGGGCGCGACGACCACGGCGGCAGGGGAACGTTCCGCGGCGGCGTCCGGGACCAGAGGTGTTCCGTGCGCTCCGTCCCTGCCTGCCGCCACTCCCGCGGGAACGGGGGCGACGTGGTCCCGGCGGCGCAATCGCTCGCCGGCGAGCAGGATGAGGCCGTTGACCGTCAGGAAGACCGCGGCCGGCACCGGACGTCCCAACGTGGTGCGGAACAGGTGCTCCAGTGCGAGTCCGGTGACGCCGACCGGGATCGTCGCGAGGACCAGCAACCAGCCCAGGCGTGCTTCCGGCGTCGTCACCCGCCGGGCGCGCAGCGAGCCGAGGAGGCCGCCGATGATCCGGACCCAGTCCTGCCGGTAGAACACGATCAGCGCGAGCGCGGTCGCGACGTGGAGACCGACGATGAACGCCAAATACGGCGACTCCGGGGCGGAGACGTCGAGGTCCGCGGCCCAGCGACCACCGATCAGGGCGGGGAGCAGGACGGCGTGGCCGAGGCTGGACACCGGGAACAGCTCGCTGACGCCCTGCAGGGCGCCGACGACGACGGCTTCGGGGTAGGTCAACGACACCCGGGCTTCCTCCTGGCTCTGCGGCCTGGCTCTGCGGCCTGGCTCTGAGGCGGGCCCTACAGTACGACTGACCAATGTAGTAGATGCCGGGAACCGCAGCGGCCATCTCGGAACTCCGCGTGAGCGGGAGGGAGCAGGGGTGGCGGGCACGCAGCACGATCGCCCGGCATACAAGCGCGTCCGCCGTCGGTTCACCTGGTCGGCGAGCGTGGCCGCCGTGCTGCTCCTGGCGCTGGCCGGCCTGACCCTGGCGGTGCGGACGACACCGCTGCCGCTGGACTCTGCCGCCCTGACCTGGGCGCTGGATCACCGCGTGCCGTGGGCGACGACGATCGCCGTGGCGGTGACGACGACGGGCAGCGGCCTGCCGGCGTACGTCCTTGCCGCTCTCGCCGGGCTGATCGCTCGGCCACGTCGGCTCTGGATCGGCATGGTCGTCGCCGAGTTGGCCCTGCTCGCGGGGGAGGGTGTCCGCCTGCTCCTGGCGACATGGCGCCATCGGCCGCGCCCGCCCATGGACCTCTGGCTCGCCGGCGCGAACGGTTCTTCGTTCCCGTCCGGACACACCACCACCTCGGCGCTCGTGGCCGCACTGCTGTGCACTGCCCTGGCCCGCCGGTTCGGCGGGCGCAGACGCCTGGCCCTTCAGCTGGTCTGTGTGGCGTGGGCGGTCGCGGTGGGGCTGACCCGCGTCTACCTCGCCGTCCACTGGATGACCGACGTCGTGGGTGGCTGGTTGCTCGCCGGTGGTCTCAGCGTGCTCGCCTATGCGGTGGTGCCGGCACGTCGTCCCACTCAGCGCATGTTGCCGGTGTGACCGAGGGAGAACCGGCCCGGCTGGGGCCACACGCACAGGCCGTGCGGCTCGGTTCCGACATGGATACGCCTGATCAAGCGACCGGTGCTCGTGGCGAGAACGTAGACGACCGAGTTGCTGCGCCCTGAGAGCCACAGCTGACTGCCGTCGGCCGTGACGCCGCCCATGTCCGGGGAGCCGCCGCCCGGCAGGCGCCAGGTGGTCCTGACCGTCAGGGTCGCGGCGTCCAGGACCGAGACGGAGCCCTCGTCCCGGTTGGAGACGAAGATCTCCGATGCGTCGCGGCTGGGGTAGATCCCGTGAGCGCCCTTCCCCGTGGGCAGGAAGCTGCGGATCCGGAAGGTTGCGCTGTCGACCAGCCAGACGCCGTTGCGGAGCATGTCCGCGACGAGGAAGGTCCTGCCGTCGGGTGCGAGGCGGACGTCCTGCGGCATCGCGCTCACGCCTGGGCCGATGCCTCGCGCGGGCCCTGACCGCTGCATCGCCGTCATCGGATCGGTCGCGCCGGGAGTCTTGATCGCATTGAGGTCGACAACGGACTCGACCTTCCGGCCGCTGGTGGGGACGACGAGGAGCTTGCCGCTGAACTCGCAGCTGACCACGAACGCCGACAGATCGGCGGTGAAGTCGGCGTGGTTGACCCCCTGGCAGGGGACGTGCAGCGACCACTGCAACTTCATCGTCCTGGGGTTCCGGAAGTCGATGCGATCCAGTGCCTCGGCCATCACGACGGCGTGCTTCCCGTCGGGGCTGAAGTAGAGGTTGTACGGGTCGGCGACGGATACGGACCGGCCGGGCTTTCCCGTCGTCGGGTCGATGGGCGTCAGCTTGTTCCCGGTGTTGTCGTTGACCCAGAGGGTGCGCAAGTCCCAGGACGGGACGACGTGCTGCGGGCCGGCAGGCACCCGGAAGCGCCTCACGACCTTGTACGTCCTCGGGTCGATGACGTCCACCCGGTTGCTGGTGTGATCGGGCACGTAGACGAGCCGCTTCGCCCGCCGGGTGACGGCGTCCAGCATGCCGGCGCCCGCCCGGGCGTAGACGTTCGTGCTGACCGCGGGGGTGTCCCCGGCCTCGAGGCCCTTCCCCGCGGCGGGGTTGTTCCCGGCGTCCGGAGTGGCCCCGCTCGAGGTGCCGGGCGCCGGCCGGGTGCCGCCCACGGCACCCGAGCACGCCGGGACGGCGGCGAGGACGGCGAGCGCGGCCACGCCGGCTGCGAGCGGGCGCACTCCGCGACGGGGACGCGCCGTTCTGGTCATACGGTCACGAGACGGGATGCCGTCACGGGGGCGAGGCCCCGATCGTGGAGGTGGGCGAGCACGGCCGGAAGGGCCATCAGGGTGCCCGGGTGACCCAGGTGCAGGCTGACGATCGACCCCGGCCGCACCGAACGCGCCATCGCGCGGACGATCGCCTCCGGTCCGGGGTCCGTGTAGTCGAGGGGGTCGACGTCGTAACCCAGACAGGCGCCGTACCCCGCGCTGACGGCGGCCGCGCGGATGGCCGGAGTGCTGCTGGGGGTGCCACTGGGGCGGAACCATCGCCCGGGGCTCCCGGTGAGGCGGTCGAGCTCCGCGGCGGCCCGGTCCACCTCGGTCCGGACCGTCGCCACGTTCAGGCGCGGCATGGTCCGGTGGCTCCAGGTGTGGTTCCCGAGCTCGTGCCCCGCGTCCCGGATCCGAGCCGCCAGGTCGGGGTGCGCGGCGAGCCATCGGCCGATCGCGAGGACGGTGACCTGGGCGTGCTCCTTCCTGAGCACGGCGATCGTCTCGCGCACGATGGACTCCGGCCCGTCCCCGTGGAACGTCAGGGCGACGGCGTTCACGGTCCGCGGGCCGTGGGTGATGTCGGGGCCGGCCGCGGGACTCGCCGTCGGAGCGGCTCCGGCGGTCGCAGTGTCCGGTATCCGGGGTGCCGTCCTCGTCGAGGGGCTGCTCGCAGTGGTCCGGGGATCGGAGCGCGAGGTGGTGGCGGCCTCGTTCTGTCCGGAGCCGCGAGTGCATCCCGCCAGGGATCCAGCGGCGGCACCCGCAAGCCCGAGGACGGTACGCCGAGACGGCCGGGACGGCACCACTGAAGTCCCTCCTGGTGGCGAGGACGTCGATCAGGGAAGCCGGCCGGCCCCACCGTGCAGTGCGGTGTGGCACTCTGGACCTGGCATCCCTAGTACGACTGCCGATTGTAGTAGATCCCGGGAGTGGCCGATGGGCATCTCGACACCTGCCTCTCGCGACGGCGGCCGGCGCCCTCGTGGTGGGCTCGAACGCGAGATCCTCGCGTGCCTGGCCGGGGCCGACGGCCCGCTGACGCCGGCGCAGGTTCTCGCGTCGCTCGGTGAAGACCTCGCGTACACGACGGTGATGACGACCTTGTCCCGGCTGAACGAGAAGGGCGCGCTGCGGCGGGAGCCGGCAGGCCGGGCGTACGCCTACAGCCTCGCCGCCGACCCCGAGGGGGTGCGCAGCATCGCCGTCGCCCAGCGGATGCGCAAGCTCCTCGAAACGGGTGGCGACCGGGCCGGCGTCCTCGCGCACTTCGTCGCGGACCTGCGACCGGACGACGAGCAGCTTCTTGCCGACCTGCTCGCGGAGTCCCGGCCCGCTTCCGGAACGGACGACGACGCACCGGACGACGACGCACCGGACGACGACGCACCGGACGACCACGGGCCGCAGCCGAGCCGCCGGGGCACGCGGTGAGCAGGCTGATCTGGTCGCTCATGTGGTCGCCGTTGGCGGCCAACCTCGTGCTCGCCATGACAGGGCCCCGGCTCGCCCGGGCGCTGCCCCCTCGCGTGGGCGTCCGTCTGCTGCCGGCGGCCATGGTGGTCGTCGCCACCGGAACCGGCGCCGTGCTGGCGTCGCTCGGGTTCCTCGCCCTGGCGCAGGTTCCCGCCGTGGCCGCCCTCGGCGACTGGTCACCGATCGCTCTGCGGGCCACCCAGCCCGGGCCTGTCCCGGTGGAGGTCGCAGCGGGACTCGCGATGCTGCTCCTGCTCGGGTCGGCCGTGCGGCACACGCTTCGTGCGGGCCACCACCTGGTCCGGGCGGACGCCGCCTGCCGCCGGATCGGTGCTCATACGCACGGCCTCATCGTCGTCGACGACGACGTACCGGACGCCTACGCGCTGCCCACTCTCCCCGGGCACCTTCCGGGTCACCCGCAGGCCGGGATCAACGGCCGGATCGTCGTCTCGACCGCGATGCTGCGGGCGCTCTCGTCCGAGGAGCGCCGCGTCCTTCTCGCGCACGAGGCTGCGCACCTTGCCGGACACCACCACCTGTACGTCCAGCTGGCCGAGCTCGCTGGAGCTGCCAACCCGCTGCTGCGGCCCACGGCCCGCGGGGTCCGCCTGGCCGTCGAACGGGATGCGGATGAAGCGGCCGCCATCGAGGTGGGGGACAGGCGCCTCGCCGCGCGCGCTCTCGCCAGGGCGGCGCTGGCCAAAGCCGAACTGGCGACGGCGCCGGCGTCGATCGGGCTTAGCGGGCCCGGCGTCGCCCTGGCTGCCGCGGACGGATTCGTCGCCGACCGGGCCAGGGCTCTGCTGTCACCCGCACCGCGTCCCCGGCGGATGCTCGCAACCGGTCTGGTGCTCCTCGCGGCCGTGACCCTGATGGGCACCGTCGCCGCGGCGACCCGGACCGACGACAGCCTCGACGTCGCCGAGCGGCCGCCCGCCGCGACCGCCGTCACCTGACGCCGACGCCAGGACGTTCTCTAGCTCGGGCACCTGCCCTCCGGATCCCGATCGCCCGACGCGACCGGTAGGTGTACGGAGACACAGAGCCCCCCGGCGGGCCGGGGAGTGAGGGTGAGGGTTCCGTCGTGGGCCTGGGTGATGCTCTCGACGATGGCAAGGCCGAGGCCCACACCCGCATCCTCGCCGCGGAGGCGTCCGTTGCCGCGCCGGAACGGTTCGGTCAGTGTCGATACGAGCTCAGGGGAAAGCCTGTCGCCGCTGTTCTCGACGGTGAGCACGGCGTACCGGCCGCGGAGAACGGTGTCGACCTGCACGGTCCCGTTCTCGGGGAGGTTGTGGACGATGGCGTTGTGCAGGAGGTTCGTGGCCAGCTGCAGCAAGAGAACGGGTGAGCCGATGGCGGGTGTGATGTCCCCCGACGTCTCGATGGTCACCCCCCGCTTCTCCGCGAGGGGGAGCAGGGTCTCGCTGGCTTCTTCCGCCAGAAGAGACAGGTCGACGTGGTGCCGCGGGAAGGATCGCTGATCGGCGCGGCTGAGCACGAGCAATGCTTCGGTGAGTTCGATGGCTCGCGCGTTGACGGCACGCAGGCGTTCGTCGAGCTCGCTGCCCTTGCGATCCGGATCGTTGCGGGCGACGTCCAGAAGGGTCTGCGTGATCGCCAGAGGGGTGCGCAGTTCGTGGGAGGCGTTGGCTGCGAACCTCTGCTGTGCGGTGACGTGCGCCTCGAGTCGCGCGAGCATGGCGTCGAAGCTGTCCGCGAGTTCACGGAACTCGTCCCGCGGACCTTCCAACTCGATCCGGTGGGAGAGCGAGCCGCTCGCGGCCCTGCGGGTGGCTTCGGTGATCCGGGTCAGCGGGGCCAGCATGCGACCGGCAAGGATCCACCCGCCCAGCAGGCCGAACACCAGCAGGAACGCCAACACCTCGGCTGCCCTCGGAGCGAACGCGCGCAGGAGCTCGTCGCGGCTGGGACCGGGAAGGAGGAGGGCGGGGCGGCGGTCCTGTTGCGGCACCTCGGGCACGTAGCGCAGGAGGAACACCCACACGGTGGCGAGCAGCAAGGCACCTGCGAGCAGAAGGAAGCCGGCGTAGCTGAGCGTGAGCTTGAGGCGGACGCTCAACCCACGGGCTCTATCCACCGCTGTACCCGTCAGGCCCGGTGTCCGCTGGAGTGTCGATGCGGTAGCCGACGCCGGGTACCGTGGCGATGATCCACGGTTCGCCGAGTCGTTTGCGTAGTGCCGAGACCGTGATGCGCACGGCGTTGGTGAAGGGGTCCGCATTCTCGTCCCACGCGCGCTCGAGGAGCTCTTCGGCGCTGATCACACCGCCTTCGGCGCCGACGAGGACCTCCAGCACGGCGAACTGCTTCCTCGTCAGTGCTACGAACCGTCCTTCGCGGTAGACCTCGCGGCGGAACGGATCCACCCGCAGACCCGCGATCTCCCGCACAGGCGGCCTGTTGTGTGCGCGCCTGCGGTCGAGCGCTCTGAGCCTGAGCACCAGCTCTTTCAGCTCGAACGGCTTGGTGAGGTAGTCGTCGGCTCCGAGCTCGAAGCCTGAGGCCTTGTCGTCGAGCCGGTCGGCAGCGGTGAGCATCAGGATGGGCATGCCGCTACCGGACGCCACGATCCGGTCCGCGATCTCGTCGCCGGACGGCCCGGGGATGTCGCGGTCGAGGACGGCGATGTCGTAGGCGTTGATGCTCAGCAGTTCGAGCGCGCTGTCGCCGTCAGCGGCGATGTCGGCCGCGATCGCTTCGAGGCGCAGCCCGTCGCGGATGGCGTCGGCCATGTAGGGCTCGTCCTCGACGACCAGCACACGCATGGTCCTGATGCTAAGAGCTGGCGCATATCGCGGGCCTATCGCAAACCGCATACGTGAGGGCAACATGCGGTCGCCCTGACTGGGAGCATGAGCCGAACAGCAGCACGACCGAGGACCGGCAGCAGTCTCGGGCTCACAGCCGTCGGCCTGGTCGTCGTCGTCGCCGCGATCCTCGGAACCCTCGCCGACCGGTACGGGTCGTTCCCGGCGTCCTCGTTCAGCGGGGTCCTTTCCGGCCGGGTCCCTTCCGGCCCGGTCCTTTCCGGCAGCGGTCCGGCCACCCGGGCCGACGGTGCCCTCCCGGACGGCGTGACGGTGTTCGATGGCGAGTACCCGGGCGTCGCCAACCTCGATCCCGATCTGCTCCGCGCCTTGCGCGAAGCGGCGACGGACGCCGCTCACGAGGGCATCGAGTTCCACGTCAACAGCGGCTGGCGTTCCCCGGAGTACCAGAATCAGCTGCTCCGCGAGGCGGTCTCGAAGTACGGCTCGAAAGCGGAGGCTGCCCGATGGGTCGCCACCGCGGACACGTCTCCTCACGTGTCCGGGGACGCCGTCGACATCGGGCCCTCCGACGCAACGGAATGGCTGTCCGAACACGGCGCTGCATACGGACTGTGCCGGATCTACGGCAACGAGCCCTGGCACTACGAACTGCGCGTCCAGGCGGCCGACCGCGGGTGCCCGGCACTGTACGCCGACCCCACGCACGATCCGCGGATGCAGCGTTGACCGGCGCCCGCGGAGTCAGTCGAAGCGCACCGAACCTATCGTTGCGATCTGCCCCGCCGACGGACCCAGCGTGACGCGTAGACCGTTGAAGGCGTGCTGGCCGTTGTCCGCGCGGTCGAAGTCGAGCGGCACGAAGTTCGGTTGCTGGTTGCAGCCGGTGTTGTCGTCGTAGCACTGGTTGAAGCCGACGTCACGGATCAGGTACCAGTTGTTGCCCGTGCCGTTCCAGGTCGCTCCACCGCCGCCCTTGAATTCCTCGGCGTAGAACGAGGCGAACCGGTTCACCGTCTGCAGGTCGACGTCCCAGATGTTGCGGGTCTGGCCGGGATCGACGCTCCACCATCCTTGCTTCCTGAATCTCGAGCCGCAGGCCGGGTCGCCGAAGACGAGCGCGATCCAGATCTTGTTGTGGTACTGGTTCTGAAATTCGAGCCCCATGGTGATTCCCGCCTGTGGGTCGGTCGGAGCTGGTGGATCAAGCGTTGGCGCCGGCAGCACCGGTTGATGGGGCACTCTCGGGGAGCGGATGCTCGGTGCGCGGCGCATCGGTCCGGACGGCCTGATCGCGTCGAGCCGGAGCCGGCTCGGCGGCGGCGGCAGGGTCCTCGGGCGGGTCGCCGTCGGCAGGGACGAGTTCTGGTGCGGGCATGGTTGCGTCCGTTCGACATGGGGTGACCGCTTCCGGACGACTCGATCTTCGCACGTGTGTGCCGAGCCGTGCCAGGTCCCGGCTTCTCGCCGCGGGGTCAGGCTCGGGCCAGCAGAATCTCGTCGAGGCCCTCCAGGTTTCCACCACCGCCTCTTGGCTCATGGTCAGTGAAATTGGACGCCTGCCATGATCGCGATTGCGATGATGAGGGCAGCAGTCCAGTCGACGGCGGCGCAGAAGGGCGGCCACCATCGTGTGTTGGCGACGAAGTGGGTGCGGTGCTGCCAGGCATCCTTGAGACCGTGCCCGGCGAGACCGACGACGAGGAGCCAGGCCGGTCCGGTAACGGCCACAGCGGCCGTCACTACGAATGCCGCTGCGACCACGCTCTCGACCGCGATGATCTTCGGTCGCCCGTCTGCTACGGCGAATCCGATGTAGACCGCCGCGATCAGGGCCAGTCCGAGACCATAGACCGTCGCCGGGGGTAGCCACCAGAAGCCGATGGGCGACGCCGCCTGGAGCACGCCCCACGCACATCCCCAGACCAGCGGTGTGCGCATATCTCGGAGTTGTCTGCGAGATGCAGGACCGGGCGTCGAGGTCTCGGCCGGAGAGAACCGAGTCGCCATAACCTTGCCTCCCTGTCGACGCGCCCCTGCGGGTGCGCCTCTGCCCATACCGGATGAGTCAGCGGTGACCAGAGGCAACCTGGCTCGATCGGCTGGCGCCTGCTCTGGTGGCGATCTGATCGGCGAGGTACGCGGCGTCGTCGGCGACGAACCCGAGCAGTGCGGAGCCGCGGGTGTACTGCCAGGGCAGGCCGAGGAAGTACAGCCCGGGCACGGCGGTGACACCGCGCCGGTGCACGACACCCCCGTCCGCCGCGACGCCGGGGACGGCGATCCAGGAGTAGTCGGACCGGTAGCCGGTCGCCCAGATGACGACTCCGATCTCGAGGCTGCTGTCGTCGGCGAATCGGGCAGTCTGCTCCCGGACGTTCACCAGGCGGGGTCGCAATCGGACACCGGCGCGCCGGAGGCGGCGGAGGTTGCTACCGATGACGAACTCTCCTCGGGCCTGCACCCGCCGGCCGAGCCGGGTCGAGGTGTTCACCCGCATGAAGCCGAGGTGGGTGAGCCACCAGAACAGGTCCCGGCCGAGCACTCGTTGCGGGCTCATCGGCGTCTTCTCGCCGATCGCCAGGTCGACCTGCCGGGTGGCGGCGAGTTCCTCGGCGATCTGCAGGCCCGAGTTCCCGGCCCCGATCACCAGCACCGGGCCGGGCGGCAGTGACTGGGGGTTCTGGTAATCAGCACTGTGGATCTGCGTCACGGAGCTCCCGAAGCTGCGGGCGGCCTGGGGGATGAACGGCACCTGGAACGGCCCGGTCGCCACGACCACCTGCTGGGCCCGGAGGACCTCGCCGCCGGCGTGGACCTCGAACTGGTTCCCGATCCGGCTCAGCGTGGTGACACGCTTCCCCAACTGGACGGGAAGGTCGAAGGCGGTCGCGTAATCGCGCAGGAAGTCGGCGACCGCTTCCTTGCCGGGGTAAGTGTCGGCGGGCGCGGGAAACGCCATGCCGGGCAGGCCGTCGTACTGGGCGGGGCTGAACAGCCGCAGGGAGTCCCACCTCGTCCGCCACGAGTTCCCCAGCCGGCCGGCGGCCTCGAGGACCACGAACCGCAGTCTCCGCTGGCTCAGCCGCCACGCCACGGCGAGGCCGGCCTGGCCGGCACCGATCACGATCACGTCCAGCAGCTGCCCGTTGCCTTCCGCGATCGGAGCGGTCATCGCGTCGCTCCACGGTCCACGGTGAAGCTGAACATCATCCCGCTCTGCATGTGTTCAGCGATGTGGCAGTGGGCCATCCACAGGCCGGGGTTCGTGACGTCGAACAAGATGTCGACCGTCTGCCCGGTGCGGACCAGGACGGTGTCCTTCCACACCAGGTTGGGCTCGGGTGCTCCGTCGCGCGCCAGGACCAGGAACCGTCCGGCGCCGTGCAGGTGGAACGGGTGGTGCATCGGGTGGTCGGAGTCCATCTCGTTGACCAGCCGGATCTTCACCCGGTCACCGACCGTGAACCGCCAATCGATTGCCGTCGTCGCCGCACCGGTGGTCCGATCCTCGAATCTCCAGTGCATGTTGGCCGTGGTGGTCAGCTTGTTGATCTCCACCATGTCGTCTTCCCATTCGATGCCTCCGGCCGATCCGTGCGCGTGCTCCCCGGGCGGCCGGGTCTGCGGCCCGGCGGCGAGCAGCTTCATCCCGCATTCGGAGCAGCGTCCCGGCTGGTCGCTGCTCACCTCGGGGTGCATCGGGCAGGTGTAGGTGGTCGGCGCGGTGGTGGCCAGGAGCTTCATTCCGCACTTGGGGCAGCGCCCCGGCTCATCGCTGCTGACCTCCGGGTGCATCGGGCAGGCGTAGACGATTGGCCCTGTCCCCTCATGGGCCGTGGGGTCGTCCATTTCCGCCACCAGGGCGAGGACCTTGTCGGGCTGGGCGGCCAGGCGGGCGTCGAGCTGCTGCCGCTCCGCGACCAACTCAGGTGCCGTACGAAGCTGCTGGAATCGGTCGGCCAACGAGGGGTCCGCCCGCTCCTCGCTCACGATGATGGATGCCAGCGGGTAGGTGCGGTTCGGAGTGTGGTGTTCGAGGGTCAGCTGCCCGGGCTGGTCGATCAGGACGTCGATGACCGCCCGCTCCGACGGTGCCAGGATGACCTCGGAGACGAACTCCTCGTGCTCCACCCGGCCGCTGTCCCCGCCGATGAGCTTCATCAGAGCGCCGGGCAGGCGGACGTTGAAGACACGGGTGTTGGCGGTGTTGGTCAACCAGAGCCGGAGCACCTCGCCCGCTCGCGCCGTCAGTTCTAGATCGGTCTCGCCGCCGATGAGCAACAAGTTGCCGAACCGGCCCATGGCGGCGTAGCTGGTCTCCGAGACCGAGAAGGACGCGATCTTGCCGTCTTCCAGCAGCACGTCGTCGAGGGTGAGGACCAGGTCGCGGTGAGCTGGTGGCCAGTAGTCCGGTTCAGTGGGCTCGACGATGATATTGCCGTAGAGGCCCATTTCCTGCGTGTAGTCCTCGCGGATGTGCGGGTGGTACCAGTACAGGCCGGGGTCGGGGAAGCGGATGCGGCAGGTGAAGCTGTCGCCGACGGGAATCGGGAGCTGCGTCTCGTGCGGGACGCCGTCGTACTTGTTGTCCAGTCGCAGGCCGTGCCAGTGCACGGTGGTCTCCAGGTCACTGTCATTGGTGACGTTGACGATCACTTCCGACCCCTGCCGGACGCGGAGCGTGGGGCCAGGTATGGAACCGTTGTAGCCGAGCATCCGCACCGTGCTCTCGCGTAGCTGCTTCGCGACGGGAGCGGGCCTCAGGTCCAGGGTGTCGCCGTCGGCCAGGTCGATGACCTCAGGCCACGTGGCATCGGGCAGACCGGTGGGGTCCGTCGGGAACGACTCGTCGAGAACGGCTGCTCGCGGAGCGGTTTCGTGGTCCATGATGTGCCTTCCTTTGCCGTCGTGGAGTTCGTGCCCGGGATCTTGGACGACGTGTCGTCACGCGTCGCCGGCGAGCCGCAGCTGCGCAACGGGGTAGTCGATCATCTTCGCCGCGGAGACGGCTGTTCTTCGCCCGGTCCGCCTGGACAGGTACTCGAGCGCGGCGTCGAACGCCGGACGGACGTCAGCGCCCTGGACAGCGTCAACGGGCACGTTGTGCCGCTCGCTCCACTCACGAAGGTGCGGGTCCAGGCTCGACACCCCGCCCCATCCGGGAACGGCTATCCGCGTCAGCGACGGAGCGTCCTCGGGTGTGTTGGCGAGCAGCACCATGCCGTGCTTGGTGGTGACGGCACTACTCGTGGAGATGGGGACCGCGCGAGCCGCATATGAGGCCGAGTACACCTCGAACGTGCTGGCCACGTCGATCTCGCCGACACCGTCCGCCAGCGCCACCCCGATGGTGGGTCGCCCCCATGGAATGAGAGCGTTGAGCCCGACCGGCAAATCGGCGACGGAGAACGACCGGGTGGGAATGGTCGTGTCCCCGTGGACGGACCAGTTCGGGTACCGGACGACCTGGCCGACGCGGGTGGCCTCCTCGGGCCCGGCCAGGTCTGCCATGACCTGGAGCGCTCCGGGGATGCCCGAGGTGATGCCCGCGGTGGTCGTGACGGGGCCGTCCTGGACGAAGCGACGCCCTTCCACCCAGCGCACCTGCGGGTGTTGTCTGCGCAGGGCGCCGAGTCTCGTCCAATGGGCGGTCGCGCTCCGCCCGTCGAGCAGTGCGGTCGCGGCGAGTACCCGCGAGCCGTCGCACACGCCCAGGATCCGGGCTCCCCGATCGGCCTGATCGGTGATCCACGCGCGCAGCGCGGCCTCCTGCGGCCCGTCGGGGTCGGCGACGGCAGGCACGACCACCACGTCGGGGCGCGGTGCGCGCCCGGTCGTGGTGTCGGCGAACGTGTATGTGGGGACGATGAAGGGTCCGCCCCGGGTGGGTACGGCGTTAGCGACGGCCGCGACGGTGTACACGGAGAACATCGGGGAGGTGGCGAACACTTCGTACGGGGCGATCGCGTCGCTGCCGATCGTGCCGGACGTGCCCAGCGCGACCGCGACCACGAGTGGGCCGTCCGAGCTGGGCCGGTTGGCGGGGAGGGGCCCGCTGAGCCGGCTGGGGGTGGGCGTCTTCGCCTGCGCGAGGGTGAGGCGAAGGCCGGCGGTGGCCAGTCCCGCGAGGGTCAGCAGGGTCACGGCGCTGGAGGACGCGAGGGGCAGGGCTCGGCGGCTGCGGGTGCTCATGGGGGTCCTTCCATTCACGTCGGGCAGTGCGAGGGCCACGGGTCGGCAGATCCGGAGCAGGTCCTACCGGGTGCGGAGCGGGGTGTGGTTGCGGGCCGAGTCGACGACGTCGGTGATGGCCTGGATGGACTGGGCGGAACCTGCCGGGTCCTCGAGGAAGGCCATGTGGTCGAAGTCGGCGACGGTGTGGCGGGTGTTGGAGGAGAGCGCGGCGAGTTGGTCCTGGGCGATGGCCCACCCCTGCCTGTGGTCCGCGTTGTCCTTGGCGGTGAGCACGACCAGTGGAGTGGCTCCGAGCGTCGTGAGCCTCTGCGCCTGTCGGAACGCGTCGGGAAGGGCGGTCTGCTCGGCTCGCATGTTCCGCATCTTTCGGGGGCTGTTCGCGAATACGGCGGCCTGTTCGCCGGCCGGCCCGGGCAGGGCCGGGGCGGTCAGCGCCTGGGTGACATGACCGATGCCGAAGCGGAACAGGGTGGGTGCCACGGCGAGGGCACGCCGCATGAGCTGGTATTCGCCGTTGAAGGAGCTGATCAGGTCCACCTGGTGCGGGCTGGCGCTGTCGAGGAGGACGATTCCGGCCACGGCGTCCGGGTACATGGCGGCGTAGGTGAGGGCGTGCACGCCGCCACTGGAGTGGCCCGCCAGCACGTAGGGGCCGGACTCACCCGCCGCGGTGAGCAGGCGGTGCAGGTCGGTGGCGGCGTGGGTGGAGTCGGCACGGTTGGGGGAGTCGTCGCTCCACGCCTGGCCGGCGCGGTCGTACGCGCACACGCGGGTGGTCTGCGCGACGGTCGGGCTGATGCGTGCCCATTGCGGGGATGTCTCGCCGAGGCCGTTGAGGAGGACGACGGTTGGGCTGCCCGTGCCGGCGCAGCTCAGATGAAGGCGGTACCCGCCGACGTCCACCAGCCTGCCGGGCATGACACCGCCGGCGACCTCCGGCGCCGGCGTCGCGGCCTGATAGAGCCCGCCGAGGCCGGCTACGACCATCGCGAAGGCGACGGGATAGAGGAGCAGGACGCGCGTGCCGGGAACGCTCCGGCGGGTTCGCAGCGAGATCCACAGACCCAGGACCACCAACGCCGGGGCCCAGACCCAGGCCAGGTCGGTCATGGCGGGCTCACCGGGCATGAACGCGAGCAGGCCGCCGCCGGCAGTGGCGAGGGCTGCGGCTGGGACGTACGCCCACCGTTGCGGGCGCGTCGTCATGGTGGCGGAGAGCCAGGCCAGCATCGCCCACGCGGCACCGAACGCGACGAGGGGGGCGCCGACGATCGCGGCCTCTGATGCATCCGGCAGGACGACGAACGTCAGCACCGCCGCGGCGATGGCGCCGGCCGCGATCGAGGTGGCGATGATGCGGCCGAGCGGTCCGGCGGGTGCGGCGGGAACGGTGGCGCCGGCGGGCGCCGGGGTGCGGATCGAGGTGCTCATGACAGTTCTCACTCGTCGAACGGGGCGAGGGCGATGGCGGCCGTGAAAGCGCCGTACCGGCGCAGCAGCTGTGCCCGGCCCCGCGGAACGCGAGCGGCCTCGTCCGCCCACGCCCGGCTGAAGTAGGTCTTGAAGCCCTCGCGCGGGTGGTCGCGGACAGCCTCGGCCAGGGTGCTGGGGGGTAGGTCCCAGCACCGAATGCCCACCACGTCCACGCCGGCCCCCGCCGACATCAGGTAGGCGACCGGGCCTGCGGCGAGGGGGACCCGCGGGCTGTGGTGCATGGTGATGGCGGTCTGCAGGGTTTCGGTCGCCGCGGTCGACAAGCCGACCTGCTCGGCCACGTCCCGGGCCACTCTCGCGGAGGTCAGGGTGAAATCGTCCCTGCCGTCGGCCAGCACCAGGCCGGTGTCGTGCAGAAGTGCTGCCGCGAACAGCACTTCGGTGTCGACCTCCAGCCCGTCGAGCTCCCCCAGTGCGGTGGCGAACCGGTACGTGCGGTAGCTGTGGTTCAGCAAGGTGGCCGGTAGGACACGGACGGCGGCGTCCTGAGCGGCGCGAGTCAGGGGCGAGTCCGGTGGCCTCACTCGTGCGGGCGGCACGTATGAGCGCCGCCCGGGGTCGAGGTGGGTCAGAACGCTGAACCGGCCGACGACATTGCTGACAGAGACTCGTGCGAGGTCACCGACCAGGCGGCGACGTTCGGCCGGCTCGAGGCGGCCACCCGTGCGTTGCGTCCACTCGACGGTGCCAACTGTCCCGGCGGTGCTCGTGGCGTTCACGGCGCTCCTTCGTCTCAGGTGGTTGGCGCCGACTCTGTCCCGTCGTCGCCGGGCTCGCCCCGGTCAAATGACCGGGACCGCGGGCTGGACGGTCATGATCACTCCTCGCCGGGCAGAGAGCCGAGCAGGGATTGCGGTCTCAGGGATCCGGCAGCTGGTGGTGAACCCACGCTCGCGGGACAGGCTTTCGGATCGCTGTCCGTCCCTTGTCCAGCGCTCCCCGCCCGCTCAGCTCCCGCGCGCTCAGCCCAGGTCGAGCCGGGCGAGCTCTCCCCGGGAGGAGATGCCGAGCTTGGTGAACACGTTCCTCAGGTGGAACGCGACGGTGCGTGGAGAGACCCAGCACTGGGCGGCGACGTCCTTGTTCGACAGGCCGAGCCCGACGAGTTCCGCGACCTTCCGCTCCATCGGCGTCAGGTCCAGCGAGGTCGACGGGTCGCGTTTGCGCGCGGTCTCTCCGGACGCACGCAACTCTTGTCGAGCCCGGTCGGCGAACGGGTCGGCGCGCAAGTCCTCGAACGTGCTCAACGCAGCCCGCAGAGGACCCCGGGCGTCGACGCGCCGCTGGCTGCGCCTCAGGAACTGCCCGTAGGCCAGCTGCACGCGAGCTCGGTCGTACGGACGGCCGGCCGCGGAATGGTGGGAGAGCGATGCCTCGAACAGCTCGCTGACCCGGCTTCCGTCAGCGCCGTCGTGATCCGACGTGAGGGCGCGACCGAAGGCGGTTGTGGCCTGGGACCACGGGAGACCCATGCCGGACGCGAACCCCTCGAGATCCTCGACCCAGCTGTTGGCTTGGTCGCGGTCGGCGCCGTGGACGGCAGCTTCGATCCGCTCTTGGGCGGCCATCCCCGTCAGGACGTGATGCCGGATCTGGCGGAACTGGTGCAGTGCGTCGGTCGCGGCGCCTTCGAGGAGGGCGCGAATGCCCTTGGCCCACCGGATCAGGTCCTCGACCGGCTGAGCCAGGATGCCCACCGGCGGGTGTGCGCCGATCAGGGCCTCCAGGGCTGTGAGGCGTTCGTCGTAGTCAGGCCGCCCCTGCAGTGCGGCCAGGAGCGTCAGCCACGCCTGCGGAGCCGCCGTCGACGGGCGCTGCCCGATGCTGACGCCCAGCGCGACGGCCTCCTCCGAGGAGTTCCGCAGCGCGTCCCACTGGCCGCCCAGGTACTGGCCGAACGAGAGGCGCTGGAGGGCGTAGAGGACGGTCATGCCATCGCCGTTGTCCCGAGCGGTGGACAACATCAGGGCGTAGAACCGGAGGTGCGCGTCGTCGGCGCCCAGATGGAGCGCGGCGTTTCCGAGGTTTCCCAGGAGATCGAGGTCGCCGCGCGAGTCGGGGCCGCTGAGTGCGGTCTCGAGGGCGTTGCGCAACTGCACCAGCGCCGCGCCACGGTTCCCGGCGATGTCGTGCCTGATAGTGACGAGGAGCTGCTTGAGGGATCGGGTACGTGGGGTGTCGGAGGGTGAGGGGTCGACGTCGACGGCGTCGAGAGCGAGCCGTGCGCCGCTGTCGACGCCGTGGCTCTGTGCGACGCCAGCTGCCACGGCCATTTCCAGCGCGCGGACCGGGTCATGGGCCGCGACCTGCTCGGCTGCCCGGGTCAGGATGCGATGAGCGTCATCGGCCGACCCGACGTTGAACTCGATGCGTCCCCGCAGTCGGTCGATGTCGGCCAGCAGCAGGGTGTCATCGGTCAGCAGGCGCGCAGAGGTGCACAGGGCGCCGGCCCGTGCCGCGTCCCCCGCCGACCACGCATTTCGTGCCGCCCCGAAGAGTCGCGTCGCGCGGTCGGTGTCGGCGGCAGTCAGCGCCGCGGCCCGGTCGAAGGCGTCCGCGGCGGCCTTGTACGCGCCCCGCCGCTCCGCTCGCTCTGCCGTCGCGTTCAGCGCCTCAGCGACGGCCGGGTCGGGTCCGGACTTCGCAAGCGCTCGGTGCCACGTCTGTCGGTCCGGGTCATCGCCCAAGGCCTGCGCCAGTGCTGCGTGCGCCCGGCGTCGCTCCAGGCTGGTGGCGGACTGATACACCGCAGAGCGGACCAGGGGGTGCCTGACCGTGAAGCGGTCCTCGACGACTGCCAGCAGCCCGGAACGCTCCGCCTCGTCCCATCCTGTCGAGTCCATACCCAACGAGGTGGCGGCCCGGTCGACGACACTCGCCCGGCCGGTGTCGTCCGCGGCTGCCACCAGTAAGAGCGTCTGAACCTGAGAGCTCGAGCGGCGTATCCGCTCCAGGAAGGACCGTTCCACCCTCGCCGTCAACGTCAGCCGGGACGGCAGCGGCACGCTGCCGCTGAGCTGGTCGGCAGCCAGCTCGGTCGGCAGCTCCAGCAGCGCGAGCGGGTTGCCGCCGGTCTCGGCCAGAAGCCGGTCGGCGACCTCGCCCGAAGGCGGCCGGCCACCTCGCTGGGCGAGCAGCCGCCGGGCAGCGGCCGGTTCGAGGCCCGCCAAGTGCAGCACCGGGAGGGAGTCGGGTCGGAACCCCCCGGCCCCGGCGTCGCCGTCCCGGGCCGCGAAGACCATCGCCACCCGGTCCGCCTGCAACTGCCGAGCCGCGAAGAGCAACGCGTTCCCGGATGCCGCATCCAGCCAATGGGCGTCATCGACGACACACAGCACCGGCCCCTTGTCCGCCGCTTCGGTGAGGACGGAAAGGGTGGCCACGCCCACCAGGAACGGCTCGACCTGGGCGCCGTCGCCATCCTCCTGCCCGAACGCGACGCGAAGCGCTCGCGCCTGGGGCGGCGGTAGCCGGTCCCAGGCCAGCACGGGACGCAGGAGGCGATGCAGGGCAGCGAACGGCAACGGTGCCTCCGACGCGACCCCCGTCGTGGTCAGGACGCGAACGGCAGGCCGCTCCTGGTCCGACTCCACGCTCGCAACCAGGTCGTCGAGAAGTGCCGACTTCCCTACGCCCGGCTCGCCCAGGACCACCAGGACCGCCGCGCGGCCCGTACGAGCCGAGTCGATGAGCGCGGCGAGGCGCGCCCGCTCGACATCACGTCCGTGGAGCACCCCGCGAACCTACCCGGGCCGAGACGTGAGCTGGGCGGAGCGGGAGGCGCGCCTCGACCCGCGAATCCCGGCCGAATGACCAGGGCGAGCGTCCGTCGTGCCGACCACTGTGAGGGAACGCCGTCCTCCCCGTCCCTCGCTCACCGGAACGGAAGTCCTCCCATGCCCGCTCGCGCAAGGCGCGCTCTCGTCGCCGCCGCCTCGGTCGTCTCCGCAGTCCTGATCCTGGCCGGCCTCGCCGTCGTGGGAGCGCGCGTGACCAGCTCGCAGAACCATCCGCCGTCCGGGCGCGCCGTCGCGGACCTTCCCTCGAACCGTCCGTCCTCGAGTGGACCCATCGTCGTCGCCGTGGTTCTCGGCTCGTCGGGGACGATCGGCAGCGACGCCATGGCCCCGTACGAGGTGTTCGCCGACTCCCCGAGGTTCTCGGTGTACACGATCGCGGCGAGCGGGGCCCCCGCACCGGTCGACGGGGGACCCGCAATCGTCCCGACGTACACGTTCGCCGACAGTGCGGCCGGTGTCGCGCCTCCACCGGACGTTGTCGTCGTCCCCGCGGTGACCACTCCGGACGGGCCGGAGGAGGCCGCGCTGAGGACCTGGATCGTGCAGCAGTCCCGGAAGGGCGCGCACATCCTGGGCATCTGTGCCGGAGCCAGGATCCTGGCCGCGACGGGACTGCTTCGAGGGCGCGCCGCGACCAGTCACTGGTCCTGGCTCGACCCGCTGAAGGACCAGCATCCGGAGGTCCACTGGGTCGCCGGTCAGCGCTTCGTCCAGGACGGGCTCATCACTACTACAGCCGGGATCACCTCGAGGTATCCCGGGCGCGCTCCGCGTGATGAAAGACCTCGCGGGAGAGGCCGAGGCAGCTCGGGTGGGACAGCTCGTGGACTACCCGGGCTGGTCGCCCACCCAGAGCACCGACATCCCCGTCCAGTCATTCGCTCTGTCAGACCTCCCCGTCGGGCTCAACGCGGTCGTCCCGTGGCTGCGACCCACCGTCGGCATCGCCCTCCACGACGGCATCGGTGAGATCGACCTGGCCAGCGCTTTCGAGGTCTACACCGTCTCCTACCCGGCACGCACCATCCCCCTGACCGCCACAGGCACCGTCACGACGAAGCACGGGATGGTCCTGGTCACCCCCACCTCCCGAGACGCCCCACCCCTGACCCGTCTGCTCGCTCCCGGCGCGGGCGGCACCGCCGCCGTGGACCCCCGGCTGCAAGCGTGGGCCGCCCAGCAGCACCTACCCGTCGACGCGATCCGGGGTCCCGCCGGCGCAGTGGGTTTCGACGGCGCGCTCGAATACCTGGCGACCCAGGCCGGGCGGGCGACAGCCCTCTCTGCAGCCAAGATGATCGACTACCCCACGACCCGACTGCGGCTCCCGGACGGCGGAGCAGGGCCACGCATCCCTCTGCTGCTCGGTGCGGCCCTGATGCTCGCCAGCGGTGTCGCCTGCCTGCCCGCCGTCACCGCTCGGCGCCGTCGCCGGCGTCGGGGAGGATCACACGATCAACGGGACGTGGACGGCCCTCCGCCCGTGTGCGAGGCTCTGTTTCCCAGTACGGGAGGCCGGCCATGAGCGATCAACCCCTCAACGTCGACGAGTTCCGGCACCGACCGGTGCACGAGCTGGCGGCTCTACTCCCCGACCGGGAGTCGGTAGAGCTCGCTGTGAGTGACCTGCGATCGGCGGGTGTCGACACTCAGCAGGTGCGGATCCTCTACGGCGAGGAAGGCGCCCGCATCCTGGACCGGACGGGAGCCGAGCACGGGATCCTCACCCAGGTCGTGCGGACCCTGCAGAACCTGGGCTACGACCAGAGCATCCTGGCCGTCTACGACGGCGGGCTGAGATCCGGCGAGGCCCTGATGACCGTGCCGTGCCCGGCGGAGCGGCGGTACGACATAGGCAACGCGTTGAGGGCGCGCGGGGGGCACGGGATCATCTACTTCGGCGCGGGCACGGCCGAGACGCTGAGCGCCCCCTAGGCCACCTCCGCCCTCGAGGGGGACAGATGGCGGTGTTGCGACGTTGCGTGGCGTATTCCTATCCGTGGGACTTCGACAAGGACCATGCGGCTTCCGGGCGAGCGGCAGAGTTGGGGCTGGACGCCGTGGCGCTGGCGGCGAACTACCACGCAACCCGGGCCGGCACTCCGCTGCACCCGGAGCACCGTGTCGTCGACGCGGAGTGGGCCGCCTGCTACGTCCCCGTCCGGGACGACGCATGGCGGGGGCATCGCCTCGTCCCGCTCCGGCCCACCTGGACATCCACCCAGGACTCCTTCGGCGACGCACAGAGGAAACTCGCGGACCAGGGGGTGGCCGTCGACGCCTGGATCGTCCTGACCCACAATTCGGCGCTGGGACGCGCCCACCCCGACCTCGTCGTTCGCAACGCGTACGGCGACGCGTACCCGTACGGGCTGTGCCCCAGCGCCGAGGACGTCCAGGAGTACTGCGCCACGCTGGTGGAGGAGGTCTTGCGCGCCGCTCCGGTGTCGGGCGTCGTGCTGGAATCGTGCGGGCCGATGGGCTTCGACCACGCCGGGGAGCACGAGAAGACCGAGTTCGCCGGCTGGGACGACGTCCAGCGCGGCCTCCTGTCGATCTGCTGTTGTGGCGCGTGTGCGGGCCGTTATGCCGCGGAGGGCGTCGACGTGGAGCGCCTGACCGGGCTGATCCGCGCCGCCGTGGACACGGGCTCACCCTCGTTCGCGGAGGCCCTTGGGGACCTGGCACCCGTGGTCTCGGGAGTCCGGGCCGCCGTCGCGAGCGACCTGCGGACGCTCCTCGTCCGCACCGTCGAGTCGGTCTCCGCGGCGGTCAGGGTCACCGTGCACGCATCCGCGGACCCGTGGGCCACCGGGTCGTTCGCCACGGTGCAACCGGTGGTGGGGGACGGAGTCGCCACGGTTGTCGCCAGCTGCTGGGACGTGGCGGCGGGCACCGGGAGCATCCGCGACCTCCGGGCCCTCGCGCCCAGGGCCGTTGACGTCGGCGCGTACCTTCGCCTGGACCGCGACTGGGACCCGGGTGGGGCGACGGACTCCCGGCTCCGCGAGTACCTGGGGGCCGGGATGGGTGAGCTGCACCTCTACCACCTGGGGCTCCTTGGCGAGCGGGGGCTGCGGGTCCTGCGCAACGTGGTGCAGCGGACGAGGGGCTGGACGCCTATCGTGGTCGACGCCTGCGCAGGGACACCGGGGTGAGACGGACGGCGGGCGGGGGCGCCACGCGCAGCTCGGTGCCGGAGTGCTCGTCCAGCGTGTCCGGGTTCGCACCGGCGAACGCGATCACGTCGGCGGCCACCATCCGCAGCGCGAACCGGTGCTCGGCCACCGACGCTGCACCGCTGTCCTGCCGGGCGACCCGCTGCGTGACGGAGAGCGCCTGTTCGGCCGCTTCCTGCCGCGCGCGGCGGCTGCCAGGGTCGATCGACATCCCTTCGATCGCCCTCGCCAGGTCCCGGACATCACGAGTGAGGCTCTCCCGGCCGGCAGGCGCGGTCGTGGTCACGGTGCGGGCGAGCATGAGGCAGCTGTTGCCGAGGAGATCGAGGTGCTCGGCGTTCTCGGTCTCGCGCACCACGGGCGCGCGTTGCGATCGCCACAGCAGGGAGCGCCGCACGACGCGCTCGCTCGCCCGTCGGGTGCGGGCCAGGTCGGTGACGCGGTCGCGCGCGTTCCGCAGCGCGAGGAGCGCCCGGTCGGCCCGATCGTCGTCGCCGTGCTCGACCGCATCCGCCGTGAGCGCCAGCCCGTCGGCCGTGTCGCGCAGCGCGGCCGCTTCCGCTCGGCGGAGCAACCGGATGGGTTCCGGAGAGAAGAGGAGCTGACTGAAGACGAGCGCCACGCCCGTGCCGATGAGGGCGTCCGCCAACCGGTCGAGGCCGAGGCGCCCCGTCGCCGTCACGACGGTCAGGATGGCTGCGGCGGCGGCCTGCGCGAGAACGATCCGAGCACTGCTGAAGGTGCGGGCGATGCACATCGCGAGGAAGGTCGAGACGGCCAGGGCGGTGTACCCCTTGCCGATGAGCCAGACAGCGGCCCCGCCCGCCAGGATCCCCACGATCACGCCGGACAGGAGCCGGACCGCGTTGACGCCGCGTTCGCCGAGGGAGGCGTTGAGGGCGACGACCGCGGCGATGGGCGCGAAGAACGGCTCGTGGTGGTGGACGAGTTGCCGCGCGATCGCCCAGGCCAGCGTCGCGGCCGCGGTCTGCTGCAGCAGCGGCCAGACTGCTGCTGTCGCTGCTGGGAGGCGTTCTTCGAGCACGCTCCAGGACCGAGTTCCCACCGTCACCTCATCGCCGACCGCTCACCTGCCGGTCAGGAGCCTCGGTCACCTGCCCGGCGGGCCGGACGAGCCCGCCGGGTACTCGAGCAGCGGCACCCGATCCTGGGCCCAGGCCTCCATCACCGGAGTGAGGATTCGCCACGCCTCCTCGGCCTCGTCCCCCCGGATGGACAACGTGCTGTCTCCCGCCAGCACGTCCATGAGGACCCGGCTGTACGCCGGCAGATCCGGAGTCGCGAGCTCAGCAGTCAACTCCAGCGGCGCCAACCGCGTCGGCGAACCGGAGGCGGTGCCCGTCAACGCAAGGCTCAGGTCGTAGGGTCCGTCCAGCCCGATCCGCAGCTCGTTCGCCGCCGGCTGCCTGCCGCGGTCAGTGAACGGCAGGTCCGGCACCCCCCGGAACCGCACCACCGCCTGCTTGCGCCGGGCAGCCATCGCCTTTCCGGTGCGCAGGACGAAACGGGTGCCGGACCACCGCCAGTTCTGGACCTCGAGCGTGACCTCGGCGAAGGTCTCCGTCCCGCGCCGGGGGTCGATCCCTTCCTCCTCCGCGTATGCCGGGACGACGCTGCCGTCCGCGCCGCCGGTATCGCTGAGGTGGCCGGCGGTGTACCGCGCCCGCCGGCTGCCCTGCTCCGCATCGGTCCTGCTGAGGGGTCGTACCGAACGCAGGACGTCGAGCTTGCGGTCCCGCAGGTCGCGCTCGCCGAGGCTCACTGGCGGCTCCATCGCGAGCAGGCACAACACCTGCAGGAGGTGGTTCTGGATCACATCCTTCAACGCTCCGGTTCGGTCGTAGAAGCCGGCTCGGCCCTCGAGGCCGATCGTCTCCTCCCACAACAGCTCGACCTCCTCGACGTGGGCGCTGTTCCAGAGCGGCTCCAGGACGCGGTTCGCCAGTCGCGCCGCGAGGAGGTTCTGGACGGTTGCCATACCGAGGACGTGGTCGACCCGGAAGATCGCGTCCTCTCCCGCGACGCCGGCCACGCGTGCCAGCAGTCGGTTCAGCCTGATGGCGCTGTCGAGGTCCTCGCCGAACGGCTTCTCGAGCACGATACGACTGCCGGACGGCAGGCCGACGCCTCCGAGCGCCTGGATCGCCGAGGGGAAGGCCGCAGCGGGGAGAGCCAAGTAGGCCACCACCGGCTCGGTCGGTCCCGAGGAGTCCGCACTCGGCGCCCTGTCGTTGCCCCCGTCCGGTTCCGTCCCGGGACTGCGGGGCGACTGTGCGGCGCCCAGGACCCCGGCGACACTGTCGGGATCGGAGAAGTCGACCGGTCGGTAGCGCAGGCACGCGACGAGGTTGCGGCGCAGAGCGTCGTCCAGGTCGACGGCATGCCTCTCCAGCTGCTGCGTCGCGTGACGCTGGAACGCGCGGTCGTCCCAGCCTTCCCGAGCCGCGCCGACCACGAGGAAGTCGTCAGGGAGGTACCCCGAGGCCTGCAGCCGAGCCATGGCCGGCAGCAGGAATCGACCAGCCAGGTCCCCTGTGGCGCCGAAGAGCAGGATCCTGCGAATCACGACGACGGTCCTCCTTCCTTCGACCGAAGCACGTCTCCAGCGGATCCCGAACACGTGGCCCCGGCCTGCCGGATCATCGGCGCTCGGGGCCCGATCGCGCCTGACGCAGAAGGCTTTCCATCTCGGTGAGCTGCTCGGCGAAGGCGTCCCGTGGCGCGCGAGTGCCGCACGAGCGGAGGAGCCGGGCGAAGTCTGTGGCCGCCTTCCCGATCCGCTCCGCCAGCCCGCCGGACGACGGCGCGACACCGAAGTCGTCAGTGGCGGCGTACACACCGGTGGGGGAGACCACCGCGTGCAGGTACGAGAACATCGGGCGCAGCGCGTGCTCGAGCACCAGGGAGTGTCGCTCCGTGCCACCGGTGGCCGCTATCAGCACCGGCATGTCCGTCAACGACTCCTCCGGCAGCACGTCGAAGAAGGATTTGAACAGCCCGCTGAACGAGGCGTTGAAGGCCGGGGTCACCGCGATCAGTGCATCCGCCTCGGCAACGGCCTCGAAGGCGGCTTCGAGATCGGTGGTCCGGAGGCCGGTGAGCATCGCGTCCATGATCGGTCGTCCGAGCCTGCGCAGCTCGATGACCGAGCTGCTGACCTCTTCCCCCGCCCGGGTCAGTTCCTGGTGCACTGCCTGGCCCAGGAGATCGGCCAGCAGCCGCGTCGAGGACGGCTCCCGCACTCCGCCGCTGACGATCGCCAGACGTGTCATCGCTGCTCCTGCTCCTGCTCCAGCTCCGTGGAGGACGATGCCGCGGTCTCGGCGATCGCCACGAGCGACTCGTGGGTCGGGGCGTCCGGGACGTGTTCGGGACGTCCGACAGCGAACTCCTTGCGCAAGCACCGGCACGACCTCGCTCCCCGAGCAGGTCCAGCTGCTCGAGCACCGTCTTCAACGGCAGCCCGGCGTGGTCGATCAGGAACAGCTGGCGCTGGTAGTCCCCGACATAGTTCCGGAACCCCAGTGTCCGCTCGATCACCTGCTGCGGCGACCCGACGGTCAGCGGAGTCTGCGCGGTGAACTCCTCCAGCGATGGGCCGTGCCCGTACACCGGGGCGTTGTCGAAGTAGGGCCGGAACTCCTGCACGGCGTCCTGGCTGTTCGGCCGCATGAACACCTGGCCGCCGAGGCCGACGATCGCCTGGTCGGCGGCGCCGTGGCCGTAGTGCTCGAAGCGCTGCCGGTACAAGCCGACCATCCGCTGGGTGTGCGAGGCCGGGCCAGAAGATGTGGTTGGCGAAGAACCCGTCGCCGTAGTACGCCGCCTGCTCGGCGATCTCGGGGCTGCGGATCGAGCCGTGCCAGACGAACGGCGGCACGCCGTCCAGCGGCCGCGGCGTCGAGGTGAAGCCCTGCAGCGGCGTGCGGAACTTGCCCTCCCAGTCGACGACCTCCTCGCGCCACAGCCGGCGCAGCAGCGCGTAGTTCTCGACCGCCAGCGGGATGCCCTCGCGGATGTCCTTGCCGAACCACGGGTAGACCGGGCCGGTGTTGCCGCGGCCCAGCATCAGGTCCACCCGGCCGCCGGAGAGGTGCTGCAGCACGCGAAGTCCTCGGCGATCTTCACCGGGTCGTTGGTGGTGATCAGCGTCGTCGACGTCGAGAGGATCAGTCGCTCGGTCTGCGCGGCGATGTAGCGCCAGCATGGTCGTCGGGGAGGACGGCGACGAACGGCGGGTTGTGGTGCTCGCCGGTGGCGAACACGTCCAGCCCGACCTCCTCGGCCTTCTTCGCGATCGTCACCGTGCGCCTGGATCCGCTCGGCCTCGGTCGGCGTCCTGCCGGTCGTCGGGTCCGCCGTGACGTCGCCCACGGTGAAGATGCCGAACTGCATGCCGGTCATGGTCACTTCCCCCAGGCGATCGAGAACACCTCGCGGGTCACAGGAGCAGGGTGTCACTCCCTCCGGCTGAGAGCGATGTCGCCCGACTACGGGACGGACCGCTGGGCGGTCCCGGCGGGGACGCGTAGCCTTACCGTTCCCACTTCCAGAGAGCGTGACCGCACCGTCGACCTGACCGTCACCGACAGACCGTACTGAGGCCGATCGTGAACGTTTCGTCTCTCGTCTGGTGGGCGACCATCGCCGCCATCGTCGCGCTGCTCGCTCTTCGACTTCTTCTTCCACGTCCGCAAGGCGCACGTGCCGTCGCTGCGGCGAGGCGGCGCGCTGGTCCGCGCGTCTACGTCGGGATCGCGGTGCTGTTCGGGGTCGGCGTGCTCGTCTTCGGCGGCGCGGAGATCGGGCGGCGAGTACTTCGCCGGCTACGTCACCGAGAAGGCGCTGTCGGTCGACAACCTGTTCGTCTTCCTGATCATCATGGCCAGCTTCAAGGTCCCGCGGGCCGACCAGCAGAAGGTGCTGCTGTTCGGCATCGTGTTCTCGCTCGTCGCCCGGACCGGCTTCATCTTCCTCGGCGCCGCGCTGATCAACACCTTCGCCTGGGTGTTCTACCTGTTCGGGCTCGTCCTGCTGATCACCGCCGGGAACCTGCTCAAGCCGGAGGGCGAGGACGCCGCATGCGCCGGACAACGTCATGGTCCGGCTGGCCCGGCGGCTGTTCCACACCAGCGAGCACTACGACGGCGACAAGCTCTTCACCGTCCGACGACGGCCGGCGCGTGATGACGCCGATGCTGCTGGTCATGGTGGCGATCGGCGGCACCGACATCCTGTTCGCGCTCGACTCGATCCCTGCGATCTTCGGCCTCACCCAGAACGTCTACATCGTCTTCACCGCCACCGCGTTCTCGCTGCTCGGCCTGCGGCAGCTGTACTTCCTGATCGACGGGCTGCTGGACCGGCTGATCTACCTGACCTACGGGCTGGCCGCGATCCTGGCGTTCATCGGCGTGAAGCTGGTCCTGCACGCGCTGCACGAGAACAACGTGCCGTTCATCAACGACGGCGAGCCCGTGCCGGTCGTCGAGATCAGCACCGGCGTGTCGCTGTCCGTCATCATCGGCGTCCTGGTGGTCACCGTGGTCGCCTCGCTGCGTCAGCCCGAAGGGCCGCGCGCAGAACGCCGTCAGCCGCCGCGCGGCGTCACGCCACCGAGTACCTGGAGCTTCGAGAGCCGATCCGGCCCGCCGGGAGGAGATCTACCGACGGCTGCTGGCCGAGGAGCGACACCATCCGGGGTCTGCCGGAGAAGTACCGCGGCGGATCCGCGAGGAGGACAAGTCATGGGCCTCCTCGCTCGTGCACACGAAGAACACGAGCGTGCCCACGCCGCAGCCGGACGAGCCACCTGACGCTCACTGCTGCACCTGCCCCTGGATCCGGATCATCAGAACAGATCGGCGTGTCCGAGCGCGATCAGGTGGTCCCGGGACATCGCCAGGGACTCGAACGGATCCCGCCCGTACGTGTCGTCCTGCTCCACCAGGAGGTACTCGGCGCCGCTGGCGGTCGCCTGCTCGATGATGCGCGGCCAGTCAAGGGTTCCCTGCCCCACCTCGGCGAACTGCACCACCCCGGCGAACGCGGTCATGAATCCGGCGAAGTCACCCGCCGCGAGGAAGTCCATCGCCGACGAGGGAAGCTGACTGATCCGATAGTCCTTGAGGTGCACGAGGCGAACCCGCCCGGCGTACTTCTCGAGCACCGCGACGGGGTCGAGACCGCCTCGGTGGATCCAGTGGACGTCGAGCTCCAGGCCCACCGTTGGGGCGGTGTCCGCGATGATGTCGAGCATGTAACGGCCGTCGAACCGGGCGAACTCGATGTGATGGTTGTGGTAGTAGAGGTCGATCCCGTGGTCCCGCAGCCGGCCGGCCGCCTCCTCCGCCGAGCGGGCGAAGTCGACGACCAGGTCGAGTGCCGCCATCGCGTCGAACGGCAGCATTCCGATGCGGAGCATGGTCGTTCCCAGGGTCTTGCAGTCTCCGACGATCTTGACGAAGTCCTCGGCGAGCGAGTCCGCGGGCGCGCCCGGAGGCTTGGTCATCTGGGCGGAGAGAGCCGCGAACTTGATGCCGAGCTCGTCGCCTGCCCGCTTCATCTCGGCGACGTTCTCGGGCGTCATCGCCACCTGGGACATCTCGACGGCGTGGTAGCCGAGGTCGCTGACCTTGCGCAGCGTCTCGTACGTGCCCAACTCGACGAACGCGTTCTTGATCGTGCTGACCTGCACGCCGATCTTCGCCATCCGAGGCTCCTCCCTGTCCGTGCATTCGCCACCCACACGGCACGACCCATGCGCTCGAGATGGGCGTCGAAGTCATCCTCGATGTGATGCCGAGGTGCTCGAGTAGGTCGCACCGGACGTTCAGGTCGGGGTCGATTTCGTCAGCGAACCGGACAGGGTCCACATCCCCGACCTCCACTCCGAAAGTCGCCGCGGGCGATCCGGTGTCCGAGGTCACCGGCTGGTCGATCCTCATCCGCCCCATCGACATCGGCGCCGCCCGGCGAGGGCGACAGCTGCGAGGCTAGAGGGCCGGTCCCGGGTCGGCAATGGGTTGCGCAGCAGCCGCCGCCTCGCCGCGGTCCGCAGCAACTCACGGCAACACCTGGCCGACCACCCGGGCCGAGTGGGTGAATAGCTGCCAGGTCGAAGGTCCATCGGCGGGCAGGCTCGCCGAGCCAGTCGACTGCGCACGGGGACCTTCGCACGGAGGAGACGGCTATGGCGGGCAGTACAGCGGACACGGCGAGACTCGGGATCATCGGGCTCGGCCAGCAGGGCGGCATGTACGCGAAGATCATCACTGACGGCATGGTCCCGCACATGACTGTCGGAGCAATCTGTGACACCGCCGAGGACAAGCGGCAGCTGGCGCGGTCGACCTATCCCGATGTACCGGTCTACGAGGACTACCTCGAGATGATCACCAGCGGAGACGTCGATGCCATCGTCACAACGGTGCCCCACTACCTCCACCCCGAGATGGGTATCGCAGCCCTGGAGCGGGGCGTACACGCCCTCATCGACAAGCCCGCCGGCGTCTACACGAAGCAGGCGAACCAGTTGATCGCCTTCGCCGCGACGAAGCCGGACCTGACCTTCGGCATGATGTTCAACCAGCGGATGAACCCGCTGTACCAGCGGCTGAAGGCCATCGTCGACGGGGGCGAGATCGGCAGAGTGCTGCGCAGCAATTGGATCATCACCAACTGGTGGCGGCCGCAGGGGTACTACGACTCGAGCGAGTGGCGAGCCACGTGGGGCGGGGAGGGCGGCGGCGTGCTCGTCAACCAGGCACCGCATCAGCTCGACCTGTGGCAGTGGATCTGCGGCGTCCCGACGTCGGTCTTCGCGAAGCTCGGCTACGGAATCGGCCGGGACATCGTCGTCGAGAACGAGGTCAACACGGTGGTCGACTACGGGGGCGGCGTGACGGGTTCCTTCGTGACGCGCACCTACGACATCGCCGGCACCGACAGATTCGAGATCCTCGGCGACCAGGGCAAGATCGTGGTGGAGGACAGCAAGAGGGCGACGATCACGCGGCTGCGCAAGCCCGAGCCGGAGCTCAGCGCCGGCATGGACATGGCCGACGTCATGAAGCTGTTCACGGGGCAGGTGGACCTCGACACGCTGTACACCCAGGAGAGCTTTGAATCCGAGTCGCCCTGGGGCAAGCAGCATGCCGACGTGCTGGAGAACTTCGCCCGTAACGTCCTCGACGGCACACCGCTGATCGCCCCGGGCGCCGACGGCATCAACAGCGTCAGGCTGGCGAACGCCATCCACCTGTCGAGTTGGACCGGCAGGGAGGTACCGATCGACTTCGACGAGGACGAGTACCTGGCCCTGCTCAACCAGCGTATTCGCGAGGAGGGGAAGTTCCCCGAGCGCGACGAGTGAGACCGGGCCCTCGGCGAAGGCCGAAGCCGGGAGCTCAGGCAGGGGGCGGATCGAGTCACCCGCCGGCGTCGGCGCGCGGGCTGTGCGGTCGTCACCGCTTCCCACACTGGGATCGCCGGTCTTGACATCCAGGTCTCCCTGCTCAGCCCAGATGTAGGAGGGCAGCACCAGATGGCAGCGGTCGTTCCAACGAATGATCACGGGTTGTTCCCGCTCGTGTCCCAAGATGCTGATGGTGGCCGGCGCCAGCGCGAACAACCTTCCATCAGCCGGATCGAGGCCCAGCCACCGCGCGGTGAGCACCCGCAGGAAGTGGCCGTGGCTGAACAGGACGACCTCTCCTTCCTCCGTCCTCGCCTGCTCGATCAGCCGGTCGGCTCGGGCGCCGACATCGGACGCGCGCTCTCCGTTGGGGGCGCCGTCGCGCCACACCGTCCAGTCCGGCACCTGGCGACGGATCTCGACGGTCCGTCGTCCCTCGTAGTCGCCGTAGTCCCACTCCCGCAGGTCCTCGCTGACCCGGGCCTCGTGCCCCAGCCCGGCGAGGCTGCACGTCTCCCGAGCCCTGGACGGCGGGCTGGTGAACACACCGGTGAAGCGGCGCCCGCGCAGCCGGTCACCCAGAACCATCGCTTGAGAACGGCCGAGGTCGGTGAGCGGAATGTCGCTACGGCCCGTGTGCCGCCCATCCCTGGCCCAGTCGGTCTCACCATGTCGGACCAGCACCAGGCGCGGTCCACCGCCCTCGTCTGGCTCAGGCACGGCGAGACCCACCGTCCTCGTGCGCCAGGGCGCGGCTCCCGCCGAGTGACTCCGCGACCCGGTCCGCGGCCCAGTGTGCGCCCGTGCCAGCTGTGTCGATCGAAACGTTCACCCTGATTGCCTCCTGAACTCGGATTGGCTCGCCAGTGGCTGTCGAATTCACCCGCGCACTCCGCCCACTGCCGCGGCGCTGCGGGACTCATCCCCACCTGCACCTGGAGCTGTTCACTCTCGACGAGACGGTGTTCTCCCGCGAGCTCGCGCCGTTGGCCGGGTTCTACCCGCCGGTGTACGTCGGCGCGCCCTGGTGGTTCCTGGACGCCCCCGACGCGATCCGCTGTTTCCGCGCCGCCGTCACCGAGACGCTCGACCTCGTCACTACCCGCCCGAACGAGGTGTTCAGGCTGTGACCGCCGCACTCTCGCGCGGCGCCGGGCACGGCCGCCCCGCGCCGCCGGTGCGGCTGGTGCATCTCGGCCTGGGCAACTTCTTCCGCGCGCACCAGGCCTGGTACACCGAACGCGCCGCCGACGCCGAACAGTGGGGCATCGCGGCCTTCGAGGGACAAGGGGCCCGGCTCGCACAGACACTTGCAGCGCAGGACGGCCTCTACACCCTTGTCACGCGAGCCGCCGGCGGTGACCGGTTCGATGTCATCAGCAGCGTCTCCCGCGCCCACGCCTCCGACGATCACGACGCGTGGCTGGGTTACCTCGCATCGCCTGAGGTGCGCGCGGTGACCGTCACCATCACCGAGGCCGGGTACCTCCGGGGCGCGGACGGCGGGCTGGACCGCACCCGCGACGACGTGCAGGCCGATGTGGCGACGCTGCGTCGTGACCTCACCGCCCGCGTGCTCACGGCGCCGGCGCGGCTGGTCGCCGGGCTCGCCGCGCGCCGCCGGGCTGAGGCCGGGCCGCTGACCCTGATTCCGTGCGACAACCTGCCCGACAACGGCGCGGTGGCCGCCCGAGTGGTCGCAGACCTGGCCGACATGGTCGACTCCCGGCTGGCCGAATGGAGCGCCAAGTCGTTGTCGACGGTCACTACGATGGTCGATCGGATCACGCCGCGGACCGCCCCCGAGGACGTCGTCGCGGTGTCCGAGGGCACCGGTCTGCGTGACGACGCACCGGTGGTCACCGAGCCGTTCCGAGAGTGGGTGCTCAGCGGCACCTTCCTGGCCGGGCGGCCTCGCTGGGAGGATGCGCGCGCCACCTTCGCCGACGACATCGTGCCCTTCGAGCACCGCAAACTGTGGCTGCTCAACGGCGGTCACTCGCTGCTGGCCTACGCGGGCGCCATCCGTGGCCATGACACGGTCGCCGGTGCCGTGGCCGACGAGGTGGTCCGTGGCTGGCTCCTGCAGTGGTGGAGTGAGGCGTCCCGACATCTGAGTCAGCCCGAAGGTGAGCTCGAGGCGTACCGAGGCGCCCTGCTCGATCGATTCGACAACCCGCGCATCCGCTACCTGCTCGCCCAGATCGCCACGGACGGATCGCAGAAGCTGCCGGTGCGCATCCTGCCGACGCTCCGGTCGGAGCGGGCGGCCGGGCGGATCCCGGCGGGAGCGACCCTGGTCCTCGGCGCCTGGGTCGCGCATCTGCGCGGTGCCGGGAGTCCGGTCGTCGACGTCCGCGCGGACGACATCGTCCCGCTCGCGGCCGGGCCGCTTCCCGACGCTGTTCGCCGGGCGCTGACCTATCTCGACCCGACGCTGGGCGCAGACGCCGACGTCATCTCCGCAGTGCTGCAAGCCGCACAACAGTTCGACCAGCAGAGCCGGACATGACAGGGCGACCTGGCCCCCGTCGTGTCGGTACATCGCGATCCGCCAATATCGCCTGCTCGAACCGCAGCCAGGATGGCAGGTCCAGGACTCGAGCTGATGACGGGCGGGGGGCAGCTCGGCCATGCGCGGGTGACCAAGACCCACGACCCCCGCAGTCGATGGCTAGAGACTCTGCATCAACGAGCGCAATCCATCACCGCCCGCCACGGGCGACATCTTTCCGCGCCACCACAAGAGCCCAAGCAGGTGAATGCATCCACGTACTCTTCAGCTCACGAATCCTTGATCACAAGGGGGCCACTTCTAGAGTTAGCCCCTCATCAGGTCCGCGTTGCTAACACCCGCGCCGTAAAGGATCAGCGCTCACGGTCGCTCTCCGCCACGCCGTCGTCGCCAAGGAGGCCGTTCGTCAGACCCCGGTCGGAGGTGCACGCGGAACCCGCGATCAACGAACTGAATGACCAGGTCACAGGGGTGCGCCGTCAGGGACTCGAACCCCGAACCCGCTGATTAAGAGTCAGCTGCTCTGCCTATTGAGCTAACGGCGCGTTGGCTCAACGAGGCTAGCAGGCCCGGTCGCGGCTGGTGAAATCGATACTGCACCGGCGTGTCCCTGCAGGTCAGCAGCGGGCGAGGGGCTCAGAGATCGTCGAGCCAGGAGCCGTCGTCCGCGGGCTCGGTGGCCAGCAGTTCCCGGCTGTGCGGACCTGCCGGCATGACGAGATCCATGATCAAGGACAGCGGCAGGCTGGCCCCCAGGAGGCCCATCACCGGATCCTCCGACCGCGGCCGGGGGATCGGCGTCGGCAGCGGCAACCGTGCCTCGGGAGACTCCTCGTGCATGGCCCGCCTCCTCGTGAACCCGCCGTCCTGTTGCTCATCGGCAGAGGGTGCAGAGGGATGAGCCGTGCCGTCCCGGTTC
>CAWBAJ010000014.1:0-70019 GCA_963786765.1 uncultured Actinomycetota bacterium | reverse complement strand
CGGCTACTCCCGGGCCAGCATGGCCTGAGCTTCGCGCTCCAGATCAACGTACGGGTCGCCGGTGACATCGACGACGACGCGCTTGATGGTGCCGCCGGTGAACGCGTGTGGACGATCACCTGGGTAATCGGCGGTGACGGACTCACCCTCGTCCCTGCCCACGCACAGGCCCTCGCCCGCGAGCGAGAACAATCCTGGTTGAGTCTTGATTCGGCCGTCCGCGACTTTTTCGCTTCCGTGGTAGAGAGACAGGATTCCGGTCGCGATCCCCGGGGGATCCTCGCCATCCTTGTCAAATGAGGCGGAGAGGACGAGGTTCTCTCCCACGGGCAGGTCTTTGGTCGCGTCAATCTTCTGCTCGAGCCGGCCGACCAGGTTGTAAACGTAGTGCAGCCGGTTGTCCTTGACGTAGAGAGCGTGTCCGCCGAAGCGTGATCCGTGCGCAAATAGCACGCCCTGCGCACCGGGCGCGGGGATGTCGACCAGCGCTCCGATCGTATAAGACCGGTTGCGGATGTTGACCGCCTGGGCCTCAGGCACCTCGGCCGTGCCGGGGAAGTAGGTGTACCGCTCGCGGGGAGACGCCAGCTGGGGCCGGGGCGTAACAATGATTTCTAGCGCGGACCGGTCATCGAGCGGGAACGCGCCGTTCGGCCTGCTTCGGCGAACCACAGGTTGATCAGCTCGCGCAGCTTGTCCGGGTGCTCGGCCGCCAGGTCGTGTAGCTGGACCGGTCGACGTCCGTGTGGTAGAGCTCCCACGTGTCGTCGTTGAAGTGGCCCCAGCCACTGATCGTGGGGTGCGTCGTGACCGCCTTCCACCCGTCGTGCCAGATGCCGCGAGAGCCCAACATTGAGTAGAACTGGGTCCTGCGGGCCGACGGCGCTGACTCCATCTCGGCGGCGTAGCGCATGCTCACCCCGTCGAACCGGCTCTGCACGTGACCCTTGATCACGGCTGGCGGCTCGACACCGATGACTTCCAGGACGGTCGGCACGATGTCGATGGCGTGGTGGTACTGGTGACGCAACTCGCCACTGCCGGGGCCGACGGCCAGGAGATGATGCACGGGTCGGCCGTGCCCCCATTGAACTCGTACCGCTTCCACATCTTGAACGGTGTGTTGAACGCCATTGCCCAGCCGTTGGGGTAGTGGTTGTACGTCTTGGTCCCGCCCAACTCATCGAGCATCGCCAGGTTCGATTGGATGTCGTCGGGGAACCCGTTCGCGAACAACATCTCGTTAACGGACCCGTTCGGGCCGCCCTCACCGCTCGCACCATTGTCTGAAACCACGATGACCATGGTGTTTTCCCGCTGCCCGGTCTCCTCCAGGTAGTCCAGAAGTCGCCCGATATGGTGGTCAGCGTGGGCCAGGAAACCCGCGTACACCTCGGCCATCCTCGCGAACAGCCGCTGCTCCTCGGCCGACAGCGAGTCCCACGGCCGGGTAACGTCCAGGGCGGGGAACGGCTTGCCGTCCGGTCCCTGCCGGGTCTCGGGGTGCCAAGGGGTTGACCGGCGGCAGGTCTGTATCGGGCGGGACGATGCCCATCTGCTTCTGACGGGCCAGCGTCTGCTCGCGGAGTGCGTCGTACCCGATATCGAAACGGCCCGTGAATTTGTCGGCCCATTCCCTGGAGACATGGTGGGGCGCATGCGCCGCGCCCGGCGCGTAATACAGAAGGAACGGCTTGTCCGGCGCGACAGCTTTGGCGTCCTTGATGAACTCCAGTGCCTTGTCGGTGATGTCCTCGGTCAGATGATAACCCTGCTCCGGAGACTTGGGCTGGTCCACGGGGTGGTTGTCGTAGACCAGATCTGGGTACCACTGGTTCGTCTCGGCGCCCAGGAAACCGTAGAACCTTTCAAACCCTCGTCCGGTAGGCCAGTTCCGCCGTGTGGAGGCCAGGTTCATCTCCACGGTCGGGCACAGATGCCACTTCCCCACCATGTACGTGTTCCAGCCCAGTTCACCCAGGATCTCAGGCAGCATGCCGTTCTCCGGCGGGATCGTTCCACTTGCGTTCGGAAACCCGATCGCGGCCTCAGTAATACACGCCATCGAGTTACGCGTGTGGTTGCGGCCGGTCAGCAGGGACGACCGGGTCGGCGAGCACAATGCGGTAGTGTGCCATTGGGTGTATCGGATCCCCTCTGAGGCGACCCGATCGATGTTCGGTGTCTCGATCGGGCCGCCATAGCAGGACATCGCCGAGAAACCCACATCGTCCAGCACGATGTACACCACGTTCGGTGCTCCATCAGGAGCCTTCGGCGGCTCGAAGGGCGCCCAATCCGGCACCGAGTCTCGGATGTCGACATTGATCGTGCCCCTGAACGGCTCGCTCACCTAAGACACTCCCTCCGACCGAGGGCGACAGTGCCGCCACGCGGACGTGATCATCCACCAGAACAAACTCCGCACCGGGGGGCCAGGTCTCTGCCCGGCGGGCTGCCCCAACGATCGCTCTGCCCCCCTCTGCCGGGCATCACCCATCGCGGATGATCCAGCCAGGACTTTGCGATCTTGCCCGGTCAGCAGAAGATCCGCAGAGGGACGGAGGCGACCGACCCCCGGACTCCCCCGGTCCGACGAGATGTAGTCACGCGACTCAGAGACACCATGGCGATCCCGAGGTGCGCTTCCTTGAGAAATCTCATGATCCCTCGGTGGTCGTCGTTGAACTCGCGAGAGTCGGGGTGGTTGCGACGGGTGTTGCCGGTCGCTGCTGCGCGGCCCCCACACATCCCGCGCGGGAACGGACGAACGAGAGGAACGCTCGGTCGCGGGGCGGCCCTTAGGAGAGGTGCTGCTCATCGACCTGATGGGGCCCGACCGCGCCGCCAAGCAGCCGGCATCGGCGCCTCCCGCTCCGCTTCCGGCGCCAGCCGGCAGAACGCACTCCAGCGCAGGGGCGGACGCACCGACTAGGGCATGTCTCTGAAGTCAGTGGGTCCAGGTGAGGATCGCGGCCAGGACGACGCCTCCGCGGTAGGTCAGGGCGTGTTTGATGCCCCTATGGATATCAAGCAGCGGTGAGAGCTGGACTGGGTGACGGGCTGGCGGGTGTGCTGAGCAGTGGGTAGATCTCGCGGGCGATGTAGCGCTTGAGGCAGCGGATCGCCTCGCGTCGGGTCTTGCCGTCCCGCAGCCGGCGTTCGACGTAGGCGCGGGTGGTGGGGTCCCAGCGCAGGCGGGCGAGGGTGATGCGGTGCAGGGCGGCGTTGGCCTGCCGGTTGCCGCCGCGGTTGAGTCGGCGCCGCTGGGTCTTGCCCGGAGGACGCTTCGACCGGGCTGACGCCGCAGAGGGCGGCGAAGGCGGCTTCGGAGTGGAGCCGGTCGGGGTTGTCGCCCGCGGCGATGAGCAAGGTGGCGCCGGTGTCGGGTCCTACGCCGTTGCGGGCCAGCAGGTCCGGGGCGTGAGCGGCCAGGACGGCGGTCAGCCGCTCGTCCAGGTCGTCGATCTCCTCGGTCAGCAGGGTGATCCGGTGGGCCAGCAGGCGCAGCGTGTGCCGGGCGGCCTGGCCGGTGTCGGCGATGGGGTCGGCGACCTCGAGTGCGACGCAGGCGCGCACGAGCAGTGGGGTGCTCAGCCCGGTCAGCTGCTCGCGCAGGGCAGGGTCGGCGCCGACCAGGACGGCTTTGAGCTGGTTGATCGCCTGAGTGCGGGACTTGACCGCGGAGGACTTGGCCAGCTTGAACATGCGGGCCATCTCGACGGGGCCGTCGCCGGCCTTGGCGACGGCGGTGGCTCTGCCGGACAAGACAGCGCGGGCGGCTGCCTCGGCGTCGGTGGCGTCGGTCTTGCCCCGGCGACGTCGATCGGCTCGGTCGGGCCGGTTGACGTCGATCACTGTGACACCCTCGCTGCGCAGCATCCGGTTCAGCGCCGCTCCGTAGGAGGCGGTGCCTTCCACGCCCGCCCGCAGTACAGCGCCGAAGGTCCGGGCCCAGCCCAGCAGGGCACGATAACCGGCGGCGGTGGCCGGGAACTCCTGGGTGCCCAGCAGCGCGCCGACCGCGCTGATCACGGCCGCGACGTGGACGTCCTTGTGCGTGTCGACGCCGAGTATCACCTCCTGGCGGTCGGCGCCTGCCTCCTGCGGTTCGGCGTCGACTGGGCACTGCTGCTGACTGCCGGAACGTCGGCGGGGCATGCTGGACACGGTCGCCTGTCTCCTGATCGCTCGGGAACCTTGGTGGCCGACGTCGGATCCGGGCGGGGCGGTCAGGACTGTGACGGCGCCTTGTGCGGCAAGGCCCCTATCGGGACACGCCCGCCGGGTCCGACGGCAGCACATCCCGCCCCGAACCCACGGCCGACAGATCAAGCACAAGGCACAGCGGCCGGTCGTAGCGCGGGTCAGGCCGCAGGTCCGAAGCAGTGACTACATCCTCACAGTCGTAGCGGGTAGCCAGGGCCCGCCACTGCTTGAGGACGTTGAAGCCGCGTTCGACGACGTTCCGGCCGGCGTATTCGATGGGGTCGTAGGTGACCGGCCGGCCGCCATGTGAGCCACGCCGCTTGCGGTGCCCGGCCTGGTCGGCGGGTTCGGGGATGACGGCCTTGATGCCGTGGCGGCGCAGGTACCAGCGGGTGGCACGGGCTGAGTACGCCTTATCCGCGCGGACCAGGACTGGGCGGGTGCGAGGGCGGCCCGGTCCGCGACGGGTGATCCGCAGCTGGTTGAGCATCGGCTGCAGCGCCGGGTTGTCCCCGGCCTGACCAGGAGAGATGACGACAACCAGCGGGCGGCCGCTGTCGTCGACGAGCAGATGGACCTTCGTGCTCAGACCGCCACGGGACCGGCCGACTGCGTGATCGGAGGGCTCGCTCGAACCCGGCGCCGAACAATTCTTGTCATTCGATCTCGCCCCCCGTGCCCTGCCCCCGGGGCGTGCCGATGTAGGACGCCGGCACGGCCGTGACAGGCGGACGGGAGGTGTTCGTGCCGGGCTGGTGGGCCCGTACCACCGAGGAGTCGGCGCTGACTTTCCATTCGACCAGCCCCGCGGCGTCGGCGTCCGCGAGGATCTCGCCCAGCACCCGATCCCAGGTGCCGTCCGCCGACCACTTGTGATGCCGCTTCCACACCGTCTGCCACGGCCCGAACTCGGCCGGCAAGTCACGCCACGGGATCCCGGCCCGGTACCGATAGATGATCCCTTCCACCACCGGCCGGTGCGGCGTCGCCGGACGCCCCATCCGGCCCTTGACCGGCGGCAACAGCCGCTCGATCACCGCCCACTGGTCCTCTGTGATGACTCCCCGCGGTCCCATACGGGCAGCCTTCCCGAGCAACGCCGCTCAACTTGGGAGACACGCCCTGATCGAGCGTGCGCCTGGAGGGAGCGTGCTCATAGGGCGTGTCGCGGGTCGCTGCCAGGCGCTGCCGCCTCCGTTGATCATCGTTGTCCGGGCGTGTTGTGGTTCCCCGGTGAGCTGGGGAACGGCCGCTCGGGTCGGCTCGCGGGTCAGTCGTCCAGGACAGCCAGGGACCAGCACCAGCCGGCGAGCTCGCGGGCGATCGCGGCGTTCGCGACGACGGAATGTTTCCCCCGGGCCTCGAAGTGGGCCCAGCGGCTATGCAGCCGCTGGTTGGCGCGTCGTCCGCGGTCGCGGGCGGCCGGGCTGGCGGCCTCCCAGCGTCGACGCAGGTCGATGCCTGGAGTGCGGTAGGCGGGCCGGTGGTGCCAGGCCGCCTCGATCAGCAGCCGCCGGGCGTGTCCGTTACCGGTCTTGGTCAGGCCGCCCTGGCTGCGGGAGGCTCCCGAGGAGGACTCGGTTGGGACCAGGCCGAGGTAGGCGCCGATCGAGCGGCCGGTGAGCCGGTGCCAGTCCCCGATCTCCACCGCCAGCCCGAACGCGGTCAACGTCGAGACCCCGCGCAGGCAGCCCAGCCGGCGCACCACCGGGGTGAACGCCGAGTCCGCGGCCAGCGCGGCGATCGCCGCGTCGAGTCGGTCGCGGCGCTCGAGCGTGGCGAGCATGGTCTCGTACGCGGTGTCGTAGGTCAGCTGCAGCGGCACCGGCTCGAACCGTTGGGCCCGCAGCCAGCGGTCGTGGATCCCGGTCCAGGCCTTCCCGCCGGACCAGACGATCCCCTGGCGTAGCAGCAGTTTGGACACCCGGTGCCGGGCCGACATCAGGTCCCCGCGGGCGTCTTCCCGGGCCCGGACCAGGTCCCGCGCGGCCTCGGTGGCCTGGTCCGGCACCGTGACCGCGACGATCTGCCCCGCGTGCAGCAGCCGCGCCAGATGCCGCGCGTCGCGCACGTCGGTCTTGACCCGGTCCCCGCTGGGCCGCAACAGCTTCGACGGCGCCGCAACGTCGACCTCGACCCCCCGCGACCGCAGGAACCTGGCCAGCCCGAACCCCGTCGGACCGGCCTCATAGGTGACCCTGACCGGCCCCGACAGACCGCCAATCCAGGCCGCGACATCCGCGTGAGCCGGCGACAACCGCCGCTCGATGATCTCGCCGGTGTCCCCGTCCAACGCCGAGGCGACCACCGATCGTGCGTGCACATCCAGACCCACACTCGTACGCTGAACAACCACTGGGGGCCTCCCACATCTGTGGCTCTACGGCCGGCCAACCCCGACCGCAACCCACGTTCACATGCGGTCGAGGCCCCCAGCCCGAACCCCCATACCGTCTAGGCGTTCCGGTGACGTACCATCCAGAGCGTCACGGCGAGAAGGAGCATCGACACGAGGGCGAGCCAGCCGAACTCGATCCACTGGAAGGTCCAGTAGCGGCTGTCCGGCTGGTAGCTGGTCCATTGGGTGTAGCCGTGCTGGAGCAGGTACTGGACCGGGTCGACCGAGCTGCTTCCGGGCCCGGCCCGGACGTCGCCGCCGCCGTCGCGCTCTGGACGCCGATGGCCTGCAGCGCCTGGTTGATCTGCGCGTCGCTGACACGCACGCCGCCGTGGGTCCACCACTGGTCGACCGGCAGGTCGGTCTGGGAGCTGCAGGCGGCTGGTGGCGAGCGGGCGCCCGTAGTGGGGCCGCAGACTCGGCGCGTAGGAAGGCCAGCCCGGTCCAGACCGCCAGGGTTGCCGCCAGCGCCGGCACACGCGCCGCGACACCAGGCCGGGCAGGACGCCGCGGCGAACGCCGCCAGGCGCCCAGCCCACGACCGCGACCCCGGTGGGAGGGAACACGCTGGCCTGGAGCCGCTGCTGGATGCCGCTGGCGACCAACGGCCGGTCGTACCAGGTGACGAGCGCGCCGAACGCAGCGCTGACGACGGCGACGCCGAACGCTCCCGACACGAGGATGGGCGACCAGCCCACCGCATCCGGCCGACGCCCTGGGTCCAGGCGAAGCGGAACGTCCCGGTCTCGAGCTCCCTGGCCAGGAGCGGGGCGCCGGCGAAGGCCCCGATCAGTGCCGGGGTCCAGACGAGCAGCGCCCCGAGGAACCCGACGCTCCCGTAGGTGTCGTGGAAGTTCTGGAACTCGAAGCGGCAGCTCGCGGACGACTGCGGCCGGCACGCCTGCGCAACGGCGTACGCGGTCCGGATCCGCTCACCCTGGATCAGCAGTAGACGGCGACGAGGCCAGCAGCGCGGCGGTGGCCGCCAGGGTGGTGCGGTAGCGGCGCCACGCGACCCAGAGCAGGCGGCGCCACGGGACGGGCCGCAGCGCAGAGGTCGGTGCGGGCGTCAGGACCGAGGTTGGTCATCTCGTCGCCTCCACGGCGTCGAGGTTGCGGGGGTCGACGACTCACGCAGATAGGCCAAGGCGAGCTCCTCCACGCCGACCGTCGCGCTTCCCACCCGGCCGGGTCGGGATCGGTGGGCGCGTCGAGGCGGACGAGCAGATGCTGCTGCGACCCGGCCTGGCTGGCCTGGATGACGTGCCACGCGGGTCGCGCGGCCGCCCGGGCGGGTCCGGTCATGAGCCGGTGCCGGGCGGCCAGGTCGTCGACGGTGCCGTCGAGGCGGACGACGGCCGTGCGCGATCAGCACGAGATAGTCCGCGACGCGCTCCAGCTCCGCCAGCACCGTGCGAGGAGAGCAGGACCGAGAGCCCGTCCTCGGCCATCGCGGCCATCACGGTGGCCATGAAGTCGTGGCGGGCGAGCGGATCGAGCGGGGCGGTCGGCTCGTCGAGGACGAGGAGGCGCGGATGCCTCGCCAGCGCGAGTGTCAGCGCCAGTTGGGCCTGCTGGCCGCCGGACAGCTTGCCGGCCCGGTGCTTCTCGGCGATCCCCAGATCGCGCAGTCTCGCCCGCGCGTAAGCGGCGTCGAAGTCGTGGTTGAGGTTGCGGGTCAGGTGCAGCATGTCGGCCACGGAGAGGTGGCGGTACAGCGGCATGTCCTGGGCGACGAAGGCGATGCCGTCGAGCGCGGCGGGCGATCCGGCCGGGATGCCGTCGAGCACGCTGACACTGCCGGTCGTGGGTGCCGTCAGCCCGACCACGATGTTGAGCAGGGTGGTCTTGCCGGCGCCGTTGGGCCCGACCAGCGCGACGAGGTGGCCCTCGGGGATGGCGAGGGTGCAGTCCCGCAGGGCCCAGGTGCCGCCGTACCGGCGGCCGAGGGCCTGGGTCTCGATGATGTTCATGCGACGCCTCCGGCCGTCGCGTCCCGCCGTCTCCTGCGCGCCGTGGGAGTCGCTCGACCTCGCGGCGCTCAGTGAAATCCCGCAGCGTGCTGGCGAACACCGCGACCACACCGTTCTCGTCGAGACCCGGCCGCCTCGGCCTCCCCGATCCAGCCGTGCAGCGAGCTTCGGCGCAGCCCGGCGAGCTCGGGCAGCGTCGGCCTGGCTCACGGCGGCCTCGACGAACGTCCCCTGCCCCGGCCGCCCCGAGCCAGCCCCTTGTGCTCCAGCTCGCGGTACGCCTTCAGCACCGTGTTCGGGTTGATCGCCAGGTCCGCGACCACGTCGCGGACCTTCGGCAACTGATCGCCCGGTTTCAGGTAGCCCAGCAGCAGCGCCTGCTCGACCTGACGGACCAACTGCAGGTACGTCGGCACCCCCGAGGCGGGGTCCAGGCGGAACGCGATCGGCGGCAGCGCCCCGCGCGCCCCTCACGACCGCTGCCTGCTTTATCTACTGTCATAGGACAAGGGTAGTGACTCGTCCGGATCCCGTCAAGGTCGGCCCCGGAGGAACCCGGTCGAACGCGGCCACCGGGAGCTCCTCAAGCCGAGGGGAGAGCCTTGATGCGGCTGCCCATCAGCGGACGCCGGCTGCTGCTGGCCGCTATCGAGAATGACGCCCAAGCCCGGACCGACCCGAGGTTGACGGAGGGTGTCTCCGCACCTGTGGGCGGCCAGGGTCCCAGCGTGAGGACGGGGTGGACGGCGAGCCTCCCCGAGGGCGGTACCTCCGGGGCGTCGGTGGGGGCATTACCCCGCCCCCACCGCCACCTCAACTCCTGGGGGCACCCCAGAACCTCACAGCCACCGCCCGGCGCTGGTACCCGCTCCTGCTCCTGCGCGACGCGCGAGGTCGCTTCGCGCGGCTCCGACGCCCCGTCACGAGCCCGACGCCGGCCCGACGACCCCGACGCCCCCGCGTCCGCATCGAGGCAGTGCAGCTCGCGCTCTTCTGAGCCGGCGGCCGTGCGATCCGCGTGCAACACAGCGCGGCGATCAAGGGCTGCGAGGGGTGCATCAGGGGCAGTCGCTCACGCACGAGACGGCATCGCCCGCGTGCCTGCACCGATTTCCCAAGCTAACAGTGCACACACCAGCTCACGCTATGAGGGCTGCCAGGTCGTGGACCGCCTTGCGCGATCAAAGACGGCATCCACCTCGATCTCCGCTGAGGGACGGGCCTAGGCCACCCAGCCACTTTCGGAGGCGCCGCGCTACCGATCACAAGCACGTCCCCAGGAGGACGCTTGATCGTGATGTCGTCGCACATCATCGCGACAATGCCCATCACGTTGACCTGCTGACCCACCGCGGCACTGAGGAGACGGCCCGCCCTGGCGGCCTCGAAGCGCGCGTTGCGCACGTAGGGCCCGCGCGTCTGACCGATCATCACCGTGTCGCCACCGACCCAGACGCGAGCCCCGGAGTGGTTCTTGGCGTTGATCGTGAAAACGCCTCCCGGCCCGATCAGGACGTGATCGATGTCTGCACCGTTCCGCCCTACGGGCACCGAGTGGAGCGTTCAACCAACCGTCACCCAGCTTGGCCAGCTCGCGAGCGACTGACTCCTCACCATCGGCACCGATACGCCAAGCGCGCTCGTCCGTATGCGACACCAACAAGCCGAGCGACGAAGGTCCGAACTGGTGCAGCCTCCCGAAGCTCGATCGCCTGACCTCGCGCGCCCTCGACCGGGCCGGTTCAACGCCAGGTCGCAGCCAAGGCCGCTTCGTGCCTGCCGCTGGGGGCGTGCGTTCGACCACGCGTTCGGCGGGCGCGGCATCACTGACGGGCGGCGGGCCGATCACATGGTCAGGGCTGTCGGCACCCGGCCCGCTGCACCGCCCCGAGAGGCCCAGGCCGGGTGTGCCGCAGACGAGCTCCTTCACCAGGTCGTGCTGGCCGGGTGCCGTCACCTCGATGGCTCCGGTCAGAAGATCCCCCAGCCATACCGCTCTCCCGCCGGCCCGTTCACATAGAGCCGGTCCTTGCCGTACCGGCGCCACCGGACGACCGTTGCGTCAGTCACACACCCATCATCGGCAGGAGCGGCGACAGTTGAGCGCGCACCGGCCGAGGAGGCCCGCCAGGTGTAGCGCGCATCCGCCGCGCAGGCCATTCGCCCGCGTGCCCCCTGCGTGCCCCATCGTGCCCCTTGGGTGCCCCATCCAGCGGTTCTGCACGGTCAGACGCGGGCAGTCACGGGCATCGGCGCGACGAGACGCTGTCGAGTTGTATTCCCTGGTCAGGGCCCCGTTGGTGCTGGTGCGGAGGGCGAGGTGCGGAGGGCGAGGGATTCGAACCCCCGGGGACGGAGTGGCTACCGCCCCAACGGTTTTCAAGACCGTCTCCTTAGGCCGCTCGGACAGCCCTCCTCGGTGCGGCACCCATTCTGCACCGGCCGCGCCGCACTCGCCGTCGTCCTGGTGATCGCCAGCGATACCGCACGAGGTCCCCGCGGTGCGCGTCGCCGCTGCACAGCTCGCCGTGGCCGTGCGCATGCGGTATGGCGGGCGATCATGCCGTCCGATCATGGCGGCGGTGACTGCGCGGGCCGGGTGGCGACCACCCGCCGGTGATCGCCACAACGTCTGCATCGATCACGACAGAGGGTGTCCGGGGGCGAGGCCGGCCGGCGACCGCGGCGCCACGACCAACGCAAGGGCGCGGAGGCACGCCACAAGGCGGTCACCAGAGCGTGAGCGAGAGCGCCTGAAATCGATGTCATTGATGACTTAGGGTGAACGTTTGCTCTCTGACCGACACTCGACCGTGATTCTGGCGCTAACCTCGACCTCGTGACCCTCAGAGGAGAGCCCACGTGGGGCGGCACCTTCGCCGCGCCGGCCGAGGCGCACCCCGCCTCCCAGCCGGCCCGCGTGCGTGCGGTGGCCGACGCCGACGTGGCAGAGCAGCCGTCGACGAAGGACCTCGAGTCCGAGGTCTACACCGCGCGTGACGTGCACGGCGACGCCCGTGCCAAGCTGCGCCGCAAGCTGTCCCGGGCGCGCTCGTCCATGTCCGAGACGGCCTACCGGCGGGCACTCGAGCTCGCCCGGGACAGCGTCCTGCTCAGCGTCGACGAGTGCCTCGAGGGCGCCGTCGCGATGGAGTGGGAGCCGCTGCCGCGGCCCGAGTTCAGCCTCGAGAGCATCGAGGCCGCGGTCGCCGAGCAGGAGCGCGCGGAGCAGCTGCGCGCCATCTACGGGACCGACCAGGAAGACGACGACCACGCGCCTGCCCCGCAGGAGCCGGCCGACCTGAAGCGCGAGAAGTCCCGCCGGGCGGGCTGACGGCCGAGGACAGCCGGTAGCGCTAAGCGGGCTGTGTGAAGAGCCGCCGGACCAGATCGGCGTCCTGCGGATCCGCCAGCACGAGCACCTCGTCGTCGGCCTGGAGCGTCGTCTCGCCCCGCACCTGCACCAGGGCGCCCTCGCGACCCACGAAGCTGATCCAGACGTTCTCGCCGAGCGTCAACGCGTCCATGCGGGAGCCGTCGGCCGGCGACCCGCTCGCCACGGTGAACCGGTGCAGCCCGTGCGGCTCGTCGCGGAAGCGCATGCCCAGGGCCCACGGTTCCTGCTCGCGGATCTCCACGGGCAGGCGCAGCCTGGCGGCGACGAGCGGCACGAACCCGCCCTGCACCACGACCGAGAACAGCACGACGACGAACACGATCCCGTACGCGCGCAGGGCGTCGACCGCGCCCGACGTCAGGACGTAGGTCCCGAGCAGCACCGGTACCGCCCCCTTGAGCCCCGCCCAGAGAACGAACAGCCGCTCGTTGCGCGCTAGCCGCACGGGCCACAGCACCAGGCCGACCAGCACGGGCCGGATGAGGAACGCCAGCAGCAGCGCCAGCACGAGTCCGATCCACCAGGCGCCCTGGTCCGCGAGGGAGCGCACGTCCACTGTCAGCCCGAGAACGGTGAACGCGACGATCTCACCCAGGCTCGCCAAGCCGGTGTGGAAGCGCTCGACCTCGCGCTTGTACGGCGCCCGCGCGTCGGCCACCACGATGCCGGCGAGGAAGACCGCGAGGAAGCCCGAGCCCCGCGCGACCGTCGCAACGCCGTAGATCAGCCCCACGAGCGCGACCGACCTGATGACGTACAGACCCTCACTCGGCAGCGGGCGGCGCAGCGCCCAGATCATCCCCCGGCCCCCGAGGACGCCGACCACGGCGCCGACGACCATCTGCAGGGCGAACTCCTCGACGACCGTGAGCACGGCGCCTCCCCCGCCACCGCCCCCGGACGCGGCCGTGAGCAGCGCGACCATGAGCGCGATGCCCACTGGGTCGTTCGCCCCGGACTCCCCCTCGAGGATCGTGCCGCTGCGGCCGCGGATCTCCCGCCGACCCAGCACGGAGAACACGACCGCCGGATCGGTCGGCGCCAGGGCCGTGCCGATGAGCAGCGCCAACTGCCAGTCGAACCCGAACAGGGCGTGCGCGGCGAGCGCGAGCGCCCCGGCGGTGACGAACGTCCCGACGACCCCGACCCAGGCGATGGCCTTTGCGTTCGCGCGGAACCGCGGCCACCCCATCTCCAGCCCGCCGTTGAAGAGGATCCCGACGAGTGCGACCGTCACGATCCGCTGCACGGACTCGATGGAGCGCGGCGTGAGCGACGGCACGAGGTCGGAGGCGACGGCGGCCCCGACCAGGAAGAACGCCGGTGCGGGCACGCCGAGCCGATCGCTCACCCGGTTCGACAGCACCGCGAGCAGCAGCACCGCGCAGACGACGGTAATGGTCACCCCGAAGGTGAGGATGTCGTCCACGCCCGGACAGTACCGACGCTCACCGACGCGCGCCGACGCGCGCCCTCCTGCAGGCTGACCCCATGACGACGGTCGCACTGCTCGGGACCGGGACCATGGGCACCGGCATGGCGCGCACCATCGCGGCGGCCGGCCATCAGCTGAGGGTGTGGAACCGCTCCCGCGAGCGCGCCGAGCCCCTGGCCGACGTCGCGACGGTGACCGACCACCCTGCCGAGGCGGTGCTGGGCGCCGACGTCGTAGTCACCATGCTCTGGGACGCCGACAGCGTCGAGTCCGTCGTCAAGGAGGCGGCTCCCGGCCTGGCGGACGGCGCCCTGTGGCTGCAGACCTCGACGGTGGGGGTCGACGGCGCCCGCCGGCTCGCCGCGCTGGCTCGGGAGCACGGGCTGGTGTTCGTCGACGCGCCGGTGCTCGGCACCAAGCAGCCCGCCGCTACCGGCGCCCTCGTCGTGCTCGCCGCCGGGCCCGAGCGAGCCCGGGCCGCCGCCGACTCCGTGTTCGACGCGATCGGGAACCGCACCGTCTGGGTCGGCGAGGAGCCTGGACAGGCGAGCGCGCTCAAGCTCGTCGTCAACTCCTGGCTCGTCGTCGTCACCGAGGGCGTCGCCGAGGCACTCACCGCCGCGCGGGCGCTCGGGCTCGACCCACGACTGTTCCTCGAGGCGGTCAAGGGCGGCGGCCTCGACGCCCCCTACGTCGGCGTCAAGGGTGGGGCGATGCTCGAGGGGGCGTTCGACCCGACGTTCACTGTGGCCGGCGCGGTGAAGGACGCGGGGCTGGCGCTGGACGCCGTCGCCGCGATGGGCCTGGAGCCGGACGACCTCGCCCTGGTCGCCGCCGCGCGCGAACACCTCGACCGGGCCGTCGCGGAGGGTCACGGCGACCTGGACATCGCCGCCACCTACCTGTCGCACCGGTCCCCCTCCTAGGGGAACCCCGCCGCTAGGCCCCGCAGGCGTGGACCCTGACCGGGGCGGACACGCTCTTTCCGCAGAGCACGAGCCCGTCGAGAGCTCCCGAGCCCTGCACCGCGCTTATCCGCAGGAGCCCGGGCGCGGTGAACCGCACCTGGTAGCGGTCGCCGGGCGCCGAGGGCGTGGTGTCCTGAGGCGAAGGCTTGGTGAGGCGTGTGCTCCCCACACCGTTGAGCCACCAGCTGACCGACGTCACCCGGAGGGTCAGCTCGGACCCGTCGGGTGACAGCGAGAGCGCGAACGCGTCCGACTCGTCCTGGCCGCCCTTGGCGACCTCGAGGGCGATCTGGGCAGACCCGGTGCCGTTCCGGTCGAAGTGGATCGCCGCGCGATGCTGACGCCAGTCCCCGTAGAACGAGGGCATTGCGTACGCCGCGCAGGCGCCGGTGCACGTTTTCGTCGGGCCCGTCTGGCACGCCGGCGTGCATGTGCTCGAGGACGTCACCACCAACGACGCCGCCTCGAGCCGCCCGACCGAGAGCGCGAGCAGCCGTCGAGCGACCTGGAGCGCCGACGCGTGGCCGTTGGGGTCCGCCACGTCGACGCTCACGATGACGTCGCCGACGAGCATCGCGGCTTCGGCGCTCTCGCTCAGTCGGGTGGCGACCCAGGACGTCCCCGGCAGGCTTCCCGTGCTCGCGGCTCGCGGGACACCGACCCTCCAGTGGCAGAACCCGGTGTTCGTCAGTATCTCGTCGAAGTGCTTCTGCCCCGTGCCGGCCTTCCACAGCGTCGCTGTGATCTGTACCCGGAGCTGCTGGGTGGGAAGGCTCGTGTCCCCCTCGTCCCATCCCCACAGCCTGCTCTCGAGTTGACCTGGGACGGGAGCCGTGCGCTTGCCGTCCAACGGACAGGTCTGGCCGAAGACCGTCGGCTGATAAGGGTCCACGGGTGGGATCACCGGTTGAAGGCGCATCCGCGGGTTCGGGAAGTCCGACGGGGACAGGCCCATGGAATCCGGGAAGGTGAAGTCCGCCGCAGTGGCCCGGGACAGCCGGGGGGCGCTGGTCGCGGTCGGCGTGACTCCGGAGTTCGCGGGTTGGACCGTCCGCGTGCCGAGCGCGCTTCCGTTGCCCGTCGCGACGACGACGGCCAGGGCGGCGACGGCGGCGACGAGCGCCCCCGTCCCGGCGATGCGGCGGCGCAGCCGCGCCCGGCGGATCCCGATGCGGGTGGAGGTGGCGAGGTGACCGACGTCGACGGGCCGGGCGTCCAGACCGGAGTGCAGGGCAGCCTCGATCCGCGCGCTCAGGTCGCCGTCCGCAGGCATGCGCCCGTGCTCACCCATGGGCGACCCCCTCGGATTCCCCCAGGAGAGCCCGCAAGTGCGCCAGCCCCCGGTGGATGTTGGTGCGCACGGTGACCACGCTCGTCCCCATCACCACTGCTATCTCCTCGTCGGGCAGTCCTTCGTAGTGCCGCAGCACGATCACGGCGCGTTGCTTGGGCGGCAACCGGCGCAACGCCGCCAGGAGCCTGTCGCGCTCGTCGACCCGCGCCGCCTCGTCAGGGGCCGAGACCACCGGCCACGCATCGGAGTCCAGCGAGAACTCCCGCCGCGCCGCCCGACGCCAGAACGAGGTCGCGGCGTTGACCAGCATCCGGTGCACATAGGCGTCGGGGCTCTCCCGGTTGCAGATCGTCGCCCAGTGCTGATGCGCCTTGACCAGCACCTCCTGCACGACGTCCTCAGCGTGGTGGGGATCGCGCAGCAAGCCGCGCGCCATCCTCACCAGCCTCTGACCCCGAGCCGCGACGAAGGCGTCGAAGTCGTCCTCGACGAAGACATCCGTCACCGCGCGCTCCGGCAGCGGCAGTGCGAACGGTTGCGACACGTCCGAGGGACGCCGCGTCGAGCCTGGACGTTGCACCGCATCGGGGGACACCCTCCTACCGCCGGCCGTCGAGGCGCACGAACCGGTACCCGGCTGCGCGGTACTTCGCGATGATCTCGGGGATCGCCTGGACGGTCGCGCCCCGGTAGCCCCCGCCGTCGTGCAGCAGGACGATCGGATGCCGTTGGCTGAGCCCGGCGAGCGCCGCGTGGACGATGGCCCTCGTCATCGCCGTGCGCCGGGCGGCCGTCGGGTGCGAGGTCGACTCGACGGCCCAGTCCCGGGTGTCGACGGACCAGAGGACGACGCCCATCCGCTGCGCTCGTGCCGCAGGGAGCACGGAACGCGGCAGGAACCCGCCGGGGGGCCTGAACCAGCAGGGCACGCGGCCCGTCGCCTTCTCCACCGCCGTGTTGGTGCGGACCAGCGACCGGCGGAGGTAGGCCGGGGACCATCCGCCGGGGACGCTGGACGGGTAGCTGTGGTCCCAGCTGTGGTCCCCCACCAGGTGTCCCGCCCGCACGACCTGCGCGAGGGTCGCGGCACGGGCCCGCACTTGCTGGCCGATCACGAAGAACGTGGCGTGAACGTGCTCGCGCGCCAAGGCCCCCAGCACCTTCGTGGTGTAGGGCGAGGGGCCGTCGTCGAACGTCAGCGCGACGGTCCTGCCCTTGCCGGGCGCGGTCGAGCGCACCACCGAAGGGGGCGCTGGGCAGGGCGCCGAGGAGCGTGTCGTGCTCGAGACCACCGGCAGGGCGGGGCTCGTCGGGGTCGCCGAGGCCCGCGGCGACGTGGTCCGGGCCGCACTCGTGCCGGCCGTGGCACCGTTCGCCGGCGGGGTGGCCGACGGCGGCGTGGCCGGCGACACCCGCTCGATCCGGACGGGCGCCACCGGGTCCCCCAGTGCCGTGGTACTCAGCGTGAGCGCGGCCACGACGGCAGTGCCGAGCAGCAGCACCGGCAGATCGTGCCGTCCAGGGACCGGCCGGCGGCGTCGGGGCGTTCCCGCTCGCGCTCCTGTTGCCACCGGCCTTGCCGGGCCGGCCGTCTGCTCGCCCATCTCCGGTCCCTTCCCGATACGCGGTGATTCGGTGAAGAGGAGACGGTTGTCCGGCCCTTGACGTTGCCTTTGGACTGTAAGCGTTTTCGCTCGGCGGTCACAGTTGCTGCATCGACCGCCGCCGCAGCAGGGGCAGGACCGCCCAGAGCATCAGGAGGAGCAGGGCGATGACTGCTCCGAGACCGACGGCAGCCCAGTGCGGGAGCACCAGGTCGAGCATGAGCAGCATCGACGCGACGATCCCGAGGGCGAGCGCCGTAAGGCCCGCCTTCGCGAACACGTTGCTCGCGTCGACGATCTCCTTCTTGAGCTGGTGCCTGAACAGCGTCCGGTGCCAGGCGACGGGCGCGATGATGCACGCGGTCGCCGTGGCGAGCAGCAGGACGGCGATGACGAGCAGCGCCTTCTCGTAGTCGTCGAGCTGGCCGAAGCGTGCCTGCAACGGCATCGTCAGGAGGAAGCCGAAGAGGATCTGCACGCCGGTCTGGGTGACGCGCAGCTCCTGCAGGATGTCGTTGAAGTTGCGGTCGGCCCGCTGGGCCTCGCTCTCCCCCGGCCGCGCCTGCTCCGACGACGTGGGTTCTTCATCCACCGGGTCAGGGTAGAGGGCCTCGCTTCAGGTCACCGCGCAGTTCAGATCCAGATCGCCGGGTCCACGGCGGGATCGGCATCAGGAGGCTGCGCGTCCGGCGGGAGAACGCGCACCTGGCCCGGGACGCCGACCACGACCGCCCCCGCCGGCACGTCCCGGACGACGACGGCGTTCGCACCGATCTGTGCCTTCGCTCCCACGACGACGGGACCCAGCACCCGCGCGCCGGCGCCGACGACGACGCCGTCCCCGAGCGTGGGGTGGCGCTTGGTCCGGTTCAGGCTGCGGCCCCCGAGAGTGACGTCGTGGTACATCATGACGTCGTCCCCGATCTCCGCGGTCTCCCCGATCACGACACCCATCCCGTGATCGATGAAGAACCGCCGGCCGATGACCGCCCCGGGATGGATCTCGACGCCGGTCGCCGCCCGGGCGGCCTGCGAGAGCAGCCGCGCCGTCAGGCGGTGACCACGCACCCAGAGCCCGTGGTGCAACCGGTAAGCCCAGACGGCGTGCATCCCCGAATAGGCGAGCACCACCTCGCTGCGGCTGCGGACGGCCGGGTCCCGGGCGATGGCGGCGTCGACGTCCTCACGCAGCCGCGTCCGCCAGCCCGGACGCGCCGGATGTCCGCGGAACAACACGTCGAGGATCAATCTCCGTCGCGACCTCAGTCGAGCAGGTCCTGGAAGAGGACCGTGGAAAGGTAGCGCTCGCCGTACGACGGGATGACGACGACGACGAGCTTGCCCTCGAACTCCGGCCGCTTCGCCACCTGGACAGCGGCCCAGATCGCAGCGCCGGAAGAGATGCCGACGAGCAGTCCCTCCTCCTTGGCGGCGCGGCGCGCGTAGGCCAGTGCCTCGTCGTTCGGCGCGTCGAGGACCTCGTCGTAGATCCCGCGGTCGAGGATCGCCGGCACGAAGTTCGCACCGATGCCCTGGAGCGGGTGGGGCGCCGGCGAGCCGCCGTTGAGGATCGGGCTGGCCGCCGGCTCGACCGCGACGATCCTGACTCCGGGCTTGCGCTGCTTGAGAACCTGACCGACGCCGGTGATCGTGCCGCCGGTGCCGATGCCGGCGACGAGCGCGTCGATCTGACCGTCGGTGTCGTTCCAGATCTCCTCGGCCGTGGTGCGGCGGTGGATCTCGGGGTTGGCGGCGTTCTCGAACTGCCGGACGAGGACGGCGCCCTCGTCCCGCCCGATCTCCTCGGCGCGAGCGACGCACCCCTTCATGCCCTCGGCAGCGGGGGTGAGCACGAGCTCGGCGCCGTAGGCGCGCAGCAGCGCACGCCGCTCCTTGCTCGCGGATTCGGGCATCGTGAGGATGACGCGGTACCCGCGGGCGGCACCGACCATCGCCAAGGCGATGCCGGTGTTGCCGCTGGTCGCTTCGACGATCGTGCCGCCGGCCTTCAGCTCGCCGCTCGCCTCCGCGGCGTCGATCATCGAGACGCCGATGCGGTCCTTGACGCTGCTCGCCGGGTTGTAGAACTCCAGCTTCGCGACCACCGTCGCCCCGGCGCCGTCGGTGATGCGGTTCAGCCGGACCAGCGGGGTGTTGCCCACGAGCTTCGTCACGTCGTCGTAGATGCGCGCCATGCCTGGAAAACCTAGTCCCCGCGCCCTTCTGTTCCCCAGCTGGAAGCATCAACTGTCCGCGATCCGGACGCGCTCGCTCAGGCGGTGAGGTCCCGCCGTGCTCCGCTCCCGCTCGGCAGGGCCGCCAGCCAGTCGCCGAGCACTCCGAGCACGAATTCGGGGTCCTCGAGCATGGGCACGTGCCCGACCTTCGGCACCGGGACGAAGCGCCACGCGGGGCTGGCTGCGGCCACGCGCCGGGCCGACCCCACCGGGACGAGTCGGTCCGCCTCGCCGTGCAGCAGCAGCACCGGGCAGCCGATCCGGGACAGCGTCCGCAGCACACGGCGGCGTCCGAGCAGGATCCGGAGCAGGGAACGGGTGGCGGCCACGAACTCCGCGTCCATCTCGGTGTACGCCTCGCGCCGGCGGCCGAGCTCGAGGTGCGCGGCGACCACGTCCGCCGGCACCCGGTGGGGATCCGCGCAGCAGAAGGTCAGGATCTCCCAAGCCACCTGCTCCGGCGTTCGCACGGTGCGCCGCCCGCGTTGGAACAGCGAGCCGAGGCCCGGCGCCAGGTACAGCGTGAAGGCTGCGACGACGAGCGGCTCCGGCCGGGACTTCAGGTACAGCGGCAGGGCCGGGTCGATCAGAGCGAGCGCGCGGACGTCACCGGGGTGCTCCGCGGCCTCGATCGCCGCGATCAGCCCGCCCATGGAGTTGCCGACGAGGATCGCCGGCTCGCCGGCGACCTCGGTCACGAACCGGTGCAGCAACCGGGTGTTCGCGGCGAGCGACGTGCCGCGGCCCCCGCCGCGGGTGAGCCCGAAGCCGCCGAGGTCGAGGGCGAGCACCCGGTGGGTGCGCGCCAGCTGCGGCGCGATCGCGAGCCAGTTCGCGTGCGACCCGCCGAGGCCGTGCACGCACACGACGAGCGGCGCGCCGGGCGGCCCGCCGAAGTCGACGTAGTGGACGGGCCCGTCGAGGTCGGCCCACAGCGACGGCGGGAACTCGACCACCCCGACAGGCTCGGTACGCCCGCAGAAGCTGTCAACCCGAACCATCGGCGCGCCAGTCGGGATGCCCGGGCATCGGCGGCGCCGTCGCGCCGTACAGCCAGGCGTCGAGGAACGGCCCCAGATCCCGGCCGGCGACCTTCGAGGCGAGATCGACGTAGTCCGCGGTCGACGCGACGCCGTCCCGGTGATCGCGGACCCACTCCCGCTCGACCTCCTCGAACGCCGTCGTCCCGATCTCCTGCCGCAGCGCGTACAGCACCAGCGCCCCACCTGCGTAGACGTCGGGGTTGAACAGGGCCCGGAGGCTGGCGGCGGACGCCGGCGCAGCGGGCGGGCCGAACTGGCGGCGCAGCTGGTCGGACTGCCTGTACTCGGCGCGCATCACGCCCTCGAGGTCCGCCCCGGGAAAGGTGCTCCGCAGGCTGCCCTGCTCCGCGCCGTAGAGCATCTGGTACCAGGTCGCGTGCCCTTCGTTGAGCCAGACGTCGCTCCACTGCGCCGGCGAGACGGTGTCCCCGAACCACTGATGCGCCAATTCGTGCAGCAGTACTTGGTCCCGCGGCCCGGCGGGCAGGGCGAGGTAGGAGCTGGGCACGATCGTCAGCGTCTGCGTCTCGAGGGCCGCGAGCTCGGCGTCCGCGGCGAGGCGCCCGTACACGGGGAAGGGGAACGGCCCGACCCGGGCCGTCATCCACGCGATCTGCCCGTCCTGCCCGGCCAGCTCGGCGCGGGCAGCGGACAGCAGCCGTCGCGGCACAACGTCACGGACCTGCACGCCCTGCTCATCGGGTTTGCGGATCACCCTGAGGTCCCCGACGGCGACCTGGACGAGCTCCGTGGCCATCGGCCGGTCCTCGCGGTACCGCCATACCGTCCGCCCACCGCTCGTCGTCCTCCCCGCCGGCACGCCGTTGGCCACCCCCGTCCATCCGGCGGGGACGTCGAGCGCGAACGTGAAGGCCGCCTTGTCGCTCGGGTGGTCGTTGCACGGGAAGACGGTGTGCATCGCGGCCGGCTGCCCGGCGAACGCGGTGCCGTCCGGCGTGACGACGAACGCGCTGGAGCCTTCGAGCACCGCCGAGCCGGGGACCGGCTTCGCGGTGAAACCGTCCACCTCGACGGTGAAGGGAGCGCCCATGGCGACCGGCAAGGCCGGGGTGACGACGAGTTCGGCTCCGCGGCGGCGGAAGGCCGCGGTCCGGCCGTCGACCGCCACCGACTTCGGCCCACCTCCGCTGAAATCGAGGTCGAACACCGGCAGCGCGGCGGTGGCCCGGGCGGTCACGGTCACCGAGCCGCGCACGGTCTGCCGCGGGTCGGCCTTCGGGTAGGTCAGCCGCAGGTCGTAGCGCTGGACGTCGTATCCGCCGTTCCCCAGCCCGGGGAACAGCGGGTCGCCCAGGGACGCGGTCGTGACGGGGCCCATCGCCGGAGCTCGCACGAGCCGCACGCCCCCGACGGCCGGGGACACCGACCGGCTGGACCCCGTGCCCGCGCTCGACGGCGTCGCCCGCGCGGCCGCGGGGGCCGACGATCCCGGCGCCGACGGGTGCCCGCCACCGGTGCACGCGACGACGGACAGGAGCACCACGACAGCGACGGGCACCGCGGGCCTTCCCCACCCGTCGTGGCGGCGCATCCTCCGACTGTAGATCGGCTCACGCCTCCGGAACTGGCGTCGCACGCATCGTCACCGGGACGCGCCGCCCAGGGAGCCCGACGTCGACAGCGAGGTGCGTCATGATGCCGGGCAGGGGGCCGAAAGAGCGTTCCCGTCACCCGCTGTGCCAGCCCGCCCGACCCGGAGGAGGAGCGCGATGGACCCTCGCGACGACCTCTCGGCACAGGCCTGGGCGACGCTGCGCGAGTACCAGGAGCCGGCGCGGTACCTCGCGCCGTTCGCGGGCAGCCGGCCCGACGGCGCCCGGCCCGCCGGCAGACCCTCTCCTGACGTCCCGGCGGGCGATCACCCGCTGCGGGCCGCCCCGTCCGCCACGCGCCGGCCCCGGGGGAGTGACCCGGACGCCGACAGCGCCCGCGCCTACCTGCAGCACTCGTGCGACCTCGTCCTGCGCGGGGGTGCCGGCGCGGCCGTGACGTACCCGCTGATGGCGTGCGCGCTCGCGGAGCACTACGTCGTGCGCCGGGTGGGCGGTTCGGGGGCGGCAGCGGCGGCAGCGGCCGCTGTCGCGGCGGCGGAGCTCGGCCGCACCCGGCCGATCGACGCGGGCACATCCAGGCGCGCTCGCCCCGAGGCCGGCGCACAGATCCCGGGCGGGCGGACGGGCGACGCGGCCGACCACAGGCCGGGCGATACGCCGAGCGACATGGCGAACGAGACCCGGGACGACACGCCGGACGACTCGGAGCGCGTCGTCCTGCCCGGCTACGCCGGGCTCGCCCGCGCCGTCGCATGGCTCGCCGGGGGCGACGGGACAGAGCGACCGCCGGACCTGCGCCTCGCGCGCCTGCTGCAGCCCTCCCCGCGGATGCGCGCACCCTTCCGCCTGCTGTGCGCCCTGCTGGCGCCAGGCAGGGAACGGACCCGTGCCGTGCTCGCGTCGCTCGCGGGCGCACCGACCAGGTCGGGCGGCATCGCCGTGGTCCTCGTCTGGGCGGGCGCCGTCCTCGCATGGGCGGGGATCACGGTCGCGCTGCTGCGCAGCCCCACCGTCGATCCGTGGGTCGTCGCACTTCTCACCCCCGCGCTGCTCGCCACCGTCGTCCTCGCCGGAGCAGCCGCGACCGTGCTGGCCGGCGTCCTGGGCCTGAGGGAGGCCCTGGCCCACGGGCCGCGGGAGCAGTACGGCCTGGTCCCGGGCGTGCCCATCGCGGACGGCGGCGTCCGCCCCGGCCGGCTGGGGCGCATGCTCGACCGGTTCGCCGGAGTCCCGGCTCCGGATGGCTCGCCGCCCGTCGCCAGCTGGCTCGCCGACGTGCTCGACGACCTCGCCGGGCTGCCCCCGCGGCACGGCCTGCTGCGGGACGCCGGCGTCCAGCTGCCGGGGATCGACCCGTCGACCGGCCGCGCGTTGACGTTCGGCGACCTGTGGCTGGGACGCCCCGACCGCCTGGACGGCGACGACGAGCGGCTGCGCCGGGCCGCCCGCGACCCCGAGCACCGCGTGGTCGACCTCCGGCTCGTCGCGACGGACGTGACCTGGGGGCGCCCGGTTCGGCTGCCGCTGGGGCCGGGCTGGCTGTTCTGCCCGTCCTGCCTGCGCGGCGGGGTCCCGGCGCGCGCCATCGACCAGCTGGTCGCCGCGGCGCCGCCACCGCGGGGAAGGCACCGGTGCCCGGTGGACAGGGACCGTCTGCTGCCCGTCCCGGACGCCGCGCAGGTGCCCGTCGTGGTCGCCGTCCGGCTCGCGGCGGCCCCGGCGGGATTGCTGCGAGCGGTCCCGCTCTACCGCGCCGACGCCGCCGCCGGCCCGCAGGTGCGGGACGCGTTCGGCGGATGGTGGGCGGCCGGTGACGATCCGGCGCCGGCGGACGCGGACGTCACGACGCACTGGCTCTGCGACGCCGGCGCGGACGCCGACGTCGGCCTGTTCGACTCGGTGCTCCCCCGGTGGCCGACGTTCGGCCTCGTCGTCGCGAACGGGGTGGACGCCCCGGACGACGCCGACGGGCCCTGGGTCGACGTGACGCCGTCAGGAGCGGCGCCGCACCTCGTCCCCGCGATCGGGATCGGCCGGACCCTCGACATGGCGGCTGCCGTGCTCGGCGCCCGGACAGGGACGGGCGACCGGGTGGCCGCCGCCGGCCAGGGCAGCCGGGGGCGCCTCGGGGTGGTGCGGCGCGGACGCGGAGCCGGGGTCGGCCCCTTTCTCGACAGCCACGAGGTGCTGAGGCTCGCCATGCGCGGCCACCACGCGGGCCGCGAGCTCCGGACGGTGTTCACCGGCGCCGACGGCGACGTCCCGGGCCAGACGGGCACGGACCGGCACCGCTGGCTGCGGATGCGCGCGACCTTGCGGGAGCAGCGCGACCGCAGTGTCGTCGTCGCCTCCCGGCTGCCCCTCTACGGCGATCTCGCAGCCACCTACCGGGTCCCCGGGGACGTCGCCGGCTGGTTCACACCGCCCGTGGAGGCCGGGCGCGTCGACCCGGCGTGGGCGGACGCCGCCGCGGCCCTGACCCACCTGCGTGCCCTCACCACGGACGGGGTCCTCGACTGGGACACCGACTACGGGGCGCCCCCGCGGGAAGAGCCCTAGCCCTCAGAACAGCAGGTCGCGCTCCAGGTCGAGCAGGTAGCGCTTGCGGTCGAGGCCGCCGCCGTAGCCGGTGAGCGATCCATCGGCGCCGATCACGCGATGGCACGGGACGATGATCGAGATCGGGTTGGAGCCGTTCGCGAGACCGACCGCGCGCGAGGCCGTCGGCGGCAGCCCGAGCCGGCGCGCGATGTCGCCGTAGGAGGCGGTGACGCCGTAGGGGATGTCAAGCAGCGCCGTCCAGACCCGGCGCTGGAAAGCGGTGCCCGCCGAGGCGAGTGGCAGGTCGAAGACGCGCCGCTCGTGGGCGAAGTACTCCTCGAGCTGGGTGCGCGCGGCGGCGAGGACGGGGTGATCGTCCTCCCGCGCCCCGGCCCGCTGGCAGGGCGGAGGGGCGGTCGTCGCCGCCGTCGCGATGCCGCTCGAACCAGACGCCGGTCAGGGCGGCGCCGTCGGTCGTGAGCAGGAGCCGGCCCACCGCGGTGTCGAGATGGGTCCAGGCGGTGCGCACGGCGGGCCGACCGGCCGAGGGGTCGGTGGGAGCTCCGTTCGTGAGCGCCGTTCCGGGCGCGGTCGCGGAGCCGGTCGTAGGCAGGGTGGTCGGGGTGACGGACGAGCCGGCGCTCATCCGGGCAGTGTGTCACCCGGGACCGACAGACCCGAGAACCAGTCCGCGGTGCCGGCGGTGACGGCGGCGTGCACGGCGCGGGCGATGCGCCCTCCCCACGACGAGCGGGGCCCGCCGTACGGCTCGGGGTCCGCCGACGTCGGCTCGGGGCACGCGACGCAGACGGCGTCCGAGGAGGTGCCCGTCGCCCGCAGACCGGCCTCGGCCAGCGCCTGCGCCTTCGCCTCCGTCGCGGTGACGACGGCGTTGACGAGCGCGGCGTCCGACAGCGGGACGGGGACGACGACCAGCAGGTTGATCGTGCCGACCGGCTCGTCGGCCTCCCGGGCCGCGATCTCCGGGGGGACGGCGGCCAGCACCGGGAGGCCCAGCCCGACGGTGGCGGCGACGGTGACGCCTCCGTCGTCGGTGCTCACCCAGCGAGTGACGTCGGCGGCCGTGAGCATGGCGACGCCGGCGTCCGGTGCCAGGCCGAGGCCGGCCGCGATCTCGCGTGCGTGCGCGACCGGGTCGGGGTGGAAGTACTCCTTGTCGACCTGCGCGTCGAGCCACCAGCCACGCGAGCCCAGGCCGCCGCCCACGATCCCCGACGAGACCGCCCGCCAGCCCGGTCCCGGCGCCCAGACGAGGAGCGGCCAGGTGCGGCCGCTCTCGGTCCGGGTAACCAGCCGCACGGCCGGCACGGGGATCATGAGGGGGCACACCTCCCGCGGGTTCTACGGTCGGACGAGGGAGGGGCGCACGGGGTGAACCCGGACGCCGGCGGCGTCCACGGTCACCTCGGCGCTCGCTCCGTAGTGCGTGGAGAGGGTCTCGCTGGTCAGCACGTCCTGGGGGCGCCCGGCGGCGACGACCCGTCCGGCGGCGAGCAGCACGAGCTGGTCGGCGTACTGGGCCGCGAGCACGAGGTCGTGGATCGTCGTGACGACGGTGATCCCCTGCTCGCGGCGCAGCTCGTCGAGCAGTTCGAGCACGCCCTGGGCGTGGCCGAGGTCGAGCGACGCGGTCGGCTCGTCGAGCAGGAGCAGGCGGGGCTGCTGGGCAAGGGCCCGGGCAAGGACGGCGCGCTGCCGCTCCCCGCCCGACAGGGTGCGCAGGGCCCGATCCGCGAGTGGTCCGAGGTCGAGCCGCTGCATCGACTCCCCCACGATCTCGCGGTCCTGGCGGCGGGGGCCGACCAGCAGCGACCGGTACGGGGTCCGGCCCAGCATCACGTACTCGCTCACGGTCACGGCCTCGGGCAGGACCGGCACCTGCGGGGCGTAGCCGATCTCCCGGGCCCGCTCCCGGGAGGACAGGGACTCGACCCCGTTGCCGTCCACGAGCACCGCGCCGTCGTGCTTGATCACGCCGGCGACGCAGCGCAGGAGGGTGGACTTGCCGGCGCCGTTCGGGCCCACGACCGCCGTCCACGAGCGGGGTTCCGCCACCAGGTCGACGGCGTCGAGCAGTCGGGCCCGCCCCCGGGTCACCCCGACCCCGCGCACCTCGAGCAGTGCCCCGGCCCAGGAGTCGTTCACGCGTCCGTCCTCTCGCACGGTGCCGACCCCGGCGGCTGTCAAGACCGTCCTCCAATCATCCGCGCATGCTGGACGGTCGCACCCGGCATGTAGCCAGAAATCAACCTCGATCGCCACCCAATCGCAGCAGCGCCGCGAAGAACGGCGCCCCCACGAAGGCGGTGACGACGCCGATCGGAAGCTCGGCGGGAGCGACGACGGTGCGTGCGAGGAGGTCGGCGAGCACGAGGAACGCACCCCCGCCGACGAGCGACACCGGCACGACGATCCGGTACGACCCGCCGGCGAGGCGGCGCACGATGTGCGGCACGACGAGGCCGACGAAGCCGATCAGGCCGCTGACGGAGACCGCGGCGGCGGTGGCGAGCGAGGCGGCGGCGAGGATGACGAGGCGCACCCGGCGTGGGTGCAGCCCCAGGGTGCTCGCCTCGTCGTCACCGACGGCGAGCACGTCGAGGGCGCGGGTGGCGCCCAGCAGCACGACGACGGACACGGCGGCGTACGGCAGCACCTGCCCGAGCTGCTGCCAGCTGGCCGTGCCGAGCTGGCCGAAGATCCACGAGTAGACGGCGCGCAGGTCGTCGGAGTGGGCCTGCTGGACGAACGTCTGCACCGCGGTGAGGAACGAGCTGACCGCGATCCCCGCGAGCAGCAGCGTGCCGGGCCCACCGCCACCACCCGCCCGGCTCGCGGCCGCGCCGAGCAGGTACGCGAGGACGACACCGCCGAGGGCGCCGACGAACGCGGCGGCCGGGACCGTCCCGAGCGGGCCCGCGTTCTGCGGCGCGTAGGCGATCACGAGTGTGGCGCCGAGCCCGGCCCCGGCCGCCGAGCCCAGCAGGTAGGGGTCGGCGAGGGGGTTGCGGAACACGCCCTGGTAGCTGGCCCCCGCGACCGCGAGGGTGGCTCCGACGAGGGCGACGAGCAGCACCCGAGGCAGACGCAGCTGCATCAGGATGCGCTCCTCGACCCCCTGCAGGGGCGTGCCGACGTGCACGCCCACGTGGTCGAGGAGGGTGGCGACGACACGGCCGGGCGGCAGCCCGATCGTGCCGACGCCGACCCCGAAGAGGACGGCGACGACCAGCAGCACGGTCGCGACCAGCATGGCGGGGACCCGCCGCCGGCGGCGCCGCCGGCCCTCCGTCGGGGTCACGCCGGCGGAGGCGCCGCCGTCCGCGATCGGACGGCGGCCACCCCCGGTCAGGCGCTCACTTGCCACCGAGCTCCTTGCCCACGAGCTCGGCGAAGTCGGCGACGCGCGGTCCCCAGCGGCTGACGACGTCGTCGTTCGCCTCGATCACCTTGTTCGTCTTCACGGCCGGCAACGTGTCGAATGCCGGCCGCTTGGCCAGGGTCGACTCGGTCTGCTGGCAGCACTTCGTGTCGGCGAGAACGACGAGGTCGGGGGCGGCCTTGACGACGTACTCCGCCGACAGCTGCGGGTAGCCGCTCTCGGCGCCCTTGGCCTGGTCGGCGATGTTCTGCAGCCCGAAGAGCTTGTAGACGCTGCCGATGAAGGTATTGCTGGTCGCGCTGAAGAAGGTCTGGTCGAGCTCGTGGTAGACCTTCAGCGGCTTGGCGGGCTTCGGCACGGACGCGACGGCGGCGGCGATCCGGTCCTTGACCTGCTGGACGGTCTTGGCCGCCTCGGCCTCGTGCCCGGTGGCCTTGCCCAGCGTCGCGTACTCGGCGTAGCTCGCGTCCAGCGTCTTCGGCGCGCCGACCACGAGCGCCGGGATCTTGAGCTTGGTGAGCGCCGCCACGACGCCGTTGTCGTCGCCGGACAGCACGACGAGGTCGGGCGCGTAGCCGGCGATCGCCTCCGCGTTCGGCTTGTAGCCGGACAGCTTGGTCGTCGGCACGCCCTGCGGGTAGTTCGACTGGTCGTCGACGGCGACCACCTGCGGGCCGGCGCCGACGGCGTAGAGGATCTCGGTGTCGGCCGGTGCAAGGCTGACGATCTTCTTCGGCTGGGCGGGGATGGTGACCTGGCCGTTGTCGCCGGTAACCGTGACGGGGTAGGTGGCGGTCTGCGCGGAGGCCGAGGTGGACGCCGCCCCGCCGGCGCCCGCCGTCGTCGAGGTGGTGCCGCCCGATGAGCCGCCGCCGCAGGCGCCGAGCAGGGCGAGGGCGGGCACGACTGTCAGGCACATGGCGGCCGCGAGGAGCCTTCCGCGGGCCGGGTTGGTGGTGCGCTGCATGGGTTCTCCGAGGAACTGGGGCAGGAGCGCACGCGGGTCCCTCGCCCGTCGCGCGACCCTTACCTCGAGGGTCGAGGACTGGGTGCGGGCAGGCGACCTGACTCACGACCTCGTGGTCCCCACGGGATCGCTCACAGTTGCGGGACAGTGCCGGAGTCGCACCGGCTTCGCTGCAGCTGCACCCGTCGGCGATGCCGACGCTGCGACGATACTCCCCTTCACAGGGGGCAGACTGCCGTCGTGGGAACCGCAGTCGTCGTGCTCGCCGGCGGCGAGTCACGACGCTGGGCGGGGCGCGACAAGACCGCCGTCCTGCTCGGCGGCGTCCCCGTGCTCGAGCACGTCGTCCGCGGCCTGGCGTCGGCGGCTGGCGTGGGACCCGAAGACGTCGTCGTCGTCGCACCGCCGGAGCACCCGGCGCGGGCCCGGCTGACCGGCGTCCGGTGGGTGCGGGAGGAGCCGCCGGGCGGAGGTCCGGTGGCGGGGCTGTCGGCCGCGGTCGGCGTCCTGGAGCCCGCGGCGACGCTGGTCGTCGTCGGCGCCGGGGACGCGCCCTTCGCCGGCGAGGCGGTTCCCCTGCTCCTGGACGCCGTCGATCAGGGGGTGGAGGGGGCGACGGCAGCGGAGGGCGCGACAGGCGTGGAGGGCGCGATCGGCGTGGACGCCGGCGGGCGCGACCAGCCGCTGCTCGGCGTGTACAGGGTGGCGGCGTTGAGGGCCGCGCTGCCGGCTTCGCCGGCGGGCACGCCGCTGCGGGACCTCGTCGGCCGGCTACGCCTCGCCCGGATTCCGGTCGGACCGCGGGCGGCGCTCGACCTCGACACCCCGGACGACCTCGCGACGGCCGAACGCCTGCTGTCCTCCTGACGCCTCCTGGTCACGTCCCCGCGTTCAGCTGCCCGCGCCGGCCGGTGAGCCCGGCGTGGGCAACCACCGGATGACCGCCAGCTGCTGGACCAGCGACAGCGTGTTCGTGCACGCGAGGTAGACGAGCAGGCCGATCGGGAACGTCAGCCCCGACACGATCGCCGTCGCGGGCAGGACCCAGCGGATCAGGCGTGCTGCGGTCCCCGACGCGCCGTCCAGCGCTGCCGGCGGTGTGTTCCGGGTGAGCTGCTGGTGCCGGGCGAGCCACAACGTGCCCGCCATCACCAGCGTGAGCACGATCGCGACCGCGGCCGCGGGACCGCCCGCGAGCAACGTCTGCGTGAGAGAGGCACCGGCGAGGGTGGCGCTGTCGAGCTGGGCCACGATCGCCGGGCCGAGCGCGCCGGCCGCGTGGCCGCGGGCGACGGCGTTGAGCACCCGGAACAGCGAGAGCAGCACCGGCGCCTGCAGCAACAGGGGTAGGAATCCGACGGGGCTCGCTCCCGCGTCGGCATAGACCTGGCGCGTCTCGGCACGCAGTTGAGACAGCGCCTTCGGGTCGCGGGCGCCTCGGTAACGGTCCCGGATCTCCTGCAGCGCCGGGGCGGCTACGGCCAGCCGGCGGCTCGAGCGCAACTGCCGCACGACGAGCGGCAGAAGGGCGACACGGACGACGAGGACGAGGACGGCGATGGATGCCGCCCACGTCGCTCCGGCTGCCGCGGGGAGTCCGAGAGCGACGAGGCTGCTGTGGGCGGCGACGAGAACGGACGAGAGGGCGAGCTCGAACGGGCTGAGAACAGTGTCGACGAGGGTCACGAGAACTCCTGAACGATCGGGGGACGGGGCACGCACTGCCGCGCCCGATCGGTCAGCACACGGGCGCGGCGGAACCTGCTCCTGGCGCTCTCGGGTGCGGCCGCCCGGCCCGGTTCGGTGCCTCGGCACATCGGATCTCGCTCTGCTCGCGGGCCCAGGCCCGCAACCGCTCTCCCATGAGGGCAACGGGCGAGGCGGCCGGGACCGAGACGAGAACGGTGACCGTCGCGCAGACGAGGGTGAGGGCGCCGAGCGCGACGACGATCGACATCGGCTGCCCGAATGCGCCGACGAGTGCGGGCACCAGGAGGACCAGCAGGACCTGGCCGCGCAGCCATGAGGCGCGCACGTCGGATCCGCTCATGACGACCTCCTTTCGGGAGGCTACCGCGCCCGACGCCCTCCCCCGCGACGACCTGGGGAGGGCCGAGCGCCGCTATGTCCCTGACCCGTCCTCCACAACCATGAGGACGCGGCGCCGACCCACCTGAGGGACGTCCGCCGCGACTGCCGCGACGACGCGACCCCGGGGATCCGTCTCGTGGGTCAGGACGCGAACGATGTGGAGTGCGAGGCCTTCCGGCTCGAGGGCGACGCCCGTGCCGGTCGCGGTGTCGACCGCTGACAGGGGGTGCGCCGCGTTCACCCCGTACGTCAGCGGTGGGGTCGGGCGGACGGTGTCGTCGACCGTGTCGCTGACGTTCTGATGCTGGGCCTCGACGTGCCCCGCGGCGAGGGCCAGCAGCTGCTCGACCGCGACGGGGTCGCGGGTGCCGTCGTAGATCCAGCGCCGGCCCAGGACGCCGTGCTCGGACGTCCCCAGAAGCGCGTCGTCCGCGTCGAGCGGGGCGCCGCGGTAGGTCATCGGCACGAGGTACCGCTCGCCTCCGGCGTCAGCGACGATCATCAGCTCGATACCGACCTCGCCTGCCGGGTCGTCGAGCCTGAATCCGCCGGCCTTCTCGAGCACGGGCGCCGCGGCACCGCGATACCAGGGACGGCTCGGCAGCCACTGGGTGATGAGCTCGAGCTTGCCCGGCGTCAGGGTCGTGTGGTGGATCGTGGCCACTCCCGCAGCGTGGCATACGGTCGCGGGTATGCGCGCGGTCGTCATCAGCTCGCCCGGTGGACCCGAGGTCCTGCAGGTCGCCGAGGTGCCCGATCCCATCGCCGGGTTCGGCGAGGTCGTGATCGAGGTGGTCGCGGCGGGCGTGAACCGGGCCGACCTGATGCAGCGCCAGGGCCGCTACCCACCACCCGCCGGGGCGCCGGACTGGCCGGGGCTGGAGTGCAGTGGGCGGATCGCGGAGGTCGGCAATGGGGTCGAGGGCTGGTCGGTGGGCGACGAGGTGTGCGCCCTGCTCTCGGGTGGCGGATACGCCGAGCTTGTCGCCGTCCCGGCCGGTCAGGTGCTGCCGGTGCCCGCGGGCCTGGACGTCGTCAGCGCCGCCGCCCTGCCCGAGGTGGCGTGCACGGTGTGGAGCAACGTCTTCATGCTCGCCGGGCTGCGGCGGGAGGAGACCCTGCTGGTGCACGGCGGGTCGAGCGGCATCGGGACGATGGCGATCCAGCTCGCGCACGTGCTCGGCGCCCGCGTGGCGGTGACGGCCGGGTCGGCGGCGAAGCTCGCGGCGTGCCAGGAAATCGGTGCGAACGTGCTCGTGAACTACCGCGAGGAGGACTTCGTCGAGCGGGTGCGGACGGCCACCGACGGCGCGGGAGTCGACGTGGTGCTCGACATCATGGGCGCGTCCTACCTGACCCGGAACCTCGACGCTCTGGCGACCAACGGGCGCCTGGTCGTCATCGGGATGCAGGGCGGGACGAAGGCGGAGCTGAACCTGGGCGCCCTGATGGCGAAGCGGGCCGCCGTGCTCGCGACGTCGTTGCGTGCTCGGCCGGCCGCCGAGAAGGCGGCGATCGTGGCGAGCGTCCGGGAGCACGTCTGGCCGCTGGTAGACCGCGGCGACGTGCGGCCGATCGTCGACACGACCTTTGCGTTGGACCGCGCCGGGGATGCCCACCGCCGCGTGGAGGCGTCCGACCACATCGGCAAGGTGCTCCTCACCCTCTGACGGCGCGACTTGTGTCCCCTCGTCGTGATCATTCTGAGGAAATGATCACGATGAGGGGACACAAGTGGGGAATGGCGGTTCAGTGCGGGCGGTCGACGACGTGAAGGATCGCGCGCGTGGCGCGCATCGTCACGAACCCGCCCGCCTTCTCCCCGCTCTCCGCCGGGTCCGGAGCGGTCCCCTCGACCGTCCCGTCCACGAACAGGGCGAACCGCTGCCCGGGGGGCGCCGGCCAGAGCAGGCTGACGAGGGAGCGCTCGGCAGCGTTGGCGACGGTCCGATGCCCGGCCCGGATCGTCGCGACCTCCTCCTCCCACGTGACGGCAACGGCGGAGGCGCGGGGCCGGCCGTCTGCGTCGGTGGTCAGCAGCAACGGCGCGGTCTCGAACCGGGCCGCGATCTCGAGGAGCTTGGGTAGATCGACCTTGACGCTCATGGCCTCATCCTCGCGCCAGGCTCGCCGCGGGAGTCATTGTGCGGCGCGTACAGGGGTGGCGTGGCGCTCGAGCTCGGCGAGCAGGCGCTCGGTCTCGGGCTCGAGGTCGCTCTCCAGATCGTCGGCGAGAGCCAGCAGCTGGTCGACGAACCGGCGCTGCGCCTCGCGGTTGCCCGCTAGGTACTCGGCGCGCAGGCCGTCGCGCCAGAGCAGCTCGTTCGCAGGGTCGACGCGGCGACCGACGCGGGACGCCCATCGCGCTGTGTCGGCGTCACCGCTCCCGAGCGCACGACGCGCAACCTCATGCGCGACGTCGACCACCGCAGCCGTCATCTCCTGCCGGAGGGGCTCGGCCCAGGCGTAGTGCCGCTCGACGACGCCGTCGAACGGCCGACCGGAGACGAGCTCGAGGGCCTCGACGAGCCGCTCGCTCGGGGTGGCCGCGGCGTCGTCCCCGACCAGTTCGAGCCACCGGGACCAGTCGGTCCGGACGACCGGGTTCAGCCGATGCGCGCCCGCGTCCGGAGTGCGCGGGTAGTACGGGACGCCATCTTGGTCGTTGCCCAGCCACCTGCGGGTGCGGCTGGCGAGCGACCAGATCGTGGAAGGCGAGAGTCGGCGGACGGGCGACAGCGCCGCTCCGACCTGCTCAGTCGTGGCGCCATGCGGCGTGCAGGCAAGGAAGGCCACGAGCGCGGTCGCGCGGCCCACATGGTTCGCCACAGCCCGCCCGTCCTTGACGACCACCGGCTCCGGTCCGGTGGCACGCAAAACGGTCACCGGTCCGAACAGCTGGACGGCTGGAGCCCGTCCGGGCAGCCGGACTACCTCGCCCACCCCCTGCTCCGAGCGCTCAGTGGGATCGACGGCGCTCGACGCGTCCACCTGGATCGGGACCTCCGGCGCCGTCGACGCGAGCCGGCGCACCTCAACCGACCGGCTTCCCGTCGATGGCACTGGCAGATCCGCGAGCGCGAGCTCCCCCACCGGCAGCAGGGCGCCCCAGTCCGGCCCAGGCACCGCATCGGCGTCCGAGAGTTGCAGTACGCCGAGCAGGTGCTCGTACTCCGCGCCCGCCAGGCGCTGGGGGCGCAGGGTGAGTCCGGCGGGTTCGAGCCGTGCGCTGCTCCCGTCGCCGTCGAAACGCAGCCGCCACTCCCCCAGCCCTGACGTCCCGCCCGTCACCGCCGCCATGCCCACCCGCGGCACCCGGTAGAGCACGTCCTCCAGCCGGGCCCGCAGTGCCGGTGAGACCTCGTGCGTCATCAACACGATCTCCGGCGACCACGCGTCCTCGGCCAGGCCGTTTGCGCGAGCCACGGCAAGGTCCTCGACGCCGGACTCCCGCAGCACGCGCTCCACGTCGACCGCTCGCCCCTCCAGGTCGGCGACGAGCTGCTCGACGCGTTCCACGTGCCGCAGCCGGCCGGTGGCGACGGTGCGCGGGAGCTCGGGCAGACAGCCGACGAGGGTGACGAGCAGGTCGTCAGCCCACGGATTCGTCGCGAGCTCGACGGCGAGCGCCGCTAGGACGGGCATCGCATGGGCGTCACTGCCCTCGAGGCCGAGCGCGGTGATCTGCTCGAGGTCCACGAGCACGTGGGCGCCCTCGAGGTCGTGCCCGACGGTGACGAGCGCCGGGTAGGGGGCGCGCATGTCGACTTCGGGCCACGCCCGCAGCTCCTCGTGCGTCATGGCCCAGACCGTCGGATCGCTCGTGGCGATCCACGGCGGCGGCAGGGTGGCGACCTCTGTCATGTAGAGCTCGAGGTGTGACGCAGTGAGGCGGGCCGCGCGAAGTCCGGGCAAGGCCCGTCCGGCACTGCGGTGTTCCGCGGCAAGATGGCGCAGGGCGAGGTCGACGTGCGCGAGACCGGCCGGATCAGCGACGGCGCGCAACGCGGCTTCGGTCTGCGCAGCGCCGCCAGTTGGCATGGGGATGCGCTGGCCGGGACGCCGCCGGTGCCGCTGGCGGGCGCGGCGGGCGCCGAGGAGCACCACGAGCGACGCGGCGAGCAGCGCGCCCGTGCCGGTGGCCGTCCGCACGTCGAGAACCTCGGCCTCGTCGGCGTCCTCGGTAACCGGCCCATGTCGATCCGATGGCGCCGGGGTGGCGGAGCCCCGTAGGGGCGCTGCGGTTCGTCCCGCCTGCTCCGTCGGGCCTTCGGCGGACGCCTGCTCGGGCGCCTGACCCCACGACGGGTCGAGCGGATCAACGGCGGTCCCAGCGCCGTCGTGAGCGCCGGGCGTCGCGACGTGCGGTCGGCTGCTGGCCACCGCATGCGCGGCCGGGACCTTCACGTGCCAGCCGGGGTAGATGAGGTCGGGGTCGGTGAGGTGTCTGCCGTCGGGCTGCTGCACGTCCTTGCTGGCCCGGGCAAGCTCCGGGTACCGCGAGGCGTCGCCGAGCTCGTGCTGCGCGATCCCTGACAACGTCTCACCGCGCCGGACGACGTGGTCGTGGCCCCGGTGCGGCACGGCCTGCGACACGGCCGGCAGCTCCAAGCGCCACCCGGGCTGCAACGTGTGACTACGGTCGAGGTGCCGCCCACCCGGCTGTGCCCGGTCGTAGTTGAGGGCCGCGATGCGCCGCCACTGGCTGCCGTCGCCGAGGTACCTGACCGCGAGGTCCCAGAGCGTGTCCTCGGCCTTGACCACGTGCACCTTGCCCGAGGACGCCGGCAACCCGGGGAGAGCGGCCGGCTCGGCGGCCTCCGCCTGCGAGGTCGCGGCACCCGGCCCCACCGACGCCGCAGCCGCCACACTCGCGGCAGTGGGCCCCGAAGCGGTCGCACCGTAGGCGGGTGAACGCACTGCCGCTCCGGCCGCCGCCGGAACAAGCAACATAGCCAGCACGGCCGCGACGAGCCCGCCGGCGAGCGACTGCTGCACCCCGAGCCCCCGCACCCGTACCGCCGGGACCCCTCGGAGCTGCGCGGGGATCTCGAGCAGAACGGCGACGGCGAAGGTCGCCCATCCCGCCCAGGCTGCGAGCGTCAGCGCGGCCAGGAAGAGACTCCCGTCGTCGCGACCGGTCAGGGACGACACGAGGTCAGCGGGAGAAGGCCAGCCGTGCGGAAAGGACGTCGGCGCGAGCGCGACCAGCGCGATGGGGATCCCGACGCAGAGCGCCAGCAGCACGACTAGCGCCAGCAGGGCGCGCACGCCGGCCCCGCGTGAGCGGCCGGCCCTCGCTGCGGTTCGTCGTCCGGGCATCAGGGCACCTCCTCGTCGTCGTCCCTGACAGGTCGGGCGGAGGCGGTTCCTGTGACAGTGAGGGGCCCAACTCCGGCCGCGCCGAGGAAGACGGGCTGGTAGGTGATGCTCGTCGAGACCTCGACGTCGTTCCCCTGAACCGTCACCGTGCCGTCGACGCCAGCGGCGTCCAGGTACGCGCGGGCCGCACGGGCTGCGGCGGCCGGGTCGATGCTCAGGCCATCCCCCCGCACGGCGGACGGGACGTCGAGCATTTGGCTTCCCGCACGCGCTGCCTCCCGAGCGGCCTCGTCGGCCCGTTGCAGAGCTCGCACCTTGCCGCCGCCGTCGACGACGAGACCGACGGCGGCCAGCAGCGCCACGGTGAAGACGACGACGAACAACGCAATCGCCCCGCGGTCGTCGTCGCGGTTGGCCCGGATGAGGCTCACCCCCGCTCGCGATAGGTGTCGAGGGGGCTGGCGGCCGTCGCGGTGACGGTGCGCGAGCCGGGGAATCCGGGTAGCGCCAGGTCCGACAGCCGTACGACGCAGGTGACGGTTGCGTGAACCTGCGCGGGAAGCCCGACGGGCACACCGAACCCCGCTGTGTCGACGTCCACCTGGATCGACGAGCACTGGAGGTCCTGCTGGGCCAGGGACCGCCGGGCGCCGTCCTCGGCGGCCGCGCGCGCGCCGGACGCCGTGCGTGAGATGGAGGCGCTGCGAGCCGCCTCGTCCGCCGCGGACTCCACGCTGTTCGACGCGATCGCCACGCGCCCCGCCATCACGAGCAGTCCGAGCAGGGCGAGCAGGGCCGGAGCGACAACGACGAACTCCAGCGTCACCGCGCCCCGGTCGTGGCGCCGATGTCGCCTTGTCACGGCTGTCCAGCCCTCGTGAAGCGCTCGACGGGCCCCGACGCTGTCTGCGACACCACCCACCCCGGCAGACCGGGCACCAGCGACAGGGTCCGCCCCGTCACCGTCACCGTCGCTGTGGTCGCCGTCCGGAAGGAGCTGACCGAGGATCCGAGGAGAACATCGCCACCGCCGGCGCGCTGAACGAAGGCCGAAGCCGCCTGCCGTCCCTCCTCTCCGCTGCCGGTACGACCCCGGGCAGCCGTGAGCCCGTCCGTCGCGGCCGCCAGGGCCACGTCGCGGGCGTGGAAGTACAGGGCGCCCTGGATGAGCCCGAAGGTTGCAAGGAGCACCGCCGGGAAGAGCACAGCGATCTCGAGCGTGGCCGAGCCCTGCTCATCGACGCTCCGGCGGACCATGCGCAGCCGCGCCCCTGCCCTCACGGAAGCGCTACTTGATCTCACCGATCTTGCGGTTGACCACCGCGTTGATGCCGGCGTAGGCGCCCGCAGCGATCGTGACCGCGACGATCGCGAGGGCCACCCACTCCAGCGTGGCGAGGCCGCCGTCCTCCGCGCGCTTCGCCTCGGCCCGGCGCGCGAGGGCCTGAGGTGCGCCGGTGAGGAAGAGCGTGACGGCGATGTAGGTCTTGAGGAGCATCGGCTGGTCCTTCCGTAGCTGTGCACGGGCGGTGCGGTAGAGGGCGGAACTGGTCATGAGGTCAGTAGCCGGTACATGGCCGGCGTGGCGACGAGGAGGGCGAAGCAGAGCGCGAGCATCGCGACGGGCAGCACCATTCGCTCGCTCGCCGCGTTCGCCTTGGCCTGCTCGCGGGTGAGCATGGCGGTCCGCAGGCTGCGGCCTCGGGCGCGCAGCGCCTCGTAGACCTGCGCGCCCTCCTCGCCGGCGAGCCGCATGATGTCGGAGAGGTCGCCCAGTTCGGGCACGCCGAGTTCGTCGGCGAGGCCGGAAAGGCTCTCCCACGGCGTGGTGCCGGACAGGCGCGAGCGCAGGAGCTCCTCCCGGATCCGCTCGAAGGCCCACGAGTGGCCTACCTGTGCGGCGTTCTCCAGAGCCTGGGAGGTGCCCGCACCGGCGAGCCGCTCGAGGGCGACGAGTTCGATGTAGGCGCCTACCGCCCGGGCGAAGTCCCCGCGGGCGCTTCCCGCGCGTTCGCGCAGGGTGAGGGATGGCAACGCGAAGAACAACGCCGAGAGCGCCAGGGACACCACCGCCGGGACCACCCAGGGCAGTGGAACGCCGAGGATGTCCAGCACCGCCGTCAGGAACGGCGGGAACGCGAGCCCGACGACCGCGAGCAGCACCTTCTCACCCAGCCACTCGTGCGGCTGGATTCGCAGGATGGCGAGTTCCCGCACGGGCGGGCGAAAGCCCGGCAACGTACCGGCGTGGGCGAGCAGCGCCCGGCCGAGGCGGTCCTGCGGACCTCGCGCGACCAGCTCGGTAGGGATGGGCCGCTGCCGGGACAGCCTGGCCAGCGCCGCTCCGAGGTCCGGAGGCGCCGGCACCAGCTGTGCGACGACCAGGGTCAGACCAGCGCCGGCGAGCGCACCGAGCAGCAGCACCGCGACGAGGAGCGGGCTCATCGTCCGCCCCCAGGCGTGGCGGAACGAGGAGCGGGCAGGAACCGCGGTGTCGGCGTCCCTCGAGTCATGGCGCGCAGCCAGAAGAGGCACCCGCCGTACATGCCGAGGAAGACAGTGAGCGCGACCTGACCGATGGCTGTCCCGTAAGGCCTGATGTACGTCGTGTTCAGGGCAAGGAGCCCGAGGATCGCCAGGGTCAGGATGGTGACCCAGCGAGCGGTGGTGCGGGGCTTGGCCCGGTCGGCCTCGATACCGCGCCGGATCCGCACCTCTTCCGCCACGGTCGCGGCGAGGTCGTCGAGGACGGCCGCCAGGCCGGGGCCGCGCCGGTGGGCTCCCAGGATCAAGGTGGCGGCCACGAGATCCCCCGTGGCATCGTCGAGGTCGTCGGCGAAGGCGCGTAGGGCGGCGTCCGTGGGCCACCGGGCGTTGATCCGGGCGGTGAGAGCGCTCACCATCGGCGCGATCGCGGGCGGCGTCGACCCCAAGCTGGCCGCGATGGCGTGCTCGATACCGGAGCCGACCGTCAGCACTCCCGACATCCCTCGCGTCCACTGCTCGATCGCGGTCAGCCTGGTGACATCGGTCGCGGCGGTCGAACTGCGCAGCAGGGCCGGGACGCCGACGACGAGGAGCGGGCACAGCAGCACGGCCAGGGCCAACCCGAAGGTGAGCCAGATCAGGACGCCCACTCCAAAGGCGACGGCCAGCAAGAGGCGCCGCACGCGTCGGTACGGCGCGGGTAGATCGTCGCCGAGCAGCGCCGCCAGAAGCCGGGGACGCTTACTGCCGCCCTTGCCTGGCCGGCCCTCGTCCGGCACCTTGCGGAGGCCGGCGATCGCGAGGAGCAGCCCGCCGACGAGGCTGCTCCCGCAGATGCCGGCCAGAGCGGGCGTCACCGGCGTGCCTCGAGCGGTGCGATCCCGCGGACGGCGGCCCAGTGCTCGAGGCCGGGGTCCAGCAGGGAGGGCTCGAACCCCGCTCGGGTGAGCTCGTCGAGGAAGCTGGGCCGCCCGACCGCGACAGCGCGCCCGTCAGGACCCGGCCGGAACAGGTCCGTGACGGCCGGGCGGCCGCCCTCCCCCGTGTCGACCTCGATGACCTCGGACACGACGCGACGAAGGCGTCCCGTCGTGGGATCGGGGTCCGCGGTGAGGTGCACGATGAGGTCGACGTGCTGCGCTACGAGCCGGGCCGCATAGGCCTCGTTCGTGTGCACGCTCAGCACGCAGGTGATGAGCCTCTCGATCGTGTCCCGCGCGTCCTTCGCGTGGGTGGTCGACAGGGAGCCGGCTCCCGACTGCATGGCCTTGAACATGGCCATGACCTCGCCGCCCCGGACCTCGCCGACGATGATCCGGTCGAGGTTGAAGCGCAGCATGTGCTCGAAGAGGTCATCGAGGGTGATGGCGCCGGCCCGGCGGCCGTTCGGACCCAATTCACCCGAGCCCGGGCGGGCCTCGAGCGCGATCGGCTCCCGGGGCCGGTTCTGCTCGTGCAGGAAAACCTCGTACTCCGTTTCCAGGGTGCCGACCGACTCCCAGGGGTCGAGCGCATCAGCGAGCGCACGCATGAACGTGGTCTTGCCGGAACCCTGGGCGCCGGAGACCACGATGGACGTGCGCGCGCGTACAGCCGCTGACAGGAACTCCTCGAGCACCGAGTCGATCGTGCCGAGCGCCGTCATCGTCGAGAGGGTGACGTTCGGCAGGAGGTGTTTGCGGATGCGGACCACTGGCCGCTGCGACACTTCCATGATCGCGGCGAGCCGGGCCCGACCACCGAGGTTGAGGTGGAGCACCGGGTTCGCGCTCGAGAAGGTCCGTTCGCCGCCCCCGCGCTGGGCCGCGAGGAACGCCAGGAACTCGATGAGCTCCTCGTCCGAGTCGGCGACCGGCGGCCCGATCTCACGACGACCATCGGCGTGCAGCAGCAGCACGCTGTCGTAGCCGGTGATTTCTATGTTCTCGATGTCCGGCAGGTCCACCAACGGCTGCAGCCGGCCGAGGCCGAACAGGCTGTCGAAGATGGCGGTGGCGAGCGCCTGCTCGTCGTCGAGGTCCATCAGGCGGGTCCCGCCCAGTGCGTCAGCACGGGCATGGTCCTCGAGCAGGCTCCGGATGAGAGACCGGCCGAGCTCGCGCCGGTCCTCCTCGTCGACGCCCGGGCGCGAGCGCAGCTGCTCCGCGAGCTTCTGGGAAGCACGCTGGCGGAACGTGCGCACCAGTCCCCAGTCGATCGCCCGGGCGTCATAGCTCTGGACCCCGAATGCCGCACCCTCGCTCGTCGGCGATCCCGGAGCTCGGGCCACGCGGCGGCCACGGACTGCGGGTTGCGCCGGGGCGGGCAGTGCAGACTCCGTCCGGCCCCCGACGCCGAGGGCGGGAACGGTGGTGGGATCCGAGCTTGCCCATTCGTGGACGGGCAGGCCTCGTGACACCGTGGAAGCAGGTACGGCCCGGAGATCTAGCGCGGGCGGCGCAGCTGCCGCCTCGGCGAGAGCTTGGCCGCGGAACTCCGCCGGCTGGTGGAAGAGCGGGAGATCGGCGAGCCGAGGCGTGACGGTTTCAGGGGCGGGAGCCGACCGGTCCGGCCCGCGTCCCGGCTGCTGCTCAGCCATGGTGCCCCTCCCGTTCGCCGGCTGATGGCGCCGGTGCGAGCCGGGTCCGGCGGTCCCGCACGAGTGCGCTGAGCGTGCTCGCGGTGGTGGCGGCCGTGCGGGCCAGGGATGACGAGTCGAACCGCCGCCCCGGGGCTGCGCCGACCGAGTACACCTCGGCGTTGACCGGGTCCCAGGCGATGCTGGACACGACCCGGATTCCCAGGGAGGCCTCGATCTCCCGATTGCTGTAGGGCCGCCCCTCGCCGACGGTGAGAACACACAAGCTTTCGTGGTCGTGGCTCGCGGCGAGGTCGCTGCGCAGCGAGGCGGTGCGTCGGCTCAGCGCGTAGACGTCGGGGAGCCGGGTGCCGGTGACGAGCACCATGGCGTCTGCGGCGCGCAACAGCGGCAAGGGCGCGTAGGCGGTGCCGAGCCGGCCGGCGTCCACCAGCACGTCGAGGCCGGCGGCCTCGAGGTCCGCGAGTACCCCCGCGAGTGGGCCCCAGGTCGTCGTGAGCGCCGCCGCCTGCGCGGGGTCGGCGATGCCGGGGAGGAGGTAGCGCTCCTCACCGAGCCGCACGCACTGATCCCACAGGCCCTGGTCGGTGAAACCGTGCTGGCGGGCAGCGACGGACAGTCCGACAAGCCCATGGGAGTGGTCGGTTCCGCCCCTGAGGAGCCCGGACAGGACACTGCTGGACCCGCTCATGTCGGCCTCGACGACCAGTGCCGGACGGTGCCAGGCGAAAGTCAGAGCGAGTACGGACGTCGTGACGCCCGGAGCGCCCTTCGCACTGGCGAATGCCAGGACCGCCATCAGGCTTCGCCCGCCGGCAAGAGGACGATCGTGGCCCGGCCCGCGCTCCCCCAGGTCGCCACCCTGGGAGCGGACGAGGCGTCGACGGTGACGTTGACGATGAGCCGGTTCGCGTCGGGATCGTCCTGCGTGCTCACTACAGTCCCCAGGACGGGCGGCGGCGGCGATGACGCTGCGGCCTCCTGGTTGCCAGGCGAGTAGAGGATCTGGACGACGTCGCCGGCGTCGAACTGGAGGGCGGGGCGCTGGGCCGGCCCGAGGCTGAGGCCGACCAGCGCCTGCCCGGCGCCGGGCACGAGCTTGTCCGCGACCGCGTCGGGGTTGAGCAAAGAACCCGGCAGCAGCCGGACGAGCGACCTCTTGCCCACGACGTCCGCGTATTGATCGACGGACAGGGTGTGCAGCGGGGAGTCCGGAGCCACCTGGACGCCGACCAGGTCGTCCTTCTGGATCACGTCGCCCGCGCGTACCTCCTTCGCGACGCCGACGACGGTCACCGTGCCGGTCCCGGTCGAGGCCAGCCAGACCGCGCCGAGGCCACCGAGCGCGGTCAAGGCGATGCCGAGGCCCACGAGCAGGGGACGCCGGCGGGTGCGAACGGGTTCGAGCGCCGGTCGAGCGACGGGGGGAGGGATGGTGGAGTCCCTGCCGGGCGGCGGCGCGACGGACTGCTCGGCGATGGTGCGCTTCACGGTGGTCCCCCCCGATGATCCGTTCGTGACGCGATGGCCGTTGCTCGCCGTGACCGCTGGGTGCGATCGGGCGGCGGGTGGGCCCGTTCGGAGGCCCATTGTGCACAAAATGCGCAATCGCGGGAGCTGTCGTCCACGGGCGGTAACCTCCGCGCCTTGTCAGGCCGCTAGATCTATCGCACCGAGGACCTCAAGAGCCTGGTCCGCGACGGCGCTGGCCAGGCGCCGGGTCGCCCGGGAGGCCCGCTGCCGCAAGGCGTCGTGACGGAGGCCGAGTTCGTCGGCCACCGCCCGGCACGACACCGTGGTGCTGGGTTCGCGGGGCGAATGCAGGCGGAGCAGCAGGCGAGCGTCCTCGACCGACACGACGGCACGGCGGACACCCCAGGCAAGCAGGAGGACGAGCTGTTCGTCCGAGCACGCCCCGGCGGCGCTGGGATGAGCCGCGGCCCAGAACATGCTTCGCCGGCCGACGTCCTCGGGCTCGTCCTGGGGTATGTCGGCGAACTCCGCAGGTAGCCCTCCCGGCACCTCGGCCTGGCGCGACCGCCCCGCTGCGGTGAGAGCCGCGAGAACGTCGAGGCTGATGCCGTCGGCCGGACGGCACGTTCGCCGCTCGACCGGGTATTCGCGGACGACCTGCCACAGGGCCGTGACGGCGCGGGAGAGGGACTCCTCCAGGTCGCCCTGCGCATGCGCAAGGGTTCTTCGGGCGAGCCGGACCGCAGAGCCAAGCATCACCTGCAGGGCGATGCGCGCGGCCAGAGCCTCCCCGTCGCGGGCCAGACGCAGCAGCGCCAACAGCACCTCATCCTTGCCGCCACGCGTCACCGCGTCGACGACTGCGCTGGGATCTGCGCAACCCGCGAAGGCCGGCCGGTGTTCGCCCAGGCAGCCACCGTGGCTCGGGCGTAAGGGTCGGCGGCGATCCGCCGCCACTCGGCATTCAGCGCCCCGACGAGTCCTCGGGTGTGCTGCTGCGCCCGCCCAGGAGCGAGCGAGCGCGCCCTGGGCATGCGGCCGGCTTTGGCGCCGCTGCGGGCAGCCCGCGGGGCAACGCAAGGTGAATCGAGGGCGGACCCGCCATTGGCAGCAGGCGTCGTGGTGTACATGACGGGCACCGTGCTCAAGGCACCTTGCCCAAACCTTTGCCCAGGAGCTTGCCCAGCTCGTGCGCGACGTTTTTGTTCTGTGAGCTGCCTCACAGCCATAGGCGAGCGACCGAAGAAAGCCCAGGTCAGCGGCTCTTGGCCTTGTATAGCAGCTGGCCGCGCCGTCGAGCGGTCACAGACGGACCTTCTCCTCACCAATCACACACGAACCCTGCGAGAGGAGACGCCATGACGACGATCTGCGCGGACGCCCAGGTGCTTGCGAACGCGGCCCAAGTGCTCGCCGCACGCCGAGAGGTCGAGCCCGTCCTGGGAGGTTTCAGCGACCTGCCGCTGAGCCCATGGACGTTGGAGGAGCTCAGGTCGTGGCTCGACTGCTCCTCTCCACGAGCGGCGGCGGCGCTCGACCGGCTCCGAGCCTCGAACGCCGCCGCCCCGCACCCTTCCGACGCCCGGTCCTCCTCGGACGCTCCGTACTCCTCCGCCGCTCCCTACCCGCCGGCACCACTGCGCCAACGCGCACGGTGCTGCCATATCACGCGCCCGAGTCGCCCGAATCGGCCGGGGAGGCAGTCATGAGCCTCGGTGTCGTGCCGGGTGACCAGAGCTGGGGGCAGGGCCGCTCCACCCGGAGCTCTGGGTACCGGTCGCGCACCTATTACCTGTCCGATGACCTCCACTTCCGCATGCGCAACGCGTGGTGGCACACGCAGACGCAGCCGGGCGGGCACGACTCGATCAGCGAGCTCGTCGCGTTCGCGCTGCTGCCGGTGGTCGAGGAGCTCGAAGCGCGGTACAACTCGGGGCTGCGCTTCCCCGAGATCCCCGAGCGCCGTCGCCCGAAGGCCGGTCCCTCCGGGCGCGCCCGACAGGCGCACGCACTGCGTGTCCGGGCAGCGTTGCGCGACGAGGACGTCTCAGCGGCGTCCCGCATCGGCGACGCCGAGCCGGGGACCCTGGCGGACCAGCTACCTCAGGAGCTCGGATGGACCTGACTACGGATGAAGGCCCTCGAGCGCCTCGAGGAGGCGGTCCACGTCCGACGCGCTCGTGTAGCACGACGTCCCGGCCCGGACCGCTGACCCGCTCTCCCGGATCCCCAGGAGCCCGGCCAGCTCCCAGGCGTAGTTGTGCCCCGACCACACGTTGATGCGGGCGCGCGCGCAGTGCTCGGCCACCTCTGCAGGGGCGAGTCCCTCGACCCGGAACCACACTGTGGGCGCCTGCCGCGAAGGCGCCCCGATGCGACGCACGTGCGGCATGTCCGCCAGACCGTCCAGCAGCCGACGCAGCAGCCCCGCCTCATAGGCCTCGACCGCCGCCATCGACGCCAGGAGGCGCTGCCGGCGCACGGACGAGGCGTGCGGCGCCGGCACGAGCGAGGCCAGGTGCTCGACCGCGGCGGCCGCGCCCGCGTGCTGGGCGAACGGCGGCGTGCCGCGCTCGAAGCGGTCCGGCACGACGTCGGCCACCGAGTCGAGCTTGTCCGCGTGCAGTCCCTCGAGCAGGTCAGGTGCGGCGACCAGCGCGGCCAGGTGCGGACCGGACCACTTGTACGCGCTCGTCGTCCAGAAGTCCGCGCCCGCGGCGACGACGTCGACCGGGCCGTGCGGTGTGGCGTGCACGCCGTCGACGAACACCAGCGAACCCACCGTATGCGCAGTGTCCGCGATGGCCCTGACGTCCGGGCGGGTCCCGACGACGTTCGAGGCAGCGGTCACGGCGACCAGGCGGGTCCGTGGCGTGAGCAGCGACGTCACCGATTCCGTAGGGAGGTCAAGGGTGGTCAGGTCAGGCTCGGCCCACCGGACGGTGACCCCGAGCCGCTCGGCCTCCTGCACCCACGGCCGCACGTTGGCCTCGTGGTCGAGACGCGTGACCACGATCTCGTCGCCCGCGCGCCAGGTCCGCCCCAATGCCTGGGCGAACCGGTACGCCAGGGCGGTGGAGCTAGGGCCCAGCACGACGCCCTGGGCCGACGGCGCGCCGACGAGGTCGGCGATGGCCTCACGTGCGGCGTTCGTGAGCGCGTCCGAGCGCTTCGAAGCTGCGAAAGCACCTCCGCGATTGCCGATGCCGGCGGCGTACGCGGCCGACTCGGCCTCGATCACGGTCCGCGGTACCTGCGTTCCCGCGGCCCCGTCCAGATATGCCCAGCCGTCGGCGAGGGCGGGGTAGCGGCTGCGGACCGCGGCAACGTCGTAAGCCGCTGGGGAACCCGCAGAGTCCGGCAGCGCGACGGAGGGAGTCGAGGTGTCGGTCACCCGGTCACTCTAGGCAGGCCCCTTCACCGGGGCGGGTCGGGAGAGGTCAGTGCGACGCTCCGCAGGCCGACGGGCAGGATGGTGGCCATGACCGAGCCAGCACAGGGACCGGACGGCGCCATCCTCGGGGGCGGCAACGATGCCGGCCCCGGTCGCGACGGAGGGCAGGTCCGCGACCGCGTGGTCGTCGTGACCCCCGAGGGCATGGCCGTCTCGGGCGCGGACTCCGGTGACGACGGCCCGAGCCCGACCGAGCTCATCGAGCAGCCGGCCAAGGTCATGCGCATCGGAAGCATGATCAAGCAACTGCTGGAGGAGGTGCGTAGCGCACCCCTCGACGAGGCCGGCCGGGCGCGTCTCGCGCGGATCCACAGCCGGTCCATCGCCGAGCTCGAGCAGGGCCTGGCGCCGGAGCTGGTGGAGGAGCTCGACAGGATCACCCTTCCGTTCGCCGAGCAGGAGACGCCGTCGGACGCCGAGCTCCGTATCGCGCAGGCGCAGCTCGTCGGCTGGCTCGAGGGTCTCTTTCATGGGATCCAGACCGCGCTGTTCGCCCAGCAGATGGCGGCGCGCGCGCAGCTGGAGCAGATGCGCCGGGCCTTGCCACCCGGCCACCCCGGCCTCGTCGGCGGCCGGCCGGGCCCGGACGAGACGCACCCGCCGGCCACGGGCCAGTACCTCTGACGCCCCTGCCGCGGCTGCGCCGCCGCGCCGATCCCCTCGGCAACGGCGTGTGGCGGCGTGCGCACGACAACTTCCGCCGCGCCTTCGACCGCTACCACCAGCTTCTGGAGCGCGTGCCATCCAGCACGGTCCGGGACCATCTCGAGGCGACGGGCGGGCGGCTCGCCGAGGTGCTGGACGAGGTGCACGCCGTCTGCGTCGCCGCCCAACGGCTCGCACCCAGCGAGAGCGACGACCTACCCGGCGGTCACGGCGGGGCGCTGCTCGACGCGCACCGGTCGCTTGCCCGCGGCGCGACCCTCGCAGCCCAATCGGGCGAGGCCGTGATGCTGGCCGTCGTCGCAGTACGCGCCCAGCAACTCGAGGAGGCCGCGAGCTCGGCAGGCGCGGCCGCCCGCGCGGTGGACCAGGCCGCGGAGCAGGCCGGGCGGGCCGAGGAGCTGGTGCGGGCCGCCGAGCAGGCCTGAAGGTCCCCCGAACGGGCTTCTGCTGTATCGCTCCGAGCACGACGCATGCACTATGGCCGCAGCGGCGTGTCTCGGGGACGCGTCGCACCCGTGTGGTGCGAGGTGCACGCGTGTCGATCCGGCGACCCCTGCGCGGCTCCGCGGCGACGTGGACGTCAGCCGTCGAGCGGTACCGGCGGGCGGTCGAGCGCTACCACGAGAGCGTCCGTGTGATCTCCGATCACAACCTCCGCAGGGAACTCACCCACGTCGCCTCGCCGCTCGACGCCGTCCTCGAAGACGTGGAGACCGCGGCCGGCCGGCGGCGTGCCTACGACCCCGAACGCGCGGAGCAGGTGCTGGCGTCCATCCGGCGGGCCGCCACCCTGGGCGCCCACGCGACCGAGGCGGCGCTGATGGCGGACGAGGCCGCCCGCCACCGCGAGGCCCAGGACGTCGCCAGGTGCCTGGACGCCGTCCGGGTCCTCATCAAGAAGATCGACGAGATCGGCGACGAGGTGAATCCGCAGCCATGACCTCGCGCTGAGGTTCCGGGGCGGCGACCAGCCGCAGCGCGAGAGTCGGGCACGAGGAGACCGCGCGCTGTGCATGGCGCGCCAGCTCCTCGGGCACCGGACCGGGCGCCACGACGGGATATCCCCACTCGTCGAGCTGCACGATCTCGGGCAGGAGCTCCGCGCAGAGGCCGTGTGCCTTGCACGCGGGCCAGTCCACCGCCAGCCGACGTGGTGTCATGGCCCCTCCCGTACGGGCCGCAGCTCCGGATCCGCGGCCGTCCTCACCGTACCCGGGACTTTTCGAGCGCGTCCCGGCGCCGCTGCACGACCACCCGGACGACGGCGCCCGCAGCCAGCACCGCCGAACCGGCCACGACCGACGCCGGCGGCAGAGTGAGGGCCAGCACCGCGCACCCGAGGGCCCCGGCGACCGGGACCCACCGCGGGTGCCGCCGGGCACCCGGTGCGAGCCGGCGCGCGGACAGATTGGCCAGCAGGTAGTACGCCAGCACCGCCAGCGACGAGAAGCCGATGGCCCCCCGCAGGTCGACCACCCACACGAGAACGAGCACCACCAGCCCGACGGCGAGCTCGGCGCGGTACGGGACGCCGGATCGCACGACTGCCAGCCTGCGCGGCAGGTGCCCGTCGCGGGCCATGGCGAAGGACGTGCGGGACACGCCCAGCAGGAGCGACAGCAGGGCCCCTGACGCCGCCGCGACGGCTCCGGCGCGCACCACGGGAACGGCACCCGCCCAGCCGCGGGCCGCCACCACGTCGGCGAGGGGCGCCCCGGACGCGGCGAGCCGGGCGGGGCCGAGGGCCAGCAGCGCAGCTGTCGTGACTACGAGGTACACCACGAGGGCGGCGGCCAGCGCTACGGCGATGGCCCGGGGGATGACCCGGGCCGGGTCGCGGACCTCCTCGCCGAGCGTGGCGAGGCGGGCGTAACCGGCGAACGCGAAGAACATCAGCCCCGCGGCCGGGAGCACCCCGGCCGGCCCGCCGACCTGACCGGCCACCGCCGGCTCGGCGCCGACACCGGCGGCTGCAACCACGACGAGCGTCAGCACCGCGAGAACGACCGCCAGCAGGACGCGTGTGAGCCGGGCACCGCGCTGGACGCCGCCGGTGCCGAGCGCGACGGTCAGCAGGAGCGCGATTGTGGCCGCCTCCCGGGGCCGCTGCGGCCATGCGTAGGCGCCGACCGTCAGGGCCATGGCGGCACAGGAGGCGGTCTTCCCGGTGACGAAGCCCCAACCGGCCAGGTGCCCCCAGCCCGGTCCCAGCATCCGGCCCGCGTAGACGTAGGTGCCGCCGGCCTGCGGCATCACCGCCGCGAGCGACGCGCTGGAGGTGGCGTTGCACCAGGCGACGAACCCGGCCACGAGCACGGCCAGCGGGAGCCAGACCCCGGCGGAGCGCGCCGCCGGGGCGGGCGCGGAGAAGATCCCGGCCCCGAGCATGGCGCCGAGGCCGACGGCGACGGCGTCCCGGGTGCCGAGCCGCCGGGCGAGGACCGGAGCAGTCACGGCCCGGCTCGGCTCTGGCCGTCGTCCCGGTTCACCCGCGCCACCGGGCCCGAGCGCAGGGAAACCGAGGGAGCCCCCTGTTCCGCCAGCAGGCGCTCCACGACCTGGGCGACCCCGTCGTCCACGCATGCCGGCGCCACGAAGGAGGCGGCAGCGATGGCCTCGCGATGCGCGTCGGCGACGGCGACCCCGGTGCCCGCCCAGCGCAGCATCGGCACATCGTTCGGCATGTCCCCGAACGCGACGACGTCCTGCGGGCCGAGCCCCTGCTGCTCGGCGAGCACCGCCAGCGTGGAGGCCTTGCTCACCCCCAGGGCGGCGATCTCGAGCAGGGAGTCGGTGGCGTCGGAGTGGACGGGTTCGGCCAACCCTTCGAGCGCCGCGCGCGCCGCGGCGAGCATGTCGTCGGCCGCACCCTGCTCGAGCCGGTAGAGCATCTTGAGGACGACGGGGGCGTCCGCGAGCAGCTCGTCCAGTGGCCCGACCGCCCCGTCCGAGCCCGGCCAGCGCGTGCGGTACGCGGGCTCGCGACGAAAGCCGACGGCCGGTCTCGAGGGCGAAGGCTCCGCCGGGGACGGCGTCGAGCACGGCCCGGGCGACGCGGCGGACGTCCGCCCCTGGAATGCCGCGAGTGGTGATCACACGCTGGGCGGCGAGGTCGTAGACGATCGCTCCGTTCGCGCACACGGCGATCCCGTGGTGCCCCGTTGCCGCCGCCACGGGCGCCATCCAGCGCGGCGGGCGGCCCGTCACGAAGACGACGCGCACTCCTGCGCGCTCGCACGCGGCCAGCGCGGCGACCGTCCGGGGCGAGACGGTCCCGTCGGCGCGCACGATGGTCCCGTCGAGGTCGCAGGCCACCATCCGCATGGGGTCATCCTCGCGGACGCCCTCGTACAACTCGCCGCCCGCCGCCCGCAGGTCGGCTGCTGCCCGGTCGGCTCCCGTCCGGGCAGCAGCGGGTCAGGCGGCAGCGGGTCAGGCGGCAGCGGGTCAGGCGGCAGCGGGTCAGGCGGCAGCGGGTCAGCGTCAGGCGGCGGAACCGTCCCCGCCGTGGATCCCGGCACCATCACCGCTCACCGGCTCCACCGCCTTGCGTGCTCGTGGCGTCCGTGCGGCGGCCCGGCGTGCCGTCGGCTTTGCCGGCGGCTCATCGGCTTCGGGCTGCTCTCTCGGCGCCGGCCTCGGCTGCGGACGCGCCGGCACCGGCAAGGGCTCCGCGAACTCGGCTGCTCGACCGGGCCCGGCGGCGCCGGCCGCCGGGGCCGGAGCACCGGCGGATGCGGAGGCGGGTGGGGCGCCGTCGACGGGAGAGCTCCCGTAGAGCTGGTGGGGGGCAGGCACGCCGCCCCGCTCCTGGTGTTCCTGCGCGGCTGTGTGGGCGGAAGACGGAGGCGCCATCCCGAAGACAGCCGGCGGGGCTCCGGACGTGGCGGCGGTCTGCGGCGGCCCGCCGAAGTGCGCCTCCGGCGCTTCCCCGGGCGCCTCGCCCAGCGGGGCCACCGCCGGGGTGAAGAGCCCGCGCGCGAGCGGTCCCAGCCCAACGGAGCCGGAACCACCCGGCCCCGGGGGGAGCTGGCCGGCGTTGTTCCGGCCCGGGTTCTGCTGGCCGTGGTCGTGCGGGCCGTGGTCGTGCCGGCCGTGGTCGTGCTGGCCGTGGTCGTGCTGGGCAGGGTCGTGCTGGGCAGGGTTGTGCTGGGCGTGGTCGTGCTGGGCGGGGTTGTGCTGGGCGTGGTCGTGCTGGGCGGGGTTGTGCTGGGCGTGGTCGTGCTGGGCAGGGTCGTGCTGGGAAGGGTCGTGCTGGGCAGGGTCGTGCTGGTCAGGGTCGTGCTGGGCAGGGTCGCTGTGGCTGCGATTCACCCCGGCCGGGTTGACATGGCCCGCTGCGACAGGGCCAGGGGCTACGGCGCCCGGGTAGACATCGCCGGAGGTGGGGGCGCCGGAGCCGCTCTGGTCGCGAACGTCCGCTCCCGGCTGCGTGGAGGAGGGACCGACGGCGGCAGCTGCCGGGGCGGGAGCGACCGGCGCCGGCCCGGCCGGCGAGCCGTAGGGGGCGGGTCCGATCGAGCCGGCGGCGGCCGGCGCGTTCGGAGCCGGCGACATCGGAATCGGGGACATCGGAGCCGAGGACATCGGAGCCGGCGACATCGGACCGGGCGTGCCCTGGCCGGCGCCGGCCGGCGCGGACGGAACGGGCCCGGCGGGGGCCGGCGCGGGCGGAACGGGCCCGGAGGAGGCCGGGGCAGGCGCCGCGTGGCCCGACGACCTGGCATGTCCCGGCGCACCGGAAGGTTCCTGCCGCGGGGCGGACGCGCCCGCATCCCCTGGGTGTCTGAGCGGGCAGGCGGAGGGGTCGCGGCGTGGGCCGGGTGAGCGGGCTGTGCCGGCGCAGCGGTCTGTGCAGGGGCGGAGTGCGATGTCTGGACGGGAGCGGGTGACGAGACAGGACGGGGCGAAACGTGCACCGTCGCCGGGTCGAGCGCCTCCCCGGCAGCGGGCAGGGGGATGGGGTCGACCTTCGAGGCGGGGTCCCCCTGGTCGCGGTCCTGGACGAGGACCTCGCCGAGAACGCCGCGCACCACCTCGAGCCGGCGGACGGCGTCCTCGTGCGCGGTCGAGCACGGCCGCCAGGCGCTTCTGCTGGAGGGCGGTGATCTGCCCGCTCCGACGGTCGGCGTCAGTGAGGACGCGCTCGGCGCGCTCGTGCGCGTCGCTCCATCGTGGCCTCCGCCTGGCGGCGGGCTGTGTCGACGAGCCGGTTCGCCTCGGCGCGAGCGCCGGCGAGGGCGTCGTCCGACTCCCGCCGGGCACCCTCGACGATCTCGGCCGCGGCGTTGCGGGCGGCCTCGAGGCTCGCGCGCGCTTCGCCGCGAGCCTGCTCCAGCACGCCGCCCGCCTGCCTCGCCGCGGCGTCCCGCTCCTGCTGCGCCTCCTCCTCCGCGAGCCGGAGGATCTGCGCCATCCGGAGGCTGATCTCCTCGTGCTGCGGGCGCGTCTGGAGCTGCGCCTTCGTGGCGACGAGGTCCTCGCGGGCGACGGCCAGCTCGCGGCGTGCGTCCATGAGCTCGGCCTTGACCGCCGAGACCTGCTCCTGCAGCCAAGCGATGTAGTCCTCGACCTGGCGCTTGTGGTAGCCGCGCATGACCGTCTCGAAGAGGTTGTCGACCCCGGGGTCGTTCAGGGCCGGGCTCTGCTGCTCTGGGGCCATCGCTCTTCCTCACGCTGCCGGGCGGCTTGCGTGAGGAACCTTAGCGTGACAGTCCGATTACGTTACGTATTGGCACGCCAGGGCGACCGGAGCGGTTCAGCCTCCGGGCGCCGGTAGCAGTCCTGCGCGACGCGCGGCGTCCTCGATCCTTCGGGCGCTGTCCTCGTCGCCACTCGCCCGAGCGGTGAAGATCGCCCGGACGACGATGGGCACGGGCACCATCGCCGCGGACGGCCCGGTCAACAGCCGGGCGATGTCCTGCCACTCCCCCAGCAGCAGGTGCGAGAGCGCTATGAGGCCCGTGACGTGCTGGTCGCCCTCGCGCCGGGACCACTCCTGGTACAGCAGGGCGAACCCTTGCTCCGCGCTCGCCGGTCGTCGCCAGGACCGCGCCGTGCAGGGCGAGGTCGGCGTCCGCACCCGAGGAGCCCTCGAACTGCGCCATGCCCTCGAGAACAGCTCGCGCCTGGGCCGGCCGGCCCTCCCACAGCAGCCGCAGGACCTCGTTGCCTTCGCCGGCACCGTCCCCGCTCGCGACCTCGTGCGGACGCCGCGCCGCCGACAGGCCGCGCAGCTGCATCACGTTGGCGAGCACGAGGAACGCCGCCAGGACCAGCCCGAACGTGCCGATCCAGTTCTTCTGGAGCGGCGACCAGCGCGAGCACGACGGCCAGGACGATCGACACGACCGCCGCTCGCTTCGCCCGGGCGATCGGTTCACCGGGCAGCAGTTCGCGTAGCGCCTGGCCGCCGTCCAGAGGAACGATGGGCAGCAGGTTGAACAGGCTCCACCCCACCGTCGTGAAGATCGCCGCCGCAGCGCGAACCCGACCAGCCCCGGCGGGTCCTCGTCCGGTCGCAGCAGCACCAGCGCGCCGCCGAGCACGAGCCCCACGGCCGGGCCGGCCAGCGAGATACCGAGCGACTCCAGGCGGGACAGCTGCCGGGGCGGCGAGTAGGTCGTGACGCCGCCCATCGCCATCAGGGTGATCGCAGGGCTCGCCCCGGTCCGCCGGGCGAGGACGGCGTGACCGAGTTCGTGCAGCAGCACGGACACGACCGCGACCAGCACCCACACCACGAGCTCGCTGAGAGTCAACCCCTGCGAGAACCCCAGGAAGCCCACGAACAGCACGAAGGTCAGGTCGATGTGCACCGGGAAACCGAGCACGCGGAAGCGCCCCAGCGGGCGCCCGCCCTGCACGTCGGTGCTCATGGCGTCTCCCCTGCCTGGTCGGACGGCTGCCCTCGACAGCCCCGTCAGTCTCCTCTGCCGCGGCCGCGCGGGCACCCTCGGCGACTGCACCGCTGTGTCCCAGGACGACGAACGGCGAGCCGCCCTCGTTCCGCACGCCCTTGCCGGCAGCTCAGTGAGCATCCGCCAGGGCGGCCAAGGGCTCGAGCACGTCGGCGAGGCCGTCGTCCTCGACCGGACCCGTCAGCTCCGACGCCACCGCGCGCAACTCCGGGCCGGACTGCCCCATCGCGACCGATCTCGCCGCCCACTGGAACATCTCGACGTCGTTGCGGCCGTCGCCGACCGCGATGGTCCGTTCCGCGTCCACCCCCAGGCCGCCCGCACCGGCTCCAGCGCCGAGGCCTTGCTCACGCCGTCGGGGGCGAGGTCGAGCCACGCGGTCCACCCGACCGCGTAGCCGACCCCGTGCAGCCCGACGTCCTCGACGATCCGCAGGAAGTCCTGCGGCGTGTGCTCCGGGCTGCGGACGATGACCCTGGTCGCGGGAGTGGCCAGCAGCTCCTCGAAGTCGACGTACTCGAGGTTGCCGTAGAGCTCCCCCGGTGGGAACGGCGCGGTCAGCTTGAACCCGACGCCGACATCCTCGACGGCGTACAGCGCCGTCGGTAGGTGCTCGCGCAGCAGGCGCAGCGCCGGGGCGGGGTCGAACGTGACGAGGTCGGTGACCTCGTACCCGTAGGGCAGCGCGGGATCGAGGCGCAGCGTGACGCCCCCGTTGCTGCAGACACACCAGCCCTCGGTCAGTCCCAGCCGGTCGAGCACGGGCAGCGTCCCCGGCAGCGAGCGCCCGGTGGCGACGACGACGTGATGGCCCGCCCGCACGACCGCCGCGACGGCGTTCCGGACGCGCTCGCTGAGGGCCTCGTCGTAGTCGATGATCGTCCCGTCGACGTCGAGGGCGATCAGAAGCTGTTCGCGGACTGTCACGGCGCCTTGAGGACGTCGGTGCCGAGGTAGGGCCGCAAGGCCTCCGGAACCCGCACAGAGCCGTCCGGCAGCTGGTGGTTCTCGAGCAGGGCCACGATCCAGCGCGTCGTCGCGAGCGTGCCGTTGAGCGTGGCGACGGGGCGGTTGCCGACTCCTGAGCGTGCGGGTTCCGCTCCCGGACGTCGAGCCGGCGGGCCTGGTAGGTGGTGCAGTTGGACGTCGACGTCAGCTCGAGCCACCGGTTCTGCGTGGGCAGCCAGGCCTCGCAGTCGAACTTCCGGGCGGCGCTGGAGCCGAGGTCGCCGGCTGCCACGTCGATGACCCGGTAGGGCAGCTCCACCGCCTTCAGCATCCGCTCCTCCCACTCGAGCAGCCGCCGGTGCTCGGCGGCGGCGTCCTCGAGCCGGCACGCAACGAACATCTCGACCTTGTGGAACTGGTGCACCCGGATGATTCCGCGGGTGTCCTTGCCGTAGGAGCCCGCCTCGCGGCGGTAGCACGCCGACCAGCCCGCGTAGCGCAGGGGGCCGCCGGACAGGTCCAGGATCTCGCCGGCGTGGTACCCGGCGAGCGCCACCTCGCTGGTGCCCACGAGATAGAGGTCGTCCGGGCCAGGTGGTAGACCTCGTCGGCGTGCGCGCCGAGGAACCCGGTGCCCGCCATCACCTCGGGCTTGACGAGGGTCGGCGTGATCACCGGCGTGAAGCCCTCGGCGACCGCCGGTCCATCGCGCAGTTGAGCAGGGCGAGCTGCAGCCGGGCCCCGACGCCGGTGAGGAAGTAGAACCGGGCCCGGAGACCTTCGCGCCGCGCTCGGTGTCGATGGCGCCGCAGCCGCTCGCCCAGTGCAAGGTGGTCCAGCGGCTCGAAGCCCTCGGCGGCGAAGTCCCGGGGGCTGCCCACCTCGCGGAGCACGACGTAGTCCTGCTCGCCCCCGGACGGCGTCCCGGCCTCGACCACGTTGTCGATCCGCCGCGCCGTGCGGTCGAACTCCTCGCCCGCGGCGTCCACCTCGCCCTGCAGTGCCTTCACCCGGTCGGCGAGCTCGCGGGCCCGGCGCAGCAGCTCCTGGCGCTGCTCCCCGGACGCCGCGGCGACCTGCTTGCCCAGCGACTTCTGCTCCGCACGGACCCGCTCGAACTCCGCGAGGGCCGCCCGTCGCCGCTCGTCGGCGGCGAGAACGGCGTCGACGAGGCCGGCGTCGGCACCGCGGGCCTGCTGGCTGGCGCGCACGGCGTCCGGATCCTCACGCAGGCGACGCAGGTCGATCACAGTGTGAGACTAGTCGATGCCCCTGTGGGCCCGTCGCCCGTCCTCGACGTGCAGTGGCGAGGGATCGCGGCGCGGCAGGCCTCCGGCTCGCCCACACTCCGCGTTACCGTGCGGCCATGTCGACCGCGGTGGACGCCGCCCAGGTGGCGGCCCTGCTGCTCGCGCTGGGCGCCACCGGGGCCACGGTGCGGCTGCTCTGGCGCGCTCGCGGGACGCCGGCACGCCGGCGGCCCCGGCCGCCACCACCGCGGAGCCGGGCGTCGAGCCGCCCTGGGCCGTCGTCGTGGCCAACCCGACGAAGTACGCGGACGCCGAGGGCGAGATCGAGTGGCTGGAGGAGCGGAGCGTCGAGCTCGGGTGGGCCCGCCCGGTGTGGCTGGAGACGACGATCGAGGACCCGGGCGCCGGACAAGCCAGGGTGGGCCTGCGCGCGGGCGCGCACGCCGTGATCGCCTACGGCGGGGACGGCACCGTCCGCGCGGTGGCGAGCGCGCTGACGGGGACGGGAGTCCCGCTCGGGCTGCTCCCCGCCGGCACGGGCAACCTGTTCGCCCGCAATCTCCCGGTGCCGTACAGCGATCTCGACGCGGCGCTGTCCGTGGCCCTGACCGGCGTGGAGCGCAAGATCGACGTCGGGCGGGTCCAGGTCGACGTCTCGGGTGAGGACCGGCCGCCGCGGGAGGAGACCTTCCTCGTCATGGCCGGGCTCGGCTTCGACGCCGAAGTCATGGCGACCGTCGGCCACCGGCTGAAGGAAAGGGTGGGCTGGTGGGCCTATGTGGTGGCCGGCACTCGCCGGCTCCGGGGGCGGCAGACGAAGGTGGTGCTGCAGCTGGACGACGACGAGCCGCTCCGCCGGCGCCTCCGCAGTGTGATCGTCGGCAACTGCGGCGAGCTGACGGGCGGAGTGCGCCTGCTGCCGGAGGCGAGGATCGACGACGGCCGTCTGGACGTCGTCGTCGTGGCCCCCCGCGGTGTCGTCGGCTGGATGGCCGTCATCGGCGCCGTCCTGACCCGAAGCCGTTGGGGACACCCCGTCGTCGAGCACTTCACTTGCCGGCGCGTCGAGGTGAGCGCGGAGAAGCCGCTGCACGTCCAGCTCGACGGCGATCCGGCGGGCATGGCGCGCGTACTGCGCGCAGAAGGTGCAGCCTGCCGCCCTGGTCGTGCGGACCTGAATCGCAATCAGCACCGCGAAAGCGATCCAGCCCGGAGAGAGTCGGTGGAGGGGCGGGTAGTTCCTGCGCGGGCCCGGGCTAGGGGCGCACACTGAGCCGAAGGAGCGGGATGACAGCTGTCATCGACTTATGACTGGACAGTCAGCGCACCTATGACTAACTTAAGCATGTGTCACCGATGTTATGACCGCCCGAAAAGACAGTCACTCAGCGGCGACATACGGCAGGGAGCGGTTGGGCGTACGGGCCATCGCCTTCCCGCTCCCTGCCGAGGGACTTCTCGGGCCGGTGGTGCAACACCGACGTGGGTGCTCCCAGGATCACGCGTGGCCGGTGCAGCACCCGGTCGCGCTGACGGATGCGTCGGCGGTGGTCGTCGCGGCGACCCCGGCGAGGGCGAGGGCAAGGGCGGACAGGAGGGCGGCGACACGGGCGGAGGTTCGGCGAGACACGGGGACTCCTCTGTCACGAAGGGTTATGACTGGTGGTCAGACCGATCGTGACAGAGGAACGCCGATTTTGCACCCATCAGTACCTTTAGTAACTATTCGCGTCCATAGGGTTACGAGCCTGAGGGCGTCCCGGCCGCTGTGAGGACAGAGTGACGACCTTTCCTGACCGTCTGCGCACGCTTCGACGTGCGGCAGGGCTGTCCCAGACCGAGCTGGCGGGTGACGGCTTGTCACCCAGTTACATCTCACTGCTCGAGTCAGGCCGGCGTCGGCCGAGCCCCGCCGTGGCGGCGCAACTCGCCTCGAAGCTCGGATGCTCCACCACGGAGCTGCTTGACGGCGAACCGTCCGAGCACGAGCGGCGGCTCCAGCTCGAGCTGGCCTATGCCGAGCTCGCCCTTCGTCACGACGGCGCGGAGGCCGCGATCTCCCGCCTGACCGCGCTGCTGGCCGAGCCAGGCCTGCCGGCGGCCAGCTCCGCCGAGGCCTCCCTGCTCCTGGCCCGTGCGCAGGAGCACACCGGAGATCTCCCTGCGGCTGTTGTCACCCTGACGCCGCTTCTGGAGCGCGCGATGGCCGGCGACCCTCATCTGTCCGTTCCGCGCGTCGCTGTGCACCTCTGCTTCTGCCACTCCGAGGCGGGCAACCTGACGCGGGCGGTTGCCGTCGGCGAGCAAGCCCTCGAGGTCTGCCGGCAGCAGGACCTCGAGCGCACGGACGACTACTTCATGCTCGCCTCCACCGTCATGCTCGCCTACGCCGACCTCGGCGACGAAGCCCATGCCTCCGCCTGGGCGCGACGGTTGATCGACGACGCCGGCGCCGCCGGGAGCAAGGGCGGTCAGGCGGCGCTGTATTGGAACGCCTCGTTGCTGGCGGAGCGCGAGGGCCGCCTGACCGACGCGCTGTACCTGAGCCGTCGCGCCCTTGCCAACCTCGGGGAGCTGGGTGACACCCGGGACTTGGCGCGCCTGAAGCTCGACGTGGTCAGGGTGCTGCTCGCGTCCGACGAGCCCGATGTGAGAGAGGCCGCGAGTCTCCTCGAGCAGGTCCGGGGCGAGGTGCGCCGGCTGGGGAGCGAGGTCGACGTCGTGGAGCACGAGGAGCTGACGTCCCGGGTCGCGCTGCTCGCATCGGACCCGGCGGAGGCTGAGGCCCTGGCGCGCCGGGCCACTCAGCGCATGCCCATCGAGGCGAACGCCAAGCCCCTCGGCCTGGCGTACCGAGCGCTCGGAGACGCCCTGGCCGCTCAGGGACGCAACGGCGAGGCCGTGGACCAGTGGACGACCGCCGCCGACCTGCAGGCGATGAACAACCCGGGTCGCGCCAGTGCGCTCTCCTGGCGCGACCTCGCCGAGCGCTTCCGCGCGGCCGGTGAGACGGCGGCGGCCGTGAACGCGTACCGGGCGGCGCTCGACGCCGCCGGCGTGCGTGACCGCACGAAGGTGGTCCTGGCCCTCATCGCGCAGCTCGAGTCCCGCACGGAAGCGCCGGCGGCCGATCCAGGGCTGACGCCGTCGGCCAACCCGTAGACCGCGCCCGAGCGGCGACGCCACGGGGGCGCGCGGCCGGCGGGACCGGGGGGTCGTGCCCGTCCGCGACGGCCGGTCGGGCCGGAGGGGGCACGCGGGGGCGGTCCGGCAAGCAGCCGGGCCGCCCCCGCCGTCGTCCCGGAGCCGATTCCCCTGCCCGTAGCCTGGTCAGGTGTTCTTCAGGCCGCGACCGTCGCTCCGCGCCCGAACGGCGCGCGCCGGCCGCGCCCCTGGCACCCGCCGCGCAGGCCGCATCCTGGCCCGTCGCAGCGTCCTTGCGACCGTGCCGCTGACCCTCGTCGCAGCCTTCGCCGGGACGGTCGTCGCTCCCGCCGCGCAGGCTTCCGCCGCGACGACGCGTCAGTCCTCGGCAGAGAAGGTACCCGGGCCGGTCGTGCTTCTCGGGACCGGCGGCGTGAGGTGGTCGGACACCGGGTCCGCCACCCCGGCCCTGCGGAGCCTGCTGCGCGAGGGAGCTGTCGCGGTCAGCTCGGCTCGCAGCGTCCGGACCAGCGCCTGCCCAGTCGACGGGTGGCTCGCCGTGTCGGCGGGGGCCCGCGCGGCCGACGAGCCCGGGGCATGCCGCACCCCGGACGCCGGCACCGCCCCGCCCGGTTCTCCCACGACCGCGGCTCGGTGGGACGTCTACCGCCGGCTGGCCGCGGCCTCGCCGGGGGACGCCACCGTGGGCCTGCTGGGAGACACCCTCGGGGCCGCCGGTGTCGCCGCCGCCGCCGTCGGCCCTGGCGCCGTGCTGGCGCTCGCAGATCGCGACGGACAGGTCGGCGCGGCATGGCCCGGGCTGCCCGCCGGTCCCTCCGGCGCCGTGGACCCGGCCCAGTCCCCGGCCACCCTTGCCGGGCAGCTGACCGCGGCCCTCGGCACCGGGGCCCGGCTCGTCGCCGTCGACGTGGGCGACGTGCGCTCGGGCGGTTCCCCTGACCAGGCCGCCCAGCTGGCAGCGGTCGACGCCCGCGTCGGCGCGGTCCTCGACGCGCTGCCTCCCGGCGCGACCGTCCTCGTCACCTCGCTGGCGGATGCCGGTGGTCAGGCCCGGATGCAGCTCGCGGCCGCGCGGGGGCCCGCGCCTGGTGGCGGCAGCTTCGACGGCCTGCTGCGCAGCCCCTCGACCCGCCAGGACGGCCTCGTCCAGGTCACGGACGTGCTGCCCACGCTGCTCACCGCCCTCGGCGTGGCCCAACCGGCCGGTGCTGTCGGATCGCCGCTCGTGCCGGTCGCGTTCCCCGACGGCACCGGGACGGGAACCGCCACCAGCGCGGGCGGAGGCGCGAATGCCGTCGCCGACGCCCGGCTGCAGCGCCTGGCGGATCTCGCCCGCCCCGCCGAGACCATCGACCCCATCGTGGCGCCGTTCTTCGCCGCCGCCCTGGCCCTCGAACTCCTGCTGCTCGCTGGCGGGGTCGCGCTGACCGTGCGGCGGAGGCGTTCCGGCCAGCCGTCGTGGGTTCGTGCAGCCCGGGTGACCGCTGCCGTCGCCGTCGTCGGGGCCCTGCTGCCCGCAGCCACGTTCGGCGCCAACCTCTGGCCGTGGTGGAGAGCCGATCGAGCTGCGGTCGCCCTGGCGGCCGCGGTTGCCGTGGTGACGCTGGTGCTGGGCGCGGTCGCCCTCGCCGGGCCCTGGCGCCGGGCCCTGCTCGGGCCCGTGGGCGCCGCCGGCGCGCTGACGGCGCTGGTCCTGACCGCTGACGTCGCGACCGGCTCCCGGCTGTCACTGACCGCGCTGATCGGCGGCCAGCCACTGGTGGGCGGCAGGTTCTACGGCTTCTCCAACCCGGGCTTCGCCCTCTTCGCCGCGGGCGCCCTGCTGTTCGCGGCCGCCGTGGCGGATCCGTTCGTCCGCGCCCGGCGTCCGCGAGCCGCGCTGGCGGCAGTCGTCTCGGTAGGCGTCGTCGCGACCGTCGTCGATGGGTTCCCGGGCCTCGGCAGCGACTTCGGCGGTCCCCCGGCACTCGTTCCCGCCTTCGCGTATCTCGCTCTGCGCGTCGGCGGAGTGCGACTGACCTGGCGCCGGGTGCTGGCCGTCGGGGTGGGCACCGTCGCCGTCCTCGCGGTCCTGGCTCTCGGGGACTGGCTGCGGCCTCCGGGCGACCGCACCCACCTCGGCCGTTTCGTGCAGACCGTGCTCGACGGGGGCGGCCTCGACGTCGTCACCCGGAAGATCGAGCAGAACCTGGGCATCGTCACCAGCTCACCTGTCCAGCTGGTCCTGCCGCTGGTCGGGGTCGCCGTCGCGGTGGTGCTGGCCAGCCCCCGCCGCTGGCGGCTCGAATGGCTGGCGGTCGCCTACGAACGCGCGCCGGCGCTGCGTCCCGGGCTGGCCGCTCTCGCCGTGCTGCTCGTCGCGGGTTTCGCTGTGAACGACTCCGGCGCGGCGATCCCCCCGGTGGCGGCGATGCTGGCGCTGCCCGCCGTCCTGGCGTGCGCGCTGCGTGCGGTCAGCTCACCGGGTCCCGCTGCGCCCGCACGGCTGCCGGCGCCGTCGGCGTCCGGCCGCCCTGCCAGGCCCACCGAGCCACCGCCACGATCAGGGCCGCCAGCAGCACCGGTGCCGCGTAGCGTCGCAGAGCGAGGGTGACCGTCTCCACGCTCGGCGTGAGCCCGACGACCCGGCCCGGCACGTAGGCGACGGTCAGCACGGTCAGCTGTGCGAGCAGCGCGCGGTCGAGCGCCGTGGCGGGCGCGAGGGCGAGGGCGGGCCAGGCCAGGGCGGCGTACCACGGCAGGGCGTACGGCGCGGTGAGCAGCCAACCCGCGGTCAAGCCCGCGGCAACCGCGATGACGGATGGCGGCACCGGGCCGGGCCGGGCCGCCGCGATCGCGGCAGGCAGCAGGCGGCGGCGGGCGACGAGCGCGCCGAGCGCCAGGCCGAGCGCCAGCGCCAGGGGCGTCACCAACGGCCGGAGGGCCCCCGGCGCGATCAGCAGGTCGACGGCGTTCGAGATGGCGCGCCACGGGGTGGCGATGGACACGTACCGGCTGGCGGCGGACAGCTGGTCGAAGACGTGGGGTCCCGCGGCGAGGTGGGCGGGCACCGCGACGACCAGGACGCCGGCCAGCCCGAGCAGTACGGTGCGCAGCAGGTCCCGCCGCGGCCATCCCCGCACCCCCCACAGCAGCGCGACGCCGAACAGCGCGTAGGGCGCCTTGACCGACACCGCCGCCCCGAGCAGGGCCCCGGCGACAAGGGGACGCCGGGCACCCGCGACGAGGCCGGCCACCGCGAACGCCGCAGCGAGGACGTCGACGTGCGCGCCGAGGACGAGCTGGCCGAGCAGCAGCGGGTTGAGCGTCCACAGCACGGCGGCACGGGCGCGGCCCTCCGGATCCGCTCGCACCGCGCGGTCGAGCAGCCACGCCACGATCAGGAAGGCCGAGCCGCACAGCAGCTGCCACAACCAGACGGTTCGGCGGACCGACGGCCCGGCGACGAACGACACCGAGGCCATCGCGCCGGTGGCGACGGGGCCGTACACGCTGGGCGTGTCCTGCCAGGGCGGCTGGACGGCGGACGCGACAGGGTCGCTGCCGCCCCGGAAGCCGCTCGGCGGGGTCAGGTACGGGTCGGCGCCCTGGGTGGCGATCCGGCCGTAGGCGGCGTAGGAGAGGTGGTCGGCGGAACCCAGCGGCGGGACGGCGACGAGCACCGCCACGGCGGCCGCCACGGCGAGAGCGACGTGGCGCGGTCGCGGCCGGGCTCCCGCGGCGACGGCCCGCAGGCCCGCGCCGACGGCCACGGTCCCGAGGGCAGCCGTCAGCCACAGCGCGGCGGTGACGAGCCACGCCGAGGGGCGCAGGCCGAGTTGCCAGGGCGGGGCGGCGGAGGGCGGCCCGATCGGGGGCACGGCCGCGGACACGCCGAGAAGCGAGACCCCGGCGAGCAGCACCACCGCCAGTGCGCCGGCGACGATCGCAGTGCGGGCGAGCCGGCGAGCCGGCGCGCCACCATCCGGCTCGCCCGTTCCCGGCCTGGCATCGGAGCCCGAGGACGGCGACGCGCCATCCGGCTCGTCCGTCACGGGCGTGAGCGCAGCTCGACGCGTCGCGGTAACCGGCGGAGCACCCGCAACGGGGCGGCCCGACGGGCCCGCCGCACCGCCAGGCCGCGGGCGACGTCGCGGTACTGCCGGAGGCGGTGCACCTGTCCGCGCCAGTCCGCGCCGGTGACGCGGTGCTGCAGGTCGCAGGGCACCTCGACGACGCGGTAGCCCGCCGTGAGCAGGTCGATCGTCATGGCGGTCTCGACCCCCCACCCGTGCGCCAGCGGGCGGGCGGCCTCGAACGCCTCCCGGGTGAGGCAGCGCATCCCCGACAGGGGCTGGGTGGCGGTCCACCCCGTGGCCTGGACGATGCCGCGCCGCGCGAGCCGCACCACGAAGCCGCGCCCGCCGCCCGGGCGCGACTGCGGGGGCAGGACGGCGATGGCGAGGTCCGCCTCCCCGGCGAGGACGGGCTCGGCGAGCACCAGGGTGTTCGCGGCCGTGTCCCCGAGGTCGGCGTCGACCAGCAGCAGCGGCCGGCCTGCGCTGCTCGCCCAGGTAGCGCCGGCGGCGTCCGCCGAGCCGCGGGAGCGCGACTCGAGCACGGCGAGGCGAGCCGCGCCCGTCTCGAGGGCGGCGGCCTTTCCGCGGTTGCGGGCGTGCCGGACGACGTCGGCACCCGCCGCCCGGGCCCGCGCGGCGGTGTCGTCCGTGGACCCGTCGTCCACGACGACCACGGCGGCCACCCCCGGCAACGCCACGAGTGCCGCGACGGTCGACGCGATCCGGGCGGCCTCGTCCTTCGCAGGGACGATCACACCGACCTGAGTCGCCGCGCCGATCCGGGTTCCGCCGGTCGAGGGGTCGCCCGTCGCGAAGCCGCCCGTCTGCCCGCTCATGCCCGCGTCCGTCAGCGCAGGGTGAGCTGGCGGCTGACGACGCCCGCGCGGGCCCGGCGCTCGTCCGCGGTCAGGGGCGCGGGCTCGGAGAGAGCCTCCTCGAGTCGCTCGGCGAAGGCGGCGGCCGGCTGCTCGAGCTCGTCGGCGTCCGTGTCTGCAGGCAGGTCCCAGACGGGGACCAGCAGGCCGTCGGCGCGGAAGGCCCCCACGTAGCGGGAGCCCTCGACGAGGACGGAGCGCTCGGCGGCGTGCAGCCGGGCGAGGGCGTCGAGCAGACGGTCCTCGGGCTGGGGAAGGACCCAGCGCAGGTGGCGCCGGGAGCCGACCTCGCACCAGTAGGCGCCGTCGACCGACGTCAGCCGGCGGGTGGGGACGACCGCGGCGTTGGCGCGCTCCAGGGACTCGCGTACCTCGGGCGTCACCTCCTCGACGCCGGCGAGCCAGAAGTCGAAGCCTGGGTGGACGTCGACGTCGAACGGCAGGCCGGGCTCGAGAACGTCCTGCAGCCGGGGACCGGGGCCCGGCAGGTTCCCCGGCGCCACCGGCGTCCCGGGCGGGGCCGCGAGCGCGGCGAGCAACGCGGCCGCGGCGTCCCGGCTCGGGTCCCCCGAACCGCCCTGAGTCTGGAGGCCGATGAGCACCGCTCCGTCGGCACGGTGCATCGCGGGCCATGCCATCGGCAGCACGGTCGTGACGGTGACGTCGCGGGCGCCGTGCTCTGCCATGGTCCGCACGGTGGCCGTGGCCGCCGGGACGATCTCGCGAAGCGCCACCCAGTCGGCCTCGCAGGGAAGTCCCTCGAAGGGCCGCGTCACCAAGCGCACCGACTCGGCGCGGCCGGCCCGGCCGTGGCACGCCTTGTAGCGGCGACCGGAGCCGCAGGGGCAGGGCTCGCGCATGCCGACGACGGGAACCTCGGCGGGGTGTTCTGCGACCGCGACGGCAGCGGACGAGGAACGTGACTTCTTGCCCATGGGGGAGGCCTCCAGGTGGGGGTGCTCCCGCGACCCTACCGAGCCGAACTCACGGGACCGATCGGCTGGTCAGGAGCGCACGAGGCGGAGCGTGGCCGGGACGAGCAGCGCGCAGCGCCTGGTCAGGAGCGCACGAGGCGGAGCGTGGCCGGGACGAGCAGCGCGCAGCGCCTGGTCAGGAGCGCACGAGGCGGAGCGTGACGGGGCGCTCGTGCACGGGGAGGACGGCCCACACGGTGCGAAGGCTCCCGGCGTGGTCGGTCACGCCCCAAGCGCTCACCAGGCGCTCGACGATGTGCAGCCCACGCCCCGAGTCGGCCATCGGGGAGGACTCCCGGGGTTCGATGCGCTTCATCGAACCGCCGTCCGTGACGCGAAGCGTGAGTTCGTCGTCCGAGATTCGCCAGCCGACGAGGAGGACGCCGCCCGCAATGGGCCGGGCGTGGCGCACGGCGTTGCCCATGAGCTCGGAGAGGACGACCTCGACGTCGTCGAGCAGGGGCTCTGGCAGGTGCTCGGCAGCCAGCTCGCGCCGGACGTGCCGGCGCGCGGAGCTGACGGCGGACGGCTCGTGACGGACCCGCAGGACGTTCGATGCCACGTAGGGCTGCGGAGCCGCGTCTGGGGCGTTCACCGAGCGTCCCCTTTCGTCCTGGCGTCCGTGCCGGCGGTCGTTTCCACCCGCGTCTACCGGCGGCTTCCCATGCTCCGCCAAGGTGGCCATACCCCCCGTCCCGTTCCTCCAAACGTTCGTTCCGACCACGCCTCGTGGTCGAGGCGGCCCTGACCGCAATGATTCGCGGGCTCTTCACGAGGGTCCCAGCGACCGCCGAGATCCGCTCGCGGAAGCGAGCACCACCAGGACCCAGGATCAGCGGGAAAGGTGCCGGAGCACGTCGCCCGGCCGATTGGTGATGATCGCGTCCACCCCCGCGGCGAGGCAGAGGTCCACGTCCGCGAGGTGGTCCACGGTGAAGACGAACACGCGGTTACCGCCCTCCCGGAAGCGCTCGATGTAGGCGGGGTGACGGCGCAGGATGCCCATGTCGACGCCTGCGGTGTCGACGCCCGGCGGCAGGGAGCCGTCCCGGAAGGGCAACGGGACCTGCTTCATGAGGAACACCCGGGGGACGGCGGGGGCCAGCTGGCGCATCCGGCGGACCGCCAGCAGCGAGAAGCTCATCACGCGGACGGGCCCTTCGGGGTCGCCGGCCCAGCCGAAGTGCTGGAGCAGCTCCGTGAGCCTGCGCTCGACCAGTCCCCCGTACCGCGTCGGGTGCTTGGTCTCGATCGCCACCTCCACCCGGCGGTCGGTGTCGGCCACCAGGGACAGCAACTTCTTGAGGGTCAGCAGATGCGAGCGGTCGTCGGTGCTGACGACGTCGGGCTCTTCGTCCCCGGCGTCCTCACGCGCCTTCCATGAGCCCCAGTCCAGGCCCTCGAGATCGGTGAGCTCGAGCGTCGAGACCAGACCGCGGCCGTTGGAGGTCCGCCGCACCGAGCGGTCGTGCACACACACGAGGTGTCCGTCGGCGGTCAGCCGGACGTCGCACTCGAGGCCGTCTGATCCCGCCTTGATCGCCTCGGTGTAGGCGGCCAGCGTGTGCTCGGGTTCGTGCGCGCTGGCGCCACGGTGAGCGATCACCAAGGGACTGTGCTCAGCCACCTGGCCAGGCTGCCACAGCGGAGTGTCGGGGAGCGTCACAGCGGGAGTATCGCTCCCCCGTCTTGCCCGTTTCGCCGCTTCGAGCCCGGGGGGCTGATGTTCACGGCGGGTTCGCAGGCGCTTCACCGAACTACCGGGAACACTGGCGACACGCAGACGGTTGACGCATCAAGACAGACGCTTTAGGCTTCAACTGTCGCGGTGGAGCCACCCGCTCCCCCGCTCCCACCACTGGAGGAGATTCCCTCATGAGCACGTTCCCCGCAGAGCTGACCGGCACCTGGCAGATCGACGCGGTGCACAGCACCGTCGGCTTCGCCGCCAAGCACGCCATGGTCGCCACCACCCGCGGCCGCTTCGAGACCTACACGGGCGGTGCCACGATCGATGCCACCAGCGCCGAGAACTCGTCGCTCTGGGTGGACATCGACGCCGCGAGCGTCAGCACGGGCAACGAGCAGCGCGACGGCCACCTGCGCAGCGCCGACTTCTTCAACGTGGAGTCGCACCCGCAGATCTCGTTCCGCAGCACCCTCGTCAAGATGGACGGCGACGAGGTCATCACCGACGGTGACCTGACCGTGGCCGGCGTCACCCACCCCGTGGAGATCGTCTGGGAGTTCGGCGGCCTCTCGAAGGACCCGTACGGCAACCAGCGCGCCGGGTTCGAGGGGACCGCGACGCTGAACCGCAAGGACTGGGGCCTGGTGTGGAACGCCGCCCTCGAGGCCGGCGGATTCCTCGTCAGCGACAAGATCAAGCTCGTGCTGGAGATCGCGGCCGTCAAGCAGGCCTGAGCACCGCGCTTTCCCGCTGATCATGCAACCGGGTCCGATCATGGTGGTCTTCCATGATCGGACCCGGTTGCATGATCAGCGCTTTGGTTCGAGCGGCACGCTGACGAGGTCCACGAGCCGCGGGTGGCCCGGCGCCGAGCGGTCGGCGACAAGTGCCACGACGTCCGCCTGCCAGTAGCCGTTCATCGGCGTGCCGGCGAGCTCCGCCGGCACGCGGCCCCGGGCCAGGACCAGGTCGGTGCGGAACGACTGCGGGTGCGTCACGGGCACGATCGGCTCGGTCGCTTCGAACACAGCGCGACCGAGCTGCTCGAGCCCCGTGACCGGAACCGCGAGCCATTGCCCGGACAGCCGCACCGTCGCGGGGCCGAGAACGCAACGAGCGGGCGGAGCGCCTCGAGTGCATCCTGCAGTGCGTCGGCGAGACCGGGCACGAGTCGCTCGTCCACGTGGCCGAGCGGACGGATCTTCACGATCCACTGCTCGGGAAGCGCCCAGACCACGCCCGGCAGCGGCGGCCGCGACAGCTCGGCGAGCGTCGCGACCACGTCGGCCGACGGGCGCACCGCGACCGACAGCCGGGTCATGACTAGTCCCGCCGTGTTTCCGCAGGTACCGCCCGAAGTGCGGCACGGTGAACGCGATCCGGCCGCGCTCGCCGGAGTACACCAGGCCCTTCTTGATCAGCCCGTCCCGGGCCGGGCGACAGCGACTGCGGCTTCGGGCCAGCACTCGGCGACGGCGGCGGTCGGCAGCGCGCCGTCGGCTCGACGCCGTCGGCGTCCGGCCGTCAGGTCGCCGCCAGGTCGGCCATCGCTCGCAGGTATTCGCGCTCGGCCGGCGTGGCCCGCTCGTAGCGCGAGCCGAAGAAGCCGACGGCGAGCTCGCCCTCGGCCTCCGGCGCGGCGACCGCGACGTCGGCCGACCGTGATCGGCGAGCGCGGCGCGCGTCCCAGACCGCCTTGCCGTAGGCCTGGAGAAGTAGGGGTAGCCGCCGGTCGCGGCGTACATCGCGGCCAGCGCGTCGTCGTCGTAGTCGGCGTCCTCGTCGGCGGCCGGCGCGCGCAGCGCCCGGTCGGCCTCGGCGCGGTCAGCCGGTCGATGCGCGGCGTAGCGGAACAGCCGCTCGGAGTAGGACTTGCTGGCCGACAGCACCGCCGGCAGGTGCGGCAGCCCCGCACCGACGACCACCAGCGGCAGCCCGGCTGGCTGATCTCGTGGCAGGCGGCGCACAGCGCGGAGACGTCGTCGGGCCCGAGGTCCTGCATCTCGTCGACGAAGACCGCGACGCCGTGCCCGGGTCGGCGGCCAGCCCGCCGACGTCGGTGAGCAGCTCGACCAGGTCGATCTCGATGTCGCCGGAGTCGGCTCGCCCGCGCACGGCGGGACGTCGATGCCCGGCTGCCACCGGTCGCGCAGCTTGGCGTCGGTCGGCCGGGCGGTCCTCGCGCTGCGCGAACGACTTCACCACGCCGAGGACGTGGTCGGCGCCTCCGTCGTGCGGCGCGAGCTCGCGGACCGCCTGGTGCAGCGCGCGGCCAGCGGCCGCCGCAGCGACTGGTCCGGCCGGGCCTCGAGCTTGCCGGTCCCCCAGCCGCGGCGCACGCCGCCGACCGCGCATGGCGTTGAGCAGCACGGTCTTGCCGACCCCGCGCAGCCCGGTCAGCACCAGCGAGCGCTCCGGCCGGCCCGCGGCGACCCGCTCGAGCAGCGACGTCGAAGGCCTGGAGCTGCTCGTCCCGGCCGGCGAGCTCGGGCGGTCGCTGACCGGCGCCGGGCGCGTAAGGGTTGCGGACCGGGTCCACGATCGGACTGTATCGCGCTGTCTACCGTTGGCCGCAGAGAGCACCCAGAAACACGCAGAAGCATCTTCTTCCAGCCCTCACGACACCCGCTGTGCCGCCTCCTCTGGTGATCAGGGGCGGCACAGCAGTCCCGTGAGCAGCTGCGTCAGCAGGAAGGACTGTCGGTGGGGCTGCCGCTCGGGCTGTCGCTGGGGCTGGGAGTGTCGCTGGGGCTGGGAGTGTCGCTCGGGCTGGGACTGTCGCTCGGGCTGGGACTGTCGCTCGGGCTGGAGGTCTGTCGCTCGGGCTGTCGCTCGGGCTCGGACTGTCGCTCGGGCTGTCCGTCGGCGTGCCCGTGGGCGTCTTGCTGGGGGTGGGGGTCGGCCTCGTGGGGCTCGGGGTCGGAATCGCTGCAGCCGCTGCACGCGCTCCGAGAGCCTTCCCCGCGTCCTGCGACGAGCAGTCGGGGTGGGACGTGGGGGAACCGCTGTCGCAAGAAGAGGGGGA